>CACHML010000005.1 GCA_902580945.1 uncultured Pelagibacteraceae bacterium | reverse complement strand
TCTCCAACATGTGTCATCATTTATTTTACAATTACGATCTTCTACATTGTAACTTATAAAAAAATCATCTTTTAAAATAGAATATTCATCCTTGTTTAAATATCTTAAATATTTTGATTCGTTAAATTTGTTAGGAATAAATATGTTATTTTTTTCCTCAATTTTATAAAAATTAATAAAATTGATTGAGAACAATTAAAAATAAAATTAGTGATACGATATTAATTTTGAATTGAATATCAAAAAAAATAAAAAAAATAATTAATATTACTAGTAGGAAAAATGTAAAATTTTTATCAATTGAAACTGAGAATAAAAATATGAATGAAAATATCCCTAGCAAATAATTTATAATACTATTATTTATAGTTAAATTTTTCATTTGTTTAAAAAACTTATTAAACTTGTTTTATCACGTCTAGTTTATTCAGTGGTTGCTTTAATTTTAAAAAGACTTTTTTAAAGATTTAGAAATCTTAATAAAAACAGTGTTCCTATAACATATAAAAATACACCAAACATTCTCTGAGTTTTGTTTTTATCTGTCGTATGAACCATATCGGCGCCAACACGGGCCATGAATGATGTTATGGGTATAAATATCAAAAAGGCAGGAATATTAACAAAACCTAAGCTTAATGGTAGATTTGCATCAAGTAAAAAACCAGAAGTCAAAAAACCTATAGAACCAATAGATGCTATTACAAATCCTATAGCAGCTGAACTTCCTATTGCTCTGCTAATTGGATATCCAAAATATCTTAAGATTGGTACATTCATCATTGCACCTGTTATACCCATAGGCGCAGATATAAAACCTGACAAAAAACCAAAGGTTGCTCTAGGGAAAAACTTAAATTTTTTATTTTTTTTTAGTTTCTGTTTAACTATCAATAAATATCCACCAAAAAAATAGACAACAACAGCAAAGAACAAAACTAAAGATTTTGTATTCAACAATGCTGCCATATATGTTCCAAGTAAGACACCAAATATTACGAATAGTCCGTAGGTTTTTAAAATATTTATATCAACTGCCTTATGTTTCCTGTGTGTCATTACCGAAACAAAAGATGTAAAAATAGTAATAGAAAAAGCAGTGCCAACAGATAAATGCATCAAATAGGATTTATCTATATCTGCAGTTTCAAAGATAAAAAAAAGTACTGGAACCGAAATCAATCCACCACCAATACCAAAATATCCAGCAAAAAAACCAACTGGAAATGCAGTAAGTACCATTAACAAAATTAGTAGGTAATACTGATTTGAAAGAATTGTATTAATCAATTTAACCTGCCGAATGTAACTTAGGAGAAAGTTTAACTTTATCCATAATATGATCAATTTTTTTTACATCCGCATCTCTTACACACATATTTTCACTTAAATATCTTTTCCAATGACTTGAGCCGGTTTGACCATGAAACAAACCAAGGGTATGTCTCATTACTTGATTTACTCTTGTACCTTTATTAACCTCAGCCTTAACATATTCAATTAAATTTTCTAATACCTCTTCTCTGTCTTTAATATCATAATTATTAAATATTTCATTTTCAATTTCTGCTAAAAGGTATGGGGAATGATAAACTGACCTACCAATCATAACACCATCAACTTTATGTAGATGATTTTTAATCTGATCTGTTGATATAATTCCTCCGTTAATTATTATTTCTAAATTTTTGAAATCTTGTTTTAATTTATAAACATAATCATACTTTAAAGGTGGTATGTTAAGATTTTGCTTTGGTGTAAATTTACCCAACATTGCTTTTCTCGCGTGAATAATAAAAGTCTTAACTCCAGTTGCTTTAAGAGTATTTATAAAATTATGAAAATGCTCATAATCTTCAACATCATCGTAACCAATTCTGGTCTTGACCGTGACTGGTAGCGATGTAGAATTTATCATTTCTGACAAACAATCTGCCACGAGATTTGGTTCTTTTATTAAACAAGCGCCAAATTTATTTTTTTGGACTTTTTTGCTGGGGCATCCTAAGTTTAGATTTATTTCATCGTAACCAAATTCTTCACCGATTTTTGCTGAATTTGCTAATAATTTTGGGGTAGATCCACCTAATTGAAGGGCAACTGGTTTTTCTCTTAGATCAAAAGATAATAATTTTTCTTTATCTCCTCTATCAATAGCTTCTGAGACAACCATTTCAGTATAAAGAAGTACGTTTTTACTTATTAATCTTAGAAAAAATCTCTCATGTCTATCAGTGCAATCCATCATTGGAGCTACTGATACTAATCTGTTAATTTTAGACATGTTTTTTAATTTTATTTGAAATATTTACCTTTTTTTCGTTCACATATTCTTGATGGTTCTTTTCGATTTTATCTAATTCATATCGATAATTAACCATCACACCAAAAGATCTTTTAAAACCAACTTCTGAAACATTAGCATTAATAGCTATATTGTCTATATCAGCTCCATTTTTAAGGTGAAATCTACATACATCGTTAATTGGAAATCCAAAATCATTTTTTTGTTTTGATAAATAATTTACAGCTAATTTGCTTATCAAAGCTTTATTATCTGCAATTCTTTTATCACCAATTTTTAAATCAGATGACTTTAGAAAGTCTAAACTATTTTTATTTGCCTCACCAAGTATATCAGCGACTTCGGAGCTTTCCATATTTTTAAACCAATCTGCAAAACCAACCATTGGTGACAAAGTTCCAAAATATTTTACATGTGGTAGCTCTTCTTGAAGTTCATAAACAACTCTTTTTATAAGGAAGTTTCCAAGTGTTACTCTTGAAAGTCCTTCTTGGCAGTTGCTAATTGAATAGAATGTTGCAGTGTCATAATCTTTAATTTTTTCTTCTGACGGTCTAGTTAATTCTTGTATCGACTGACTTAGACCTTTTGTTAAAGCTATTTCAACAAAAATAATTGGCTCATCTTCTAGAGCAGGGTGAAAATATGCAAAAAATCTTCTGTCTTTACCAAGTCTTCTTTTTAACTCATTCATATCTTTCATAGAATGAACTTTCTCATATTTGAGTAATTTTTCGAGAATTGCAGCTTTTGTGTCCCAAGTAATTTTTCTCAGTTTTAAAAATCCTGGATTAAACCAATTTTTAAATATATCTATTAAATCGTAATCTAGACTTTTTAGCTCTGGATTGTCTTTCAATAATCTTTGTAAATCCTCTCTTAGTGATACAATTTCGGAGGTTCCATTTGGAGCCATATTTAATCTTACAAACAATTCTTTCCTGATGCCAGAAGCAACTCTCGACAAATTTAAGATTGAATAGTCATCCTGATTAGCACTGTATTTTTTAATTGCCTCATCAATTTTTAATGGGTCTGGTTTATATTTTTCATTCACATGAATTAAAAATTTATTTTTTTCCTCAATCGATAAATTTTGATATCTAAATAAAATATCTCGTGCCAATGTAATTCCAAAAGCTGCGCCTTTTGTAGATAACAAGTCATCACAAAGATCGATCAAATCTCTCTTTTTTGTAATTCTTTTAAAAGATTTTTTTTCTAAAATCTTTTGTCCAGCATCAGCAATTGTTTCAAAAATTCTTTTTATATTTAGCATGGTGTTTTTTATATATTAAAAACCTAAACTTTTACCCATTATTTTATCTGGCAGCCAAGTAACTATTTCAGGAAAAATACATAAAATTAATATAGCTAGAGCCATAATTATCATAAATGGTATGGATCCTTTTAATATTTCTGACAGACTAACATCTGGTGTAATACCTTTAATTATATAAAGGTTTAATCCAACAGGTGGGGTAATAAGACCAATTTCCATATTTATTGTAAATACAACTGCAAACCAATAAGGGTCAAAGCCCAAAGTAGTTATAACTGGCAGTAATATAGCTGAAGTCATAACAATAACTGCTACTGGAGGTAAAAAGAAACCTGCAATTAAAAGAAAAATATTAATTAAAATAAATACAACCCACTTATTTGAGCTTAACTCTACCATGCTTTGTGCTAGTGATTGAGTTACATAAAGTTGTGATAGAGTGAATGCGAATAGATAAGATGCAGCGATGATAAACATTATCATCACACTTTCTTTCATGGACACTTTAACAATATTCCATATTTTTTTTGGTTGATAAATTTTGTAAACTACAGCGATTAATACAAAAACTAAAAAAGCTCCAACACCAGATGCTTCTGAAGGTGTGGCTACTCCACCATACAAAACATATAGAACGCCAGCTATAATTGCTAAAAAAGGTAAAATTCTTGGCAAGACTTCAATTTTCTCTTTAAAAGTTGGAGGTGTTCTGTTTTTTAAGGCTTTTGCTGAATCTTTATCAATGAAATAACTATGTATGAGAGCCCATATAGCAAACATACCTGCTAACATAAATCCAGGTATCAAGCCACTTAAGAATAATCTTCCAATTGATGTTCCTGTAGCAATTCCATAAACAATCAAAACAATACTTGGAGGAATTAAAACTCCTAGCGTACCACCAGCTGCTATTGTTCCTGTTGCAATTTGATCTGAATACCCTCTTTTTCTCATTTCAGGTATTCCCATGGTTCCAATTGCTGCACATGTTGCAGGACTTGATCCACTTAAGGCTGCAAATATCGAGCAAGCACCAATATTAGAAATTACTAATCCGCCTGGTACTCTCCAAAGCCATCTATCTAATCCTGTATATAGATCTTTTCCTGCTGGTGAATTGGCAACTGCCATTCCCATTAAAATAAACATTGGAATTGAAAGCAAAACAAAAGAGTTTAGTCCTGCATAAAATGTTTCTGCAAAAACATCTAACATTTGAAAACCTTCAAATGCTACTAACAATGTTATTGAGACAAAACTCAAACCAAACGCAATTGGTATTCCAGAAAATAAAACCACTAAAGTAAAAACTGCAACGATTATTGCGATTATTAATGGATCCATCAGTAACCACCTTCTTCGTCGATAAGTTTAATTATTTCTGCAATATATTGAAGAATCATTAAGGCTGCCCCAATCATCATTGATGAATAAGGTATCCATAAAGGAGGATCCCAAACAGTTCCTGTTGAATAATTTTTTACAAACGCTTCCTCAACCATTAAATATCCAAAATAAAATAAAATTAAAAAAAATAATAAACTAATTAATGATGTAAAAATTTTGAGTCTAAGAATATTTTTCTTTGATAAAAAATCATAAATCCACTCCATACTCACATGCGCTTTTTCGCTTAAAACGTAGGCACTTCCTATAAAAGTTGAGGCAACTAAAAGCATCGTCACTAGCTCTGTTTGCCATGTAATTGCTCTTTGAAAGAAATATCGTTCAAAAACTAACTCAACGATTACCAATATTGATAAAAGCAGAGCTAGAACAGCAAAAGCACCACATGCTTGTGAGCTAAAGTTACAGAATTTTAAATATTTTTGTTTCATAAAAAAAACCCCTATTTAATATTTTAAATAGGGGTTCTTTATATATCTTTTTATTTAACTGCTAAAGCCATTTCCATTAGCTTATCGCCACCTGGAACTTTTTCAGCAAATGCTTTGTGTGAAGATTGTTTAGCAATCTCAACCCAAGCCGCATGGTCGTTTGCATCCATATATACTAGTTTTACTCCTGCAGCTTTATAAGCGTCTTCAAATTTTTTATCTAAATTTTCAACTTGCGCAGTCATATATTTTTCAGCAACTTTACCAGCTTTCATTAAAGCATCTTGTTGTTTTGAATTTAATTTATCAAAGCTCATTTTTGACATCAAAATTGGCTCATACATAAACCACAATCCAAATTTTCCTGGAGGTGTTGCGCATGTTACTTGCTCATAAATTTTGTAACTAACAAAACTTCCTGAACTAGTATTTGCACCTGTTAATACTCCAGTTTGCAATCCAGTATAGATTTCGGATGAAGGCATACTTTGAATACCCGCACCAGCTGCCTCTAACATTTGGTTAAAAGCTTTACCAGCTGCTCTCATTACTTGTCCTTTAGCATCCGATGGATTTTTAATACATTTTGACTTTGATGCAAAACCGCCACCAAGCCAAGCATCAGATAGAACAACAACACCAGCATCATTTATAATTCTCTTAATTTCAGTCATCATTGGACCTTTATTAAATCTTAATGCATGGTCGTGGTTTTTAACAGTTCCTGGCATTAAAGTTGCATCAAATTCTGGATGGAATTTTGATGCGTACGCTAATGGAAATGCTGAAATATCCAACTGACCAGTTGTCATTGGTTTCCATTGTTCTTTTGGTTTATATAATGATTTTGCTGGATAAATTCTAATATCTAAATCTACTCCTGCTTTTTTAACTTCATCTGCAATTATTTGAACCATTTCATGTCTTGGATCATAAGAACCATCAGCTCTAGGTGTTCCAGGCCATTGGTGACTTGCTTTTAGTGTCACAGCATATGCTGATCCAATTAATGAGAAAGCAAAAAATAATGTTGTGAAATAAAAACTTATTTTTTTTAACATGTTTCCCCTCTTTAAATTAATTTAATAATGATATTAAATTGAACTTATTAATAAGAGTCAATATAAGTAAATGTCGTATATTTTATTATGGATGGACCACTAAAAAATTTATTAGTTGTTGATTTAACAAGGGTTTTAGTAGGACCCTATTGCACTATGATTCTCTCAGATTTAGGTGCGAGAGTTATAAAAATTGAAGCTCCTGAAATAGGTGACGACTCTCGAAAATTTGGACCTTTTGTTAAAGATCATTCTGCATACTTTATGTCATTAAATAGAGGAAAAGAAAGCATTGCTTTAAATTTAAAAAATAATGAAGATAAAAAAATCTTTGACAAAATTTTATCTAAGGCAGATATTTTAGTAGAAAACTTTAAACCTGGCACATTAGAAAAATGGGGTTTTGGCTGGAAAGATGTAAGTAAGAAATATCCCAAATTAATTTATGCATCAGCATCAGGGTTTGGCCAAACTGGACCTTTAAAAGAATTACCTGCATATGACATGGTGGTTCAAGGCATGGGAGGCTTAATGAGTGTAACTGGTCATCCTAATTCTGAACCAACAAGAGTTGGAACCTCTATTGGTGATATCACAGCAGGTCTCTTTACAGCAATTGGAATTAATGCAGCTTTATACGATAGACAAAAAACTGGAAAAGGAGCTTTTATAGACGTCTCAATGTTAGATTGCCAAATAGCAATTTTAGAAAATGCAATTGCAAGATATCTTTCCAAGAATGAGATTCCAGGACCAATGGGTTCAAGACATCCATCTATTGCTCCCTTTGAAGCTTTTAAAACGAAAGATAGTTATATAATTATTGCTGCAGGAAATGATAAACTTTTTACAAAACTTTGTGAAGTGCTAAAAATTCCTGAAACTGCAAATGATGAAAGATTTAATTCTAATTCATTAAGATGTGAAAACATGGATCATTTAAAAGAAATTTTTGAAAAACAATTGAGCTACAAATCTACAAATGAATGGGTTAAAGAGATGGAAGAATTGAAAATTCCATGTGGGCCAATTTTTAATATAAAACAAGCTGTAGAAAATCCTCAAATTCAAGAAAGAAATATGATTGTAAAGTCATATCATAAAATTATTGGTGAATTTAAATCTGCAGGAAACCCTATCAAAATGTCTACCTATAAAGATGAAAATACTAGGGGTAATATTCCTGATTTAGATGAGCACAGGGAAAAAATAATAAAGGAATTTAGTTAATTTATTCTTGGTTTTCTGTTTCGTCTGATACAGTCTCTTCTTGATCTTTCATTTCGTCCAAAGATACATCAGTCTCTTCTTTTTGCATGTCCTCAATAGGTTCAGACGTAGGTTGTTCAGCTGTATTTTGTAATTCAGCTAAATCATCTTTAGAAACTTGAATTTTTTCTGGAATTTTTCTAGCTCTCTTAGATGGAAGAATTGGTACACCACTTTTTGAAATTTCACCTTTGTAAAGATTTTCAAAATCATCACCAATGTCATCTTCATCCTCTGACGCGTCATCTATTTGCTCAACATGTTTTCTTAATTTGTAAACTGCAGCTTCTGTTAAATCTGGAACTTTAATTGTTTCTTCAGCAATTTCTCTTAATGCTATTACGGTATTTTTATCATTATCTCTGTCTAAAGTAGGTTCTAATCCCGAATTAAGTTGTGTAGCTCTTTCCTTTGCAACAAGTACTAATTCATAAGGACTATCAACTTTATCAATACAATCTTCAACTGTAACTCTTGCCATGGACGGTTAGATACACCTCGATCATAAAAAAATCAAGAAGTATTAGAGATAAACTGGATTTAATTTTTTTCTTATATTGAAAAGTAAGGCTATAGAGCATGCAATAGCAATAGCTGCAATAAATGCAATTTTTTCAATTGAAAATCCAGCATCTATAAAAAAGCCAAATAATGCGGTTCCAAAGGCAGTTGCAAATACCATTAAAGCAGTAGTCAAAGCTTTAATAGATCCAATATATTTTACACCATAAATTTCTGCCCACGTTGATGATCCTAATAAGTTAGCAAGACCATTTGATATTCCAACCAATCCTAGAAATAAAAAAGCAGTTTGTGGAGCATCAAAATATATGATGACTAAAGTTCCTAAGAATAATGGTATATTCATATAAATTAGTAATTTTCTACTTGTAAACTTGTCAATTAAATAACCAGCAACAATTAAAGTAATTACAGAAAAAATTGAGTAAGACATAAAAGATTGCGCAATTGTATATTCACCCCACCCTTTTGAATTAGTGACGAATGATTGATACACAAATACTCCTGTGGCTATCCAGGGCATTGCTAACATGTTTAATGAGACAATATAAAATCTATAATCTCCAAGAACTTCTATTCTTTTCCAGTTTTTTATATTTTCTTCTTTTAAAATTTTGTTTTGACTACCCTCTCTAGTATCTAATTTGACATCTTTAACTAAAATATAAGATGCTAACGGAAGACACATTAAAACTATTAAAGAAAAGATTACCCATAAATCCTGCCAAACTATTAGAGTTAAAAGATAAACAATTAATACAGGCATTATAAACTCTGCAGAAGATAAACCAAACCAAATAATGCTTAATGATTTACCTCTAGATTTTGTAAAATACCTTGAAACGGTAGTTGAAGCCGTATGAGACATTAATCCTTGTCCAGAAAACCTCATTAAAAAAATTGCAACAAATAAGAAAGCTACTGATGATGTTTTGGAAAAGAAAAAAGAAGAAAATGATAAAAGTATAGTAACAAAAATTGCAAATTTAAGTACATTTACATCATCAATTTTTTTTCCAATCCATATTAGAAGTAAACTACTAAATAGAGTAGCTGATGCATAAATCGTGCCAAATTGTCCATGTGTAATAGAAAGTGTTTCTCTGATGCTTGAATTGAATAAACCAATAAAAAAACTCTGTCCAAAACATGAAAAAAATGTAAAAATAAATCCAAAAATAATTACTTTTAAACTTAAACTTTTAAACATATAAATAATTTATGACTTGTAATGTTGCTTTCATAGGTCTCGGGGTAATGGGTTATCCGATGGCTGGTTATATATCAAAAGCTGGGCATAATGTAACTGTTTTTAATAGAACAAGTGCTAAAGCTGAAAAATGGATTACTGAATTTAAAGGTAAAATGGCCTCAACACCAAAAGAAGCTGCGGAAGGTGCTGATTTTATTTTTACTTGTGTGGGTAACGATGAGGATTTGAAACAAGTTACTTTAGGTGAAAACGGTTTATTTCATAGTGCTAAGGAAGGTTCAATCTACGTAGATAATTCAACTGTATCTGCAGAAGTATCGAGAGAACTTTATAGTAAAGCAAAAGAGAAAGGATTTGCATTTTTAGATGCACCGATTTCTGGTGGTCAATCAGGTGCTGAAGGTGGAATTCTAACGGTTATGGTTGGGGGTGATGAAGAGGTTTTTAAAAAAGCTGAACCAGTAATTGATTGTTATAGTAAAAAAGTAAAATTAATTGGTCCATCAGGAAGTGGTCAACTTACAAAAATGATGAACCAAATGTGTATTGCAGGTGTTGTTCAAGGTCTATCAGAAGCTATTAATTTTGGAATAAATGCTGGGTTGGATATTGATAAAGTTATGGAAACTATTTCTAAAGGAGCTGCTCAATCATGGCAGATGGAAAATAGATATAAAACTATGGTTGAAGACAAATTTGATTATGGTTTTGCAGTAGATTGGATGAGAAAAGATTTAAAGATTGTAATCGAAGAAGCAAAAAGAAATGGTTCACCAGTCCCGATTACTGAAATAGTTGATGAGTATTATGCCGATGTTCAAAAAATGGGTGGTAATCGTTGGGATAGCTCTAGTTTAATTGCCAGACTCAAGAAAAAGAAGTAATCCAATGTCAAATGCCGTCCCATACTATGAGGACTTTTCTGAAATAAAGAAAAAAATATGGTCTATGCTTGATGATGCTGTAACGAATAGATCATCACCTTTTCGAATTCCAGTTTTTGTTTGTGGAGATCAATCAGACTTTGATGGAAGGATAGTAGTTCTTAGAAAATCAGACCAATCAAATAATCTTCTTCAGTTTCATAGCGATATACGATCTGACAAAATTCCAAAATTAAAAAAAAATAGTAATGCAGCACTTATATTCTATGATAAAGAAGAAAAGATTCAGCTTAGAATTAAAGTTAATTGCATAGTAAATCATGAAAATGAAATAACTGAGCAATCATGGTCAAAAACTGCACACGTAAGTCGAAAATGTTATCTAGTAAACAATGGACCAGGAACAGAAACAGATGAACCAAGCTCAGGTTTGAGTGAGGAAATTGAAAAATCTGGTTTTACAATGGAACAAAGTGAAGAAGGTTATAAAAACTTTACAGTAATACAATGTAATATTGAGAATATTGAGTGGCTTTATCTTGCAGCAAAAGGTCATAGAAGAGCAAGATTTGATCTTTCAAATAATAAACAAAGCTGGCTAATTCCCTAAAATGTTAAGTGGATTTATTATTGCTGTAGCACTTGTTTTAGGTGGATTGGCTGTTATGAGGTTTGGAATATTTCAAATCAGAAAATTTAAAAAAGGTGAAACCAAAGTTACTAAAAAAATTAGTGAGCAAATAGCTTTTTTAATATTTTTTGTGATTATTTTAGGGTTAATTGTTTCTTCTGTTAATGATTTGCTTTTTAGATAAATTAGTTTTCCTGATAAATGTTTAACTCATCCTCCCAAGATGCAGTAACATCTTTTCTTGCATAAAAACATTGATATCCAATACCTTCTTCAGGTTCAAATTTTTTATAATCTTGTTTGGTAACTTTCCATTTATCTTTTGATAGGCAGGTTACTTCAAATGGATCAAAAGGAGTATCTGAAGTAGGAGTAAAATAAACACTATCTTGCATATCTGGACAACTTTCAATGTCATGACCCCAATAATCATCATTCTTTGGATCTAAATTGTGATTTGTTCCATCACCTGACCTGCTCATCATATCTTTTGTTTTTTTAGTGTTATGTCCTTCAATATAATTTGGTGAACATGTATAAATTCCTCCCATAGCATGCAAAACCTCGTGTAAAATAAAATATCCAACCTCTTTGTTGTTAAGTGGCCATTTTTTTTGATGTTTTGAAAATACACTAAAAATTGGAAATCCAACAGAAAATGGCCAATCTTTATGAGTAAAATCTCCAAAGTTAAAATATATTTTCTTAGGGTTGTTCATTCCATTATTAATAATGGATCTTCCAAATACACCTCCACAACTACCCCACTTTGACTTTTTCATGTCTTTTTTAGTTCTGTTTATTCTAAGAAATGTAATATCTAACTTTCCGTCTTTGCGTCTATCCCACTTTAATTTCTGACCTTCTCCATTATTAAAATTTGATTTTTTGTTTGCTTTAGCAGTTTTCTTCAAAATCCAATCATCTGCAATTTCTACCCATTTCTCTAAATCTCCATTAATATCTCCTTCTTTATCTTTAGAGTCCTTTAATAAGGTGTAAACAATATGAACTTGAAAATCATCATTAACATCTGGTTGATCCTCAAAAAATCTGCCCGGTTTTTTATCGCTATCTAAAATTATTGGAGTTGTGTCGCTATCATAGCATTTATCAGCATATGCATTTGAAATTATTAAAATTAATGAAATAAATATTATTAATATTTTTTTCATCTCTAGAAATTATTGAAATTTTTATATAAATTGTATGTGCACCAAGTTCTTTTCTTTTTAATTTTTTTTAGTTTTTTATGAGAATATCTATCTCTCCATTTATAATTGCTATCAGGAGATATACCTCTACCAACCTCTGCAGCCATTGCACATTTTAAGAAAACAGGGTTAAATGGTGTGCTAGAAGTTGGTTCTAAAAAAACAGAATCTTTAAAATCAGGACAAGTAGGATCTTTAAGATTATACAATGATGAGCCCAAATTATACTTGTCTCCCCCGTCAGGCCCTCCAATTATTGTCCCAAACTTATGTGATTTTTTAGCTCCTTTTGTGCATGGCCAAGCAAATCCATTTACATGCATTAATTCATGTAAGGTAATTAAAATTCGTTTATTTTTGTTTGTGTTATATTTACTTTTTAAAAAAATATATCCATGGTGAACAGCTCCTTGTCCCCCATCTCTATGTCCTACATCAACCCATGAAAAGTACAATTTATTAGGATTATTAAAACCTAATTTTGTCAAATATGCATCAGGGTATTCCATATTATAGTTTCCTTTATATTGTTTATCCAATCTAACAAAAGAAATATCTATTTTGCCATCTTCCCTTAAGTCATACCTAAACTTCTGATTACCCTTTGTCATTTCGAGCATTTTTTCATTAGCCTCTAATAACTCTTTCTCCATTTTTCCATTGATATCCCATTCTCTATCCTCGCTATCTTTGTTTAACAGATAAATAAAATGAACTTGAGGTTCATCCGAAACATCTGGTTGATCTTCAAAATATCTTCCAGCTTTTTCATCAGATGCAAAAACGGCATTTGAAATAAGGGAAAAAACTATTACGAATATTTTAATCATTTAGATATTTTTTTATCATTTAATTCTACCATCGCCTTTCCTGGAGCAAAAGTATAATCATTATCATCCATTAATTTTCCATTTTTCATATTATATAATTTCCAATTAAATTTAATACTGCTATTTTGTTTTTTTCCTAATTTTAAAATTGTTAATTCAATTTTTCTAGGTTTACCTCCAGAAGATCCTTCGAAAGACCTGGTTTCTCCTTCTTTCCAAATTCCCAAGGGAAATTTACATCCATTTTCTATTATTCTACCACCACGTCTACTATCCCAAATTCTTCCTATGCATTGTCCATCGTTAGTTATAGTAAATAGCTGGGTTTTGAGACCACTTTGCCCTTTTCTTGTTCTTTTATAAACTTTTATTTTTTCTCCAGTTTCTGGATGATGCCAATCTTCAGGACCTATAATTTCCTTTCTTTTTTTTTCGCCAAATACCAAATTAGCTTTTGTAAATTTAATTTCTGTATCATTTCTAATTTTTCCACCTGTGAAAAGCTCTAAAGGTATAAATCTTTCAAAAGCTTGAGAGAATTGAGTTGATAAAACTAATATTAATAAACCATAAAAAAGTTTTTTCATTAAAATATAGACTTTGAATATTTTTTCCAATTTTCTTGGTACCTAATTGCGTTTTGTTTTATTGCATCAATTTCATCATCAGTACACTGCCTTATTACTTTTCCAGGTGATCCCATTACTAAAGAATTATCAGGAATTTCTTTTCTTTCTGTTACCAATGATTTAGCACCAATTATACAATTCTTTCCAATTTTTGCTCTGTTAAGAACTACTGCTCCAATACCAATTAAAGAGTTGTCATCAATTGTGCACCCATGGAGCATAACCATATGACCAATCGTTACGTTCTTTCCAATTTTCAAAGGGTAACCTGGATCTGTATGTAATACACTTCCATCTTGTACATTTGAACCTTCTCCAATGCGTATATTTTCGATATCACCTCTAAGAGTTGCATTAAACCAGACACTGGAGTTTTTTTCTAATGTTACGTCTCCAATTATAACAGCGTTAGGTGCTACCCAATTTTCGCCTAGGTTTTTTGGTTTTTTACCTTTTAAATCGTAAAACATAAATTATATAGTCTTTTATCATGGCATTAACAAAAACACCAATTTGTGACTTCGGTAAAAAAGCTGATTACTTTGAACTTAAATCAATAGACAATAAAATAATTTCATTGAATGATGTAAAAGGTGAAAATGGAACATTAATAATGTTTATCTGTAATCACTGTCCGTATGTTTTGGCAGTGATCAAAAATATAGTCGAAGACTGTAAGAATTTAGAGAATGATGGTATTAAATCCATAGCGATAATGTCAAATGACCCAAAAAGATATGAGGAAGATTCATTCGATAATATGTTTAAATTCTCTAAAAATCATAATTTTAATTTTCCGTATGTAATAGATGAAACTCAACAAGTAGCAAAAACTTATGGTGCAGTCTGTACTCCAGATTTTTTTGGATATAATAAAGATCTTGAACTTCAATACAGAGGAAGAATAAGAGAGTTACAAAATTTAAAACCTACTGAAAATGGAGACAGTGAGCTTAAAAAAGCCATGAAAATGATTGCAAAATCCAACAAAGGTCCAAATGAACAGTTTCCAAGTATGGGCTGCAGTATCAAGTGGTTTTAATAAATAATGTATTTATTAATTACTAGAACTTTTCCACCAGAGTTAGGGGGTATGCAAAATCTCATGTGGGGATTGGCAAGATCTCTTGCGAAACTTAATTTAATAAAAGTATTTGCAGATTATCACGAAAATCATGAAGAGTTTGATAGTTCTGTTTCATTTTCAATTGAAAGAGTTAGTGGAATGAAGCTAATTAGAAAATATCGAAAATCTTATTTGATAAATGATTATATTGAAAATAATAAAAATGTAGAGTGTATAATTGCTGATCATTGGAAAAGTTTAGAACTAATCAAAACAAATAAAAAGAAAATCTGTCTAATTCATTCAAAAGAAATAAATCACCCTAAAGGCTCTGGATTAAATAAGAAAGTGTTATCAGTTTTAAATAATTTAGATCATGTTGTTGCTAATTCAAATTATACAAAAAACTTAGCTATAGACTTAGGCGTAGATGAAAAAAAAATAGTTGTTATAAATCCTGGAATTGATCCAGTAATTGAAGTTCCAAAAAAATATTTAGATGAAGCTGAAGAAATATTAAAGGGTAAGAAAAATAGACTAATTACAGTTTCAAGATTTGATAAAAGAAAAAATCACGAAAAAGTAATTATGGCTGTTAGAAACCTAAAAGAAATTTATCCAGATATTATTTATACATGCATCGGGTATGGAGATGAGGAAGAAAAATTAAAAAAATTGGTTGTTGAGCTAAAATTAGAAGATCAAGTAATTTTTTTAAAAGATATACCAACCGATTTAAAAAATGCTCTTATTTTAAAATCAAACATTTTTGTAATGCCATCTGTAATTTATAAAAAATCAGTTGAAGGTTTTGGTATAGCCTATGTTGAAGCTGCCCAATATGGTATTCCGTCTATTGGAGGTAAAGATGGAGGAGCTTCAGATGCCATAATTCATGAAAAAACTGGTTTAATATGCGATGGTAACAAACTAGAAGATATTTACGCAAGTATAGATAATCTTTTTAAAGAAAATAAATATCTAGAGTATGGCAAAGAAGCAAAAATTAATTCTACAAACTTTCTATGGGATAAGATAATTGAAAAATATAAGAGAATCTTATAGAATATAAATATGATTGCAAAGTTTAATAACATTTTTTACTTAATTATCTTTCTTGCACATTTTATAGGAATAGCTGCATATTGTTTTCAAACAATTGCTGGAACCAAAAAATTTATGGATAAGTTTGGTATAGATCATAGTGCAGCTGTAATGGTTAGATTTGTTGGAGCACTAATGCTTGGTTGGGTAATAATGGCTATTTATATTATGTTTGTAAGACCAAATGGAGTTGAGGGAACTTGGGCCTTTTTTAATTTAATATTTATTATTCATGCATGTGTTTTAGGAACAAATTTCTACTCACTTAAAATTGATAAAACTGGTCTTAATGAAAAAGTTACAAATGAAGGCATTATAGCACCCACAGTCTTTTTAATTATGATGGCTATACTTTGTTACGGTTTATCAGATAAAATTTATATTACTTAAATAAAATTTAAAACTTGTTTCGCAGCTCTTTCACCACTTAGATCTGCTCCATGACATGTTGCAAAAACCCCTGTGGTTGCTTCCCCAGCAAAAAATAATTTATCTGCAACTGGTATTTTTAATTTTTTTCTTAAATGAGATTTTCCAGGTATGGCGCTTGAATATGATCCAAGTGTAAATGGGTTTTTTCCCCATGCTGTTACATGTGCTTTTATGAAATATTTATCAATTTTAGACCCAAATGCTGATCGAAGCCTATTTAATACAAAATCAATAGAAGCATCTTTACCTTCAGTCTCTAAATGCTGAGCAAATTTTCCTCCTACATCAAAATACGAAATATTAGTTCCTGAAATTTTAAGCGTTGCACACGAACCAGCAGGAGATCCATTTATTGTATTTTCAATTCTGTTTACAAAATATGTATCATTTTTCACTTTGTATTCTTTATAAAAATCATCTTTTAGCTGAAATGTAATGTGATTGTAAGTTCCTAGTCTTATGCCATCAAATGCTTCATATTTTTCTAGGGGTAGTGCAGGACTAAATTTTATTTTTCCAGCGTTTAATACTGCTACTGAAACAGTTACCACACATGTTTTTGCACTTATTGTTCCTTGATTTGTCTCTATTTGCACACCTTTACCGCCCCATTTAATTTCATTTACTACAGTTTTTAATTTAACCGGTACATCTCTTCTGTAATAGGCAAGTAAGGTTCCATATCCCTCTTTAACATATCCATCTCCCTCACCTTGATGTGTCGAATTAGTATGAGAATCATTTAAAGTATAATCATCAAAGTCCACAGCTGGCTGACACGGACCAAGCAATTGATGGACAGAATGAAACCATTTATTCTTTTTCCATTTTTCTGGAATTTGGCTCATAAAAGGCTCATCTTTTGATGGAATATCATTTTTTTTCCATTGTTTCTTTTCAACTTTTGAATACAGTGAACCAAGCTTAAAGCCCTTAATTTTCTTTTCTCCATCATAAATCATCAAAGGCTCTTTATCTTTGTAGATATTAAATTTATCTTTATGTTTTTTGCCAAATTCTGCTATTTGGTTTTTACTGTATTGATGTAACCAGTGAGCACCCATATCATATGGAACGCCAAAAATAGAATTATCAGTGTAGCATCTTCCACCTTTTCTACTCATTGCTTCAATACATAGTACAGATTTGCCCGATGCCATTAAATTTGAAGTTGCAGCTAATCCAGATGCTCCTGCACCAATTACTACAACATCGTAATTATTTTGAGCGAGGGATATTTTAGGTAGGCTTAATAATGCTAATGACGATAAAGATGTTTTTAGAAATTTTCTTCTGTTTATCATTTTTTTATTATAGATTTATAAAATTGCCAGACAACTATTAAAATAGTCGTTAAAAGAATACACAATGTAAGTGTTCTGTCCCATAGAAACTCCCATGATCCGTTACTTAATAGCAAAGATCGTCTTAAATTTTCCTCCATAAGACCTCCTAATACAAAGGCAAGTATTAGAGGTGGCATAGGAAAATCATACAGTCTTAAAAATGTTGCAACAACTGCAATTCCAATCATCAAATAAATATCGAAATTATTGAAGGACATTACATAAATCCCTGTAACTGAGAAAAATAAAATTAAAGGTATTAAATAATTTTTAGGGACAGCAAGAATTCTTGCAATATATGGAATTAAAGGAAGATTTAAAATCAATAATATAACCATACCTATGTACATTGACATTATTATTGACCAAAAAATTTCTGGATTTGTCATATATAATCTTGGTCCAGGCTGAACTCCAAAACCTAATAGTGCACCTAACATAACCGCTGTAGTTCCACTTCCTGGTATACCTAGTGTCAACATGGGCACAAATGAACCAGAACAAGCTGCATTATTTGCAGTTTCAGGAGCTGACAAACCATTTACACTTCCTTTACCAAATTTTTCTTTTTCTTCATCGTTAACTACATTTCTTTCCATTCCATAAGCTAAGAAAGATGCAATTGTTGCACCTGCGCCTGGCAATACTCCAATTAAAAAACCAATTATAGATGATCTTGGGATTGTTTTGTACATTTTTGATCTTTCTTCTTTATTGATTTTAATTGAACCAAGTTCTGTCAATGAAACTTGTTTAGCAGCACTAGTTGGATCATTTCTTTTTAATATTATTGTAAGTGCCTCACTCATTGCAAAAGTTGCCATTACAACTAATACAAAACTTATTCCATCTGTTAAGTTCATATTGTCAAATGTAAATCTTGTAATATCTGATAAGCTATCTTGACCAACTGAAGCTAACATTAAACCTAATACTACCATCATCATTGCTTTCAAAAATTGACCTTTAGAAGAAAAAGCAGCAATAGCGGTTAAACCTAGAATCATTAAAGCGAAATAATCTGGCGATCTGAATGACAAACTTACTTTAGACAAACTGGGTGCCATAAATAAAAGATAAATTGCAGATAATGTCCCTCCTGCAAAAGAACTCCAAGCAGCAATTGCTAAAGCCTTACCTGCCTTTCCTTGTTGTGCCATTGGGTAACCATCAAATGAGGTAGCAACAGTCCCTGGAACACCCGGTGCGTTAAGCAAAATTGAGGAAGTTGAGCCACCAAATACAGCACCATAATAAACTCCAGCCATCAGAATTAATCCTGTAGCAGGATCAAAACCATAAGTAATTGGTATCATTAAAGCAATGGCAGTCATTGGACCAAGTCCAGGTAACATTCCAATAATAGTTCCAAAAAAACAACCTACCATTACCATTAAAATATTTTGAAGTGTAAGAGCTGTGGTTAATCCAATTAAAATCCCTTCGATCATCCCATAACTCCAATTGATTGTAAAAATGGATCTCTTAAATAAATATCAAGAACACCATGAAGAAGGTACATAAAAGCTGCCACGAAGGGAAATGATAGCAAAAACATCAAGATCCATCTTCTCTCACCTAAAAAATAATAAGATGAAAACAAAAATAAAGAAGTGGTTAAAAAATATCCAACTTTTAAAATTGTAGCTCCATAAATAATTGCAATTACTATAAGTATTGCTGTTTTTTTATACTCTAGATTTTTATGGTCTACTTTTATGGTGTTAGGCTCAGGTAGAACAAGTTTTAACCCAGAAAAAAATAATCCTGCATAGCCTAAATAAATTGGAAATGTTCTAGCATTAAATGGTGCATTTTCATCAAATGCAAAAACCTGAATTTGATAAGCGGTGTATAGATAGAATGCTGAGAAAATAAAAAAGAGCAGTGATATAATTTTTGTTGTATTTATATTCACTGCTCTTTTTTCAAATAATCTAAAAGATTAAATTACTCCTAGTTTTTTCATAAGAGCTGTCATTTCTTCAGTTTGTTTTTCTAAGAAAGAAACAAACTTTCCTTCTGGGTTATAAATATTTACCCATGCATTTCTTGCTCTTACAGTTTCCCATTCAGGAGTTTTTTGTACATCACCTAACATTTTAGCAATTTTTGATTTATCAGAATTGCTCATTCCTGGAGGTCCAAAAAAACCTCTCCAGTTAACGAATTGTACATCATATCCTTGTTCTTTTAATGTTGGTGCATCTGGAGCATCAGATACTCTTGATGGAGCAGTAATACCAATAATTCTTACTTGGTCTCTTGCACCCATCAATTCACCTAAGCCTGTTGATATAATTTGAGTTTCCCCAGATAAAAGTCCAGCTAATGCTTTTCCTCCAGCATCATATGGTATATATGCAACTGCATTCGGGTCAGCTCCTGCAGCTTGAAATGCTAAAGCACCAATCAAATGGTCCATGCTTCCTCTTACAGATCCACCAGCCATCTTAACTGAATTAGGATCTTTGTTGTATGCATCAACTACATCTTTAAAGTTTTTAAAAGGTGAACTTTTTGCTACTGCAATAGCTCCATAATCACCAATAACTCCAGCAATTGGCACAACATCTTTATAAGATAAAGTACCATTACCTTTTACATAACCTTTGTGTCTTGTGATTGATCTTAAGACTAATGGTGTTGATTGAACTAGAATTGTATTAGCTGGCTTTGTGTTAATCATATAAGCTAAAGCTTTTCCACCTCCACCACCTGACATATTTTCAAATGATGCGCTTTTTAACATTCCAGCTTTTGTTAAAGCTTCTCCTGTTCCTCTAGCAGTTCCATCCCAACCACCTCCAGCACCACCACCAATTACAAAGTGCAATTTATCCATTGCTACTGAGCTTGAAGTTGTTGCTGAAATTAAAAGTAAAGTTGAGAATAAAACTGTAATTAAAGATTTAATTAGTTTCATTATTTCCTCTCTTATTATAATTATAATACCTGATATTAAACATAGATTTATATTTGGTGTCAATAATGATTACGTAAATGTTAAATACTTTATCATTTCAAAATTTTTTTAAAGATTTGGGTGCCAGCTATAAAGCTCTCGTTCTTGGTATTATAGGTGGTTATATTGGGACTATAATAGGGCTGCCTTTGCCATGGTTATTAGGTTCTCTTGGTTTGAATCTTTGTGTGGCTTTTACAAAATTTGACATAAAGTTTCCCACAAAATTATTAAATCCTATTTTTTTAATGGTTGGAATAATTCTTGGCGGGACACTAAATGTATCTTTATTATACAAAATACATTTGTGGGTATTTTCATCTGTAGCAATGTTAGTATGTACAATTGTAAGTACAATATTGGCTGGTTTATATTTTGTTAAAGTTTGTAAATTTGATAAATTTATTGCTACTTTAGCAGCTCTGCCAGGTGCATTTGTTCCAATTGCAGCAGCACTTTTAGAATATGGTAAAAAAGATAATCATAAGCAAGTATTAATACCACAAGCAACAAGAGTAATTTTTATCGTTAGTTTTGTGCCAATTTTATTTATAAGTAATTTAGGTTTTTCAGAAATCGAAGGATATAATTACGATAACATCTACAATCTTAGATATTATTTTGAAATAATATTTTTAATTTTTATTTGCTATTTATTTTCGCTATTTTTAAAGAAACTTAAAATTCCGTCTCCTATTCTTGTGGGTGCAATGGCTTTATCTGGATTATTTTATACTTTTGAAATTGTTAATGCTAGATTTCCTGATTTTATAATAAATATTGCTTTTATTTTTTTAGGAACAGCGCTTGGAAGTAGATTGAATGGTTTAAAATTGAAAGAATTATTTTTTTATATATTTCACGGAGTTATAGTCAGTTCTATACTTGTAATTGTTGCGATGGTGACTGCATATTTTTTACAATTTCTTGGCTTTGATTTCATTCCAACATTTTTAAGTTTTGCTCCAGGAGGCATACATGAGATGGTAGTAATAAGTGTAGCTTATAATATTGATCCAATTTTTGTGAGCTATCACCATTTTTTGAGAATATTAATAATTGTAGCTTTTCTTCCAATTATACTTAAAAAATTTAGTGATAATTCTTAAAGTATTTAAATAAAGTCTATTATAAGTTTAGTGCTGCTTAAAAGAATTAATGCATAAAGGATATTATAAAATAAATTTTCTTCTATAATTTTTAATAATTTATATCCAATAAATATCCCAATTATAGCTAAGGGAAAAAGAGAAATAGATTGATACAGAGTATCAAAATTCATCATAGATAAATAAATGTACAAGGGTAATTTTATCAGATTAACACAGCTAAAAAAAATAATTCTTGTTCCAACGTAAACTTCTTTTTTCAATCTTAGAGGAAGAAGATAAAGACTGGTAGGTGTTCCACCAGCATGAACGCAAAAGCTTGAAAATCCTGCAATTGCGGAGCAGATCGCTCCTTTAATAAAATTCTTTTTAGCTGGAACTGTCTTTTCTTTTTTGAATAAAAAATAATGTCCAGCAAATAAAAAACCCATTACCCCAACTATTAGTTTAAGCAAGTCTTCTGAGAAATTATTAAATGTAAAAGAGCCAATTATAATACCTACTGCTGCAAATGGTACGATTATTTTTAAAATGCTGAAATCAAACTCTCTTCTAAATCTATATACAGCTATAATATCTGAAAATATTAAAATGGGTAAAATGATTGCTAGAGCTTGTTGCAAAGGCATTACAATGGTCATCAAAGGAACAGAAATAAGTGATATAGATCCACCTAAACCAGATTTTGCAATCCCATATAAAATTATTGCAGGTACTACACTTATAAAAAAAAGGGAATTAATTTCCATTAATTTAAAGATTTAATTACATATTCAAAAACTTTCTCAGGTGAAAGTTTATTAAGATCTGTAACTTGTATTGCCTTGAAATTTTGTCTCTCTATACTTACTTTATATGCGGTAGTATGGGAACCAAACAAAGCCAAACCTCTGGCGTCTAAATGGGCAGCCATATGAGCTGGACCTGTATCATTAGATACCACGAAAGAACTATCTTTTATTAATGTTGCAAGTTCCACGATACTTAATGATTTATTTTCATTTAAAATTGAAATTGCATTAATATCATTTTTCATATTTAATTCATTAGGACCTGGTGCAATAACTATTTTGTATTCGTTATTAAATTTTTTTTTTATTAAATCTATAAGTTCATTGTAATAAGGCCATTTTTTTATTTTCAAGTGTGGAGAGCAAAAAGGGAATAAAATTATGTATTTATTTAAATCAAATTTTTTTTTTATATTTTCAATATTGGAACAAGCCCAATTAAAATCAGGAAACATAGTTTTTTTAATTTTTATGCCTGAGGTTTCTAATTGATGTTTAAATCTGTCTAAAACAGGGTTCTTATCAAATTCATCTTTAGATTTATCTTTTGGCAATGTAGTTTCAGAAGATGACCAAATAAGATTGCCAGCATTAGGAAACAATATTTTTTTATAGAAACTTGATCTAGATGAATTTTGTAAATCAAAAATTTTTATAAATTTATATTTTTTCAATTTTCGCATAAGATTAAATAAATAAAACAAATTAAATCTTGATAATCTCTTATCTAAAATCACGTCCTCTAAATATGGATTTTGCTTAAAAAGAACAATGTAAGGCTTGGTTGTTAATAAATAGACTTTATCATTTTTGTGAAAATCAGAAATATCTTGAATTGCACCGCTTGCTTGGGCTATATCACCTAAAGAACCATGTTTGATAATAAGAATATTAGACATATTTTAAACAACTTAACACACTATCTTTATTTATGAATAAAATTTTAATTGAAGTTTCAGTTGGTGAACTATTAGATAAAATTTCAATTTTAGAAATCAAAAAAGAAAAAATTAAAGACTTAGATAAATTAAAATTTATAAATGATGAATATCTAATTTTAAAGAAACAATTGGATGAAAACATAACTTTAAATGATGGATTAAAAAAACTTTATGAAGAATTAAAGGCAATAAATACAAAACTTTGGGATATTGAAGACAACAAAAGAATGTGTGAAAAAAATAGTGATTTTGGTGAAAATTTTATAAAACTTTCAAGAGATGTTCATTTTTTAAATGATGATAGAGCAAAAATTAAATTAGCAATAAATGATATAACCGGCTCAAAGATAAAAGAAATTAAACAATACACAAACTATTAAAGCATACTGGGGATAACTTTTCTTAAATCCATAGATAGTTTTGCTTTTATTTTTGAATAAATAATCCCTTTTCCAAATTTCTTAAGAGCCATAATTTTACCATCAGGTGATATAATTACAGTATGTCCAAAAGTTTCTCTTTTAATTGTATTTTTTCCTGTTTGATTAGGAGCGAAAATATAACAAAAGTTTTCAATTGCTCTTGCTTTTAACAAAGTTAACCAATGTCTTTGACCAGTTGTTTTAGTAAACGCAGATGGAACTGTTATAAAACTTAAATTTCTTTTTGATAAGTTTCTGTAAAGTTCTGGAAATCTTAAATCATAACAAATTGAAAGACCTATTTTTCCCCATGGCAACGTAGCTGATACTAATTTTTTACCTGCCTTAAATACTTTACTTTCTTTATGTTGTTCTTTTTTTGAAACTTTAACATCAAACATATTTATTTTATCGTAATAAGTAATTATTTTACCCTTAGGTCCGATAAGAATAGATCTATTTCTTAATTTGCTTTTTTCTTTAACACACATTGATCCAATAAGTATCCATTTCTTCTTTTTTTTAGCTATAAATTTTACTTTTTTTATTATTGGATCATTTTTCATTTCATATGAATATTTAAATAAATTATTCTTGTCAGCAGACATTAATGAAGATGTTTCAGGAGTAATTATTAAATCAGCCTTATTCTTTATAGCTTGATTAATATATTTGATAATATCTTTAAAATTTTTATTATAATTTTCACCGCTAGATAACTGAATGCAAGCTACTTTCATGTTTGAAATCCATATTTTTTTTCTAAATACTTTACAATATTGTGAATTATAAAAGTTAAAAATAAATATATTATTCCTGCTGTAATAAAAGCTTCAAATGGTTTAAAAGTTAAAACATTTACTTTCCTTGCCTCACCCATTAAATCCATAATTGTTATAACGCTTGCAAGAGATGTCCCCTTAAGCATTAAAATTATCTCATTTCCATAAGCTGGTAATGACTGTTTTATTGCAATTGGAATTTGTATTTTATAAAAGGTAATTTTTTTTGTAACACCAAGACTTTGTGCCGCTTCTATGTAGCCTTCTTTTATTGTTTGAAACGCTGATCTTAAAATTTCAGATGTGTATGCTCCAGTATTTAATGAAAAAGCAATGATTGCACACCAATAAGGCTCTCTGATAATTACCCACAAGAATGAATTTCTTAGAAACTCAATGTTTGCTAGCCCATAATATATTAAATATAATTGAACTAATAATGGTGTCCCTCTAAAGAAGTAGGAGTATCCATAAGCAAATTTATTTATTATTGGATTTTTATTTATCCTTAAAATTGCAAAAAGCAGACCTATTAACAATCCAAAAAACATTGAAGATACAAGAAGTTTTAAAGTTATGACTGCCCCGTTTAACAGGCTTGGAAAAATACTGATCATTAAATTTATATCCATTAAAAACCTTTGTTGTATCTAACTTCTAATTTGTTAATTATTTTCATACTTAAGAATGTAAGAATTAAATACAGAACTGCTGCTACAGAATAAAAAAATAGTGGGTCTCTTGTTGAGCCTGCAGCAATATAAGACTGTCTCATTATTTCTACTAATCCAGTTACAGATATTAATGATGTATCTTTTAGCGTTATTTGCCATACGTTACTTAAATTCGGAATAGATAACCTCAACATTTGGGGTAAAATAACTTTATAAAATTGAATATTTTTCTTTAATCCCAAAACTTTAGATGCTTCGAATTGGCCTTTATCAATTGATAAAATTGCTCCTCTAAAAACCTCTGTAGAGTATGCTCCAGATATAATGCCTATAGCAAGAGCACCAGTTATAAAAGCGTTAATCTCAATATATCCATCATATCCAAAAATTGACGCAACATACATTGCAGCTCCAGTACCACCAAAAAATAATAAATATATTACTAATAGTTCTGGGACACCTCTAATAATCGTAGTGTAACAATTTCCAATAACATTTAATGTTTTGTTTTTAGATAATTTTAAAGGTGTAAATATTAAAGCAAATAAAAAGCCTATTGCCATTGCACCTATAGAAACAGCAATTGTCATTAAGGTGGCAAAAAACAGTTCGTCTCCCCAACCAGTATCTCCAAATGAAAGAAGTTCCATATAGATTGGCGACTATATAATATAGTCGCCATATCTAAAATTAATTACATAGAAGCGTCAAAACCGAACCATTTAATGGCTATTCTGCTGATATGACCATCTTTTCTTGCTTTATCAATGGCTTTGTTAAAAGCTTTTAAAAGTTTGGTATCATCTTTTCTAATACCTACACCTACACCATTACCAAATGCACCACCTGAAAAAGTTGGTCCCACAAGTACAACAGCTTCTCCAGATTTTTCAGCATAGTCAGTAAATGCTACCGCAGCAGCTAAAGCTACATCACATCTGCCATTAGATAAATCAAGATTAACCTCATCCTGTGTCTTGTAAGTTTTTAAGTTCACTTTGCCTACATCTCCAGACTCGAGAAAATTTTGGTGGATTGTACCAATTTGAGTACAAACTGTTTTTCCCGATAAAGCAGATGTTAATGTTTTCATTGCTTTATTTACAGCTGATCCGCCAAGGTTTAAGTTTACAGCATCGGGAGTGTCTATTCCTTCTAGATCTGAACCCTTCATAACTGCTAAAGATGCAACTTCATCAGCGTACCCTTGAGAAAAATTAATTGTTTTCATTCTTTCCTCAGTGATTGACATTCCGGCCATGATTGCATCAAATTTTTTAGATGTTAATGCCGGTATCATTCCGTCCCAATCTTGTTCAACTATTTCACATTGTTGACCGATATATCTGCATAACTGCCAAGCTAATTCTACTTCAAAACCAATTAATTTCCCTGAAGCATCTTTTGAATTCCAGGGAGGATAAGCCCCTTCAGTCCCAATCCTAATTTTATCAGCATTAGCAGAGCTAATTAAAAATAAGGATAATAGAAAAGTTAAAAATATTTTTTTTATTACATTCATTTTTCCTCCGTTAAAAGAATAATTATTTCACAATTTTACAGATTTAAAAAGAAAAATTTAATGATTTATTGAAGAGGAAAAATTCCAAGAACAATCAAAACTAGGTATATAAACTCTAGATAATTTAGTGTTACCAAAATTTTGATTAAATATATTTAACCAATTTTCAACTTGCTTAGGCTTTTTATCTTGACTCCCAACTTGAGCAGTAATTACACCTTT
The DNA here is from genome assembly GCA_902580945.1 of uncultured Pelagibacteraceae bacterium. Taxonomy (GTDB): domain Bacteria; phylum Pseudomonadota; class Alphaproteobacteria; order Pelagibacterales; family Pelagibacteraceae; genus Pelagibacter. Next base: position 67,841 of record CACHML010000005.1, on the reverse strand, counting down.
TGGTTTTAATATTCTTACAAGAGAATTCATATTTTTAGCAGCTAAATCAATGCAATATTGGTCGTCGTTTAGATCTACATATATTTGATCATATGTATCATCTTTAACAGCTTTTATACTTTCAAATGCATCACCCCATACACATTTTACTGAATTTTTTTCAGTTGCCTTATCTCCAATCGTTCCAAGATGTTTGTCACAAACCTCTACTACTTCAGGATCTAATTCGTACCAATCTATAAATCCAAAATTTTTTGATATACATTCTCTAGCAACTCCTCCATCTCCTCCACCGATAATAGCAGCTTTTTCCTTATTAGAGTTTAAACTTAGTCCAGAGCTTACAAATGTAGAACTATAAAGATGCTCATCTTTTTCAGCTACTTGAATTTCATTATCTATAAATAATGCTTTTCCAAATTGTTCCAATTCTAATATCTCAATATGTTGGCCAACTTTTGACTTAAAATTTTCGAACACTTTATTTACAACATATGATTTTTTTAAACCTGGTGAGCTATAATTGTCATGATAGAGGTCAACGGTATCTCGATTAAACTGTTTTTTAATTATATGAGTATGTTCAATTTCATCTTTAATAACCTCTAAAGCAACAGAAGGAGAAATTTTTGCGCATGTAAAAAAATCGAAACTAATAATTCCTTTTTCTGGAAATGTATGAAAACTAATGTGACTTTCTGCCAATAATGCAACTAAAGTAAATCCTTGAGGTTCAAACTTATATTTTGATATTTGGAGTACAGTAACTTTTGCTATTTTTGCAATTTTGTAAACTAATTTTTCAAAGAAGACAGGATCATACTCCTTTTTTGTGCCTATTATATCTAAGGTAATATGTTCTCCAACTTTAGTCATATAATTATTAAATAACTTTAGTATTTTAATTTTTTACTTCTTTCAAATAAAAAACTACGGTAATAGTTTATTGAAGGATAATACTGTGAAAAATAATTGGTCAAATAATGAGGCTAAAAAATACATATTAAAATATACGAAACTTGGTCATTCTAAGGATATGGCTCTCAGGGTTTATACGACAAGGCTACTTGGAAGAAATAGTGAGCTAGTTTTACATGGTGGTGGCAATACCTCTGTTAAGACAACCATTAAAGATTTAGATGGAAAACATTACAATGTTTTGTGTGTAAAAGGAAGTGGCTGGGATATGGCTGAAATTGAACCAGAAGGATTGCCAGCAGTAAAATTGAACCCTCTTTTAGCTTTAAAAAATAAAAAAAAATTATCAGATGAAGAAATGGTAGCATATCAAAAAAGGAATTTAATTAATATTAAATCGCCTAATCCATCAGTAGAAACTTTTCTACATGCTTTTTTACCATTTAAATTTGTTGACCACACACATTCTGATGCAATTATGAATGTAACTAATAGACCAAATAGTTTTGCTTTTTGTAAAAAGATATTTGGAAAAAGAGTAAGTTTAATTCCTTATGTAATGCCAGGATATGGATTGGCTCAAAAAATTAAAGAGGTTTATACTAAAAACCCTAATATAAATTGTCTTATCTTACTAAATCATGGAATATTTACTTTTTCTGATGATGCAAAAGAGTCTTATGATCTCATGATAAAATATGTAACTGATGCAGAAAAGGCTTTAAGAAAGTTAAAAAGAAAAAAAATTAAACAAATAACTAAATTAAATACAAAAATTACTCCATCTCAAATTGCACCAATATTAAGAGGATTAGCGTCTAAAGGTGCCAAGAAGAAATTTATTTTAACCTTTAGAAATAATAGATTTTTAAATTATTTCATTAATGGAAATGACGTAGAGAGATATTCAACGGAGGGCACGGCTACACCGGACCATGTTATTAGAGTAAAACCTTTCCCTTTAATAATTAAACCTCAAAATAACTCATCAATTGATGATTTTAAAAAAACTGCAACCAAAGCTTTTATTAATTATAGAAAAAAATACTTGAAATATTTTGAACAGAATCAAAAAAAAGTTAAAGAAAAGAAAACGATGCTAGATTGTTCTCCAAGAGTGATATTAGTACAGAATATTGGTGTATTTTGTATAGGAGATAATTTAAAAGCAGCAAAGGTAGCAGCAGACTTAACGGAAACTAATGCAAGAGTTATTTCTTCAGTTGAGGAAACTTCAAAATATAAATTCATATCAAAAAAGGATATTTTTGATGTTGAATATTGGTCTCTAGAACAAGCAAAAATTAAAAAAGAAACGAAAGAATTGGCAGGTAATGTTGTCGTTATTACTGGTGCATTTGGAAAAATTGGAACAGCAACTTACAAATTATTTAAAAAATATGGAGCAGAGGTAGTTTTGATAGATAATAATAGGAAAAAAGTTAACGAAATGAGTAAAAAAATTAATGATCTTTGTATCTATTGTGATGTAACAAACAAAGAAAGTGTTAAAAAGGCATTTAATTTAATTTCATCCCAATTTGGAGGGATAGATATCCTAATATCAAATGCAGGCACTGCTTTAGGAGGACCTATCGCTGAAGTTGATGACAAAATTTTAAGAAAGAGTTTCGAAGATAATTTTTTTTCACATCAAAATTGTGCAGCTGAGGCTACCAAAATAATGAAAACTCAAAATATTGAGGGATGTTTATTATTTAATATATCTAAACAGTCTGTAAATCCTGGTAAAAATTTTGGACCCTATGGGCTGCCTAAGTCTGCATTATTAAATTTATGTAAACAGTATGCATTAGATTATGGTGCCTATGGAATAAGATCTAATGGAGTAAACGCAGATAGAATTAGGAGCGGTCTCTTAAATGATGAAATGATTAAATCTAGAGCTAAAGCAAGAGAGGTTTCAACTGAGGATTATATGAAAGGAAATTTGCTTCTAAATGAAGTTAAAGCTGAAGATGTTGCAAAAGCATTTTTTCATCTTTCAGTTTCCAAAAAGACTACTGGAGCCGTTTTAACAGTTGATGGTGGAAATATTGCTGCTTCTTTGAGATAATATATGTCATTTTACCAACCAAAAAAACTTCCTAATTTGATGGTGGCTCCAAATGGTGCAAGAAAAGTTAAAAAAGATCATCCAGAAGTACCTTTGACTATCCAAGAAACTGTTGAAGTTGCAAAAAATTGTTATGAAGCGGGAGCCGGAGCAATACATTTACATGTAAGAAATGAAAAGGGTGAACATGTTCTTGATGCTGGACTGTATAAAGAGGCTTTAAAAGAATTGGAATTTCAAGTTCCAAAAATGCATATTCAAGTAACAACCGAAGCAGTGGGAAAATATTCTCCAGAGGATATGAGGAAACTTGCCTATGATGTTACACCACCAGGAGCATCCATTGGTACATCTGAGTTAATACCTTCAAGGAAACCCTTAAACGAAGATGTTAAACTATATAAATATTTGACGGAAGCAGGAACTAAAATACAACATATATTATACAATCCTGAGGATGTAGATTTGCTAGTTGAGATTTTGAAGAAAGCAGAGATAACTACTGATGGTGCTTGGTGTTTATTTGTAATTGGTCATTATACAGGAAAAATAAGTCAGCCAGAAAAAATTCCTGAATTTCTGACAAAAATGAGAGAAAACAAAGTAAATTTTGATTGGTCAATTTGTGCTTTTGCAAAAGAAGAAATGATTTGCTTAGAAAGGGCTATTAGCTTGGGTGGTAAAATAAGAGTAGGATTTGAAAATTCATTATTCATGCCAAATGGAGAAATTGCCCCAAACAATCATTCCAAGATTAAGGCTGTTAATGAGCTTTTTAATTTATCTTAAAATAAAAGAATTTTTTTTTATAAGAGAGCTGATTTCCTTGCCTGAATTCGCAGAGCCTAAAATAAATCTATCTGGTCTTACTAAAATAGCTTTTGAATTAATTTTTTTTAAATAGATTGATAAATTCTTTAAACTTTTCGCTTCCAATAATGAATAATTTTTAAAAATCTTAGCTTTAATGTCTGAGGATAATATTAAAACTGCCTTTTTAGAAAAATAATCATCTAAGTTTTTGTATTTGTTTAATTTAAATTGAGGAAATATTTTTCCTCTATTTTTATCTTTATGTTGTCCAAGACCTTTTCCTAATTTTGGTTTAATTGACTGCATGCTTTTAACACCTTGATCATTAGAACTAATATTTTTAGTAATTTGTATTGACTCAACAGCATTTACAAACTCCCCCATTCTCATAGTAGTCTCAATATATTCTTTAACATTAAGAGACCTTTCTGTTTGATAAGAGTTTAAAATAGCTTCATTATGTTTAATTCTTAAGCATGATGCAATTTTCCATGCTAAATTTGATGCATCTCTTATTCCTGCACACATTCCCTGACCCATAAAAGGAGGCATTAAATGAGCTGCATCGCCAGCAATAAATATTCTACCTTTGCGCCACTTTCTAGCAATTGCTGACTTGAATGTATAAATGGTCTTCCTTTCGAGTATTGCTTCACTTTTCTTTATCCAAGGTTTTAAAAAATTCCAAATATAATTTTCTGAAAGAACCTTTTTATCATTTAGATTTTTCTTAATTGCAAATTCCCATCTTCTTCGTTTACCAACATTTCTGCAGTATGTTGCGGGTTGTTTAGGGTTTGAGTACTGAATTGTTCTATCTGGTAAATTTTTTTTATTTTTTTTTAAAATTAAATCTACAACTGCCCATTTTTGTGTAAAACCTAAATTATCCATCTTTGTTCTCATTTGAGTTCTAGTAATTGAATTGGCTCCATCACATCCAACCAAATATTTTGACTTTATATGAAAAATTTTTTTGTTATTAGAATTTACATATTTGATATTTACATTATTTTTAGAGTTTGTAATTTTTAAAACATTTGCATTTTGTTCAATGAATACTTTTTTATAACTTTTTAGTTTTTTTCTAAGTTGTTTTTCTAAATCAGGTTGATGAAATCTATAACTAGGATACCAGCCATTATCTGTGATTTTTTTTGGTCTTGGCCAATCTAATATTACCTTTTTCTTTGAATTAACAAATTTTGTACCTTTATTTATAATTGTATATTTTAAAAAATCTTTAGTTATTCCTATAGTTTGAAATACCCTCATTATTTCATCATCAAAATGAACAGCTCTAGGTAGTGGATAAAAACTTTTTTCTTTATCTAATATTAAAATTGAGAAACCATGCATAGCAAGAAGATTTGCTAATGTTCCTCCAGCAGGACCTAATCCTACAATTGTTATATCAAATTCTTTCATTGATATTTTAAATTATTTTTTTTTTTTTAAATTTGAATATAACCAAGGACAGTCAATTAACAATGGTGCTTGTTTTCCTTGAGATGCAGTTTCAAGTCTTTTATTTCTAAACTTCATTCTTTCTTCTTCTGGTAAGTAAAGTCTTTCATGTCCCCAAAAGCTTGGACCCTCAAAAGTTTCTATTGGTTGCCAAGTTTCTGGATCTATAATTCTTCCTCCCCATCCATTTTCTATAAAAAATCCAGATGGAGTTATTGAATAAAAAGATGTCATGTAATCATTTGTATGTCTACCCATAGTGTAAGCGATTGCATTGTCTTTATATTGTAATAGATCATAACCCTGGCCAACATCATCTAGATTATTATATTCTACCATAAAATGATGAAAACCAGTTCTTCCAGAACCAAACAAAGCAAGACTATGATGTCTGCCATTAACGTGAAAAAAACATAATGATATTGGTGTGTGGCTATAGTCACTAATTTTAAATCCCATTATGTTTGTATAAAAAGGTATTAAATCATCAATTTTTTTTACATGAACTACAGCATGGCCCATTCCTAAAGCTCCTGTCTTAAATCCTGAAATAGGTCTTCCAGGTTTAAAAGGGTCGGTATCTATCATTGGATTATAAACAAGTTCAATACGATTACCCTGTGGATCATCAAAATAAATTAGATCTTCAACAAAACGTTTATCTGCAAAAGAAGACTTTCCTTGATGCACAACTATTTTATTTTTTTCAAGTTTTGTTGCAAAAATTTGAAGATCCTCTTTGTTTTCAACTTCCCATCCTAAAAAACCTAATCCATCTCCTTTTTCTCCTGTAATAGTCAACCTTTGCTTTTGATCATCCATACGAAAAGATAAAATATCTTTTCCTCGATCTATCTTTTGCATACCTAAATAATTTTGTGAATAAAGAGACCAGTCCTCAAATTTATCAGAATTTACCCCAATATAGCTTAATGCTTTAACTGCCATTTTATTAATATACTAAATTTTGGAAGAGCCCGCTATGAAATTAGCGGGCTCGAATTAAACGATTAACCGTCTATTTTAGAAATAACTTCTCTTGCTCTTTTTAAAACAGCATCTCCATCAAGACCTTTACCTTTCATTTCTGCTAACCAGTCTGCTTCAATAGGAGCTAATATTTTTTTGTATTCAGCTAATACTGAGTCAGATGCAACAGTAATTTCATGTCCAGGTGTATTTTCTACCTGTACTCTCATTTTAGCATTTTGGCTATCAATTAAATTAGAAGCCCAATCTCCAAACCATTGACCTGAGTGTTTGTCAATACATCCTTTAGCTGATGATGAAAGACCATTATATTTTCCTTCATTCATTATTAAACCAAATGTAGCATTAGTAATGTTAACCTCTGTATGATATTTTGTTACATCGAATAATCTAAATGAACCAATTGCTGTATAAGGGAAAGGAGTTCCATCTATAACACCTTTATTTAAAGCTTCTGAAGTTCCTGGCGCTGGTACTTTCACACCAGTTGCTCCTAAAGTTTTAAGAATAGTTCCAGCTATTTTGCTCGGTACTCTCATTTTTTTTCCTTTGAAATCTGCAGGTTTAACTACTTTTGTATCCTTCATATGGATTTGATATCCTGGGTTAGAATGCAAACCTATAAGTTTAATTCCTGCCATTTCTTTATCTAAGTAACCCTCTTCATAAAGAGTATTTAAAGCTCTAGATCCTGCTTTTGAAGTTTTTGTTAAAAATGGTAATTCAACAACAGAACTTAGTGGAAATTGACCCCCGATATATCCTAGAACTGTCCAAGAAATATCTGCAACACCAGAAGTTACAATGTCATATTGTTTAGGAGGACTTCCTAAAACTCCACCAGCGTACATTTTTACATTTAATTCACCATTTGAGCATTTATTTACTTTATCTGCCCAAGCAGCTAAAATCTTGCTTGCTATGAATGCTTTTGGTGGTTCAAAAGTTGCTAACTTTAATTCAGTAGCAGAAGCTGAACCAACTATGCCTAAGGAAAAAATTCCTAAAACAATTCCAATTAATTTTTTTTTCATATTAATTTCCCTCTGTTAAAAATAATTTATGAAAGTCTATAGTGAAATCTAAATGATTTCATCCTTAATTGTATTAGATAAAATACCAATTTCTGTAATTTCTATCTCAACTTTATCGCCAGGCTTCATAAATATCGGAGGGTTTCTTTTAAACCCTACTCCTCCTGGAGTTCCAGTTACAAGTACATCTCCTGCCCTCCAAGCCATAGCTTTAGATACATAAGAAATTAAGATGGGAATATCAAATATAAGTTGACTTAATTTTGCATTCTGCATGACCTCACCATTTAATCTAGTTTCTATCGTTAGATTTTTATAATCTTCAATATCTTCTGCTAACACCATGTGTGGACCAAAGCTTCCTGTCTTTTCAAAGTTTTTTCCCATTCCAAATTGTCTTGTATGTCTTTGCCATTCTCTAATGGTACTCTCGTTATAACAAGAATATCCAACTATGTGTTTTAGTGCATCATCTGGTTTTATATGTTTTCCACCCTCACCCATGATTACTGCCATCTCACCCTCAAAATCTAAGCTTTGAGAAACAACTGGTCTTTGAATAGATTGCAAGTGCGCAGTCTGGCTTTCTGGAAATCTATGAAATATTACAGGATTTTCTTCTACCGTCCTGTTAGTTTCTTTTACGTGTTCACTATAATTTAAACCAACACATATAATTTTTCCTGGATTTGGTATTAATGGTAAATATTCTACATCTGAAACATTTAAATCTCCTGGATTATCTTTTGTATAATTTTTTGCTTCTTGAATTCCTTTGTTTGAAATTAAATCTTTTAATGTGATCGAATTAGAAATTTTTCCAGTTAAATCTGTTATTTTATTATTATTGATAGTGCCAAATTTATTTTGTCCGTTGTGTTTAAAGGAAATAAACTTCATAAGTAATACTTTCTATTTTTGATACAGTTTATATGGTAATGTTTAAATAATTTGAAGCAACATTTTTATGATTTCTAAAGTTAGTAGAGTTTTTGATTATTCAGCTATAGCCTCAGGTATTATATTATTTTTGCTAGCTGTATTAACTTTTTGTGATGTTTTTGGAAGACGTTTTTTAAACTCTCCAGTTACAGGTACAATTGAGCTAGTTGAGATAGGTATGGCATTGGTTGCTTTTCTCGCAATGCCAAGAGCTTTTTTCTTAAATGCCAATGTATCAGCAGATTTTATTAATAATTTAAATTTAGGGATATTTAAAACTTATTTAGTGATTTTAAAGTTTATTTTAATGATTTCAATAATGTCATTAATGGCATACTCGACAACTTTAACTTCTTATAAATTTATGATCAATCAAAGAGTAACTATCGATCTAGAACTTTATTTTTATCCATTTTATTTCATCTGCTCTATTGGGATGTGGTTAAGTGTGCTTGCTATTCTAGTTTGGTTTGTAAAAGCTCTTTTTGTAAATAATTTAGATAAACAAACATAATGGGTATTGATGCTGTAATTAATGGTGGCTTAGCTTTTGCTGCGGTCCTAATTTTAATGGTCTTGAACGTGCCAATAGGTATTGCAATGTTGGTAGTAGGTTTCACTGGATTCGCATTGATTTCGGGCTTTGATCCTGCAATATTTGTATTAGGAACTGCTCCATTTGATGCTGTATCTAAATATACTTTATCAGTTTTACCACTCTTTGTTCTAATGGGAAATCTTGCAAATAGCTCCAATCTATCAAGAAATCTTTATGATGCAGCTTATGCAATAGTAGGTCATTATAAAGGTGGACTAGCAATGTCAACTGTAGGTGCGTGTGCTGGTTTTGGAATGATTTGTGGATCATCAATTGCTACAGCTGCTACAATGTCTCAAATGGCAGGACCTGAAATGAGAAGACATGGATATAGTGATGCTCTAATTAGCGGTTCTATTGCATCAGGTGGAACACTAGGAATTATAATTCCTCCAAGTGTAATATTGGTCATTTATGCATATTTAACAGAACAATCTGTTCAGGAACTTTTTTTTGCTGCTTTAATTCCAGGTATAATTGCTGTTTTACTTTATATGATTGCAATAAGAGTTTATCTTTTAATTTATCCATCACAAGGTGGATACGGAGTAAAGATGCCATTAAAAGAGAGAATTTCTGCTCTAACAAAAGTTTTTCCTATTTTTTTAATTTTTGTAATCATGATGGGTGGACTTTACTTAGGTTTTTTTACAGCAACTGAAAGTGCGGCTGTAGGGGTAATATTAGTTTTAATTTTTATATTTTTTAGAGGTCAATTAAATTTAAAACTTTTAAAAGATGCGGTTTGGACAACTATCAAAACTGTTGGATCATTATATTTGATTGTAATAGGAGCAAGTATATTTAATTATCTAATAACTGTTACACAATTGCCTTTTGCAGTAGTTGATTTTATTAATTATCTTGAGCTTACGCCGTTGGGGGTAATTCTAGTTATTTGTGCAATATATTTAGTTCTCGGAACCGTTATGGACTCTTTAGCAATGTTATTTTTAACTATCCCAGTTTTCTATCCAGTAATAGTTGATGCAGGAATAGATCCTGTGTGGTTTGGGATATTTGCAGTAATTGTTGTTGAATTTGGATTAATTTCACCCCCGGTTGGTATGAATTTATTTGTAATTAAAGGTGTTATGCAGAAAACACCCTTACAAACTATTTGGTTTGGTACGCTTCCTTTTTTAATGACTGATGTAATTAGACTTGCATTAATAATAGCTTTTCCAGCTATATGTTTGTATTTGCCTAGTCTGATGACTCCGTAGAATTATTAAAATTTCGAAAATAATTAAAATAAATTAATCCAAAAATAGCTCCAACGAGAATCAATATATATTGATAAAACTTCAAAAGTACAAATACTACTGGTAAATCTTTTCCAGGGTTCTGAGCAATAAAATTTTCAGTACCGTCTTTGTATAAATCAATCGGTCCAAAAGTTGCATAGAGACCATAAAAAAAAATATAAATGCAAGGTAGCATTGAAATAAATAAAAAAATTTTATTTTTTTTTATTAATTTTAACAAGTTTGCAGATACGCCAACTAACACTAAACCAACTAAAGATAATATTAATGGATTCATTACCATACACCTATCATAATTCCATCTTCTTTGGTATAATCTCTATCTTTCAAAACAAATTCGTCTGTTGCTGCAACTCTATTTTTTCGACTAGTAATCCTATCAAGAAGAATATCTTTCATTTCATCAACTATTTTTGAATATTTAGGAGATTGTCCGATGTCATTAAATTCATCAGGATCATTTATTAAGTCAAATAATTGAGGAGGAAATCCTTTATAGTAAATATACTTCCACTTGTTATTTCTAATCATGTAAGCTCTAGCATCAGATGGACCTATGTTTAAAATTTTTCTAGCCTCGTTAAATGAATAATCAATTTCACTAAACACACTTTCCTTCCAATTTAATACTTTATTGCCTCTTATAATTGGAAGTAAAGACTGTCCCTCTAGACGATGTCTACTTACTTTACTTTCAATAAAGTCAAGAAAAGTTGGAAGCAAATCAATAGCCTCAACAAATCTCTTTTCTCGTACTCCTCTATTATTATCTGACAAATTACTAGGGTCATAAATAATCATTGGGACTTTAACAATTTGTTCATGAAATAATTCTTTTTCTCCTAACCAGTGATCGCCCTGGTAGTCACCATGATCTGAAGTAAAAACTATCATTGTATTTTCCATATAATCTTTATCCTCTAGAAATTTAAATAGTCTTCCAAGATTATCATCTATTTGTTTGATTAATCCCATATATCCTGAAAGAACAGTATTTCTTACCTCTTCTCTAGAAAAAGTCTTTGAAATATTATTTTCCATGAAAGCTTTATAAACAGGATGATTTATCTCTTTTTCAGTATTGCTTCTATGAACTGGATAAAATTGATTAGCGGAATACATATTGTGATAAGGTTCAGGCGCAATATATGGCCAATGAGGCTTTATGTATGACAAGTGTAAGAACCAAGGATTTTCTCCACTCTCTTTAATAAACTCTATCGATCGATTGGTCATAAATGCAGTTTCTGAATGTTCCTCTTTAACTCTTGCTGGTTTATTTGAGTTTCTTAATCTCCATCCGCTTAGAATATTTCCGTTCTCATCTACTGATGAATTTGCCCAACTATCCCATGGATTTTCTCCCTCGTATCCAAGTTTATTTAACCATTCATTGTAAGATAATTTTTTGTTTGAATTTTTAATATGGTTATTTGGGTGAAGTCCGTCATCTCTCTCGTAAGGATCAAACCCTGGTTCACTAACTGTCAAACCTATTTCTGTATCTTTTGAAATTCCAAGCCTATCCATTCCATCTTTGTCAGGTCGCATATGGGTTTTACCAACAACTCCAGTTCTTATTCCTGATTGTCTTAAATAATCCCCAATAGTTAATTCTCCTATTGGCAATGGAATTTGATTCCATGTTGAGCCATGACTAAAAACTGTTCTTCCAGTATAATATGATGCTCTTGAAGGCCCACAAACAGGTGCTTGAACATAAGCTGATTCGAACAATACTCCATTTTTTGCTAACCCATCTATATTAGGTGTCTTTAGATGTGGATGACCATAACAAGATAAATAATCAAATCTTAGCTGATCAGCCATTATAAATAATATATTTTTAACTTTATTCATTTCCTTTCAAACATTTTTTTTAGACCATTCGTAGATGCTTCACAAATTCCCTTTTCTGTTATTAAACCTGTGACATATTTTGCAGGAGTTATATCAAAAGCTAGGTTCATTGACCTACTTGTTTCTGGATAAATTAAGACTTTTTTAATGTTATTATTTTCATCTTTTCCTTCAATATAAGATAACTCCTCAGGATTTCTTTCCTCAATAGGAATATCTTTGAAATCTTTTATATCCCAATCTATTGTTGAGCTTGGTAAAGCTACATAAAAAGGAATATTATTGTCATAAGCAGCCAATGCCTTTAAATATGTTCCAATCTTATTGCACACATCTCCAGTAGATAATGTTCTATCTGTTCCAACAATACACATATCGACCTCTCCTCTTTGCATCAATATACCGCCAGTATTGTCTGCAATAATAGTATTTGGGATATTCTCTTCATTTAATTCATATGAAGTTAAGTTTGCACCTTGATTTCTTGGTCTGGTTTCGTCAACCCAAACATGAACGGGAATTCCTTTTTTATGAGCATGATAAATTGGTGAGGTTGCCGTCCCCCAATCTATAGTTGCTAACCATCCTGCATTACAATGAGTAAGGATATTTACTGTTTTATTATTTTTATAATAGATATCCTCTATAATTTTTAATCCATTCAGACCTATATTTTCACAAAATTTTACATCCTCATCACATATTAATTTTGCTTCTTTTAATGCCACATCCAATAATTCATCGGACTTCACAAATGATAATTTGTTATTCATTCTATGAACTGCCCATCGTAAGTTTATAGCTGTAGGTCTTGAATTAACTAATTCTTCTGAACTTTTTTTAATGAAATCTAAATTATTATTTTCCTGTATGGCTAAAACTATTCCATAAGCAGCAGTTCCACCAATAAGAGGTGCTCCTCTTACCTCCATAGTTTTTATTGCATTTACTGCATCTTTTATTGTCTTCAAATCTTTAATAACAAAATGATGCGGAAGTTTGGTTTGATCAATTATTTTTACTACATTATTTTCATGCCAAATTGTTCTATATTCTTTTCCCTTTATTCTCATTTAATTACTCCATACCACTGGAAACCAATCCTTTCTCATTTTATCACCTGGTTTTAAATCTATTCCTACAAAAGGCGGAGAAGTTTCTCCTTTTCTATCAATATATCTTACATCGTCTCCAATAAATCTTGCAGAGAAAGCTTTACGACTTTTTTTCTCACTATTTCCTGAAGATGAGTGTAAAACTTTAAAATTAAATAATATTGCATCTCCCATATGCATCTCCGTGCTAAAAATATTATTTTTATTAATATTTGGCATGTCCATAAAACTCCTGTTATTTTTATACCATAAAGTGTCATTTGACCATTTAGTGGGTCTTACTAGCATAGGCAACCTATGGGATCCTTTTAAAACTTTAAGGGAATTATCTTTTGAGACATCATCTAGTGGTATCCAGAAACTTCCAGTATCATCACCCTCTATACAATAATACGGGAGATCTTGATGCCATGGGGTTTTTTTTTTTGTTCCAGGTTCCTTTAAAAAAATGTGATCATGAAAAACTTGAATTTTGTTAGATTGTGTTGATTGAGCAACAATTTCTGCTGCTGGCGAGTTAAAAATAAAATCTTTAAACTCATCAATTCTTTCCCAATTACAATAATCTTCAAAAAATCTTCCTTCTTTTTGTTGTGAAATATTTTCTCTGCCATGTGGGCTTGGGTTATCAATTACTTTTTGAAATCCATTTTTAAGTTTTCCAATCCAGGGCAAAAAAACTTCTTTGATTAAAATTACTCCATCGTTTTTATAATTCAAAATTTGTTTATCAGATAATTTTAAACTCACTTATTTAAGACTCTTCCAGCTACTGTTTTAAGTTTTTCTATTGTTTTTTGTGTCCTTTTTTCAGGGGCAGTAATTATAGCAACATCTAAACAATTATTTGTTGGATCATTTGGATCAATATGACTTTCAAAATTATCAATGAGATTTTTAATCATACTTTTTGCTTTTGAAGCATTATCTAATAATACTTTTATTACTTGCTGGACATCAACGTTTTCATGGTCTGGATGCCAACAATCATAATCCGTAACCATTGAAACAGATGCATATCTAATTTCAGCTTCTCTTGCTAATTTTGCTTCAGGCATATTTGTCATTCCAATCACATCAGCTTTCCAAGTTCTATAAAGGTTCGATTCAGCAAGAGTTGAAAATTGAGGACCCTCCATTACAACATAAGTCCCTCCCCTTTGATAGTCTATCCCCTCTTTTTTAATTGCATCTTCACATGCATTCATTAAACCTTTAGAAGTTGGGTGTGCCATTGATACATGAGCAACTATTTCTTCATCAAAAAAAGTTTTATTTCGTGCAAAAGTTCTATCTATAAATTGGTCAATAATAACAAATTTACCAGGAGGCAAATCTTCTTTTAATGAGCCAACCGCAGAGACAGAAACAATATCTGTTACACCAAGTTGTTTTAATGAGTCAATGTTTGCTTTAAAATTTATATTTGATGGTGAAATAAAATGTCCCTTGCCGTGTCTCGGTAAAAAATAAACCTCTTTATTATTATAATTTGTTTTTAAAATCTGATCTGATGGTTTGCCCCAAGGAGTATCTAAATCAATTAATTCTCTATTTTTGAATTCTTCAACGTCGTATAGACCACTTCCACCTATTATTGCTAATTTATAATTTGCCATGTAAAAAGTAATTATATTGTATTTATAAATAACTATTATGGATTTGAAAGATTATATTCGTTCAATTAAAGATTATCCTAAAAAGGGTATTTTATTTAGAGATATAACTACATTAATAAAGAATGAGACTGCTTTTGAGGAAACAATTAATCAAATCGTTGAGAGATCCAAAAAATTTAAGGTAGATAAGATAGCTGCAATTGAATCACGTGGTTTTGTTTTTGCATCTGCTGTTTCCTACATATTAAAAAAACCATTTATAATGCTTAGAAAGAAAAATAAACTCCCTGCTGACGTGCATTCAGTTGACTTTGAGCTTGAATATGGAACAGCAACAATAGAAGTTCATAAAGATTCAATTTCAGAAAATGACTCTGTTCTTGTAATTGATGATTTAATAGCAACAGGAGGAACTGCAGAAGCTGCAGCAAAACTTATTGAAGTTTCTAAAGGAAATGTTGCGGCTTTTATATTTGTTATAAATCTTTTTGATTTAGGTGGCTGTGATAATCTTATAAAAAAAGGGTATAATGTTGAAAATTTGATGGACTTTCCTGGACACTAATAGATAATCTAGAAATGAAGAAAATCTTATTAGTTACAACTTTTTTTTTAATTTTTCACACTAACTCAATTGCTGGACAATATTCAGATAAATTTGCAAATTGTCTAATTCAAAAAACTACAGACCGAGATAAAATTGTTCTGGTCAGGTGGGTTTTTTCAGTAATAGCTCAACATTCAGCGCTTAACACTGAATTTCAAATTAACAACGACAAATTTAAAAATTATGAAATCGCTGTAGCTGATTATATGCAATATATTTTAGGAACAGTTTGTTTCAGAGAAACAAAAGATATTCTTAATTATGAAGGTTTAGAAGCATTCGCTAATGCTTTTGAATTATTGGGTGAAGTGGCGATGTTATCTCTTATGGAAGATGAAAAAGTTAAAATGTCAATTGAAAATTGGGTAAATTATATCGATCCAAGTTTTTTAAAAAAGTTTGAATAACTTTGGTAGCGGGAAGTGGGATCGAACCACTGACCTCGGGCTTATGAGTCCCGCGCTCTAACCAACTGAGCTACCCCGCCTTAAATAATTGATGACTTATACTACTTTTATTTTTTGTTGCAAACAAGTTTTGATTAAAATACTTTTTTCAACGTGCCCTAATTATGGCAAATTTTACATTTAAATTTTAAATATGAAAATCAAATCTATTTTTGTTTTATTTTTTTTTATTTTAACTGCATGTAACACCACAAACCCGTCATCAGTTAAAAGGTCAGATGCTCAAAAAGTTAAAAATATTCAATATGGAAATATAGTTTCATCATTGCCTGTAAAAGTTAAAGGTGAAGGCAGTCTAATTGGTGCATCAACAGGTGCAATGATTGGTGGTCTCCTTGGAACTCAAATATGTGATGATGGAAAAAAATTAATAGCTGGTGCAAAATGTGAGGAAATTGCAATTGTTTATGCAACAATTGGTGGCGCTGCGTTAGGCTATGTCACAGAAGCTATGTTTGGTAATCATCAAGGATACCAATATATAATAAATGTTGATGGAGCTGATAAAGATGTGGCTATCGTTCAAGGAGATGATATCAAAATTGATAATGGTGAACGTGTAGTAATAATATACGGAAAAACTATAAGAGTGTTGCCTTACACTGGGTAAATAAAAAAAATTTAATCTTAAACTTTAATTAGGTTTTTTTAACACCAGTTGGGTGTGGCACACCATCAATAATTAATTTTGGCTCAATACTTACGTCTATCAGCTTAGGTCGATTATCTAAATAAGATTTAACACTGTTAATTAACATTACATCCTCAAGAAATTTATCTAATCTTGGAAATTTTTTTATAATAGTTGGATCTAATAACTTTGAAAGATCTAAATGATGAAATGTTACAAAATCACATGCCCTTGGCTCATCAAAAATAAAAAATTTTTTGTTATTCTCCTTCAAGACTTTTTCTAGATCCTCAAATCTTGATAATAAAAATGGCATCATGTCATCTTTTTTTTTAATAAATTTCTCTCCTTTTGCAAAATTTACTGTTGGATTTAGCGGCATAAAAAGCTCCTGAGAACTTTGCATAATAGCATTTGCTTTAGCATTTAGTATTGGATCGGTAATGTTAATTCCTGCTAGATTTTCTATAAATGTCATAATTGCCATACTTTGACAAAGCTTGTGTTTCTTATCTATAATTAACATTGGCAATTGTTTAAATGGAATATTAGGTTTTACTTCAGACCATTCTTTATCATAATAATCCCACGACATAAGATCCTCATATTCAATACCTGTATAATGAAAAAGCATACGTGGAGCTTCAGCCAAAGCCCTCATTTTAAAATATATTAATTCCAATTTGTGTTTCATTAAAATTTAAGAGGCTATAAATTTTATCAAATAATAAAGTATGCCTGTGATTATTGTTGCGTAAACAAAGCCTAAAACAAACAGCTTGATTATCATTTGTTTGTCATCATATTTTGATTTTAAATATACATAAATGAGTGTGTATATTCCTACAATTGCAATACTTAATAATATATCTGTTGGATTCATATATTTAGTTATAATTCTAATTTAATTCAATAATATTACTTATTCAATTGATAATAGAATAATTTTAGATTGTCTTATCCTTCTCAACTAATAAAATAGTCTTATTAAAATATATAGAGAGAGGAAATAAATGATCAAATTAAAATCAATTTATAAAGCTTTTGTAAGCTTTTTGTTAGTTGTTTCATTTTTAGCATCTTCTACAGCAGCATTTGCAGAAATAGTAGGTAGGCTTTCAGTACACTGGAGTCCAAAACACCATAGTGCAAAACATGCTCAAATTTTTGCTGATGAAGTTAATAAAAGAGCAAATGGAAAATTAAAAATTGAGGTTTATCCATCTAAGCAACTTTTTGGAATTAGAGAAGTCATGGGTGCTGTAACTTCAGGTGCAGTTGAGTTAGGGGGAATTGTTGGTGTAGTAAGTTTTCCACCAATAAATAAAAACTTTAATGTAGCATCTTTTCCGGGCCTATTTAATTCTTGGGAACAACAAAGAGGATTTTTTCAGAATTCTCCTAAAGGAAAAGAAATTTGGGGAGAATTAACTAAAAAAACTAATTCAACTCTAGTTATGTACAACCCTGTCGGACCTGTAATGTCAATTTCTAGTGCAAGAGAGTTAACTGGCATTGATGCAATGAAAGGCTTGAAAGCTAGAAGATTGCTTAAAAGTGAAGAGCCTATGTGGGATGCGCTTGGTGCAAATCGTGTATCTTTAAAAACGGGTGAAGTATACAACGCTTTACAGTCTGGAATGATTGATACAATAAATAGCCCTCCAGGAAGTATAAAAGCATATAGTTGGTGGGAATTTTTAAAGTACGCTCAAAAACCTTATCAATATTATGCAGATGCATACATAATGGCTAATTCAACCTGGTTTAATAGTTTGCCTGCTGATTTACAAAAAATAATCATGGATGTTGGTAAAGAAGTGGGAACACTCTCAACAGAC
This sequence comes from uncultured Pelagibacteraceae bacterium, assembly GCA_902580945.1. Classification (GTDB taxonomy): domain Bacteria; phylum Pseudomonadota; class Alphaproteobacteria; order Pelagibacterales; family Pelagibacteraceae; genus Pelagibacter. Next base: position 49,594 of record CACHML010000005.1, on the reverse strand, counting down.
AGAATTATGGATCATGGTGAGACTGTTCTTAAAGAATTTCAAGACAGAGGTGGTATAGTAACAACTCTTTCAGGAGCTGAGAAAGCAAAATTTGATAAGTTAATGAAAGATAAAGTTATGCCTGCCATGGCAAAAATGATTGATGCTGATGCTTTAAAAGCAGCTCAAGAGTACGCGAAAAATAACTAAAATAAGTTATTTGCTTAGTCTTACAAATGAAAGCATTGCGAGCAGTTAATAACTATTTAGCTTCGGCTTCTTTAACTCTCGCAATGTTAATTATATTTATAATGGTTGCTGCTCTATTCTTAAGCGCTACCACAAGATTCATTACTGGAACTGGATTTGCATGGTTTATAGAATTACCACCAGTTTTGGTTAGTTGGTTAGTGTTTCCATTGCTAGGACCTTTATTGAAAAAAGGACAACACATTAAAGTCGATTTTTTAACTCCTTTATTATCAAATAAAAATAAAGAAATTTTACATTTAGTTGTAAACTTTGTTGCTCTTGTGTCAGCTTGCATATTTTTTAAAGCAGGTCTTGATGCAACAATAATGTATTTCAATTTAGGTCAAGTTATGGAAATTGAAATTAGCATTCCTATTTGGTGGATGTTTTTAGCATTCCCTGTTGGATTTTTAATTTTAGCTCTGACCTCATTAGAAATGTTAATTGATAATATAAATAATTTAAGAAAAATTTAAATGTTTGGCATTGCATCAATATTATCTTTGGTCACTTTAGTCCTTTCAGTCCCAATTTTTTTAGTTTTTGGATTAGGTAGTTCTATAGCGGCTATTAGTGGACTTAATCTTCCATGGTCTGTTTTGATACAAGTTTCATTTGGTGCTTTAACAAAACATGTGCTTATAGCTGTTCCACTATTTATATTCAGTGGAATGGCTATGCTTAAGGGAGGTGCAGCGCTAAGACTCGTAAAATTTGCAACTACATTGGTCGGTCATTGGCCAGGAGGCCTTGGAGTTGCGATGGTCATTGCAATGGGTTTCTTTGCAGCATTCTGTGGATCTATTTTAGCTGCAATTACTGCAGTAGGAACAATTATGATGCCTAAAATGATCGAGCAAGGCTACCCTACTCCATTTGTGGTTGTTCTAGCCGCATCGGCTGCATTACTAGAGGCTTTAATTCCACCATCAAATGCAGCAATTTTATTTAGTGCACTTACATATGTCCCGGTCTCAAAAACATTTGCTGCTGGAGTAATACCAGGAATTATTCTTTTAATTTTAATGGTTTTATTAGTTCTATTTAAATGCAGACACATAAGAACAGATAGAAAAGCAACTATTAAAGAAAGATTTAGTTCTTTTGTTGCTGCATTACCAGCTTTAATAACTCCAATTATAATTCTGGGTGGGATATATGCAGGTTTTTTAACTCCATCAGAGTCAGCGGCAATAGCAGGAGTTTATGCAGTAACCATAGGTTTTTTAATTTATAGAGAATTAACTTTTTCATCTTTATTAAGTTGCTTGAAAGATACAGCAATTATAACCGCTGTTATATTTTCTATCATTGCGACAGCTACTTTTTTAAGTGTCGTGCTAACTTATACACAAGCACCTCAAAAAATTATAACGTACTTTACAGATATGGGTGTAAGTGTAAATTTATTCTGGATAATGTTGGGTACAATATGTTTGATACTGGGAACTTTTATTGAAATAGTTCCAGTATTTTATTTAACTGTTCCAATATTTGCTGCATTAACATTGTCTTTTGATCAAAGTTTATTGCATCTCTATGTAGTATTTGTTGCTTTTGCTGGAATAGGAATGATCACCCCGCCAGTGTGTGTTGGTATATACACTGCTGCTGGAGTTATAAAAGAAAATCCTGCTAATGCATTTAAAGAGGTTCCATTATTTACAATTGTTGGAATTATTTATGGAATACTGATGATCTTATTTCCTATATTTTCTACTTGGTTGCCAAGTTTAATTTAAAACAATTTTTCTAAATATTTGACTATTTCTTTGCTTCTTGGGTCTTTATTTGCAAAACACTTTGTAAGAGTTATTCCATGCCATCCACCAGTTTTTAATTTTTTTTTACAATTGGTATCGCTTACATCCACAAACGTTACATTTTCAGAATCAGATAAAAATTTAGATGTTTCAGGATTTTCATATTTATCTTTTTCATGACTAAAAACTAAAACATTTTCTAATTTTTCTACTTTAATCATTGATATTTTATAATTTCTCCAATTTATCCAACCTTTGTCAGGTTTCTTTGTATTAGCAAATTTACCAGATCTTGCAGGATGGAATGCTATTACACCGTCAATTTCCGATGGGAAATTTGATTTTAAAACAAGAGAATCCCATCCACCAGCTGAATGCCCTGAAAGAACAATATTATTAAAACCATTCTCTTTAAATTCATCAACCTTCAATTTTATAACTTTTTCTTGTATTGGCCCTTCCCATTTTTGAATTAATAATACCCCATTTTCATCCTTGAGATCTAAAACACTGTTTACATCTTGGTTATTTTTGTCATAAGTATTCCAGAATAAATCTCCATCTTTTTGTGAGAATCCTCTTGCACCTTTGCACAGTTGATAAGTTTTTATTGTGTAATCTTTAATTTTTAATCCATTCAATTGATAAACGGTTGGAGGAATTTGCCACCAGGATTTATTACATTTTTGTAATTTTCTTTCTGAACCCCCACTTCCATGACTATAAATTAAGATTATTGTTTTATCTTTATCAATATTTTGATCTAATTCGTATCGATTTCCTAAGCTATCAACAAAAAAATTATATTTCGAGAGTTTTTTTAAATCTTTTTCCAATCTTGTATCAGAAAGAGAAAAATTACAAAAAAATATGATTAATATAAATATATAAAAAAAAAATCTCACTTGTTTTGTTTAATTTCCACTTCACAAACTTTTCTAGCCTCCTGAGGGCTCATGTCTTTTTTTAATTTACTTTTTGCAATAACACAGGCAGAAATAGATTTTTTAATGCTGAATTCCTCATATTTTCCTACGCTTAAGTAAAGAAATATTGCTGCTACACCAAAAAATAACCATATTTTATAATTTTTGTACATCAAGAAGTTTATTGATCTGGTAGTATACCTATGTTTTAGAAAAAAGTTAATAATTAAAAAATTTGCTTTATGAAAAAGATATTTAAAATTTTCTCTATTTTGATTATTTTAGATTTTATATTTACTGCAATTCTTTTTAAAAATACACAATACTGGATTAATTCTAACCAAGACGATATATGGTGGAGAACATCATCGAGTGACTATCATCACAAGATACTACCAAATATTAACAAAATGGAAAAATGGGGTGGGGTATTAAAAACAAAATTAATTACAAATTCACTTGGTTTCAGAGATAAAGAAATTCGATTAATCAAAAAAGATAACAAAAAACAAAAAAGACTATTATTAATTGGTGACTCATTTATTGAAGGTTCTGGATTAAATTATGAAGATACAGTGGCAGGCAACTTGGATGTTTTTTTAGGCGAAAAATATGAGATCTTAAATTCTGCAGTAGGATCTTATTCACCAAGTATTTATTATAAAAAAACTAAGTTCTATTTAGATAAAGGTTATAAGTTTGATAAAGCACTTATTTTTTTAGATTTGTCAGATATTATGGATGAGTTATTTATTAAATTCAATGATCAAGGAGAGATATTGACCGCTCAAGTAGCAAAGAAACAACATATCCATAAAAAACTTTTTTATTCTTTAGGAAGGTTTTTAAGAGATAACACGGTTTTGTTTAGATTTTTTAGTATCTTGTCTGATAAGACTGAGATCACAAAAAACTATTTGAAATTAAAATATAAAGCATCTGTAGAACTTAAAAAAAACTTTTTAAATGTGAAAAGAGATGATGTTATGTTTTATAAAATGACCCACATTGACAGAGGATTTTGGACTTTCAATGATGAGGAATTCAGTAAAGTTCAAAAAGGTCTAAAACAATCAGAAATCTACTTGGAAAAACTATTTAATTTATTAAAAAATAACAATATAAAATCAACATTAATTGTTTATCCGTGGCCTACACAAATTTATTATGGAGATAATTATCACGAAAATTATTGGCGAAAATTTTCGAATGAAAATGAAATAAATTTTTTAAGTATTTATGATGTATTTTTAGAAAATGAGGATTTAAAAAATTTTATATTTGAAAATTTTATTTATGGTGACATCCATTGGAACATAAAGGGGAATAAATTAGTTAGTAAAAAAATAATTGAAAGTATTGAATTTTAGTCTAACTCGAATTTATTTAAATAATTTTTTTTTAAATTTATATTTTGATTATTTTTATCTAAATAACAATTACCTATGACCAGTTTATCTAAATCTGTTCCCATAAAACAATTAAATGCATCCTCTGGGGTATTTACTATTGGTTCTCCCCTCACGTTAAACGATGTGTTTACTAAAATTGGACATCCTGTGATTTCTTTAAATTTAGAAATCAATTTATAATATTTTGGATTTGTGTTTTTATGAACTGTTTGTATTCTCGCTGAATAATCTACGTGTGTAATTGCTGGGACAGAGGATCTTTTCACGTTAAGTTTTTCAATACCAAACAATTTTTCATCTTCTTCTGACATTAAAATGCATTTTTCTTTTCTTACATTAGCAACCATTAACATATAGGGAGAAACAGAATCCATCTCAAACCAATTATTAAAATCATCGGATAAAATAGATGGTGCAAATGGTCTAAAGCTTTCTCTGTATTTTACTTTTAAATTTAAATTTTTTTGCATATTAGGTGATCTTGGATCTCCTAATATTGATCTGCCTCCTAAAGCACGTGGTCCAAATTCCATCCTACCTTGAAACCATCCAACAGCATTACCCTCGGATAAATCTTTAGATGTCCTATTAATAATTTCTTCTTCCTTTAATGTTTCAAATTCAGCACCTATACGTGACAACTCTTTCTCAATTTCATCTTGAGAATATTCAGGTCCTAAATAAGATCCAGACATATCATCATTTTTATTAACCACTCTTGGATTGTTTTGATCTAAATGCCACAAAGCTAAAGCAGCGCCCAAAGCTCCTCCAGCGTCACCTGCAGCTGGTTGAACCCAAATATTTTCAAAAATTTTTTCTTTAAGTATCTTCCCATTTGCTACACAGTTCAAAGCAACACCTCCGGCAAGACATAAATTTTTTAATCCATATTCTTTCTGCACAGATCTGGCCAATTTTAACATTATATCTTCAGTTAATTTTTGGATTGATGATGCAATATCCATATGAAATTGAGTTAATCTATCAAATTTCGGATCTCTTGGTTTTTGTCCAAATAATTTTTCAAATTTTTTATTCGTCATAGTCAATCCTGTAGCGTAATTAAAATAACTTTGATCAAGTCTAAAAGTTCCATCCTCTTTTACATCAATTATTTTTAAAATATCATTTATATAATTTGGTTTGCCATATGGAGCTAATCCCATTAATTTATATTCACCACTATTTACTTTAAAACCTGTGTAATATGTAAATGCTGAATAAAGAAGCCCAAGAGAATGTGGAAAATGAATTTCTTTTTTTATCTCAAGGTCATTATTTTTACCAACAGCAACAGTAGTAGTAGCCCATTCTCCTACGCCATCAGCAGTAATTACAACAGCTTCATTAAATGGAGATGGAAAAAAAGCACTTGCAGCGTGACTTAAATGATGGTCTGAAAAATAGATATTTTCTTTTTTTTTATCATAATTCTCATCATGATTTTTTAATTTATTCTGAAGCAGATTTTTTTGAAATAGTTTTTCTTTAATCCAAATAGGCATTGCTTTTGAAAAGGAAAAAAAACCTTTTGGTGCAAATGCAACATATGTTTCCAATAATCTTTCAAATTTTAAAAAAGGTTTTTCAAAAAAAATTATTTGATCAATTTCACTCAATTTTAAATTTGCATAATTTAAAACAAACTCTACAGCATTATGCGGATAGTTTGAGTCATGTTTTATTCTAGTAAATCTTTCCTCTTGTGCAGCTGCAGTAATTTTTCCATTTATTAATAAACAAGCTGCGCTGTCATGATAAAAAGCTGAAATTCCTAGAATAGAGCTCACTTAAAAAATTGTATATATAAATGGTGCAACTGCTGAACCTTGGCTAAGTACAATTAAACCACCAAATAAGACTAGAACTAATATAATTGGAAGCAACCAATATTTTTTTCTAACTTTCAAAAACTCCCAAAATTCTTTAATAAAACTCATAAATTAAAATTGATTTTTCATTTTACTTTTAGGGCCTGACTTTTCAATCCAATACGTATTATTTTTGTTAAATTTTAAATTAAGTAAATCTTTTTGTAATATCTTCATTAATAATGCAATTGGTGTCACGACGAAAAAAAAAATAATTCCCATTACAATTGGTGAAACAATTTTTCCTAAAATTAAACCTAATTTAAACCAAATTTTGTTAATTGGATTTAATAATTTTGAGTTAAATATTCCTAATACTAAAAAAATAAATGAAATTATTAATGACCAAATTCTTATATTCTCATTATTTAGCATTGGATAGATTGAGATGATTAAAAAAACAATAAAAAATACAATTCCAAAACTTCGATTTGATCCAATTTTTATATCATTATAGTCCATGAATTTAATATATAGATTTATGATGATTTTAAGAAGTTAAATTTATTTATCTAATTTAAACTTTTTTGAGGTTTCATGTCTGCTTTATTAATACCAGCTACCTTCACTGGTTTTTTCATTGCATCTCTTCTAAACGGTTCACCAAGTTCCTGATTTAAAATTACTTCAATAAACGTAGTAATGCCCTTCTTCTGGTCTTCACATGACTGTTTAATTGCTTCGGTTGTTTCTTCCATATTCTTAACTGTTACGCCTTTTAGACCACATGCATTAGCAACCTTAGCATAACTTAATTCTGGATCTAATTCTGTACCTACAAAATTATCATCAAACCACAAAATTGAGTTCCTTTTCTCAGCTCCCCACTGGTAATTTCTAAAAATTACCATGGTTATTGAAGGCCATTCCTTCCTTGCACAGGAACTCATTTCATTCATACTAATACCAAATGCTCCATCTCCTGCAAAACCAATCACTGGGGTATCTGGACAGCCAATCTTTGCGCCTAAAATAGATGGAAAACCATAACCACATGGTCCAAATAGGCCTGGTGCTAAATATTTTCGTGGCTTTTCAAATGTCGGATAAGCATTTCCTATTGCACAATTATTTCCTATGTCGCTTGAAATAATAACATCTTCAGGCATCCCTGCTTGAATAGCTCTCCATGCTTGCCTAGGTGACATTCTATCTGCATCTCTTTCCCTTGCCTCTTTATTCCAAACTGTTCCTGGATCATCCTCTTCATGATCTAAACCAGTTAGTGTTTGTAGCCATGCTGATTTTGTTTTATGAATTAAGTTTTTTCTTTCTTCTCTACCAATATCACCTGCAGAAGATGATAATTTTTCTAGAATTTGTTGAGAAACCATTTTAGCGTCACCACAAATTCCAACCGTAACTTTTTTGGTTAAACCTATTCTATCTGGATTCATATCAACCTGAATAATCTTTGCATTTTTTGGCCAATAATCAATTCCATATCCTGGTAATGTAGAAAATGGATTTAGTCTAGTTCCTAATGCTAAAACAACATCAGCCTTTGAAATTAATTCCATACCAGCTTTAGATCCATTGTAGCCTAAAGGTCCAACTGCTAAAGGGTGACTCCCAGGAAAGCTATCATTATGTTGATATCCATTACAAACTGGTGCGTCTAACTTTTCTGCAAGTTTTTTACAATCTTCTATTGCATTGCCAATTACAACTCCAGCTCCCGATAATATTACTGGAAATTTTGCGTCTGATAATAGTTTTGCAGCTTTTTCAATTGCTTCTTTACCTCCACCTTGTCTTTCAAATCTTACGATTGGAGGTAATTCAATATCTATAACCTGAGTCCAATAATCTCTGGGAACATTTATTTGAGCTGGAGCTGATCCCCTAAAAGCTTTTTCGATTACTCTGTTTAATACTTCTGCCATTCTTGAGGGATCTCTGACTTCTTCTTGGTAGCAAACCATATCTTTAAACAAATTCATTTGCTCAACTTCCTGAAAACCACCTTGCCCCATAGTTTTATTTGCAGCTTGTGGAGTTACTAAAAGTAATGGGGTATGGTTCCAATAAGCTGTTTTAATTGGCGTAACTAATCCTGTAATTCCTGGCCCATTTTGAGCAATAACCATTGACATTTTTCCAGTCGCTCGTGTATACCCATCTGCGATTAAACCACCATTAGTTTCATGCGCCACATCCCAAAAAGTAATTCCTGCTTTAGGAAATAAATCAGATATTGCCATAAAAGCTGAACCTATTATTCCAAATGAGTGTTCAATTCCATGCATTTGAAGAACTTTAATAAATGCTTCTTCTGTAGTCATTTTGGTCATAGTACAGCCTTTCTTAATTCTTTTTTTATTTGTTAAAGTGTCCGATTAATATATAAGATTGCTCAAATTTCAAATAAAGAAATCGTCACAATGTCTAATACAGATATAATAATTCATGATGAAAAAGATAATGTAGGTGTTGTAGTTATTGAAAAAATAAAGCCAAATCAAGACTGCAACTGCTGGATAATGGAGAATGATAAATCTGTATCAATTCAATCAAAAGATGAAATACCTTTAGGTCATAAAATTGCAATGGTTGATCTAAATGAAGGCGATACGATATTAAAATACGGACATGATATTGGAAAAGTAGTAAAAAATATTAAAAAAGGTGAACATGTTCATGTTCACAATGTAAAAACAAAAAAGTGGTAATATATGGAAATTCCAAAAAGTTTTTTAGGATATAAAAGAGAAAACGGAAGAGCTGGGACACGTAATCATGTTATAATTCTACCTGTCGATGATATTTCAAATGCTTGTGCTGAAGCTGTAGCAAATAATATTAAAGGTACTATAGCGTTACCTCACTCTTATGGGCGATTACAATTTGGTGCTGATCTAGAACTACACTTTAGAACAATGATTGGAACAGGAAAAAATCCGAATGTAGCAGCAGTGATAGTAATAGGGATTGAGCCTAAGTGGACAAAAAGAATTGTTGATGCGATTGCAACTACTGGAAAACCAGTTGAAGGTTTTAGTATAGAAGGTGTGGGTGATATTGATACAATTGCAAAAGTATCAAAAAAAGCACAAGAATTTTCAATATGGGCGTCTGAGAAACAAAGAGAGGAATGTCCATTGAGCGATTTATGGATTTCAGTTAAATGTGGTGAGTCTGATACTACATCTGGATTAGCTTCTAATCCAACGGTTGGTAACCTTATGGATAAATTAGAGCCGCTAGGTGTTCATTTATGTTTTGGAGAAACTTCTGAACTAACAGGTGCTGAAACAGTTTGTGAGAAAAGAGGAAAAACGCCTGAGGCACAAGCAAAATTCAAAAAAACTTGGAACGATTATAATGATTTTATTCTTAAAGAAGCAACTGATGACCTTTCCGAAAGTCAACCTACAGCAGGAAATATAGCTGGTGGATTAACAACTATTGAGGAAAAAGCTTTTGGAAACTTTCAAAAGATTGGTGGATGCCAATTTATTGATGTTTTAGAGCCAGCAGAGGAACCAACAAAAGGTGCTGGTTTATACTTTATGGATACTTCATCAGCTGCAGCTGAATGTGTAACTTTGCAAGCCGCAGGTGGCTTTAACATTCATTTATTTCCAACAGGACAAGGAAATATTATTGGAAATCCAATTGAGCCTGTAATAAAGTTAACTGCAAACCCACTAACTGCAAAAACTATGAGTGAACATATTGATGTTGACGTATCAAAAATTTTGTCTAGGGAGATGAATTTAAGTCAAGCTGGTGATGAGTTAATCAAATCAACTTTAAGGGTAGCAAATGGAAGATTAACTTGTGCAGAAGCTCTGGGTCATAAAGAATTTGTTATGACTAAACTATATAGAAGTGCCTAATTATTTTTTAAATTTTGCTAACCGTGCATCATTCCAATTAGAATAAATTCTTCTAATCATTGCAGCACCAACTCCAAGAACTACAGCTAATAATACTGATGTAAGACCATAAAATATTGGCATATCTTCAGAAAAACTTAATATAAATTGACTTAAGTTTCCTAAATTCTCACTTGTATTTACAACAACATTCATTTCACTTTCTTCTTTGATAAAAGTATCATAAGCAATTGCGATACCTACTAAAAGCAAAAGTATTGCTAAAATAGTTTTGAATTCTGAACTGTCAATTTTTTCACCTATTTTTTGTCCAAACTGTACTCCAATTATTGATCCTAAGATTAAAACAAAAACTAATATCAAGTCTATTGTTCCATAATTTAATGCATGGAGAATTGTTACAATTGCACTTACAAAGATAGTTACAAACAGAGATGTGCCTGGTATCAACCTTGTTGGCATTCCGATAATATAAATCATTGCTGGAACAAGTATAAAAGCACCTCCAATTCCCATAATTGATGCTATGAAACCAACAATTAAACCAATTATAATTGGGGTGAACGCACTTTCATAAAGTTGAGATTTTTTAAAACGCACTCTCAAAGGTAGTCCATGTATCCAATAGTGTTTATGTAATTTTTTTTTCTCAGTAATTTTTTTTCTAGCTTTGTCTATTTCTGAAACACCTTGAATGAGCATAAACGTTCCTAAAATTGCTAGGATATACATATAGGCAAGTGAAATAACTACATTTATTTTTCCTATATCTTTTAAATAAGTAAAAGTAATTATTCCTATAACTGTCCCAACTATTCCACCTATTACAATCATTAAACCCATTTTGTAATCAAGCGTTCCTTTAAGATAATGCGTAGTAGAGCCAGAAACTGATGTACCTAAAATATTACTTGCTTCATTTGGAACAGCATAAATTGGTGGCACACCCATAAAAATTAAAAATGGAGTCATTAAAAACCCTCCACCTACTCCAAATAACCCTGATAAAATTCCTACAACTAAACTTAAACCAAAAATATATAAAATATTTATTTCTACTTGTGCAATTGGAAGAAAATATTCCATATGCAGTAACTATTCTTCTAATAGTTCAAAGTCAATAAATATGAATAATTTATATAAAATTTTGGGCCGTGCTTAAGATTATAATGCCCCAAGCAAAGAATATAAAAAGATATAAAAATGATTTAATTATTTTACTAAATTGGTTTTCAAAAAATAAAGGTAATTTTTTTAAATTTTTGTTTATAAGTTGAAACATACTCGCGAGATACCACAAGTTGTATCAAATGCAAAGAATATTATAGTTATTTAAAAGATTGTTGCTCCAAAAACCTTAATCTCATCTCCCTCATCTCCAAGGACGAGTCTTCCTAAAAAGTCTCCTGGTATTTCAGTGCTAGTTTGTTTGTAAAGTATAGTAATATAAAGGCCTCTTCTTAAGCAGCCTATAGCTTTACATCCCTCAGTTAAACTTGAAATAAGTTTATTTCCTGCCCATTGTTTTCCTAGTTCAACTTCATTCGCCCCATACATCATTTGCGATGACAGATCTCTTGTAAAACCACCGTAATCTTTAATGTTTGATGATTTAACTAGGTTTGCCCAAATAGGTTCGGCTATTTTAATAATTTCCTCATCGGATTTATCTAATAAAGCCATTTCTACGATCTACTGATTTTAAGAAGCTTCTTTTTTCTCTTTTTCATCAACTATATGATAAACAGGTGCCTTTTCCATCGTAAATTTACCTGTTTTAGGGTCTCTTCTAGATAGGGTGAGACAATGCCAATTTTCATCATCTAATTTCATATAATCCCCTCTATAGTAGTAACCTGGCCAACGAGTTTCTTGTCTGAATAAAGTATGTTCTGTTACACATTGAGATGTAATTGTTCTATGTTTTAGCTCCCAAGCCCTCATAAGTTGGTGATAGTCTTCAGCTCCAACATTTTCTAAATCCTCTTCTAGCCATGCAAGAAGCTCTAGGCCTTTTTTGAGAGTATTTTCATTTGTCATGTAATTATAGCTAATACCGCCTACATATTCATCCATAATTTTTTGAAGTCTTTGCAAACCTTGGATCGGGGAAATATAACTAGGTGAAACTGTTCCACCAGTTATTTCATTTCTTCCAACTGTATAATTTTCTAATGGTTTATAAATAACTTCCCTGAAATCATCGCATTGCTTGTCGCTTACTTTGATATCATTTGCCTTTTGATCTTCTATATATTTTACTGCAGCTTTTGCAGCTAATCTTCCCTCAGTAAAAGATCCAGATGAGAATTTATGGGCGCTTCCACCCACAGTATCTCCGGCACCAAATAAACCTTGAATTGTTGTCATTCTATTATATCCCCAGAAATATTCAGGTGGAGATAAATCTTCTGGCCCACTAACCCATGCTCCTGAACATGTGGCATGCGAACCCATAACATATGGCTCCGATGTTGTTAATTCTGGGTTTGTGTATTTTGGATCGATATTTTGAGAAGCCCATACAACTGCCTGTCCAACTGTCATACCTAAGAAATTTTCCCAACCAACTGTTTCTAAGTGTGGATCTTGGAATGCTTCTTTCGTAACCATGTGAATTGGTCCGCCGCCGGCCATAGTTTCTTGAATGAAAGCATGGTTACGTAAACATGTAGGGGTAGGATGATGATCAATATACTCTCCAACTAATTCTTTTGTTTTTTCGTACCATTTTTTCTCATAATTTTCACCATTTGCATTTTGAGTATACGTTTTTAAATGTAAAAAATATGCTCCAACTGGACCATAACCATCCTTAAATCTACAGAGTACAATTCTATTCTCCATTTGGGTCATTTTAGCTCCAGCAGCAATAGGTAATGCATATGCTGATCCATTACTCCATGGTGCATACCAAGTTCTTCCCATTCCCTCACCAACGGCTCTAGGTTTGAAAATATGTGAAGCTCCTCCAGCAGCTACAATAACTGTTTTTGATTTAAATACGTGGTAGTCACCAGTTCTCATATTAAATCCGACTGCACCACCAACTCTATTTTCATTGTTCTCATCCATTAAAAGATGAGTGATCATTATTCTATTGTAAATTTTATCTGCAGATTTTTTTGCTGCTTCTGCAACAATTGGTTTGTAACTTTCACCGTGTATCATTATTTGCCATTTGCCTTCTCTTTGATAACGGCCTGTCTCTTTATTTTTCATCATAGGCAGACCCCATTCATCAAACATGTGCACAGTTGAATCTACATGACGAGCCATATCATATCCAAGATCTTCTCTTACCAATCCCATTAAATCATTTCTTGCATATCTTACATGGTCCTCTGGTTGGTTTTCGCCCCATTGCATTCCCATATAACAGTTAATTGCATATAGTCCTTGAGCAACAGCACCGCTTCTATCTATATTAGCCTTTTCAACACAAACTATTTTTAAATCTCTTCCCCAATGTCTAGCTTCGAAAGTTGCTCCAGTTCCAGCCATACCCCCACCGACAACTAAGATATCACAATTTTCTACAATCGTTTTTCTAGCCATTAATAATAAACTCCTTTTTTAAAGGCACTCTTATCTACTTTTGGTAACTCCTTATTTGTATTTAGTCCCTCTGGCTCTGAATAAAGAATTTGAGAATTAATTTCTCCTTGATTTGGTTTGTCACCTTCAGCTAACTTTGGAATAAACTTACCCCAAGGTTTAGTTGTTATTGGTGATACAAAATTCTTTTCTGTTCCATTTCTAAATTTAATTCTCCAAGAAATAGTTCCTTTTTCCTCTTCTCTTCTGACTCTGACGCTATGTCCCATTGGAGCAAAATCTGCATAACCTCTAACATCAATTGCATGGTTAGGGCATGCTTTTACACATGAATAACATTCCCAACAAAAGTTTGGTTCAATATTCTTTGCTCTTCTAATCGTCTCATCGATATGCATTATATCTGATGGACAAATATCTACACAATGACCACAGCCATCGCATCTAGTCATGTATACAAAAGTTGACATAATTTATATTTTCTCCTTTAAGTTCTGTATCATATTAATAATGTTTTGGCTCTTCTCTTTTTATGCCTAGGCCAAATTGCTCAGGAGCATCAGCTTCTGGTGGAAGATTATCTCTAGATCCGTCAGCTTCTGCTAAATTTTTCTGTAAAGCGGCACCAGGTTTATAAAACATATGTGCAAATTTAGACCAATATACACCGCCAAATAAAACTAAATTTGCAATTATAAATAATCCCAAAAATACAAAATCATCCCATCTGCCTACTAAATTTAAAGATTGAAGATATGACCAAATTAATCCGAACAATGAGGATGCAATCAATGCAAGTACAAATAAGTCTGCTTGGATTATTCTATACCATGGTTGAGCTTCGGAGTAGACATCAACTCTTAAAAAAAACCAAAACCAACCTCCACCAAGAACTGTTAAAGCCGCACCAACATGCCAAATAATTGGCCAAAAAGATGGTGTTACTGAATTTGGAGAAGTATAAAAAAATATCATCACAACTGATCCAACCCAAAACAGAATTGTTCCATACATTCCCATTACATGTGCCAATCTTCTTTTACCTGCTCCTAGCTCAGAAGTAGTTGCTATATCGCTTGCAATAGTTTTTGATATTACTGTTATTCTTTCAGAAGTTGTTAATTCTTTTTTAGCTGACAATTTTGCTTTTTTTGCATTTTGGAAAAAGTATTTTACATTTTTTTTATGGATAATATCCATAACAGTCCCCACTAAAATTAAAATACCCATAAGTATAACGAACGACTGCATTAAAATAGCCGGGACACTCTGGGATAAAATAAAAAATGGATTTGTTGAAATCATTTTGATGTTCCTTCCGCCATTGAATTCTTAGTATACTTATTAAAATAGATCAACTACGATAAAGTGACATTTTAGCACTGGTATATTGTTAAAAATTTATTTTTTACGCTGATAATGCTGTTTTGAAGGTATAACTCCCCTCACGCCACCTTGCGGGTTATCCACATCGTTTTTTCTTCTAGGAATTAAATGTATATGGCAATGCATTATTGATTGCCCTGCTTCTTTGCCTGAATTTGTGCCAATATTAAAACTATCTACAGTCGGATCAAGCTCTTGGATTTTATTTCTCATTTTTTTTATTAGTTTATTGCAGGATAAAACTTCTTCTTCAGACAAATCAAAATAGTTTTCAACATGTCTCTTTGGAATAATTAGCGCATGATGTTTTGAAACTGGATAAGAATCAAAAGTTGAAAAGGCTAAATTATTTTCAAATACGAACTCACTTGTTGGAACATTGCAAAAAAGACATGGATTATTTGGATCTCTCATTAGTTATATTTATATATATTTTTGCTGAACTCACTTTTGAAGGTTTTAAAAATTTTATTAAACGTTTCTTTACTTTTTCTTTTCCAATTATAACCTTCAATTAAATTAACAGATACGACCCCTTTTCCTGATCCAACTAATATAATTTCTTCGAACTGCTTGATATCCCTAAGGTAAATATCCTTTTTAATAATACGAAATTTTTTTTCATAAAACTTAATATTTGTTCCCTTATAATAATTTGACTTTGGCGAATAAATCTTTTTTTTATAAACAAACAAAAGATTTGAAGTTCCAGTTTCAAGAATTTTATTATTTACACATAAAGCGATATCCTGTTTTGATGTATTCATTTTTGACAAAAATTCTAATATTTTTTTATATTTCAGATTTTTATACTCAGGTTTCACTCTCTCATAATTTACTAATTTTAAACTAAATTTACTTTTTGGTATTACTCTTTCCCTAATAGAAATAGATATAATTTTTTTATTTAAAGCAACTCTGAGTAAATGATTGTAAGAAATTTTTCTATTAACATTCTTTTTAATTAAATTTAAAATAATGTTTTTAATATTACTCTCGCTTATTTTATAAGCTTTTAAAGATTTGATTAAATTTTGAATATGTGATTTAAAAAAAAGAATTTTAGGTGGCCTGCTGTATATCCACATTGTAGTAAAGACACCATTTTTATTCCAAAGATCATTAAATTTAATCTCTTTAAGTGTGTTACGCTGATAAGATTTTTTTAATAAGTAGTTTACCATTTTTTGTTAAAAAAGATTCTGGGTGAAATTGAAATCCATATACATCATCTTTAATGTTTTCAAAACCCATTGCAATACCAGTGTTTGAACATCTGATTGTTATTTCAAAATTTTTAGCTGAAAATGGCTCTTTTAGTTTTAGTGAGTGGTATCTGCCAACTTTGAATTTTGAATTTTTTTGAAAGATTGACTTGTTACTTGTTACTTTTACTTCAGACTGGTATCCGTGGAAAATATTTTTTTGTTGAATAATTTTTGCTTTTTCAGAAAATAAAATTTGTTGATATCCTAGACATATTCCTATTATTTTTTTTCTTCCCTTGAATTTTTTATAGAGCTTTGATGTATTTGGGTAATCTTTAGGAGATCCTGGTCCTGGTGATAGTACTATTGTTTCAGATTTTTCAAGTAAGTTATTGTTTAATTCAAAATAATTTGTGCAGATAACCTCATCAAATTGGGAAAATTGATGAACAACGTTCCAAGTAAAAGAGTCTTGATGATCAATTATATATATCATTTAAATAATTCTAATAATGATTTTGCTTTTATAAAATTCTCATTAAATTCTTTTTTTGCCGCACTGTCTAAAACTACACCTGATGCCGCAGAAATCTCTGATTGTTTTTTGAAGTTTAAAATAGATCTTATTATTATATTAAACCTCATATCTTCGTTAAATTTGATAAAACCAAAACTTCCAGTAAAAATATTTCTGTCTTCTTTTTCCTGAGAGTTTAATAATTGTAATGTCTTAATTTTTGGACACCCAATGACAGATCCACCAGGCATCATAGAAGTTATTATTTCTTTTACAGAAATATTTTTTTTTATCCTGCCCGCAATACTTGTTACATAATGATAAAGATGCTTATATTCTTCAACATACTTCTCCTTTTTAATCTCAACGGTTCCAGGTTTGCAAATTCTTGATAAATCATTTCTTTCAAGATCAACAATCATATTATGTTCTTTCGTTTCTTTATTATTGTTTCTAAAATATTTTAAAGCCTTTAATTTATTGTAAAATTTATTCTTTTTTAGCGTTCCAGCTATTGGTTTAGTAATGATTGTGTCACCTTTTCTATCAATCAATGTTTCCGGAGAACAACTAACTATTGAATAATCTTTATCTCTAATCATAAATGACTCTGGGGATGAATTAATTTTCATAAGTTTCCAAAAGAAATTAACAGGATTTATCTCAGATTTATTTTTATATTTAGTGCATATTTTGATTTGATAAGTTTGTCCTTCACGTATTTTCTTTGAAAATATATCAAATATTTTTTTATACTTTTTGTAGCTAATATTTAACTTAAAGGGGCTCGAAATATTGGTTTTCTGGAACTGATAATTGAAATTATGATTTTTTTTTGTTGAATATATTTTAATTTTATCTCTAATTTTTATAATCGTTTCTGGTTTATAAAACACACCTTTATAAAATTTTATATTTTTTTGATTTTTAATTTTTATTTTAAGTAAATTACAAAGTATTTCATAACCAAAAAAGCCAATAAAAATATCTGTTTCTTTCCTATATTTTTTTGTTGAAAATGAATTTAAGAAATTTTCTATATTCCTGTTGTTAATTATTATTTTTTTTGAAAAATCAGTAAATAAATCGTAGCCACCATCAACTTTGTATATTATCAACGGCTTATTAGACTGATAAAGATTTTCTAAAAATGGATTAAATTTTAGTTTATGCTGTTTGAACTCTTTCAATTGATTTCTCTTTAATTGGTAAGTGTATCAAACCTGCAAAGATTGATAATGCGATAGAAACGTACCATGCGTAGTCAAAATTTCCATGCATTTCATAAAAAACTCCTCCTAAATATGCCCCAAGAAAAGACCCAATCTGGTGACTTACAAAAACTATTCCATAAAGAAGACCAATATGTTTTGTTCCAAATATATGACCTACTAAACCATTTGTTGGTGGCACAGTTGAAAGCCATAGAAGTCCAAAAGTAACTCCAAATACAACTGAGTTAAATATACTTGGTGGCAAATATAAAAAATATATTAGCGAAACACCTCTTAACAAATATATTGCACTTAGTACTTTCTTTTTACTAAACTTAGTTGCAAGATAACCACTTCCCATAGTTCCTATCATATTGAACACACCTACTAATGCTAAAATCATAGCTGCTGTCCAGTCAGGCATGCCTCTATCCATCATGTATGTTGGTATATGTGTAGCAACTAAAGCTATATGCCAACCGCAAACAAAAAATCCTAAGGTTAAAAATATAAAGCTTTTATTATTAAATGCTTCTATTAAGGCTTCCTTAGCTGTTTGGTTATTATTGTCGTTATTTCCAACTGGAGTTTTAGGTGTACTAATAAATAAAGCTGTTATTAGACCTATTCCTAAAAGAAAACAAAAATATAAAATCGTTATTTCCCATCCAATTTCAATTAATGAATATCTTACAAGTAAAGGTGACACAAAAAAACCAAATGATCCTGCACAAGTTACAATGCCAGTAGCAATTGTTCTATTAGATGATGGAAAATGCTTTGCAACTACTGAAACTGGAATGCTTATAGCAGTTCCACCTAATCCAATTCCAATTAGAAGTCCTATTGTCAAAGTAAAAAGATAACCTGTATTTAGCCCTGAATAAAATAGGAAAAGTCCTGCTAAGTAAAATAAAAATCCTATGAATATTGCGGTTGCCCCTCCGTACCTATCAGTTATGAAACCAAATATTGGACTAAAAACTCCCCACATCAATAATTGTAATCCAATAACAAAACCAAAATGAGAAATTGAAATATTTAGATCAGCATTAAAATCAAAAAAAAATAATCCAAATGTCTGTCTTATACCAAGAGATACAATAACAACTAACGAAGCTGCTATTAGTGTGATTAATGCTTTTTTTGTAGTAAAAAATTTTTCAGAACTCATTTAATGAATTTAAGCGATTTTCGCAAATCTTCAATTAAATCTTTTGGATCCTCTAGACCTATATGTAATCTTACTATTTTTTCGTCTTCTTTTATGTCTGAATGAATTCTATTTCCTCTCTCAGCTTTACTTTGATGAAGTGCTAAACTTTCAAAACCTCCCCAACTATATCCATAACCAAATAATTTGAGAGAGTTAACAAATTTGATTACAGATTTTCTATCCTTAGTTTTTATTTTTAGACCCATTAAACCAGATGCTCCTGAATAATATTTTTTCCATAACTTATAATTTAGAGATCCTTTTTTATAAGGATATAGAAGTTTAACTTTTTTATTTTTTGATAAAAATTCTGCAACCTTTCTAGCATTTTCTTGATGTTTATCTAATCTAACATCTAGTGTTCTTAATCCTCGAGTTATCAAGTAAGCATCATCAGGGCCTAATCTTAAACCAATAATTTTTTGTGCTTTCTCAACATGTTTAAAAACTTTTCTATTCACTGCTAAGCTTCCGCCCATTACATCCGAGTGTCCTGAGTAATATTTGGTTGCTGAAACTATCGACATATCAAATCCTAATTTCATCGGTTTAAAAAAATATGGTGTTGCCCAAGTATTATCAATTGCAGTAAATACTTTCCTTTTTTTAGCAATAGATATTATTTTTGATAGATCTTGAAATTCAAATGAATTACTACCAGGGTTTTCTACGAAAATTAATTTTGTTTTTTTGTTAATTATTTTATTGAGAGATTTTAAATCATGAGGATTGTAAAAAGTTGTTTTAATATTAAATTCTTTTAAAAAGTCTTGAGTTAAAACTCTTGTTGGATTGTAAACAGGGTCAGCAACTACTATTTCATCTCCGGGTCTTACAACACTAAAAATTGCTAAAAAAACAGATCCAAAACCCGTTGGTGTTAAAAAAACATGATAAGAGTCCTCAAGCTTGGTTAAAATTTTTTGTAAAATATGCGTTGTTGATGTTCCTTGTCTCCCATAATCAAAATGGCCACCTCTTGGATCTTTCTTATATTTAGACTGAGTTCGTCTTATGTCATTCATTGATTTGAATATTATGGTAGATGCGCGTACTACTGGCGGATTAACTGAATGATTATGAAAATCTTTGGCAGTATGTTTTAAAAAAGTCTTAAACGATTTGCTCATAAAAAAATTGCTATGTTCATTGGACAATGCTATATCCACCAAATAAGTCAATAAAATAGTAAAACTAAGGAGATTATGGGATACCCAAAAAAACACAGAGGCCGAAGAAAAATGGGCTCTAAAAAGAGAAGAGCTAGAAAAAAAAATAAAAAGAAATAAAATTTTTAATCTTTAATCCAACCACCACCTAATACTTTATGACCAAATTGGTCTTTCTTGTAGAATACACAAGCTTGGCCTGGTGAAATTCCATATTCAGGACTTAAAAGATTAACTTTTGCATCATTGTTGTTCTGAAAATCTACATTTGCCTCTAAAAGTTTACCAGTAGATCTTACTTTTACTAAAATTTTTTGATTAAATTCTTGATTGTCTGCCAAAAGATTTAAATTTTTTAAATTAATTACTGTCTTTGCTAATTTTTCTTTAGGTCCTATAAATATTTCATTTTTTTCCGCATCAATTTTAATTACATAAAATGGTTCTTCGTTGGAAACTTTAATTCCTTTTCTTTGACCAATTGTGAAATTGACTATTCCATCATGCACACCAACAACTTTTCCATCTAAATTTTTAATATTTCCTTTTTTATAGGACTCTGGTTTAAATTTTTTTATTACTGAAGCATAGTCTCCATTAGGAACAAAGCATATGTCTTGGCTATCTGGTTTGTCTGCAACATTTAAATTTAATTCTTTGGCAATTTCTCTTGTTTTGTCTTTAAATAACCCTCCCAATGGAAATCTGATATAGTTCAATTGTTCTCTTGTAGTATTGAATAAAAAATAGCTTTGATCTCTATTCTCATCTATTGCTCTATACATGTTTGTTTTATTATTTTGTGTCAAACTCTTAACATAGTGACCTGTAATTAAAGCATCTGCATTTAACTCTTTTGAAAAATCAAATAAATCTTTAAATTTGACCGTTTGATTACATTGCACACAAGGTATTGGTGTTTCACCCTTTAAATAACTTTCAACAAAATTATCAACAACGCCTTGTTTAAATTTACTTTGATAATATAGTATCTTGTGTTCTATATCTAATCTGTGTGCCACTCTCTTTGCATCCATTATATCTTGACCTGAGCAACATTGTTTTGAGGCAGCAACTTCTTTACCGTCATCGTATAATTTCAAAGTTATACCAATTACTTTATAACCTTCTTTTTTCATCAATCCTGCAACAGTCGAGGAGTCCACACCTCCAGACATTGCAACAACAACTGTTGTTTCTGATGGTTTTTTATTAAATCCTAAAGAGTTAGTTTCTAAATTCATTTGATGGTATTTATACTTATTTCTATTATAAGTTAAATTAAATGATTTTTGATTTTGAGCCAGGTGACAAAGTTATTAATCCTGCCAACAAAAGTTGGGGTATTGGTCAAGTTCAGTCGATAATTAAAGACAAAGTAACTGTGAACTTTGAAAATGTTGGTAAAAAAGTGATAAATGCAAATAATATTGAGCTAGAGAGAATTGAAAGTAATGGATGAAACTAAATTAAAAAATATTATCGAAAATTTAATTGACACTTTTTTAATTGCAGGAGATCTCTCTATTAAACTTAGAAATCAAGGTTTAATAAAAGAAATTAAATCTGATAATACGCCAGTAAGTAATGGTGATATTGAAGTAAACAAGCTTCTTACAAAAAAAATATTAGAATTAACACCTGAAATTCCAATTGTCTCTGAAGAAACTTCGCACAACAAATCTAAAACAGATCTAAAGGACTTTTGGCTTATCGATCCTATTGATGGAACATATGATTATATTAACAACAAAGAGGAATTTACTTTAAATGCTGGGTTGATATTAAATGGGAAAGCTGTTGCAGGATTAATCAATGCACCAGCGAAAAAAAGAATATTTTATTCTTATGGAAAAGATAAATCATTTGAATTATCAAATAATAAAAAAACTAAATTAAATTGTAAAAAATTTACTTCATTAAATTCGGTAAAATTTGTTTCATATTCAAATATATTAAAACCTGAAATTGAGTTAATTCATAAAAAAATTGGCGTGACAGAATACGTTAAAATGAAGAGCTCACTAAAATTCTGCGTAATTGCAGCAGGAGAATTTGATGGTTATGTTGCCGAACCTAGAGCATGTGAGTGGGATATTGCTGCGGGACATGCTATATTAGAAAACGCAGGTGCAATAATTAGAGATTTTGATGGTAATGAAATTAGATATGGAAAAAAAGATTTTAAAAATCCAAGTTTAATTATCAAAAGAAGCGATAAATTAAAATGAGCGAGCAATTAAGAATAATTTTGATAATTATTGTATCAGTTTCAATATTTGGCTTAATAGTTTTTGTAATGGTGAAAAATTATATAAAAAACAAAATTCAATATTATTTAGAGGAAAAAAATAAAAAAACTAAAGAAGATTTATAATCTTTAAATATTCATCTTTATCTAAATCCATTACTCTTCTCGAAACTTCAAAGTCAAAACCTGATCGTGCAAGTACTCCTATGTCTTTTTTATAAAATAAAGGTCTATTATCCTCTTGTCTTGATGGTCCAATTCTTTTTTTTTTACAGATTTTTATAGCTGAAAAAAAATCTTGGTCTTCATTTTTATCTTTGATTTGTTCGATAGTATTTTTTATATATTTTTCACCTACGCCTTTGTTGATTAAATAATTTCTTATCTTATTTATTGAAGATCCTCTTTGTATTAAACTTTTTGCTTTAGATTCTGAATAAAATTTGTCATTAATAAATTTTGATTTTTCAAGATCTTCAAGAACAATATCGATTAAATTTGATACGTCATTTTTTTTTATATTTGGAGTTCTTGACGTAAGATATTTTTTTAACAAATACGTTCTCAATTGTTGTTTTGATGGAGCAAATTTTTCAACATAATTAAGTGCGAAATTAGTCATCTCCTCAACAGTAACTTCTAATGACTTTTTTTTATTTTTTATAGGAATCATGCGCTTATTTAATATAATATAAAAATATTATGATTGAACAAATAGCAGCTTTTTTTACCATAGAAATGATCTATTTATGGTTAAATATTGGTGTAATACCTTTTTGGCTGATTTTGATTGTTTTTCCACAATCTAAAGTTTGTGGTTTGCTAGTAACATCTGTTGTTCCTTTTTTAATATTGTCTGCTGTGTATTGTTATTTGGGTTACTACTTTTTTATTTCTGGATACGATTTTGATTATAACTTTACCTTGTATCTTGGCTTATACGATTTAAGGAACCTCTTTGAGGCAGAGGCTTTTTTAATAATGTTTTGGACACACTTTTTAGCTGTAAATTTATTTTGTGGTGCCTGGATTATGAAAGATAGTCAAAAATTGTTCATATCAAAATATTTGGTTTTTATTCCATTAATTATAACTTACTTTATTGGTCCAATTGGTTTGGTAATTTATTGGATTATTAGAATGTTTTACGCTAAGAGAATAAATTTATTAGATTAACTTCAGGATTATTTTATAATTTTAAATCCAGAATTTTGCATTGAGCCAAATCCACCATCTATATGAGAAATGTTAGTAAAACCCATGCTTTGTAAAGTTTTGGTAGCTAAAGCTGATCTGAGACCTCCTGCACAGAATAAAACTATTTCTTTATTCATATCGATTTTTCCTTCCTTAAAATATTGACTTTCTGGATCCATCCAAAATTCCAACATTCCTCTTGGTATATGAGAAGAGTTTTCTATTCTACCTAATCTTTCTAATTCTCTTACATCTCTTATATCAATAAGATTACAGGTATTATTATTAACTTTTTCTAAAGCTTCACTGGGTGATATGGTTTTTATTTGTTTTAGAGCTTCTGCGACTAATGTTGATGCTGATTTTATTGTCATAAATGTTTATTACACTAAATAAAATATATTACTATAAAAAATAAAGGTGTCTATATGAAAGCTCCAAACTTTAAATTATCGTCTACATCTGGAAAAACAGTAGAATTAAATAAAGTAAAATCTAAATATATTATCATCTATTTTTATCCAAAGGACAATACAAGTGGATGTACGATTGAAACAAATGATTTTAATAAACTTCTAAGTAAATTTGAAAAACTTGGATGCACAATTTATGGAATTTCAAAAGATAGTTTAGAGAGTCATCAAAAATGGAGCAAAAAACTTAATCTAAATTTTGAGTTACTGGCTGATGAAGATAAGACCTCTCTTAAAGCATACAAAACATGGGCTAAAAAGAAATTTATGGGCAGGGAATTTATGGGCACTGTTAGAAGTACTTTTGTAATTAAAAAAAATAAAATTATAAAAGAATGGAGAAACATTAGAGCAGTAGGCCATGCTCAAGAGGTTTTAGATTTTATTAATAGTATTAAATAAAAAAGGCCCCAAATAGGGGCCTTTTCTAACTATAGAGAGAGAGATAGTTATTCTTTAGTCTCTTATTGCGTATGCAATTACACCAGACTCTGAAACGTCAGTTCCAAGTCTTTCTGCTTCTTTACTCAACCTTATACCCATTGTACCTTTCATAATTCCCCAGACTATTAGTGAAACTATAAATACAAACGCATTGATTGATATTACTCCAAGAAGCTGTGCACCGAATGTTGCATCACTATTTGTAAGTGGAACAGCTAACGTTCCCCATACTCCAGCGAATAAGTGAGCTGGAATTGCTCCAACAACATCATCGATTTTAAGTGAGAATAATAATTTAGTTCCGAAGACAACTATTAGTCCACCAATTGCACCTATAAGAATTGCTGCTAGCGGTGAAGGCATTAATGGTTCAGCTGTAATTGCTACTAGACCACCAATTGCTCCGTTAAGCATTTGTATAACGTCAGTTTTACCTGCCATTAATCTAGTTACTGCTCCAGCTGCTAATACACCACCACAGGCTGCTAAATTTGTATTAATGAAAATATTTGATACAGCAACTGCATCATCAAATGTTCCCATCGCTAATTGTGATCCACCATTAAATCCGAACCAACCTAGCCATAAAATAAATACACCAACTGTAACTAATGGTACAGATGACGCCGCAAACGGCTTCATAGGTTTTGCTGCTCCAGATTTATCAAATCTACCTGTTCTAGCACCCAAAAGAATTGCCCCAGCTAGTGCTGCTGCACCTCCAGTTGAGTGAACGAGAGTAGAGCCAGCAAAGTCTGAGAAACCAGCAGCTGCTAACCAGCCACCTCCCCACTGCCAACCCATAACGATTGGATAAATGATACCTGAAAGAATAGCTGCAAATAAAAAGAACGGCCATAATTTAATTCTTTCAGCTAATGTTCCAGATACAATTGAAACTGTTGTTGCACAGAAAACCATTTGGAAATACCAATCAGAACCTGCTGAGTATTGATAATTATCACCACCTGCATCTAATTCACTTCCATCTGACCATGGAGTAAAGCTTCCAATGTATCCACCTTCTGGAATTCCGTAAGCTAAATTATATCCAACCATCCAAAACATAATTCCAGCGATTGAAAATAATCCAATATTCTTTGCACATATTACAGATACACTTTTTGACGTTACCATTCCTGATTCGAGCATGGCAAATCCAGCGGCCATAAACATTACTAAGAAACCACAAATTAGGAATAGTAATGAGTTTAGTATGGCACTTACCTCTATTGAAACAGTAGTTTCAGCATATCCGGTGCTAGTCATGCTTAGTAAGAAAAATAAACTTACTAAAGGTCCGACTATTTTTTTTAAATGTTTAACCATTTCACCTCCGTTTAATTAAAGGTGTTCTTATAAATTTAATAAAATTAAAAACTAATGATAGTTAGGAAAAATAGGTATGCAGTAAGTGCATGTAGTAACAGCCTTTTTCAAGTTTTTAAGCTTAAAAAAGGCTGTTAAAAAAAAGTTTATTTATTGAAAACTTCTTTAAGTGCTTTTGCAGGTAAAAATTTTACCTTTTGAGAAGCTGCGATTTGGATTTGTTCTCCAGTTCTTGGATTACGACCAATTCGGGCTTTCCTTTTAGCCACTTTATATGTACCAAAACCAGCAATTTTCACATTATCGTCGCCTTTTAAAGCATCCAAAATAGTGTTGGTAATTGTATCAAAAGTACGCTCAGCATCAGCTTTACTTTGATTTAAGGACCCAGCTAGTTTCGCTATAAGTTGTTTTTTGTTCATTTTAGCTCCGGTTTTAAAGGTTATATTTATATACTTTACAAAATCATTGATAATTCAAGCTTTTTTTTTGTGTCTAAAGTATTTTTTGGCACAACATATAGTTGTAAAAAAGCGTTGATTTTTCTAGCTTTTTTAACTGTCAAAAATGCCTTTAAAATAAGCCTAAATCTTTAAGATCGTTGAAAGTCGCAAAAAACATCAAAGTTAACAATAAAAACAATCCGATTCGAAAAAAACCTTCTTGAGTTTTTTGGCTTAACGGCTTTCCTAATACTTTTTCGAAAGCGTAAAACATTAAGTGACCACCATCTAAAAGTGGGATGGGAAATAGATTTATTAAACCTAGACTAATTGAAATATAAGCCATCATGCTGATAAATGGGAGTATTCCAAACTCTGCAACTTGACCTGAAATTTTAGCTATTCTAATAGGCCCTCCTAATTGAGAACTGTCTCCAGAGCCAGTAATCATTGAGCCCATATATTTAAGAGAAGAAGTGGTAACAAAGTAAACTTCTTTAAAAGACTCAATTAATGCCCTCGCTGGTCCTAATTTTTTATGATTTATTTCATTGTTATAAGGACTAAGTTTTATGCCAATAATTCTTTTGTTAATTTTGTTTCCTAGATTATCAACTCCAGCAACAATTTTTGGTTTTACTTTTAATAATAATTCTTGATCATATCTAGAAACTTTAAAATCAACTATTTCAGATGTTGACATTAAAATTAGTTTAGAAACGTCAAGAATACTCTCTACTTTGTTATTATCTATCTCAAGTATTATGTCATTTTTTTTCATTCCAGCAATTTCTGCAGGGCTGTCTTTTTGAACCTCATCGATAATTGCTGGGGTAAAGTCTTTTCCAGCAAACATATATATGAATAAAAAAATAAATATTGCTAAAACAAAGTTTGCAATTGGGCCACCTGCAACAATCAATGATCTTTGATACAACGGTTTTGTGACAAAAAGCTTTTCTTGATCGTCTTTATTGTATTTTTTTAAAAGTTCTTCTTGATCAGCCTGGGAAAAAACATTTCGATCTCCAAAAAATTTGACATAACCGCCAAGGGGTATCCAGCAAATTTTCCATCTTGTTCCAGAGTTATCATTCCAACCAAATAATTCTTTTCCAAAACCTATAGAAAAGTCAGTTACTCCAACACCATATTTCTTTGCAAAATAGTAATGTCCATATTCATGAATAAAAACAACTACAATGATCAATACAATAAATGGCAAAATAAAACTCATAACTTTTATAATATATTTATATAAACAGGATGTAAATGATGGTTTATTTTAGTCTCCAAGTTAAAATAGGTAATAATGTTGCAACAATAAATGAGCAAAAAAGCAAGGATTGAGAGACAAATATAGGTAAAAAGTCTAGAGGCAATATTATTCCGACCAGAATTGATTTTGAAAAGTCAGGACTTGGGAATAAAAGAATTCCTCCAATTAATCCAACAATAATAGCTACATATGCATTTTTTTCAGTAAATTTTTTGGAGTAAAAACTATAAAATACACTTAGTACAGCCGCACAACAAAATAAATCAGCTAATAAAAATAAATATAAAATACTTACTCCTTTTGATGCAACAAAAAAAGAAATTAAAGAGATTAATATTATTATTTGCTTAGATAATTTTAAATAATCACCTTTGAATTTGATAACTTTATTTCCATCAACAATTATTAAACTTGAAATAGCGTTTACCAAAGTATCTATGCTGCTTACTGTTAATGAAATAGCTAAAATTATTATTATAATTGATAAAAAAAGTGCATTTTCTTTAAGTAGCAAAGAAAAAAATGCTAGATCAGGAATTAGATTTGAATTTTGAGAAGTTGCAATTAACCCTGTAAATCCCATCAAAAATACAATTGGTATAATAATTAAAAATGAAAAAATTAGACTACTTTTTAAAACTTTATTGTCTTTAGCTGCATAAACTCTTTGCCAATTACCTTGATGAAAAAGATTTGTTGCTGCAACAGCTATAAAAAAAGTTAGACCTGCAGTAAAATTTGGCAAATAGTTAAAGCTTAATAAATTAGGTTTATTTTGTTTGATAAATTCAAAGCTAAACTCATTAGAGTTTAAAGATATCAAATATGAAAATGATATTATTAAAAGTAAACCAAAAACTATAAACTGTATATTATCTGTAAATATTGAAGCTCGTAATCCACCATACAAAGTATATAAAAGAGAACTAATTATCACTATAGATGCTGTTATCCATAGATCTGTTCCAGATATATAATTGATTAATATAGAAACAGCTGTCACCTCTGCTATTAAAAAAATGGACATATAAAAAATGGATAAAAATAAAATCAGTTTAAATAATTGTGAACCGAATCTAAGTCTTACAACTTCAATTAAAGATTTGCTTCTTGGGTATTTATCTCTAAATTTTTTTCCTAAGTATATAAGTGTGAAAAGAGGAAATGCTGTTCCTAAAGAATATCCGATAACTGCCCCTATACCTCCCCATGTAGCAGCAGATGCAGGGCCAAATAATATCCATGCACCCAAAGCAGATGCGACCAAACTTGCTGTTAAAGAAAAAGTACCAACAGATCTACTTGCAACTAAATAATTGTTAAGTCCTTGAAACTTTTTAGAGTAAAGAAGACCAATAATTACAAAAACAATACTAATTGCTAAGGTTAATATTATTGCCGAGGATTGACTAATGATATTTATTTGTTCCATTATTCCCTTTCTGAATTACCGGACAGGTTCATTGGGTTTTTCTCAGCCTATACTGGCACCCCATGTGTCAATATAAAGTATTTTTTTTATTTTAAAAATACATATTTTTATAAAATGTTTAAAAGAGTTTTAATACTTATAATTTGTCTGTTTGCATTTAGTGCGAATGCAATGGAAAAGAAAACAACATTTGACCAAGAATTGTTTAATAAAGCTCAATCAGAGGGAAAAGTTATAGTGATTAGTTCTTGGATAGAATATTGTTCATCTTGTGCAAAACAAATGAAAATATTACAAACAGCGAAAAAAGAAGGTGAATTATCAGATATTAAATTTGATAATATTGAGTATTTTTCATTTGATGTAATGAATAGAGATATTGCTAACGCTTTTAATGTGCTTTATCAGACTACTCTATTAATTTTCAAGGATGGTAAAGAAGTCTATAGAAGCATCGGTGAAACTACAGAAGATTTGATTTATGAGGCTTTGAAAGCTTCAATTTAAAATATAATCAAAATTATCAAATATTATTCGTTTCTGACAAGTGGATAAACTTTTGGACTTAAATATTTAAGGTTTGTCAATATTATAAGAGCAAGTGTTGTTAAACCTACACCAATTATAACATATAAAAATATTTCAAATTCAAATAACCAGTTCAGTTGAAATATATTTTCAATAATAAACTTTGATGCAATTACAGAAAAAATAGTAGAAAATAATATTATAGACAAAAAAGATATAATAAATTCAATAATTGAAGAAATTATAATTTCTTTCTTTGAAAAGCCTAAAATTTTGAAAATAAGATTTTGAAATGTTTTAATTTTTCCTTGAACAATAATTGCACTTGAAATTACAACTAAGCCAATAATAACAGTGACAGCTGAAATTATACTTACTGCAATAAATATTTTATTAAGAACATCTGTCACTTTTGACAAATAATCTGAAATTTTTATTATTGATACGCTTGGGAATTGATCTAAAAAATTTACTTCATTGAAATTTTCAGCTTTTTCAAATTTTATTGTAGAAAGGTACTCATGTGGAATATTTTTTGCAAATTGTGGATTAAGCAACATTGCAAAGTTAATACTTAAATCTTGATAATTCACCAATCTTAAATTAACTACTTCACCTTCAATTTCTCTTCCATAAATTCTTAGTGTAAACTTGTCACCAATGTTAACTCCAAAGTCTTTTGCGACTTTGCTATCTAATGAAATTTGTAATTTGTTAGGTTGTGAAGTGTCCCACCAACTACCTTCTAAAATTGGATTATCTTTTGGAATTGTGTCGACCCAAGAAACTCGTCTATCGTTCATAATTACCCAATAGCTGTCATTAGAATTTGATATATAGGTGTTTGGGTCTATTCCATTAATTTTAACAATTCCAGCTGACACCATAGGAACAATTTCTATTACAGCATCTTCATCTGTTTCATTAATGACTTTTTGAAATAAATCTTTCTGATTATTTTGAATACCTAAAAAGAAATAATCAGGAGCAATATCTGGAATTGATTTTGCTATTTCTCTTTTAAAATTAGAGCCCACAAATGCTAACGTAAGCAACAATGTCATTCCTAGTCCAAGAGACATAACAGTTATTGGAGTAATACTTTTTGATTGTGTAATATTTTTTACCGCTATTTTTGACGAAATTCCAAGATTAGTTAAATTATTCCTAAGTAATAATATTATTAAACGGGAAACATAAAAAAACATAGCTAGGCATACAAAAAAAGACGCAAAATAAATCAAGCTGTAATATGGAAGAGAGGACCTAAATGCAAATAAACTAATCAAAATAGCCAGTAGAAATAAACTTAATATTATTGATTTTTTTGAATACTTGAACTGCAAACTTTGAAAAACATTTCTAAACAAACTAGAGGCTTTAATTTGGTCAATAGAATTAACAGTTGGGATTGAAAATATTATTATTACCAATAATCCAACTAAAAAAACTATTGATAAATTTGTTAATGAAAAAAAGGCCTCAATATTTAATCCAAGTCCATCTGATATATATTTATCTACAATTGGCACTAATAAAAAACTTAACCCATAGGCAATCAGTGAAATAAAAAATAACATTATAAATAATTGTAAATAATAAATAGTCTTAATATTCACAGAATTAATTCCTATTGCTTTTTGAACTGCAATTGATGAATTCTTTTGATTAATAAATGAAAGAAGAGTATTTGCAATTCCTATTCCAGCAATAAGCATAGCACTTATTGATACCAATGATAAAAATTGTGAAAAATTATCGATAATTCTTTTAATGCCTCCAGCAGAGTTTTCTGGATATCGTATTTTCACTTTACTGTCATTTTTAAAAATATTAACAATTTTATTTATTTTATTATCTTTATTTTCGTTACCATCAAATCGGACTTTGTATTCGTAATTTAAGAAGCTTCCTAAAGTATTTAATTCCAAATTATCTAATGTTTTTTTTCCTGTTAGGGCAAAATCACCAAAAACAAATGCTCCACCAATATCTGGTAGAACTTTCACGGTACCAATAACTTTGAATTCTTTATTTTGAACTTTTACGATATCATTAATTTTGAGTTCTAAGTTCTTAAATATATTTTCGTTTACAATTATAGTGTTATCAATTTTGTTCAAATTTTCTAATGACCCAATTGGTTCATAAATTACTTCTCCATACAAAGGGTAATTTTGATCAACTGCTTTTATTCTTGTAAATGATGTTTTATTATTTTTATTTTTTGTTGTTGAAATCATTGTGCTGAATTCAACCATTTGTGATACTGTAGAAAAACTTTCGACCTGATTGATTAAACTTCTATCACCTTCTTTATTATTATAATCAATTTCTAAATCCCCTCCTAAAAGAACTTTTGAATTTTCGTTAAGTTCATTTTCTAAACTGTCCTCGATAGTTAAGATAGCACTAAGTATAAAAAGGCTTATTAATAAAGTAATTATGATGCTTAATATTTTTGAGTAACTTCTAGTTAAATCACGAAATGCATATTTAGAGTAAAGAATTAAATCATTTATTTTCACTTATTACTCCATCTTTAATAGTGATTTTCCTTTTTGTTAAATTGGCCAAATTATTGTCGTGAGTAACCATTATTAAACTGGCGTTTTCATCTTCAATATAATTAAAAAGTAAATTAGAAATTTTGTGTGTATTTTCACTATCTAGGTTGCCAGTTGGCTCATCTGCTAAAATAAGCTCTGGTTTCATTGCAACAGATCTTGCAATGGCAACCCTCTGTTGTTCTCCTCCTGAAAGTTGACTTGGAAAATTGTTAAATCTGCTACTTAAACCAAACCTATCTAAAATTTCTTTTGCCTTCGCTTTTGGATTATCAAATCTATTTATTTCTAAAGATAGGCTTACATTCTCAAGAGCAGTGTAATTTGGTATTAAATAAAAGGATTGAAATACTATTCCAATATTTTTTCTTCTAATTTCAGAAATTTCATCTTCATTCATTTTAGACAACTCTGAATCTCTAAAAAAAATATTTCCTGAAGATACCTTTTCAAGTCCTCCAATTAACATGATTAAACTTGTTTTGCCTGAACCACTTTCTCCAATTACTGAAATGGTTTCTTTATAATCTACATCGAAACTAATATTTTTTAAAATATTTATAGACTTACTGTCTATGGTATAATTTAAATTAACATTAGATAATTTTAAAAGTTTACTCATGATAAAAAAATTAATAATTAAAATAATTGTTTTATTAATACCAGCATTTGTAGCCAAAGCCGATTACAAAGTTGTCTTATTTGGTGATAGCCTTATGGCAGGTTATGGGTTGGATAAAAAATATCATTTATCGAACGTACTTGAGAAAAGTTTAAATAAAAAAGGCTTAAAAGTAAATGTCATCAATGCAAGTGTATCAGGAGATACGTCTGCCGGAGGTTTAAATAGAATAAATTGGACAATTAGTGAAAAGAATATTGATATAATTTTATTAGGCCTTGGCGCAAATGATATGTTGCGAGGAATTAGTCCAAATGAAACTGAAAAAAACTTGGAAGAAATTATAATAAAAATATTAAATAAAAAAATCCAAATAGTTATTGCTGGAATGATAGCACCTGATAGTCATGGAGATGATTATAAAAATAAATTTGATAAAATTTTTAAAAGATTGTCCATCAAACATGATTTGTATTTTATACCCTTTTTGCTAGATGGAGTTGCTTTAAATCCCGATTTAAATTTAGATGATGGTATGCATCCTAATGAAAAAGGTGTCATTGTAATAAGTAAAAATATAGAGAAAAAATTACTAAATATACTTAATTAATTTAATGCTTCTTTAGCAGTTAAATAATCATAGCCAAAAACATCTGCAACTGCTTTATAGGTAACTTGTCCTTTATGAACATTTAGTCCAGCTAAAAAATTGTGATCGTCTTTTAGTGCTTTATGATACCCATCATTCGCAAGTTTTGTTAAGAAGGGTAAAGTTGCTTTATTTAATGCTAAAGTTGAAGTTCTAGGCACTCCGCCTGGCATGTTCGCTACACAATAATGTACAATATCATCAACAATGTAAGTTGGTTCTGCGTGTGTTGTAGGTTTACTTGTTTCAACACATCCTCCTTGATCAATTGCGACATCAACTATTACGGACCCACGTTTCATATTTTTTATCATTTTTTTAGTAACTAATTTAGGAGCTTCTGCACCTGGAATTAAAACTCCTCCAACTAAAAGATCACATTGGGAAATTAATTTTTCCAAGTCTGTCTTATCACTTAATTGAGGAATAATTTTATCGCCAAACATTTCAGTCAATTGTTTTAATCTTGCCTCTGATTTATCAACAACATGCACTTTTGCTCTCATTCCAGTTGCAATGATTGCAGCATTTTCACCAACTACACCTCCACCAAGTATAACAACCTCTGCTGGATCGCCTCCAGGAGCGCCACCTAATAATATCCCTCTACCCTTTTGATTTTTTTCTAAACAATGTGCACCTGCTTGTACTGACATTCTACCAGCAACAGCACTCATTGGTGCCAGTAAAGGAAGTCTTCCATTATTATCTGTAACAGTTTCATAAGCTATACAAACTGCTTTTGAGTCAACCAAACCTTTAGTTAATTCTTTTGCTGCTGCTAAATGTAGGTAAGTAAAAACTATTTGATTTTCCTTAATCATTTTTACTTCATTTGAAAGGGGTTCTTTTACTTTTACAATTACATCTGCATCATTAAATATATCCTCTGCTTGATTAACTATTTTTGCACCAGCAGACTTGTATTGATCATTTTCAAAACCTGCTTCATATCCTCCATTATTTTCAACTAAAACTTCATGACCATTGGCAGTTAAAGTTTTAACGCTTTCAGGAGTAAGGCCGATTCTATTTTCTTGAGGTTTAATTTCCTTTGGAACACCTATCTTCATATAAGTGAGTTAGTTTTTTTTACTTTTAGAGTAATTCGTAATTCCTGTTCTTAGTTTGTCGATGATTTCATCAATATGTTTCTTTTCACAAATGAACATTGGAGCAATAATTAAACAGTCTCCAGTAGCTTTAAAATTGACACCAGCTTCATAACAATGTTTAAAACATGTAAAACCAGCTGCTCCAGGTTTTTTATCCATTTTAATATCAATTCCGCCCATCATTCCATATCCTCTAATATTATCTACTACATCAATATCTTTTAAAGACATTAAACCTTCTTGGAAATAAGGAGCTAAGTTTTTAGCTCTATTAAATATATCTTCTTTCTCAAAAATATCCTGAACTGCTAATCCTGCTGCAACAGAAACAGGTATCCCAGAATAAGTATAACCATGAAATAGTTCAATTGAACCTTTTGGTGACCCATCCATTACTGTATCATAAATTTCTTCTTTGCAAGCAACTGCTCCTAAAGGACTTATTCCATTTGTTGTAGCCTTAGCCATAGTAATTATGTCAGGTGTTACACCGTATTCTTGAGATGCAAATGGAGAACCTGTTCTTCCCCACCCTGTAATTACTTCATCAAAAATTAAAAGAATACCATGTTTATCACATATCTCTCTTAATCTTTGTAAGTATCCTTTTGGAGGAACGAGTGTTCCAGTTGACCCTGCAATCGGTTCAACAATGCATGCAGCAATATTTTCAGATCCAAAGTTAGTACAAATTCTTTCAAGATCCTCAGCTATCTCAGCTCCAGTTTCTGGTTGTCCAGAAACAAATTTATGCTCTGGTAAATGTGTATGTCTCATGTGAACAACTCCTGGCATTAAAACACTTGCAAAAGTTTTGACGTTATTAATCATTCCACCAACTGAGGTAGCTCCAATATTCATACCGTGGTAAGCTCTTTCTCTTCCTACAAATCTAAATCTTTGTCCTTCACCTCTAGCCTTATGATAAGCAACTGAAATTTTAATTGCTGTTTCAACAGCAGTTGATCCACATATAGTATAAAAAATTCTATTTAAATTTCCTGGTGTATGTTTTGAAATTCTTGTGGCAAGTTCAAATGAACCACCAAAGCCCTGTTGAAAGGGTTGAGCATAATCAACAGTTCTTAATTGTTTTGTTATAGCCTCAATAATTTCTTCTCTACCATGACCTAATGGATTACAAAATAAACCTGAACTTGCATCTATTTGAGTTTGTCCTTGATGATTTTTTAAATAGACTCCTTTTGCCTCTACAATTAATCTTGGATTTGCTTTAAAGTCTCTATTTGAAGAGAATGGCATCCAATGTTCATTTAATGAATTTGGTATTTGTGGTTTTTCAGAACTCATAAATATTTTAAAATTGTTAATTATACTCTCTCATAGACTAATTTAAAAAAATAGAAAATAATTAATGCGCACATTTAATATGTAATAAGGTGATATGAGATACAACCTACAATTGAACCCATTTTAGACATCTTTATTTACCTGTAGTTATGATGACTACAAAATTCATTTACTTATATTCAAAATTGAACTTAAATGACGCTAATTAAATTTAATTAAGGAGATAAAATGAAGAAAATAATTAGTTTTATTTTAGGAAGTTTATTTGCTCTCAATCTATCAATTTCAGCTGCTAATGCTGCTGCAAATGAAGTTAGGGTTGCATACTTTCTAGAATGGCCTAGTCCAAATCTAGAGGACATGCAAAAGAAGAATTTTGCTAAAGCTCTTGGAGTCCCAGTAAAGTGGACAAACTTCACAAATGGCGGAGCAATGACCGATGCAATGCTAGCAGGAGACATTGATATATCTTATTCACAAGGTCTAGTGCCTTTTATTAATGCTGTAAAATCTAATGCACCTATCAAGTTAGTTGATATTGCTATGGAATACGGAATGGGCGGAACCACTTGTGTTACATCTAATGCTTCTGGAATTACAAAGGCTAATGCAACTGAATTAGAAGGTAAAAAAGTTGCAGTTCCATTAGGAACAATGGCTGAATATGTATTTGATGAAAGTATGAAAGTAGTTGGAGCTGATAGAAGTAAAATGGATATAATTCAAATGGATCCTGAAGAAGGTGCTGCTGCATTAGTAAGTGGTGATGTTGTAATGGCATGTTTATTTGGTGGTAACTCTATTAAAGCAGCAGTCGCTGTAGGTTCAAGACTACTAACAGTAGATGAAGCAAGAGCTGCTGGAATTCTAGGAATAGATATTACTTCAGTAACTGATAAATTTATGAAGGAAAATCCTGGAATGTTAAGAACTTTTATAGAAGTAACTCATGAAGCAAATGACAGATACAGAGCAGGTAAGAGTGATATGAATGCTATGTCTAAAGCTTCTGAAATGAAAGTTGCAGATATGAAAGAAACTTTAAGTGGATTTAAATTCTTAACTCCAGAAGAAACTAAACAATCTATGGAAAGTGGAAACCTTGATGCATTCTTAAAAGGAATGGGAACTCCAGGTGGAAATGTAGATACAAGTTTCTTACCTTTATAATTTAAAGAGTAAAAATATTTAATAGGCGCTAACCAAAATTAGCGCCTATTTTTTTTAATAAAATTTTTATATAAAGTTATCTTATGAGTGATTTAGTTTCTCAAGATCTAAATATGATATTTAAAACACCTAAGGGAGAAACTGTTCATGCATTAAAAGATGTAAGTTTCACTCTTAAAAAAGGTGAACTACTTACAGTCTTAGGACCTTCAGGATGTGGGAAAACTACACTTTTAAATATAGCAGCAGGATTTTTAAGACCAACATCTGGCTCTATTGTTCTTGGTGGAAATGAAATTAATGGTCCTGGTGTAGAAAGAGGAATGGTATTTCAACAAGGAGCTTTATTTGAATGGTTAACGGTTGCTGAAAATGTTGATTTCGGACTTAGAATGAAAAAAGAAGATCCAATTAAAACAGCTAAAAAAGTTGATGAATGGCTTGAAATAGTTGGATTAAAAGGTTTTGGCAATACTCCTACCTATCAATTATCTGGAGGAATGCAGCAGAGAGTTGCACTTGCACGATGTCTTATAAATGATCCAGATTTAATATTAATGGACGAGCCGTTGGGTGCTCTTGATGCTCTAACAAGAGAAAAAATGCAATCTTTAGTTCTTAAGATTTGGAAAGAAACAGGAAAAACAATTATTTTAATTACTCACTCAGTAGAGGAAGCCTTACTGCTTGGTGAAAGATTATATGTAATGGCGCCAAGACCAGGCAGGATACATAAAGAGTACAATCTTCCTTTTGCAGAAATGGGTTTAAAAGAGGATTTAAGAGAAATTAAAAAGAATAAAGAATTTTCATCTAAGCGTGAAGAAATATTATCCATGATTTGGAACATGGAAGAAGAAATAATGGGGAAAGAAAATTAAATGTTAACCCAAATAGTAACAATACTAATTTTTGTATCTATTATTGGATGTATACTTTATGGGAGAAGACTTATTCAAACTGAAAAAGTTGATGCAGTATTTGGTAATCCAGAAAGAGCAAAAGGTGGAACACACTGGGTTATTGTTGGTAGTGCTGCAATATTATTAGTTTGGCTTTATTATTCATGGGATATTGCAAAAGGTTTTTATCCAAAATCTGCAAATGAATTATGTCAAGTTGCAAAAATTAATGAATCGTTATTAGGATTAAAATATCAATTTCCTATCGAAGAAAGAGAATTTAAAAGTACCTCAATTATTAAAATCGAGAACAAAAATCTAAAAAAAATTACATCTGAAATACAGAATTCTAAAGATTTAAATAATCAACAAAAAACAATTTTAATTGGTTTTATAAATAAGACTAAACAATTAATACCTCTTTTAACAAATGAAGATTTAATTGAAATGGATACAAAAATAAAAATTGATGAGATGACTAAAGAAATAAGACTTTTAAGTTCTAATTTTAAAAAGCAAGATTATCCATTTGAAACTAATGATCAAAAAAATGATAGACTTAAAGCAATTTCAGAACAGGGTGAATGGGGTATAATTACAGTAAGATCTGGAACAGGATCAATAGAAAATACTATAGAAGTCCCATTTGTTGCTGAAACAGCAAAAGGATTGAAATTTCAAGCTGCAGCTGAAGAACTTAAAATCATAAATGATAAATTTTTCAAATTAAGAAATCACAATCCACAATTCAAAAATTCTATTAAAAAACTAAAAGATGAAGTCAAAGCTTATAGAAAAAATCTAAATGATTCTGAGGAGATTGCATCTGATTATGCAAAAAATATTGTTAAAATTGCGAGAAGAATAGAGTTTGCAAGTATTTATCCACCGAATGCTCTAAATGAAATGCAAAAGGCAATTGTAGAGTTTGATAAACTTCAGGAAAGTGAGCAAGCTGGTCTAAGATTGATTGATATTCTTTTATTTCCAGCTGGAACAATTGTTGCTAGTGGACCAAGTTGTTCTGAACAAGGATCAGGAAGATGGTTACCTAAACCTTCAGATACTTTTAATAAATTTATATTAATGTCTAAACCAAGCGTAGGTTACAAAAACATCCCTCTTCTTTGGATAGAAATGATAGATGTCAGCTCAATTATTGGATTTATTTTGCCAGATTGGATTGCTGATATTTTACCAGGTGAATATCCTGTTCACACAAGTGAAGGTATTGTTAAAGAAAACTTTAAAGGAAAAGTATTAAAAATTGTAACAGGTGATTTTAAATTATTTAAAATACCTGTTCCTTATGGTCATATCTGGGACTCTTTCTTAAGAGTATTTTTAGGATTAGTGTTTGGAATAATTATTGGAGTGCCATTGGGTTTATTCATGGGACTAAATAGATTTGCTAAAGGTTTCTTTGATCCTCTAATCGAATTATATAGACCTGTACCACCATTAGCGTGGGCACCTTTAATCATTTCTGTTCTTGGAATTGATAATACAGGTAAAGTATTTTTGTTATTTATGGTTTCATTATCAATCATGATTATATCAGCTAGAGCGGGAGCATCTGGGACACAACTTTCTAAAATTCATGCTGCACATTCACTTGGAGCATCAAAAAGACAAATACTTAGACATGTTATATTTCCAAATTCTTTACCTGAAATTCTTACTGGAATAAGAGTCGCTGTAGGAATGTGTTGGGGAACTTTAGTTGCAGCAGAATTTTTAGCTGGAACAACGGGTATTGGTTTTGTTGAAAATGTTGCGAAAAAATATTTTCAATATGAAGTAATCTGGATAACAATATTCATTATGGGGATGTTAGGATTGTTGTTTGATATCACGCTAAGAAAAATAATTGATAAAACGATACCTTGGCGAGGTAAAGGTTAATAACAGAAATAATGATAAAAAAATTTAAGGTAAATGTATCTAATAAAACTTTAAAAAATATTTATAAAAAAATAAGGAAATTTCCTTTTAACAATATTCAAAATATGGATGGATGGCTTCACGGTACAAATCATGATTATTTGAAAAATATTTCAAAGTATTGGATTTCAAAATTTAATTGGAAATTACAAGAAAGAAAAATTAATAAATTTAATAATTTTATTACTAACGTTAATGGAAATAAAATTCATTTCATAAAAGAAAAAGGCAGTGGGATAAATCCTAAACCTCTTTTAATTTTACATGGTTGGCCAGGAAGTTTTATTGAATTCTTAGGTATAATTGAAAAACTAGCCCATCCTGAAAGATTCGGAGGAAATAAAGAAGACAGTTTTGATATAATTGTTCCTTCACTTCCTGGTTTTGGTTTTTCAGGAATACCAAAAAAACCAATTGGTCCAAAAAAAATTGCAAAAATCATGAATGAATTTATGACAAAAAATCTTGGATACAAAAAATATTTTGCACAAGGGGGTGACTGGGGTTCAGCAGTATGTAATTGGTTAGGACATGATCATCATAAATATTGTAAGGCAATTCATATTAATTGTTTAAATATGAGACATCCAAAAGGTGCTCTAACAAATGAAGAAAAAAAATGGGAAAAAAGATTTTTTAATGAACAAATTATGCAAGAAGGTTATAGAACCCAACAAGCTACTAAACCTCAATCATTAAGTTATGCAATGATAGATAGTCCTGTGGGAACTGCTGCGTGGATATTAGAAAAATTTTATTCTTGGTCAGATTTAAAAAATGGAAATATTGAAAAAATATATACAAAAAATTTTTTGCTAACTAATATTATGATTTATATAATAACAAATACTTTTAACTCTGCTGCTTGGATTTATTTTGGTAGAAGAGAAGAAGGTGGTAGACCCTTTCCCAAAAATTTTAAAAAAATTAGAGTCCCAACAGCAATTGCAGAATTTCCAAAAGAAATGTTGAGTTGGCCACCAAAGTCATACGTAAACAGAATATTCAATGTAAAAAGATGGACTAAAATGAAAAAAGGTGGACATTTTGCTGCTTTGGAGGAGCCAGATATGTTGGTTAATGATATTTGTTCGTTTTTTAATAAAGATTTAAAAAAACTGTAAATGAACAAAAATAAACTAAAAAAAATTATAATTGATATATTTAGAAAATATAAACTTTCAAAAAGCCATTCAAAAATATGTGCAGAAGCTATAATTAATGCTGAATTAGTTGGAGCTCCTACACATGGGTTATCAAGACTAAAAATGTACTGTGACCGTATAAATCATAAATTAATTAACCCTAAACCTAAAATAAAAATAAAAAATATTTCTAAATCTGTGTCTCATATAAATGCTGATGACAGCATTGGATTTGTTGCTGCTGATACCGCTATAAAAAAAGCTATAAAAAATGCCAAAAAAACTGGAATAGGACTTGTGGCTGTTAAAAACAGTGGTCATTACGGCATGTCAGGATATTACGCAGAACAAGCTGTAAAAAAAAATATGATAGCCTTAGTATTTACTAATGCACCACCTGCTATAGCTCCGCATGGAGCAATCAAATCTTTATTTGGTACAAACCCAATTTGTTTTGGATCACCAACAGGATCAAAAGCACCATTCATATTAGATACATCTGTTTCAATGATCAATAGAGGAAAAATAAGAGTTGCATCAAGAACAAATTCAAAAATACCTGAAGGTGTTGCTTTAGATAGATTTGGTAAACCTACTACTAATGCCATGAAAGCTCTTGAGGGCGTTCAACTTCCTATTGCAGGGTTTAGAGGTTCTGGTCTTGCATGGATGGTTGATATTTTAAGTGGAGTTTATACTGGAGGTAATCACGGCGGAAAAGTAAAAGATCCATTCGATGATTTTTCTGGACCACAAAATATTGGTCATTTATTTATAGTAATGAGAGCAAATTTATTTCAATCAAATTTTAAAAAAAGAATTAAAGAAAATATTAAAAGAATAAAAAAACTTCCTAAACTTAAAGGACTAAAAGAGATATTATACCCTGGGGAAAATAAATTAAGAAGATTTAAAAAGAATTTAAAATCTGAAATTAAAATACCAGAAAATATAAAAGAAGATATTCAAACTCTTCTTAAATAGTAAAAATTTTTAGCCAGCGCGTCCTAAATAATTTACCATTATAACTCCTGTTACGATCAGACAAATTCCAATAAGACCATAAACATTAGGCACTTGATTATATTTTAGCATACCAAAGATTACTACTCCTGCTACTGTTAAACCGCTATAAGTAGAGTAACTAAAAGCAACAGGTATTACAGACATTGCTTTTGCTAAAGAAAACATTGTTACAGTCATTAATAGTAAGCAAGCAATTGTAGGAGTTAATTTTGTAAATCCTTCAGAAATTTTTGCAAAACTATTTGCTGCTATTCCTGTGGTTATTCCTAAAGCTAATATTAGATATCCAGTAAATGGTTTCATTACTTTATTATTTACTAATTATTATTTATTACAACAGTTGATATGCCTTTATGTACCTGAATTTAATTTAAATTATGAAGCTAAAAAGACTTAGTTAGACACAAAGTATCCAATAGTGCCTAGGACTATGAATAACGTTAAAATGAAAATTCTATTCTTTAAAGTTTCTTTTTTTTCTTTTTGAATAATTCTGAGTTTGAGAGCACTGATATTTACTTTTTGAGGGGTATCAATATTTACGTCACCTGTTAATTGAGAAGAAATTTCAATATCAGATGCTCTACTATCTTTATTATAACTCATATGGTTTTATTTAAACACATGTTAAATTTGTAAAAATTAATTCTGTGTCCAAAATGGGTTGTTCACAATTAATTTTATGTCCATTTTGGGTTTAAAATAATAGAGTGGTTATCTGTTAAAAATGACTAAAATCCCAAACAATCTCATAAAAAAAAATATTCAAAAATTAATCATAGGAAATTTTGAAAAACTTGCTCCAACATACTACAGATTAATATCTGAATGGATGAATTCTTCATATGAAGTTTTTAACGATATAGATAAGTACAGGATAATTCTTTATCTAATAAATAAAGATTTTGAGCACTACATACAAATTAAAAAAATAGAGAGTTATGATAATTTTTTTATGTTTGATAAATCTTTGGAATTAGATCGAATTAATATAATTGAAATATCAAAAAGTTTAAATATTCCAAAGGAAAGTACTAGAAGAAAAATTCTCGACCTTGAAAAATTAAACGTTCTTCAAAAAATTGGAAAAAAAATTTATATAGATAGGTCGGCTTATAGACTGGTACAACCTAAAAATACTCTTAAAAATTTGAGCGCATTATTATCAAAAATTTCTGAAATATTGAAAAAAGAAAATTTAATAGACAAATCTTTAAATATCGATGAAGTATCAGAGCATTTAAAGGAAAACTTTTCATATTGTTGGTACTATTTTTATATATTTATTTTTACTTTAACCCTAAGATGGAAAAAGCAATTAGGAGATCTTGAGATTTATTCAGTAGGCATGGTTATAACATGTCACTCAATAGTAAATAAATCTTATGAGGGTGTTGGTTTAAATTTTTCAGAATGGGAGAAAGATATGGTCAATGTTGAAGAAGGTGGGGTAAATACTATGTCAATTTCTGAGATAACTCATATTCCAAGACCTACAGTTGTAAGAAAATTGAATTATTTGTTAAAAAATAAATATATTAGCATTAATAAAAAAAAACAATTCACTATAAATATGAAAGATCAAGCATTAAGCGATACTATTAAAATTCAAGAACAAAATATCTCTTCTTTGTCGGATTTAGTTTGTAAAATATTTTGATAAAGTAAAAATTAATTGGCTCTTCGAAGTATAAAAATTAAAGCGAAGCCAGTTAAGTACATTATAAGAGCATATGCTGCTGTTGGTATCATATAAGCAATATCATTAAACATTTGTGTTGCTACAAACACTGCCAAAGTTCCATTTTGTAAACCACATTCTATCGCAATACATTTTCTTTGCTTCATTCCGGTTGCAAAGAATTTGGCTATATAATAAGCAAGTATCATCATCACAACATTCAATACTAATACTGCAAAGCCTGCTTGTTTTAAGTAATTAAAAATATTTTCTCTTTCTTCAATCCAAATTGCAGCAAATACAATAACGAACAAAGCTGTTGTTATTTTATTAACAATCGAAAGATTTGAGGAAATTAAATTATCTGCAAATTTTCTAATAATCATGCCTAAAATTACTGGCACAGTAACAACCAATGCCA
Organism: uncultured Pelagibacteraceae bacterium; assembly: GCA_902580945.1. GTDB lineage: Bacteria > Pseudomonadota > Alphaproteobacteria > Pelagibacterales > Pelagibacteraceae > Pelagibacter. The sequence continues at coordinate 5,349 of CACHML010000005.1, read as the reverse complement.
TCTTAAGTGTAATTGCTGTCATCGTAATATCTGCTGAGATATTAGTAACACCAAGTAAATCAGCTGATTTTAAAACAATAAATGGTACTGAAATTATACTAATTAAACTAATTATTGCAGTTAATGAGATGGACAAAGCCACATCTCCATTTGCAAATTTGGTCATAACATTTGTAGTAACGCCCCCTGGTGCAGCAGCAATAATCATAATGCCTAATGCAATCTCAACAGGCAAATTTAATATTAATATTAAAATATAAGCAACTATCGGCAAAAGTAGCAGTTGGCAGAAAAATCCTATTACAAAGTCTTTAGGATTATTTATTACCCTTAAAAAGTCTCGTCCAGTTAGACCTAACCCTAGACCTAACATTATAAGTGCTAAAGCGATTGGAGCTATTTTTGTAACTATTTCCACTTTTTATCCTTATACTATAATTGTTATATTAGTTTTTTAATCATTTTAGTATATATAAATTTAATGCTTTCAGATAAATCAACGGTTTGTCCACTTAATTTATTAGATATTGCTCATCAAAAGAGAGGAATTAAAGCTGCAATTGTGAATGCTGGTAAGGAACTACCAATGCTCTCCGTTATGGATGCCGTTAAAGAAAAATTAATAGTCCCTGTTTTGATCGGTGATGAGGGGGAAATTAAAAAGATAGCTGAAGAATTAAAATTTGATATTTCTGATTATGAAATTGTTCATGAACCAATTGAAAATAATACTGCCAAAGTTGCTGCCAAACTAGCAGGCGATGGTGATGTAAAGATTATAGTCAAAGGTCATATACATACTGATGTGTTAATGAAGGAAGTTTTGTTAAGAAAATATAACTTAATAGGAAAAACAAGATTAAGCCATATTTGGCATATGACATTGGATAAAGAAGACGATCCTCTAATAATTACTGATGGTGCATTAAATGTTAATCCTAATGTCAAAACAAAAATGCATATATTAAAAAATGTTATAGATTTTTGTCACAGAATAAAAATTGCAAGACCTAAAGTTTCTATTTTGTCAGCCACAGAGGAAGTTTTAGATAGTATGCAAAGTTCTGTTGATGCCAAGGAAATTTGTAGATTGGCTAGCAAAGAAAATTTTAACGCAGATATATTTGGCCCCCTAGCGTTTGATAATAGTATTTCTAAAAAATCGGCAACTATAAAAGGAATTAAAAATGAAGTTGCAGGAGATGCAGATGTTTTATTAGTTCCAAATGTAGAGGCTGGAAACGCTTTAGTAAAGATGATGATATATTTTATGGGAGCTTGTGCAGCTGGTGTAGTTGTTGGTGGTAAAGTCCCTGTTGTAATAACAAGTAGATCAGATGATGCGACAGCAAGACTAGCCTCAATTGCTGCAGCTGTGGTAGCTTTAGATTAAATGAATATTGAAAAAAAATAATAATTAAATTAGGATTTAAATATGGCAATAACTTACTTAAAAAAATCACCAAAAACCTCATCAACTGACGATACAAAGACCAGAGAGATTGTTGAAAATATTCTTAAAGATATTGAAAAAACTAAAGAAGAAGGATGTATCGAACTATCAAAAAAATATGATAAATATGAAGGTGAAGTAATTGTTACGAGAGAAAAAATTGAAGAAATTAAAAAAAATTTAGATCCTAAGACTAAAGATGATATTCAATTCTCTCATGAAAGAGTAAGAAAATTTGCTGAAGCACAATTAAAAAACTATGGTCAGGATTTTGAAGTAGAGTTATCAGATGGCTTATATGCTGGGCAAAAATTAATTCCGGTTAATACTGCAGGTTGTTATGTTCCTGCAGGAAGATATGCACACATAGCATCAGCTGTGATGAGTGTAACAACAGCAAAGGTTGCTGGTGTAAAAAATATTATTGTTTGTAGTTCTCCAAAACCAGGTGTGGGTGTTCATCCTGCGATAGTTTATACTGCGGATTTATGTGGCGCAGATATAATTATGAACTTAGGTGGTGTGCAAGCTATTGCCGCAATGACTTATGGTCTTTTTGGAAATGCGCCTGCAGATATGCTTGTTGGTCCTGGAAACCAATTTGTTGCAGAGTCAAAAAGAATTTTATTTGGCAAAGTAGGTATAGATCTATTTGCAGGTCCAACAGAGATTGCGGTCATAGCAGATGAAACAGCAGACCCAGAGCTAGTTGCTTTTGATTTGGTCGGACAAGCAGAGCATGGTTATAATTCTCCAGCCTGGTTATTTACAAAAAGTAAAAAATTAGCAGAGTATGTAATTCAAAGAGTTCCAGAATTAATTGAAGATTTACCAGATTTACCAAAAGAAAATTCAGGCGCTGCTTGGAGAGACTATGGTGAAGTTATTTTATGCGACACAGACGAAGAATTGGCAAAAATTAGTGATGAATACGCACCTGAACATTTAGAAATTCAAACTAAAAACCTTCAATGGTTTCATGACCGATTAAAGAACTATGGATCATTATTTATTGGAGAGGAAACTACAGTTGCATATGGAGATAAATGCTCAGGAACAAATCATATTTTACCAACAAAAGGTGCAGGAAAATATACAGGTGGTTTGTTTGTAGGAAAATTCATTAAAACATTGAGTTTTCAAAGAATGACTAAAGAGTCTACTAAAGAAGTGGGTGCAGCTTGTGCAAGAATTTCGAGGTACGAAGGCATGGAAGCACATGCGCGAACAGGAGATGTTAGATTGAGAAAGTACGGTTTTTCAAATTAATTGTAATCTAGTTTATTAATATCTTTAGTAAAAACTGAGTTTATTTTTTTTCCAAATTTATCTGTAAGTTTACTTTTCCAATTATTTTTAGGTCCTAATAAAAAAAATTTAATTTTTTTTTTATTTTTATCTAAAATATATTCATTAAACTTGTTTTCATTTTCTAAAGATTGAAGTTTTGCAAAATTAGTACTTTCAATTGATTTATTTAATTTTATTTGATTAACATCGTTCTCTAAATTTGAAATTTTATTTGTAAATTCAATAAGCCCACGAAAAATCTTAGCAGGCTTTTTGATTAAATCCTCGTATTTGATTATATATTTTGGAAATAAATTAGTATTTATCCAAGATTTGTAGTGACTCGACCATGAGGTTAAAAAATGAGTTGTTGAATAGTCTATTTTAAATTTTTTTCTATTATCAAAAATGTATTTCTTTTGATTATTCATGAAATCTAATGCTTCATCATAATTTAAAGAATAATGATTTTTCAATGAGGTAACCACATTTCTTGGATCTCTAACTATATAAATAAATCCTTTTGTAAATCTTGGTAATGTAAAATGCTTATTATTTATTGTAATTAGAGCATTGTGCGTCTTTAGAAAAATTATTTTATATCTTTTACAAATTTCTTTTTGTGATTGTGACCATTGGTGTATTATATCTTCTGGTCTTTCAATTTTTGTCTTAAAAAACTTACTAGTTGGATATTGAGGTATATTTTTTAATAATTCAAAATTAAATTCTCCATTATTTGTATAGTAATAAGAAGATAAAAATGATCTGACCCATGTATTTCCACTTTTAGGATAAGATGCAATCCAAATAATCATTACCGTACCTATCAAATTCAAAAATTTTAAGAATTGTTTATAATTAATAAGTGCTATGCAAATATTAAATTTGGGAAATCAGTAAAACTGAAACTCCAATTACAAAAATAAATATACCAAGGATTTCGGTTAGCTTTATTTTTTCTTTAAATAAATATTTTGAAGAAAAATAACTAAATAATAATTCAATTTGTCCAACCGCTCTGACAAATGATGCTTGAATTAATGTGAATGCATAAAACCATGATAAAGATGCAAAAAAACCACCTAAGCCAATTAGCATGCAATCATATTTATCATTATAGAGTTTACTAAATTCTCTTTTTTCAAATATTAAGAGATAAATAGTTAAGATTATTGTAGGTATTAAAAGACCAAATAGTAGTGTTGATATTACTTTTTCAAAATTTGACTCAAAATTTTTCAAAGATAGTGCTGCAGATCTAAAATAAACAATACTCAAAGCTAAGAATAAACCTGAAATTAATCCAATTAATGTAGTTTTAGAAAAAATATTTTGGAAAAAAAATTTTATATTTTTTATTGATAAAATAATTACTCCCAGAGTTGAGATTATAATTCCACTTATTCCTATTATATTTAGTTTTTCATTGAGTATTAAATATTCAAATAAAGCAACTTGTACAACTTCTGTCTTACTAAGTGACGTACCTACTACAAAATTTGAAAATTTAAAAAGGTAGAGTAAATTAAATGTAAAAATAACTTGAAAAATTGATGCTAATGTAACATTGATTAAAAAACCTGGTTGAACAAGTATATCTTTAATAATTGCGAATTCTCTAAAATAAACAAAAAATAACAGTAAGGCTAAAGGTAGAGCAAATGAAAATCTTACATAAGTTGAAGCAATTGTAGAAACATCTTTGTTAATTTTTTTCTGAAATGATGATCTTAAATTTTGAAAAAAAGCAGCGATGATTGTGACTATAATCCAATTCATTTTGAGTTAATTATGTAAATACTTATCAAGGAAGTTTAAATTCTACTTCCGTTTTCATCAAATATAAAAATATCTTTAGTATCAAATCTAAGCTCATTCTGAAAATCAATTTGACTAGAAATTTTTGCACTAAGCTCTAAATTATCATTACTCATATAAACTATCTTTTCATTTCCTAAATTTTCTACTAATTCAATTTTAGGTTTGAACTTAAATTTAGACTCATTTGATACATTAAAATGTTCGGGTCTTATTCCAATAAAATATTTACTTTTATCAAACTTAATTTTTTCAAAGGTAATTTCGTTGCCTAAAAAGTTAATTTTATTATCTGAAATAATATTTTCATTGTTTAATGGTAAAATATTCATTTTTGGTGTTCCAATAAATTGAGCAACAAAAATATTTGATGGATTATTGTAAATTTCATCAGGTGTTCCGACTTGCTCTATATTTCCAAGATTTAATATTACAATTCTATCAGCTAAAGTCATTGCTTCTACTTGATCATGGGTAACATAAATCATATTGGTTTTGATTTGGTTATGAAGCTTTGAAATTTCTACTCTCATCTCAGCTCTTAAAGCTGCATCCAAATTAGATAAAGGCTCATCAAATAAAAATATTTTAGGATTTCGGGTAATTGCACGTCCAATGGCAACTCTTTGCCTCTGACCTCCAGATAACTGCTTGGGTTTTCTTTCAAGTAATTCCTCAATTTTTAAAATTTTAGCTGCTTGCATAACTTTTGTTTCAATTTCTTCCTTAGATTTCTTTTCAATCTTCAGTCCAAATGACATGTTCTCATAAACATTCATGTGTGG
>CACHML010000004.1 GCA_902580945.1 uncultured Pelagibacteraceae bacterium | reverse complement strand
AAAGGTAGAAAATCTTGTGTTACATTTTAAAGAAATTTGTCCAGATGGATTTGATCTTTATTTTGATAATGTTGGAGGTGATTTTTTGGAATCCGCAATTTTTCAAATGAAAAATTTTGGTCGTATAATTGTTTGTGGTAGAATTTCTCAGATGAATGTAACAACACAAGGATCTGGAATAAAAAATATGGCACACGTACTTGTTAAAAGACTTACCATTAAAGGATTTTTAATATTTGATCATGAAAATGAAAGGGAGCCATTTGAAACTGATATGTTGAAATGGTTATCTGAAGGTAAAATAAAATTTAAAGAAACTGTTTATACAGGAATTGAGAGTGCCCCAAAATCATTTATAGATTTATTAAAGGGAAAAAATACTGGCAAAATGCTTGTCAAAATTTAGTTAAAAAATTTATGACAATATAAATCCTTTAAATGATAAAAACCTTTCCTTTGCTATTTATAATATTGTGGTCATCTGCATTCATATCAGGTGATATTATAGTTCAGAACGCATCTCCATTTGCAGCACTTGCTTTTAGATTTGGAATTGTAACCATAGGTTTTTTTTTATTTGCACAATTTAAAAAAGAAATAATTTTTACAAAAATAAGATATGTCCTTGAAAGTATTACTACAGGCGTGTTGTTTCATGGATTGTATCTCGGTGGTTGTTGGTACGCCTTTCATGTGGGAGTTCCTGCAAGTGTAGTTGCATTAATTGTTACTCTACAACCTATATTAACAAATTTATTATCAGGACCAATTTATAAGGAAGTTATAGGATGGAGGCAATGGGTTGGTATAGTTTTTGGATTTGTTGGTTCTTTATTGGTACTTGGAATTGATTTTGGAAATGAGTTTCCCAAAGATGGAATTGTCACTTGTTTTATTGCACTTGCAGCAATCACCATAGGGACCTTATGGCAAAAAAAATTAAGTGGGAACGTTCCTTTATCAGTAAATAATGGTTTTCAAGCATTTGGAGGGTGTGTATTTAATCTAATTTTAATTTTATTTTTAGAGATTCCATATATTAATTTTTCAACAGGTTTCATATTAGGAATGACACATCAAATTGTACTGGTTTCTTTTGGAGCTTTTACAATTTTAATGTTTTTAATAAAGGCAGGTTCAGTAAGCAAGACATCAACATTGTTTTTTCTTGTTCCTCCTACAACAGCTTTCATGGCTTATTTATTTCTGGGAGAAAAACTATCAAATATTGATATAATAGGTTTTATTTTAGCTACTATAGGTGTTTATATTGCAACAAGAAAGTAAATGAAAATTATTTATTTTTTTAAAAAATTTTTCAAACCTTTTATTTTAACTTATCTCTTTTTTTCTATTGGTATAAGTTTCTATCCATCTTTTGAATTTTATTCATTTAAAGGACAATTATTAATTTTAGCGGTATCTACTTTTAATGGTTTTCTAGGCTATTATGTTAAAAATTATAATACGTAAGGCTCAGGTCTGGCATTACTTTTTAAAACTCTCTCAACATCAAAAACACTTATATCTATTGATTGATAACTGCCGGTTGTTATTAACTCAGTAAGTGCTCTACCAATACCTGGGGCCTGCATTAAACCTCTACCTGTAAATCCAGAAGCTAAATAAACATTTTCATACTTTGGATGTTTTCCAACAACTGCATTATTATCTAACTTATTACAATCATAAAATCCTGCCCATCCTCCTGTTAATTTAAGTTCTTCAAAAGCTGGTACTCTTTTTGCTAGAGCAGGCCAAACCAATTCTTCAAAATCATTCCACGCTGGTTCTAAATCTTTTGCATCAAATACAGATATTGGTGAACCAGCTAAAAATTCCTTTCCCTCTGGTCTCCAATAAACACCAGTAGTCAAATCCCCAGTCAATGGCATATCAGGAAAATGTTTAGGACATTTGACTCTAAAAACTGTATGTTTTTGTGGTTCCACTGGAATATCCGATAACAGTTCTTTTGTCCAACAACCTGCCGCAGAAATAATTGTCTTTGCATTCAGTTCGGATAAATTTTTAACTTCACCTTTTATAAATTCAGCACCAAGCTCAATAGCCTTACTTTTTAATGCGCTATGAAACATAAAAGGATCTATCCATCCCTCACTTTTGTTATCAGTGTATGTGGCGGTTTCTATTCCTTCATTATTTATATATGGAAAAATTTTATTTAATTCAGAGCCCTTAATATTTTTTGTACCTGCGTCACACTCTTTATGATTCTCTAAAGCTCTGTATTGTTCTTCTGCATGTTCTGGTCCAAACATCAATAAGTATCCATTTGGGACCATGCTAGCAGTTGGGTTCGGATTTTTTTGTGTTTTAAGTAATTCAGGGATTTTAAAAATAAATTCTCTAGCAAATTTACCTAAAAGAATATTTTCTTTTTGATAAAATTGTCTTCTAAAACCACCTAATGAAAGTGGAAATGAGGCAGTCTTATAAGTAGGGTCTCTCTCAATTACCTTTACTTTTCGCCCCTCCAAAGACATAAAGTAAGCCGTAGCAGCACCAATAATACCTCCACCAACTATAACTACATCGTCCATTTACCCTACTATATACTATTTTTTTTGCATTAACCACATTGCATCTTGGCTTAAGAAGTAGATTTTGCCATTTGAAGGGTGGACTTGGATATCTCTTATTCTTCCAATTTTATTTTTAAAAATAATCTCTTCCCTAACATTGGATAAATCATTAAATATCAATTTTCTTAAAGACTTGTCTTTTAGTGAAGTTATTAAGGCATGACCATTCCACTCCTCAAACTCTTTGCCTTTATATATAGTTATTGCGCTTGTAGCAATTGATGGTACCCAATACTGTATGGCTTTTGTGAAACCAGGTTTCCATTTTGGACCAATTGGTATTCCAGAATAATTTTTTCCACCCCATCCAAGTATTTTCCATCCATAATTTTCTCCTTTTTTAACCTCACCAAACCAGTCGCCACCTTTAGCACCATGATTGCTTATGTAAACTTTTCCATCAAATGCAGATAGCACCATACCTTGTGGATTTCTTATTCCTATTTGATAAATTTCTGGTAACCAATCTGATTTACCTTCAAACTTTGGATTATCATTTGGAATGCTCCCATCTAAATGGACTCTAATTATACTTCCAGGATGCTTTGATGCATCCTGTGCAATCATACCTTGCCCTCTTTCACCAGCAGAAGCGTAAATATAATTGTCCTTAATAGCTAGCCTTGAGCCAAAATGATATCCTGAATCAATTGGTGGATTAGCCTGGAAAATATTTTTAAATAATAGTTTTTTTTTATTTAATTCTGCTCTAGCTATCGATGTACTAGTTTTATAATTACCTCTGTCTTCAGTGTACGAAATCCAAACAATATTATCTTTATGAATTATATCTAATAATCCTCCTTGACCATGAACTACAAAGTCAAGTTGATGATCTACTTCTTGTATTTGATTAGATAAAATATCTACTATTTTTATTTTTCCACTTTTCTCTGTTACTATAATTTCATTATTACTAATAAAAGAGGATCCCCACGGAGAGTCTAGTTCTACTAGTTTTTCTAAAACTATTTTCTCACAGTAAGATTTTGAAGTGAATAATAGAGTTAAGATTATAATTAAATATTTTATTTTCACCTTAAGAAAGTTTTGATCTTCCTCCATCAACAGCGATTATTTGTCCTGTTACCCAAGAACTCTCTTCTGTAAGTAAAAATTTAGCAAGTGCTGCACCATCTTTGCCCTCTCCTAATCTCTTAAGTGGATGTGCTTTGGCTATTCCTTGTGCGAGAGCTACATTTTTTAACATTGGTTCAGCAATTTTAGAATTTGTTAGACTTAGTGCAATACTATTTACTCTTATGTTAGGTGCAAATTCTGCAGCTAAAGAAACTGTTAAACCTTCGATTGCTGCTTTGGTCGATGCAATAATTGAGTGATTTGTGAAACCTTTTTGAGCAGCTACAGTTGAAAATAAAACAATTGAACCATTATTTTGTTTTAGATTATCTTGGTATCCTTTAATTAAATCTACAGCCGAATAAAAATTTAGTTTCATGCATTTATTAAAATCATTTTCTGTTGCCAATTTTAAGGGCTTTAGATCTATTGAACCAACACAATAAGCTACACCCTTAATTTCTGAAATATCTGATTTTATCTTATCGACAAATCCATCCTGTAAGACATCTGCAACAGTATATGCAGAGTTAAATTTTTCTGATAAATTTTTGAGTTGACCTTCATCTCTGCCAACTAAGTGAATTTCTCTACCAGATGAGTGCATTTGTTCTGCTAAATTAGATCCGATAGAACCTGTCGCACCGACAATTAGATATTTTTCTGACATATAAATAATAATGAAATTATTTTTTATACTTGGAAATCAATTATTTCCATTAAAAAACCTTGACCGCTACAAAAAAGACCACCTTTTTTTTATGTCAGAAGATTACCAATTGTGCACTTATGAGAGACACCATAAATTGAAAATTCTATTATTTTTGTCTTCGATGAGGTCCTACGCAGATAGATTGAAAGATAACAAATTTAAACTCAATTATTCAAAGATCGATTCGAGTGATTTTAAAAAAGATTATACTAAAAAATTAGAATTAAGTTTAAAAAAAAATAAAATAAAGGAAGTCACAAGTTTTGAAATAGAGGATAAATTTTTTGAAACAAAAATAAAAAATTTTTTAAAAAAACAGAACGTAAAATGGAATATTTTACAATCTCCTATGTTTTTAGATAATCGTGAAGATTTTAAGAGATATTTATCAAAGACAAAAAAACCCTTTATGGCAAAATATTATAAAGAGAAAAGAGAAAGATTAAATATTTTATTAAACAAAGATGGTTCACCCGAAGGTGGAAAATGGAGCTTTGATGAGGATAATAGAAAAAAATTACCAAAAAATATTTCCATTCCTAAACAACCAAATATCAAAGAAAGTAGTCATACAAAGATTCTAAAACCTGTTATTCAAAAATTATTTAATAAACATCCTGGTCATACAGAAAATTTTTGGTTTGCTACTGAATATAAAGATGTTTTGAAACTGCTAGATTTTTTTATAAGAGAAAAACTTAACTTATTTGGAGATTACGAAGATGCAGTCGATCAAAAAAATAATATTTTGTTCCATAGCGCACTTAGTCCTTATCTAAATTTAGGTTTAATTACACCTGATATTATTATGCAAAAAGTTATGAATTTTCATCATGCTAAAGTTGTAAGACTCAATTCCTTAGAAGGTTTTATAAGACAAATTATTGGTTGGAGGGAATTTATGAGGGGAATATACCAAAATTTTAACAAAGAAATGGAAAATGGAAATTTTTTTAAACATTCTAGAAAAATGAAAATTTCATTTTACAATGGCACTACTGGCTTAGATCCATTGGATCACTCTATTAAAAATGCTGATAAGTATGGATGGTCACATCATATTGAAAGATTAATGATATTATCGAACATAATGAATTTGTGCGAAGTTGAACCAAAATCAGTTTATAAGTGGTTTATGGAGATGTTTGTGGACTCGTCAGATTGGGTAATGGTACCAAACGTTTACGGTATGGGATTGTTTAGTGATGGTGGTATATTCGCTACCAAACCTTACATATGTGGCTCCAGTTATTTCATGAAAATGATGGACTTTAAAAGAGGCAGTTGGTGCAATATTATGGATGGTCTTTACTGGCGATTCATAGATAGAAATAGAAAGTTTTTTTTAAAAAATCCTAGACTATCAATGATGGTGAGAATTTTTGATAAAATGAAGGAAGATCGAAAAAAATTAATCTTATCAGAGGCAGATAAATTTATTAAGACCAATACATATGGGAACTAAAGTATATTTTAACAATTCTTGTAATATTTGTAGGATGGAAATTAACCACTATAAAAAAATTGCTAATACTGATTTAGAGTGGGTTGATATTACCAATAACGAAGATGCTGTTAAAATTACATCTAAATCTCAAAAAGAATTACTTAGAAGATTGCATGTTATAGTTGATGGAGAAGTTATTGGCGGAGCTAAAGCTTTTATTATTATTTGGTCAAAAATACCAAAATATAAATTTTTATCTAAAATTTTCTCAATAAAACCATTATTTTTTATTTTTCACTATCTTTATGAAATTGCAGCTTATTTTTTATTTTTAAAAAATAGGAAACAATTAAAATGAAGAAACAAAATTTACCAACTAAGATTTGTAAAGTTTGTAATCGTCCTTTTACTTGGCGAAAAAAGTGGAAGCTTAACTGGGATAAAGTAAAATATTGTTCAAAGAAATGTGCTTCAAATAATTAACTACTGAGTTTTACTCTTTCTTGGATCTTTTAAAGATTTTAGTATTTTTGATAATCCAGTAATTTTCAAACTGTAGTAAATTACATAAATTAGGGTAAGTCCTAAAGCCATTGTCGATAGAAAAACAAAAATAGCTGTTAAAATTTTTTCTTGGAACCAATTCTCAACACCTGAATTAGAATAATAAAGAATATTCCAAAACAATACAAAAATTAATTCATATACAATTATAATTTTAAACATAAGCTTGATATAATTCTCATTATAATTAATACTATTCAATTCTTGTCGCATGTCTAAGTATTTTTATGTGATAAAACGTTAAATATAGATGAAAAAAGCAATTTGGATAACTGGTGGTGGCACTGGAATAGGAAAGGCAGTAGCAATTAAGTTTGCAAATCAAGGTTGGAATGTTGCGATTTCTGGAAGAAGAGAAAATATTTTAAAAGAGGTTGAGGACATCAATCCAAACATCAAATCATTTCCTTTAGATGTAAATGATAAGGGAAAATGTTTTGAGATTATGAACAATATAAAAGATGAGTTTGGAGATATTGATATTTGTTTCTTTTCTACAGGCACATGGGACCCTAAAAAAGAAAGAGAAATTGATGTTGAGCAAATTGAAAATGTATTTAAAGTAAATTTTTTTGGAACCCTCAATTGTATAAAAGCTGTTGAAAATCATTTTAGAAATAGGAAAAATGGAATAATAACAATAGTTTCCTCTATTGCAGGTTACAAAGGTCTGCCAAACTCTACTGGCTATGGTCCATCAAAAGCTGCTTTAAATAATCTTGCAGAGAGTCTTTACTTTGATTTTGGAAGATACGGTGTGAGAGTATGTTTAGTTTCTCCTGGCTTTATAAAAACACCTATGACTGATAAAAATGATTTTAAAATGCCATTTCTTAAAACACCAGAATATTCTGCGGATAAAATTTATGACGGTCTAATTAAAAGCAATAAATTTGAAATACATTTTCCAAAATCATTAACTCTTGTTTTAAAATTTTTTAGAATTATTCCAGACAGATTTTATTTTTATTTAGTAAAAAAAATGACTAAATTACAAAAAAAATAGTTTTAGTCTTTAACAAACATCACTGTTAATTCTGCAACTTTAATTCCAAACTTTGTCATTTTAGCTCTATTGATTGCTACTCTTTCATCTTGCATGAAAATCCAATCATCAAACGTAATTTTAATTTCTCTTCCTTTTACAGGCACAAGTAATACATATTCAAATTTAAAAGCAGGCCCATAAGAATATCCTTTTGCTGTTCCAACTACGTCTCCAGCAGTACCAGCATAGTTGTGTTCATCAATCTTATCTATGGTCCATTGTCTATTTTGTATTTCTCCATCATTCCAAATAAATTTCTCATCAAGTATTAATTGCTTACCATCCCACTTGCCATTCAAATCTGCAGAGAACTGTCGAGTAACTTTCCCCGATCTGTTTTGTAAAATACCCCAAGCTTTTACATTTCCGGATAAATACTCCTCAATTATCAGTCGAGGTTTTTGGTTTTTAAAATCTTCTGGTTTCATGCCTTGATTAGATGAACAATTTGTAATCAATACTGAAATTATTATCAACAAAAAATATTTAAATTTCATGAAGTTATTTTTGAAGAGCAAATTGTATTAAATCGATATTTTTGGATTTAAATCCAGCTTCACAGTAAGACAAATAAAAATTCCACATTCTTTTAAATGTGTTATCAAAACCTTGAGATGATATTTGATCCCACTTTTTGAAAAATTCATCTCGCCAAATGCTTAGCGTATTTGAGTAATGATCTCCGTAAGAACTACATTGTTCAAATTTGAGTCCTGATTGATTTGATAAAGAAATCAACTCATTCTTGCTTGGTAAAAAACCACCAGGGAAAATGTATTTTTGAATGAAATCGGTCTTATTTTTGTACCTATCGTAAATACTATCATCAATTGTGATTGCCTGAATGGCTGCAGTCCCACCATCAAATAGATTTTGCTTTATAGTATTAAAATAATTTTTTAAATAGTTGTGACCAACAGCCTCAATCATCTCTATTGATGCAATTGAATTATATTTATTTTTAATATCTCTAAAGTCTAGCATTTGTATATTTATTTTTTCATTTAAACCATTTTTATGAACTCTCTCCTTTGAAAATTCATATTGTTTTTTTGAAATAGTAATACAATCTAATTTTACATCATAATTTTTGCCAATATATTCTGCAAAACCTCCCCAACCACATCCTATCTCAAGCATCTTATCACCAGACTTGGGCCTTACTAGATTTGAAAGTTTCTTATATTTATTTATTTGAGCTTCCTCTAAGTTATTCCCTTTTTCAAAGATTGCACTCGAATATGTTAATGTTTTATCAAGCCATAATGAAAAGAATTCATTTCCTAAGTCATAATGTTTTCTTATATTTTCTTTACTTCTAGATTTATTATTTTTAACAAAGAAATTTTTAATTTTGTTAAGTATTGCAAGGTCAAAAGATCCAGAAAATTTATGTATTATTTTTATATTTTTGGCAGCTAACTCTATTAGATTAGTTAAATTTTCTGTTTCAAAACAGTTATCCATGTAAGCCTCTGCTAAACCGATGCTACCATTTTTGATTATTTTTAGAGTAAGGCCTGGTTTGTTTATTTTTAAATCAGCATGTAATTTTTCATTGTCATTTCCAAAATTATAGACTTCCCCATCATGATTAATTATCTTTAACTTTCCATGTTTTATATATTTGAGAGAACTAAAAACGATCTTGTCTGAAATTTTATTTAAATTCATTATTTTCTTCTGAAATATTATTTTTAATTTTTAACTTTTTTTTAATAAACTTTATTCCTTTTAACCATAATTTAAATGCTTCATAATGGATTGCGACAATAACTTTAAATGTCATTAACGGGTGAAAAATATAAGAAAAGAACAAATTTTTTTCACTAAAATCTTTTACAACACCGTCTTGCGATGCAAATAACAATTTACCTTCTTTATCAGATTGGTCTATTATAACAGATATTTTATCAGAAGGTTTGTTCACTCTAAATTTATAAATACACTCCATTTCTATAAAAGGTGATACATGAAATTTTTTTATACAGCTATTTTTTATAATCTCAGTATCTTGTGTTTTAAAAATATATGTATGCTGCTCTCCGAAGGTATTTTTAACTTCATAGAAAATTGAAATGATTTTGTTATCTTTATTGTAAATAAAGAAAACACTTATAGGATTAAATACGTAGCCAAAAATTCTTGGATAGCATAGTAATTTAATTTTGACTTCGCTTTCATCAATGCCAATATTGTCTAAATTTTGTTTAACCCAATTTTTTAAAGATGTTCCATCACGTGCACCGTGGTCTTTATCAAAAAAACTTATAATATTAAATTTATTATAAGAAAACATCGTCATTTTATTATTAATTTCCTCTAAATCATCAAGGTCAATTAACAATGAAAATACCCTATATTTAAAATGGTGATTTTTAGGTTTAAATCTTCTGTGAATTACTTTCCCAATATAAATCTTTGAATTTTTAAGCATTAATATACTTCATCATATCTAATGATGATTTTATACCATCTTCATGAAAACCATAACCAAAATAACTTCCACAAAATAAAATATTATTTTTATTTTGGATTAAATGTAGATCCTTTTGACTATCAATAGCTTTTTGATCAAAATATGGATGTGTAAATTGTACTTTCCTAAATATTTTTTCTTCAGGTATTTTTAAATACGGATTTAATGTCAAAAATATATTTTTAGAAATATCTAGATTCTGCAATAAATTTAACCAGTAAGTAATGGAATTTTGTTCGCTGTTTTCTGCTTTTACTGAGGAATTCCAAGAACACCAGGCTTTATTATTTTTTGGCATGTAATTTATATCCTCATGAATGACAGCTTCATTTGTTTTATATTTAAAATTACTTAAAATCTTTTTTTCAATTTCATTTGGATCTTCAATTATTGAAAGAGCTTGATCAGCATGTGTGGCTAGTATGACTTTATCATAAGTAAAATACTCATTTTTATCGCCATAATAAACCTGAATACCAGATTGAATTCTTTTAATTTTATTTATGTGATAATTTTTAAAATATTCACCACTTATATTACTAAGTACTTTATCAACGTATGTTCTGCTTCTGTTTGAAACTGTGAACCATTGAGGTCTATTTTTTAATTTAAAAAGACCATGATTTTGAAAAAATTTTAAAAAAAAACTTAGTGGCATCTGTTTTGCCTCATAAGGTGGCATTGACCATATAGCTGACACCATTGGGATAATATGAAATTTTATAAAATAATCTGAAACATTCAATTGCTCTAAATAATCGCCTAAATTAATATTTTCGTCAATTAAGTTCTTATTTTCACTTTTTTTATAAAAATCAATTATTGTAAAAAACATTTTTAAAAATTTAATATTAAATAAATTTAATTTATTACTAAATATTCCTGATATTCCTTTCCCACAATATTCAATTTCTGAGCCTCTAACCGATACTGAAAATGACATGTTACTTTTCTCTATAGCTATATTATTTTCTTCAAAAAAATTAATAAGATGAGGATAAGTTTTTTTGTTAAAAACAATGAAACCTATATCTACTGGTATAATATTATCTTGAATTTTAATATCTATAGTATGAGAGTGTCCACCGAAGTGGTCTTCTTTCTCAAAAAGATCAACTTTATGATTTTTCGAAAGATAGTATGCTGAGCTTAGACCTGAAATACCAGATCCTATAATTGCTAATTTCATTATTGAGGATTATATTTATTTTCGCCATTAAATGATGAGACAAATTGTAGAAAAACTGCAAATATTATTATACCACCACCAATTAACACGTAGAATGATGGATTTTCATTTACAAAAAGCCATGCCCACAAAGGACCTAAAATTGCTTCTGTAAGCATAATTATGCCAACCATTGCAGATAATGTTTTTTTTGCTCCAATTGTTATGAATATAAAACCAAGTCCAATTTGAAATGTGCCTGATATAAATGCTAAAAATATATCGTACATAGATATAGAAATTTTAGTTGATGCTAAGAAACCAATAATCATCGCAACTACACCTGCTACTAGTTGAAGAGGCACCATATCAACAGTCGGATATTTTCTTACAATTAAAATTAAAATTGCAAAAGTAATAGGCATTACAAAGGCAACAATATTTCCTGACATTTGACCACTTGAAAGGGTATTTCCAAGCATAAGTATTAAACCTGATATTGCTAAAATAATTGATGCTAGTGTAATTTTTGAAATTTTTTCTTTTAAAAAAAAATAACCAAAAATTGCTAAAAAAATTGTTTGCGTCTGAATAATAAAATTAGTATTTGCAACTGTAGTATTATACATGGCAAAAACATAACTACTAAATCCAATACCAAGAATAATGCCTCCAATTAATCCTGGAATTCCTGATAAGTAAATTTTGCTAAATACATTCTTTTTATAATTAAAGTATAAAAATATAGTGACAGTGATTATAAAAAAAACTTGTCTCCAAAATAGTATTTGCCATAACGTTGACCCTTCAAACGATTTTACAATTAAACCTCCAAAACTAAGACAAAATGCACCAAGAAAAATTAATAATGGTCCAGGTAATTTTGAAATTAAATTCATTTAGTTTTAGATATTAAATTTTGGGTTTCCATTTCATAAAGTCTGTAAATAGTCTCAGCGTCTTTTAAATTGATTTCTTTAAATTTAATTTTACTTCCAGGTGGTATTTGAACTAACTTATCGTAATCAGCGCTTATAACAACTCCAATTTTGGGATAACCACCAATAGTCCCATGATCCGAAAGCATAACAATTGGGTTACCATCAGCTGTTATTTGAATTGTTCCTTTAACTAATCCCTCAGATTTGATGTTTGTATTTTTAATGTTTTCTATTCTTGGTCCATCTAATCTAATTCCCATTCTATCAGTCAATTTGGTTACACTAAATTTCTCTTTAAAAAATAATTCTTTTGCGGTTTTAGAAAAATAATCGAAGTGTGGTCCTTTTATTACTCTAATATTCTCAATTTTTGAATTTATGTAATCTAATTTATTCAGAGAATATTTTTTTGTAATATTTTCTATTTTAATTATTTGATTTTTTTCTAATATTTTTCCATTGTTAGCACCAATTTCTGCTTTTGTATTTACTGAGCAGCTATCAAGATAAAAATCTATCTTAAATGATGCATTCACTGATAAATAACCATAAACAGACCTATTAGTGGATATTAGGTCTAAACAATCATTATTTTCTAAAATAATATTTTGATAACAAACTCCCTCTTCTATTTTATTTTTTCGTAATATTTGAAAGTTTACATCACCAGTGACATTAAAATAAACTTTATCACCTTTGAATCTCAATTTTGGCCCTTGTAATGCAAATTCTATAACAGGATTATTTTTTTTATTGTTTGAAATAGCATTGGCCATAACAAAATTTCTATTATCCATCGCACCACTAAAAGGTATTCCTATATGATAGAAATTTTTTCTACCATTATCTTGAAAAGTTGTATTTATACCTGGTCTTAAAACTTCAAAATAATTTTCAGTCATATTTTTCTTCGAACTCTGATTTTGATATTTGAAAAAATGATATTGAATCACCTGGATTTATTAAATTTGGTGAGGAATTATTTTTATTATCAAATATATCTAAAGGTGTTTTTCCAATTATGTTCCATCCACCAGGACTTTCAAAAGTATAAATATTACAAAATTGCTCTGTTAAGCCTATGGAGTTTTTTGGCACTTTAACCCTTGGTGTATCTAAACGTCTAGCATATAAAGAATCATCCAAATCTCCCAAAAATGGCATGCCAGCAATAAAACCTGTCATATAACAATAATATTTTTTAGAAAAAAATTTTTTATAAATTTCCTCTTTTTCAAGTTTTAATAATTTTTCTAATCTTTTTATATCTAGAGCAAAATCGTTATCACAGCAGACAGGTATTTTGATGTGTTTGCCTACATTAGCTATTTCATTTTTGAAATTTAATTGTTCAACCTCTGTTTTAATTTTATCAAAGTTGGTAATGTTTAGGTCAAAACTAATTATTAATTTATTATAACTTGGTGTAATATTTATAACACCAGGGATTTTACTTTTCTGTATATTTTTAAAAAATTGTATTACGTTTGAATTTATTTCCTTGTTTACATCATTTCCAAAGTCACAGTATAAAGCTGCGTCACCAAGATTTGATATATTTTTTATCATGTCATGTTATACTTTAAGCTGTTAGGTATGGAAATTAATTTAAATTGTGATTTAGGCGAAAAATCAAAGCATCATTCAAATGAAAATGATCCTGAGCTACTCAAAATTGTAAATTCTGCTAATGTAGCATGTGGTTATCACGCTGGTGATGAGCAGACAATGCAAGAAGTAGTGAAGATTTCTAAAGAAAATAATGTTAGTATAGGGGCACACCCGTCATTTAAGGATCCAGAGAATTTCGGACGTAAAAGAATGGACCTGTCAGCTAGTGAAATAACCAAGTTAGTAACTGATCAATATGAGATATTACAGAATATAGCCAGTCTTCAAGGAGAAAAAGTTTCACATATTAAACCTCATGGCGCGTTAAATAATATGGCTTGTGAAGATTTAGAATTAGCAACAATTTTAGCTAAAACAATATATCACATAGATAAAGACATAATTTATTTAGTTCCGACTGGTTCGAAAATGGAGATAGCTGCAAAAAAACTTAATATGAAAATTGCTTGTGAAATATTTGCTGACAGAAATTACGAAGATGATGGAACCTTAGTTTCTAGAACTAAAGATCATGCTTTAATAACTGATCCTAATCAAGCTAAAAATCACGTTTTGAATATGGTCAAAAACCAAACCCTTAATTGTCACAGCGGTAAACAAATACCTTGTGAAATTGACTCCATCTGCATACATGGTGATAATCAAAGTTCCTTAAAGACTGCAATGTTTGTAAAACAAAATTTATTAGAGAATAATTTAAATTTGAAACCTTTAAATAATATGAGTAAATTTTTATGAAAATTACTAAAATATTTTTAATATTATTTTTACTTTTAACCTTTGCTGCTCAGTCTTTTGCGGCTGGAACAAGTTCGTCAGATAAAAAACCAAGTTATAAAAATGCAGTAAAATTGATTGAGGCTGCAAAAAAATATGAGTCGAAAGATAAAATGGACAAAGCTTTAAAAAGATACAAAAAAGCACAAAAAATTTTATTGGAATTAGATAAAAAAAAACCATTACAAGCTGATACTTTAAATTATCTGGGTTTTACAACTAGAAAACTAGGAGATTTTGAAGCTGGAGAGAAATATTACTTACTTGGTTTGCAAGTTGAACCAAATCATGTTGGAATTAACGAGTACTTAGGTGAACTATATGTTGTTACGAACAGAATAAATTTGGCTAAAGAAAGATTGGAAGTTTTAAAAAATTGTAATTGTAAAGAATATCAGGAATTAAAAGAAATTATCGACGGAACAAAAAAATCAAAATATTAATTTATATTTTGTATCATTTGCTCAGGCATCCATAACGCTATCTGGGGAAATAAAACAATTAAGATTACTGCAAATATCATTAATAAGAACAATGGAAAAGCACTTTTAGCGATATAGCCCATGTCTTTATTAGCCATACCTTGTAAAACAAACAAATTAAAACCAACTGGTGGAGTAATTTGTGCCATTTCAACAACTATAACTAAAAATATACCAAACCAAATCATATCAAAACCTGCCTGCCTTATCATAGGTTCTATAATTGCCATTGTAAGAACAACTGCTGATATTCCGTCAAGAAACATCCCCAAAATTATATAAAAAATCATTAATACAAAAATTAAAACGTATGGTGATAATTCCATGTTTTGTATCCAAATAGCTAGATTTCTAGGAAGGCCAGTAAATCCCATCGCGAGTGATAAAAATGTTGCTCCAGCTAAAATGAAAGCAATCATACATGAAGTTTTTGTTGCTCCAAGCAAAGACTCCTTAAAAGTTTTCAAGTTCAAACTTTTTTGAAAATAAGAAAGTATTAAAGATCCTACAACACCTAAAGATGCAGCCTCAGTTGCTGTTGCAATTCCTGTATAAATAGAGCCGATTACACCAAGGATTAATAAAATTACAGGTATTAACTGTTTTGATTTACTTAATTTATTTAAAAATGAATAATTTTCTTCAGTTAAGGGCATTTTATTTTTATTTAGCAATGACCAAATGATTACATAACCCATAAATATTAGAGCAATCATTATTCCAGGAATAATTCCTGCTATAAATAGTTTAGCAATAGACTCCTGAACAGTTACTCCATAGATAATTAAAATAATTGAAGGAGGGATTAATAATCCTAAAGTGCCTGAGCCCGCTAGACTTCCAAGTAAAATTTTTTCTGGATATTTTCTTTTTCTTAGCTCTGGAATTGACATTTTTCCAACAGTGGCAACTGTTGCAGCTGAAGATCCAGATATTGCTGCGAACAATGCACATCCAACAACATTGACATGGATTAAACCTCCAGGAAGTTTCTGCAACCAAGGTGCCAACCCTTCAAATAAATTTTCTGACAATTTAGTCCTAAATAAAATTTCTCCCATCCATACAAAAAGAGGCAAAGCAGTCAGAGTCCATGATGATGATGCACCCCAAATTGTTGTGGCCATCGCATCTCCAACTGGTCGAGAAGTAAATAGAATCATTCCAATAGAAGAAACACCGATCATGCTTATTGCTACCCATATTCCAGAGCTTAAAAAAAGCAGTAAAACTGTAATAAAAAAAATAGCTAATAAAATTTCAATCATTATTATAAATTTTTAAGATTAGTAGATGAAAAGCACATATAAAAAAAAGTGTTGCTCCAATAGCGACGCTGCACTGAGGTATCCATATTAAAATTTCATCAGCACCTTCGCTTCTTTCCTCAAATTCGTATGAGATTTTCAACATTTTGATAAAATAATATGACATATAACCTGCGAATATTGTTGTGACGACTAAGCTCCAAACTTCTAAAAATCTTTTTTTAAAACCTGTAGATTTTTCTAAAAATAACGTAATTCTTATATGTCCCCCATTTATGAATGTATATGAAAGAGCAAAAAAAGATGAGGCTGCCATACAATACCCCGAGTATTCAGCTAACCCCCTTATATAAAAACCGAAAATTCTAGATGCAATTCCAGTTAATATAAAAACTGCAATAAGAATTAAAAAAACTGCAGCTATATATCCTGAATAATTATAAATACTATTTAATGATTTATTTAATTTTTGTAACATAAAAAAGGCTGTTTTTTTAAACAGCCTTTTTTATTATATTTATTTTATTTGTATGCGGCAAGTACGCTAGCACCTGTTTTGCCAGCTTTTTTCTTCCATTCTTTTGCCATTTTTTTTCCAACTTTTTGGAAATGTTTTTCTAAATCAGCATTTACTTTGCCTACTACCATTCCTGCAGCAGCTAGAGCTTTTTTATCTTCAATATTTCCTACTCTAGAAAGCATCCAGCCTTTTTCTTCTGCAGCAGCAGCTTCTCTTTTAATTAATAGTTGAGTATCTGCATCTAACTTATTCCAAGATCCTCTATGCACAACAACCATATTTTTTGGGAACCAAGCAGCGATATCATAAAAATATTTAACACCGTTCTCCCATATTTTGCTATTTTTACCAGTTGTTGGCGATGTAATCATACTTTCGACTGCTCCTGTTGAAAATGCTTGACTGATTTCAGCCGCCTCAATTTTGGTTGGAGCCATACCTGTAAGCTCTGCAATTCTAATTGTTGCAGAATTATAAGCTCTAAATTTTAAACCTTCTAGATCTGAAACACTATTGATTTCATTTTTACTATACAGTCCTTGTGCAGGCCATGGCACAGCATATAAAAATACTAATCCTTTTTGATCTAAACTTTCAATGATTGCTGGCTTTGAAGCTTGATAAAGTTTCATAGCATCGTCATATGAAGTTGCTAAAAAAGGTTGTGAGTCAATTTCAAGAATAGGGTCAACTTTTCCCAATGCTGACATAAATCTTTCACCCATCTGTGCTTGACCAGTTCTCACAGCTCTAAAGATTTCTCCACCTTTAAATAATGATCCTCCAGGATGCGTAACTATTGTAAGTTTTCCTCCGCTTTTCTCTGAAACATTTTTAGCAAATTCTGCTGCATTTGCTGAGTGAAAGTTACTCGCACCATAAGCTAAAGCCATATCCCACTTTTCAGAAGCATTTACATTTGCTATTAACAAGACAGAAAATAAAATAGAAAACAAAGTTTTTAAAATTTTCATTAATCCTCCTTAATTTTTAAAAAATACATCTCATTATGTATTATTTATTAAATCAATAAAAATTTTCCGATGTTTTATTGAAAAATTTGAAATTGTTACTATTATATTATCATATTGATAGAAGAAGCCCTTATTTTACTGCAAATAATCTTTATAGATATTATATTGGCAGCAGATAACGCCATAATAATTGGTCTAATTGCAGCTAATTTTATCCCAAAAAATAGAAAAAAAATCATATTTTGGGGAGTGGTCGGAGCTTTAATTTTTAAAGTTTTATTTGCAGTATTTGCGACATATTTATTCAAATTTTACTTCATAAAAATTCTTGGAGGTTTGCTTCTAATTTGGATAGTAAATGATCTTAGAAAAGATCTTTTACAAGCTCAGAGAAAAGCTAAATCACCAACAAAAAAATCCTTAGAACCGTCATTTGCAAAGGGTATGTATAAAGTGCTTTTCGCAGATATAACAATTAGTTTTGATAATGTTATAGGTGTTGTTGGTGCTTCAAAGGGCAACTTTGGGTTTATGATTTTTGGTTTAATTTTATCTGTAGTCCTCACAGGTGCTATGGCCACTTATTTAGCTAATTATATTCAGAAACATTTATGGGTCGTCTATATTGGAATAGCATTTATTCTTATACTTGCAATACAGCTCATTATTGGTGGACTTGTAGACTTAGAAATTCTAAAAATTAATGAGGAATTTAAAAAGTATTTTTAGTAAGAATGCTTTAATGATGGATATGAACCTCTTTTCACATCTGACCCAAATTTTTTAACTGCATTTCTAATATTACTTTTAAAATTAGCATATTTCTTAACGAATTTTATTTTACTATTAGTCAAACCTAACAAATCGTCTAAAACTAAAATCTGACCATCACAAAACTTTGATGATCCAATCCCGATTGTTGGTATTTTAATTGATTCAGTTATTTTTTTTGAAAGTTTTTTTTCAATACATTCTAACACAATAGAAAAAACACCTGCTTCTTCTAGGATTTTTGAGTCTTTTAACAAACTTTTTTTTTCTTTTTCAGTCTTACCTTTATATCTAAATTTGCCTCTTTGAGATTGCGGGGTTATACCGATGTGACCCATTACTGGAATTTTATTATTTACTAAATGTTTAATTATATCTTTGATCTTACTTCCTCCCTCTAATTTGATACCATCACATTTTGTTTCTTTAATTATTTTTTTACAATTTTTTAGCGCCTGCAATTTATTTTTATAAGTATTGAATGGCATATCTACAATCATTAAACTTTTTTTTACTCCTTTTCTTACACTTTTAGAATGTTCAATCATCATAGATAGATTTACTTTTCTTGTAGTATCAAAATTATATAAAACAGAACCCAAAGAGTCTCCAACGAGTACAAGGTCAGTATATTTATCAACTTCTTCAGCAATATTTTTTGAGTAGGCTGTTAAGCAGACTATTTTTGACTTATTTTTTTTTTTTAATATAAGCCTGCTTATTTTTGAAGGCATAAATATTTATTACCAGGTGCCTGTATTTTCCATAGATTTCCATGGCTCTACTGGCTCCAAGTAGCCATCTTGAAGTATTTCAACGGAAATTTTATCTGGAGATCTAACAAATGCCATATGACCATCTCTTGGTGGTCTGTTAATTATATAACCCATGTCTTTTAATCTTTGACAAGTTTCATAAATATTTTCAACTCTGTATGCCAGATGTCCAAAGTTTCTTGAACCATCACCCAGACTATCTCCATCCCAATTGTATGTTAATTCTATTTCAGCTTTTTCGTCATCTGGAGCAGCAAGAAATACTAAAGTATACCTACCCTTTTCACTATCTTTTCTTCTAGTTTCTTTAAGCCCTAAGCCTTCACAGAAAAATCTTAATGACTCGTCTATATTTGAGACTCTAATCATTGTGTGTAAATATTTCATATAGATTACTTATATAGTCTTATTATTCCAATTCAATAGTACTTGGGGGTTTTGAAGTTATATCATAAACAACTCTATTTATTCCTCGTATATTGTTAATAATTTGGTTGGATACTGATCGCATAAAAATTTTGTTAAATTGAAAAAAATCTGCAGTCATACCATCCTCTGAAGTAATTGCTCTTAACAAACAGATATATTCATAAGTTCTATTATCACCCATCACCCCTACTGTTTTTACTGGAAGTAGAGCAGCGTAAGCCTGCCAAATTTTATCATACAAATTATTATCTTTTAATGATTTAATAAAATAATTATCTGCTTCTTTTAAAATTTTAATTTTTTCTATAGATATATTTCCAGGCATTCGAATTGCAAGTCCTGGTCCCGGAAATGGGTGTCTAGAGATAATCTCTTTATTCAATCCAAGCTCTAGTCCTAACTTTCTAACTTCGTCTTTAAAGAGATATTTAAGTGGTTCAACTAATTTGAGATTCATTTTTTTTGGCAAACCTCCAACATTATGATGTGATTTGATTTTAGAGGTTTGACTTCCTGTTACTGATTTGCTCTCTATTAAATCTGGGTAAAGTGTTCCTTGGGCTAAAAATTTAACTTTTTTAATTTTTTTTGCATATTTTTCAAATATTTTAATAAATAGATTTCCAATAATTTTTCTTTTTTTTTCAGGATTAGAAATATTTTTTAATTTTGATAAGAATATATTTTCAGCATTCACATAAATTAAGTTTATTTTAAACCTTTTCTTAAAAGTATTTACAACTTGTTTTTCCTCACCTTTCCTAAGTAAGCCTGTATTGACAAAAATGCACGTCAATTTTTTTCCAATTGCATTTGATAGTAATTTTGCAACTACACTACTATCAACACCTCCGGACAATGCACAAATAACCTTAGAATTTCCAACAATATCTCTTACTTCATTAATTAATTTTTTTTTCTGATCACTGGCAGACCAATTTCTATTTAATTTACATATAGAAAATATAAAATTTCTAAGTATTGTTTTACCTTTATTGGTATGACTTACTTCTGGATGAAATTGAATTCCAAATATATTTCTTTTTTTATTTTCAATAATACACATTTTAGAATTTTTACTTTTTGCAATTATATTAAAATTTTTGGGCAATTTTGTTACTTGATCTGCATGACTCATCCATACATTATTTTTCTTTTTAGAAAAAAAATTTTTTGTTAATTTACTTTTTTTTATCTCTGTTACTTCAGCTAGTCCAAATTCTCTAAAATTAGAACTTTTAACTTTTCCACCCATTACTTTTGAAATAATTTGATGTCCAAAACATATTCCTAATACGGGTATTTCAAGTTTTAAAAGATTATTATTAAATTTTACTTTTTTATTTTCATAAACATTTAAAGGACCACCCGATAAAACTATACCCTTGATATTTTTGTCAAAATTTTTACGCTTTTCTATTGATTTGTGGCTGATTATTTCACAATAAATCCCAAATTCTCTTATTTTACGCGCTATTAATTGAGTAAATTGAGAACCAAAGTCTACAATTAATATTTTATTAAGAGTGTCTTCAAGACGCATCTTTTCTTTCAAAATCTTTTAAGCGACTTTCAATTGAGGTAATTTTTTCACACATTTTTAAACAAATTTTCTTGAAATCTTTACTTAGTTCGTCTGCTTTTGAAAAATTTGATCTTTCTAATTCAATATCTATTAATATATACATTGCATCCTCATTTTTTGGATCTAAAAGTAAGGTAGTTTTTATGTTTTTCTCTTCATTTCTTTTATCCTCTTCAATTTTAAAAATCTTAGCTAAATAAAGGTAAGATGATGCATCTTTAGGATTATAAACTATATTTCGTTGAAATAAAAACTTTGCCTCTTCATATTTTTCCATATCAAATAAATTTTTAGCTTCTATAAAAAAATTATATTTGTCTGCTTTTGCAGTTACACTAAATAAAAAAAATGATAATGCTAGTAATAAATGTCTCATGATTATTTTTTTATTAAATCTATGTTGTGTACCATACTTTCATAAAAACCTGCTTTAGTAATTTTAACAAACTTTGGCTTTTTCCTTAGATCAACAACTTTCTTTGCTCCCAAATAACCCATAGAAGATTTTAAACCTCCAACTAAGTTATAGATTATTTTATCAACTCTACCTTTATATTTTATATATCCTTCTACTCCTTCAGCTACATATTTTGATGTATCTTTTTGTTTAGATTGAAAATATCTATCTGCGGACCCTTTATTCATTGCACCTATAGATCCCATACCTCTGAAATATTTATATAATTTTCCATTTTTCTTTATTTTTTTGCCTGGTGCCTCATCTGTTCCTGCAAAAAGTGATCCTATCATAACTGCATCCGCACCCGCTGCTAAGGCTTTTGCAATGTCTCCAGAAAATTTTATACCACCATCAGCTATTAATTTTGTTTTGCTTGCTCCAATTCCTTTTTTTACATTTAATATAGCACTTAGTTGTGGAACCCCTATTCCTGCCACAATTCTAGTTGTGCAAATAGATCCTGGACCTATCCCAACTTTGATTATATCTACACCAAGTCTTACTAAAAAATTTGCAGCTTCCGCTGTTGCAATGTTTCCAGCACATATTGCTGTTTTCTTTGGACGTATTTTTTTAATTTTTTTAATTATATTTCCTACTTTCTTTGTATGTCCATGAGCCGTATCTATAACAATTATATCTATATTTTCTTTTAATATTTTCTCAGCTCTTTTTAATTCTTTTTCACTTGCTCCAACTGCTGCACCTACCAGAAGTTTTTTTGATTTTACTTTTCTAATTTCTTTAATTTGATCTATTATACTCAGATTTCTATGAATTATTCCCAGTCCACCTTCTCTTGCGATTGCAATTCCCATTGGTGCCTCGGTTACTGTATCCATTGCAGATGATAAAAGTGGAATATTTATTATAAGATTTTTGGTTAGTTTAATGGAAGTGTTCACTTCATTTGGTAAAATTTCAGAATAGTTAGGGGCTAAAGTAACATCGTCAAATGTTAAAGCTTCTTTAATAGTATCCATGTCCTTATATAAATGATTCCTCAAAAAATAAAAGGCAAACTATCTTAAATTTCTACAAATTATAAAATTTTCTTTAGAGTCTTTTCTGCTAGATGGTGGCTTAAAAATATCTACGTCTTTAAATGATTTTTTTCCCAATGCGACAATCTCGTTAAATGATGACCCCATAAAAAGTTTAGAAACAAAACATCCATTCTTATTTAATAAATCAATTGCAAAATTTATTGCATCCATACATAGTTCTCCGGTAACTAATGAGTCTACACTTTTGTTGCCTGTAGTATTTACTGCCATGTCAGAAATTATAAGGTCCACTTTTTTTCCAAAATAATTTTGTATTTTGATTTTCTGCATATCTTCAGTAAAATCTCCTTTAATATGAAATAAATTTTTTATTGGTTCAATGTCTTTTAAATCTATAGAGAGTATTTTACAATTATTGAAGTTTCTAGAAATATACTGTGACCAACTTCCAGGAGCAGCTCCTAAATCAACTACTAAGGTTTTATTTTTTATTATTTTAAATTTTTCATTAATTTCTTGAAGTTTATAAACAGCTCTTGACCTATAACCTTCTAATTTTGATTTTTTTACGTAAATATCTCTTTTTTGTTTAATAATCCAATTTTTTGAAAATTTATTTTTTTTCAATTAGTTCTCAAATCTTAATGATTTCTCGATGATGTCACCATCTAAGGTTTCAACTTTTGAAATGTAATTCTTATTATTTCTTATATTATCATTATTTTTTCCTGCTAGATGAATAACTCCAATCTCATGGTTTGGTAAATATGGTTCAACAAATGTATTTTTTTTTTTATCAAACTTAACTCCATCGATCAGTGTCCAATTACAATATGCAGGTAAAATTTCTACATCTAAATTGTCTGAATATATTGTAATGTTCATAGCAATTTGCTCCGAACCCCAAATTTTTCCTGATAATAATGCTTTTCGTAAATTTTTTTGCCATATCTCCCAGTGTGGAGCATTATTTTCTAAGCAAAATAGTCCTATATTTAAATGGGGCTTTAAAGCCACTTGTCTAGAAATTTTTTCAGAAAAGCCCGATGATTTTGCATGTTTATAATTTTGAGATTTTATTTTTGCATAACCTCTAAATATCCATTCTGCTTTTATTACATTTCTATATGCTCTATCAGCTGAAGTTGCTATTGCTAATTTTTTATTTTCAGAACCTCTTAAATATAATTCAATAGCATTCCATGAGTTAACCCAAGCATCTGCATCAATCCATAAATATTTTTTATATCCTGGAAAATAATTTGGTAAAAAAGCCCTCGATACTTGACTTTTTAACCATTCTCTTCCTTTAACTTTAGAAACAGGAACCTTTATGTCCCACTCTGCTTTTTTAATTTGAAACACCTTTGTCTCTAGTACCTTTTTTTGATCTTTAGTTAATCCCGCATCCATTATGCATATGTCAATCTTTTTACTTTGTTCAAATCTATTTATTGAGTCTACTAGTTCATTTAATAGGTTAAAATATTTTGAGTCTGCTAATGAAATTATTGTATTTTCCTTCATTTATAACACATCTTCATGATGATCTGTATCATTTGTGACGGTTTTTTGATTTTTTTTAATTATAAAATAATGCATTGAACTGATTGGAATCATAAACATATAAATTAATCCTGATATAATTATTGCATTAAATGTATAAACTAAAATCAATCCAAAATATAAAATAACCGTGAATAACAAAAATATTGATGCACTTCTTGGAACCACTATTCTTTTAAAAGAATAAGTTGGTATTTTACTTATTAATAGTATTGATACAATAATAAACAAAGTAGGTACAATTATTTGATAATTTAAATTTAAAAACTTAAATTCACTAATACTTAAAATTAATGGCATTAAAACTAAAACCCCGCCAGCTGGAGAAGGTATACCTTCAAAAAAATTATCTTTCCAAGAACTCTCCTCATTTGAGGAAACATTAAATCTGGCAAGTCTAAGTGCAACACAAATGACATAAATTAATGAAATTAACCAGCCTACTCTTCCTATTTCTGATAATGCCCAAAAATACATAATAAATGCCGGAGCAACTCCAAAACTTATCACATCGGTCAGTGAGTCTAACTCTTTGCCTACTTTAGAAGTTCCTTTAATTAATCTTGCAATTCTTCCATCTAATCCATCAATTATTGCAGCAACTATTACAGCAATAATTGACAACTCAAATTTGCCATCAAACGCAAACTTGATAGATGTAAGACCAATACATACTCCAATCAGAGTTAAAATATTAGGAAGAATTACTCTAGTTTTTTTATTTGAAACTAATTTAATATTTTTATTTTCTAACTCCATGGGACTATTTTTTTGCTATCAATGTTTCGCCAGCTATGGTTTTTTGATCGATATTAACTAGAGGAGTATAGTTTTCAAAATATATATCTGCCCTACTTCCAAACCTAATCATACCTATTCTTGAACCCTGTTCTACTATTTCATCTTTAGAAACTTCAGTTACAATTCTTCTAGCAACTAATCCTGCAATCTGTACAACAATAATTTCTTCTCCATCATGAT
Organism: uncultured Pelagibacteraceae bacterium; assembly: GCA_902580945.1. Taxonomy (GTDB): domain Bacteria; phylum Pseudomonadota; class Alphaproteobacteria; order Pelagibacterales; family Pelagibacteraceae; genus Pelagibacter. The sequence goes on along the minus strand of CACHML010000004.1, from coordinate 80,317 downwards.
TTTTAATTTTATAATAATTTCTTTCATTTTCTTCACTTGCTTTGTCTAATGATGCATTAAAAAACTTACCAGGTTTGTAAAGTATTTGAGATACCACTCCAGAACAAGGAGATCTATTAACATGGCAATCAAATACATCCATGAAAATACTTACTTTTCTCATTAATTTATTTTCTAAACCAAGTTCTTTTGGGCCATTCGTTTCTTTAACTTGCAATACAACACCGTCTGCAGGACTCGTTAGATAATTATCATCTCCAATAGAGACTCTTTCTGGATCTCTAAAAAAATAGTAGCACCAAATTGTCAATAACAATCCAATGAAACCGAGAAAATCATTTATCAAATAGAGGATTATAGTTGCGATTGCAAAAATGATGATAAACTTATATCCTTCGTTGTGTAATTTTGGAAAAACTTTATTCATAACAATCCTATAAATGATAATTTGGATTAATATGTATACAAAAAGAATAAATTCAACTATTAAGATATATCAAAAAAATGACTAAAATTAAGGTAAAAAACCCCATTGTAGAGTTAGATGGTGATGAAATGACCAGAGTTATATGGGACTTTATAAAGAACAAATTAATCTTAACATACCTTGATCTCAAGATTGAATACTACGACTTAGGAATGGAAAGCAGAGATAGAACTGAGGACAAAATCACTATTGAGTGCGCTAATGCAATTAAAAAAAATGGCGTTGGTATTAAATGTGCAACCATAACACCTGATGAGGCAAGAGTTAAGGAATTTAATTTAAAAAAAATGTGGAGATCTCCAAATGGTACGATAAGAAATATTATTGGTGGAACTGTTTTCAGAGAGCCTATAATATGTAAAAATATTCCAAAACTTGTACCATCTTGGACAGATCCACTAATTATAGGAAGACATGCATTTGGTGATCAATACAGAGCAACAGACTTTACTGTGCCTGGAAAAGGCAAACTTGAAATAAAATGGACTGCAGAGGATGGAAGCCATGAAAAAAAATATGAGGTATTTAATTTTCCTGGGCCTGGAATTGCTTTATCGATGTACAACCTGGATAAATCTATAGAGGATTTTGCTAGATCATGCTTTAATTATGGATTAATAAAAAAATGGCCTGTGTATCTCTCAACAAAAAATACAATTTTGAAAAAATATGATGGAAGATTTAAAGATATATTTCAAAAAGTTTTTGAAAATGAATTTAAAGAAAAATTTGAGCAAAATAAAATTATTTACGAACATAGATTAATTGATGACATGGTTGCATGTGCTATGAAATGGCATGGCAAATACATCTGGGCATGTAAAAATTATGATGGTGATGTTCAATCAGATACGGTTGCTCAAGGTTATGGATCTCTAGGTTTAATGACAAGTGTGCTACTTGCACCAGATGGTAAAACAATGGAGGCAGAAGCTGCACATGGTACAGTGACTAGACACTTTCGAATGCATCAACAAGGAAAAGAAACCTCAACAAATCCTATTGCCTCGATTTTTGCTTGGACAAGAGGTTTGGCTCATAGAGGAAAACTTGATGGAAATGATGAATTAATTAAATTTTCTCAAACATTGGAAAAAGTTTGCGTTGATTGTGTTGAGGAAGGTTCAATGACAAAGGACTTAGCTATATTAATAGGGCCTTCGACCAAGTATCTTACAACTAATCAATTTTTAGATACTTTAGATGGTAAATTGAGACAAAAATTAAATTAAAGACTTAATTTTTTCGAAAGCTTCATCAATTTTTTCTTTAAATTGACCACCAGCTTGTGCAAAATCTTTTCTTCCACCTCCACCTTTTCCACCAATGATCTCAGAACCTGACTTTGCAAATACAACAGCATCATATTTATCAATAAGTCCCTCGGTAATCCCAACTGCAAGTCCTACTTTATCCTCAAAACTCGCAAAGACTATAACTATACCATTTTGTAAGTCTTTTTTCCCTGCATCTACTAATTTCCTGAGTTCTTTAGGCGGAAGGTTCTCAACTTTTTGAAATCTAACATTTACATTATTAATTTTATCATCGTGTGTTTTATTTTTTGAATTATCTTTTAGAATTGAGGTGACTTTTAAAAGTTCAAGTTGTTTCGATAAATCTTTAATCAAACTTTTATTATCATTGTTTTTTAAGTTTGGTTTTCCGCCTAATTTAATTATTTGTTTTGACAAATCATTAATCATTTCGCCATCTTTTTGTGCAGATAAATCAGATAATTTTTCTTTATTTTTTAAATACTCATTTAATTGATTTTCTCTTAGAGCCTCAACTCTCCTTACACCTGCTGCAATTGAGGATTGGCTGATTATTTTGAATTGTCCTATATCGCCAGTATTTTTAACATGTGTTCCTCCACAAAGTTCTGTAGAAAAATACTTTTCTTTCTCATCTCCCATAGATAATACTCTAACCTCTTCACCATATTTCTCTCCAAAAAGTGCGAGTGCTCCATTATCTACTGCTTCTTTTGGGGTCATTATCCTTGTTTTTACATCAGACTTTTTTTTAACCATAGAATTTACATGATTTTCGATTTTTTCTACTTCTTTTTCCGATATTGGCTTCATGTGACTAAAATCAAATCTTAGTCTATCTGGAGCTACTAAGGATCCTTTTTGTGTAACATGTGTACCTAGTACCCTTCTTAAAGACTCGTGCAAAAGATGAGTTGCTGAATGGTATGCTCTTATATTATTTCGTCTTTCCACGTCAATCTTCATTTCAACATTATCTTTAACCTTAATGTTACCTGCTTTAACTTTTCCATAGTGCACAAATAAATCTCCTAATTTCTTTTGCACATCGGATATCACAAACTTGAAATTTCCAGCAACTATTTCTCCAGTATCTCCAACTTGTCCCCCTGACTCTCCATAAAAAGGAGTCTGGTTTACGACAATCATTCCTTCATCATTTTCTTTAAGTTCAGCTACCTCTCTATTATCCTTTAATAATGCAAGTATGACACCTTCCGCTCGATCGGTTTCATATCCTAAGAACTCTGAAGCACCTAATTTATCCTTGATTGAAAACCAAATATCATCAATAGCACTGTCTCCTGAACCCTTCCAGTTTTTCTTTGCAAGTTCTTTGCTTTCCTTCATTAAATTTTGAAATTTCTCACTATCTATTTTTAAAGATTTATTTTTTAGAATATCTTGTGTTAAATCTAAAGGAAAACCATATGTATCATATAGCTTAAATGCTACTTCTCCTGGTAATACTTTATCTATTTTTGTAATTTCATCATTTAAAATTTTAATACCTCTATCTAATAAAACTAAAAATTTTTCCTCTTCCATTCTTAGCGTCTCTTTAATTAAAGACTCTGCTCTTTCTATTTCTGAATAATTACCTTTCATCTCTTCTTTAAGAGTCTTGAATATATTAAAAAAAATAGGTTCTTTTGAACCAAGAAGGTGAGAGTGTCTCATTCCTCTTCTCATTATTCTCCTCAATACATAACCTCTGCCTTCATTTGATGGCAAAACTCCCTCTGCAATTAAAAATGAGCTGGCACGTAAATGATCTGCTATAACTCTAAAACTTGCTAAATTATCTTTATTTGGTTTTACTTTTAAAATCTCAGATGCTGAATTAATTATCTTTTTAAAATGATCTGTTTCGTAGTTATCATGGGTACCTTGAAGCAATGCAGCTATTCTCTCAAGACCCATACCTGTATCGACTGATGGTTTTGGTAAATTAATTCTTTTGTCTTTTGAAATTTGTTCAAATTGCATAAAAACTAAATTCCAAATCTCTATGAACCTATTACCATCCTCATTTTTTGTTCCAGGTAGCCCGCCCTCAAGATGATCTCCATGGTCATAAAATATTTCAGAACAAGGACCACATGGTCCAGTTTCACCCATAGACCAAAAATTATCAGATGTTGCTATTCTAATAATTTTATTTTCACTTAAGCCAGCAATTTTTTTCCAATAATTAAAGGCTTCATCATCATCATGATAAACAGTTACATAAAGTCTATCTTTATCTAATCCAAATTCTTTGGTTATTAGATTCCAAGCAAGTTCAATTGCTCTTTCTTTAAAGTAATCTCCGAAAGAAAAGTTTCCTAACATTTCAAAAAATGTATGGTGTCTTGGGGTATAACCAACATTTTCTAGATCATTGTGCTTTCCACCAGCTCTAACGCATTTTTGAGATGTTGTGGCTCTTTGATATTCTCTTTTCTCTAGACCGGTAAACACATTTTTAAATTGTACCATTCCAGAGTTGGCAAACATCAATGTTGGATCATTGTTTGGAACTAGATTACTTGACTCTACTATTTTATGCTCATTTTTCTCAAAATATCCTAAGAATGCTGCTCTTATTTCATTTAATGTTTTAGCCATATTTAAACAAAATACAGCATTTTATTATGATGTCTACACTTCTGAAGGGAAAAAAGGCGCCCAATTGAGCGCCTTTTTTTTAATAACTAAAAGTTATCTGCTAATTTTTTTTACTAGGAACTTCTTCTTCTTTTTTCTGGGCTTCGACCTTCTCTTCACTTAAAGGATTTCCCTCTATTTTTTTTGAAATCACTCCAGCTTTTTCTCTTATAGCCATTTCAATCTCTGCTGCAGATTTTGGATTTTGTTCAAGGTAAAGTTTAGCATTCTCTCTACCTTGACCAATTTTTTCACCTTTATAAGCATACCAAGCTCCTGATTTTTCTACAATCTCAGCTTTGGCTCCAAGGTCGATTAGTTCCCCTACTTTACTAATTCCTTTTCCATACATTAAATCGAATTCAACGACTTTAAATGGTGGAGCAACTTTATTTTTAACAACTTTTACTCTTGTTGTATTTCCAATAATTTGTTCCTTATCTTTAATTGCACCAATTCGTCTTATATCCATTCTCACTGAAGAATAGAATTTTAGAGAATTTCCACCTGATGTTGTTTCTGGACTTCCGAACATGACACCGATTTTCATTCTAATTTGGTTAATAAATATAACCATTGTATTAGTTCTTGATATTGATCCTGTTAATTTTCTAAGTGCTTGAGACATCAGTCTTGCTTGTAAACCAACATGATGGTCTCCCATATCACCTTCAATTTCAGCTCTTGGTGTTAATGCGGCAACTGAATCGACAACAAGTACTGACATTGAGCCAGACTTAATTAAAGTATCTGTAATTTCTAAAGCTTGTTCGCCTGTATCTGGTTGTGAAATAAGTAGTTCTTCGGTATTAACACCTAATTTTTTTGCATAGACTGGATCTAGTGCATGCTCTGCATCAACAAATCCACAAATTCCACCAGCCTTTTGCGCCTCTGCAACTACTTGTAAAGCTAAAGTAGTTTTTCCAGATGACTCTGGTCCATAAATTTCAATAATTCTTCCCTTTGGTAGCCCACCTATTCCAAGCGCTAGATCAAGACTTAAAGATCCAGTTGAAATAGACTCAACATCCATAGCTTTTTGTTCTCCAAGCTTCATTACAGAGCCTTTTCCAAAGCTATCTGTAATTTGGCTAATTGCTGCGTCTAATGCTTTATTTTTTTCTTTATTTTCCAATTCTTTATCTTTAGCGGTTTTAACCACTTTTAAGTTATTTTTAGTCATTTTTTGCCTCTTTTTTTACGTTTTTAAACATTCGAATCATAAAAATAAATGTACACATTTTGTTCTCATTAGCAATATTTTTTTAATATTGCGTTTAAAAGTGTTTAATTATCTAAGTTTTAAGTAGTCGCTATTTAATAAGCCTGCGGACTTTAACAATCTGTATTGGGCTAATAAGTAATTTCTTTCAGCTTCCGCAAGATTTATTTTAGCATTTATCAAATTTGATCTCGATTGAAGTACATCAAATGTTGATCTGTTCAAACCGCTCTCATATTCAAAACTAATTCCTTCATTTGCAATTTCTGCAGCTTTAACTTGTGATTGAACTGCTATTAGAAGGCTTTTAGATGACTCTAAAGTTGACCAAGCAGCAGTAACACTTTGAGTGTTATTTCTAAAAGCGTTTTCAAGAAGTAATTTTTTCATCCCTTTAACTTGAAGATTTTTATTTACATTAGACTTATTCTTTCCACCAAATTGAAAAGGCCAGCTAACTGTTGCTTGCAAAACATCTTTTTCTCTTTCATCATAAGTTGCGCTCAGATCATCTGTATAAGATCTCTCGAGTGAAAGTTTAGCCGTTGGTGATAAATCTGATCTTGCTATTTTTACATCTAATTCAGACTGTCCATATTCTATTTCAGCAATTATAAGATCAGGACTTTTTTGTTCAGATATTTTTTTTGCTTCAACTAAACTTGAAGGTATTGGGACTTCTGAATTATATATTTTTTTCAATTTTTCATTAGTATTAATTGGTCCTATAATGTTTTCATAAGCTAACTTACTAGTTATAATATTATTTTGTGCTCCTATATAACCTGCTTGAGCACCTGACAAAGAAGATTGGGATTGCGCTAAGTCTGTAGCAGTAATTTGAGCTCTAGATAATCTCGCATTATCTATTTCAAATTGCCTTTGAAGTAAATTTACATTTTCTTGATTTATACTTAATTTTTCGTAAGCTAGTATTAAACCGGTATATGCTTCAATTGCTTTCATAAAAACATCTTGTTCTTTTTTTAAAAGCTTAGCCTCTGAAAGGTTAAGTCCTAACTTACTTTTTTCATACTTCGTACTTCTCGCGCTACCATCAATTAAAGTTTGCTCTAATTTAACTGATGAAGTCATTGTATCTGTATCTGTTATTGATGCATCGGATCCATCTTGATTTGTAAGTTCATTAGTACTTTCAAAATTTTTAGTACCAGATAAAGTTAATGTTGGAAAAAAATCACTTTTTGAAATATTTAAAACTTCTTTTTGAACCTCCAGGTTTTTTCTCTCAGCTTGTAACTCTAAATTATTTTGAAAAGTAGTTTTTAATGCATCACTTAAGGTTGCTGCACCAGCTGTTAGAGTTAAAGATATTAAACAAAAAGCTATTAAAAATATTTTTTTCATTTATTATATTTTATTGATTTAATTTGATGATTTCTATTTAAATTTAGTACAATTGTTGAATATTTTGGTGCAAATTTAAACATATTTTGTGTAACCCGTTGGTATGTCTGCATAAACTTTAATACTTCATTTTTATTCATTACTTTACTATTTGCCTTATTTTTTGAGTTTAATTTTAGTAATGCTTCCTGTTTAAGTCTCCAAGTTTGTAATAATTTAAAATTATCAGCTTTTAAAAATAATAAGCAGTCTAATTTTGAAAACAGTTTTTTGTATTTTTGTTGTAATTGACCATTTACAAACTTTCTCCATTTTAGATTTTTATCTTCTTTTCTCTCAAGAGAATTTATAGATTTTTTTAAAGTAGTTTGTTTTTCAGCCCTAGCTCCTACACACCATCCCTCAAAGATTATAACATCGGGTACTCTTTTAACTAAATACCAAGAATTTTTATTTAATCTGTCGTCTATAGCCTTATTAAATTTAGGGATTCTATGGAGATTAAATCTTTTACTCTTAATTTTTTTTAAAAAATCAAACATAAAATTTATGTCGTGAGTTCCTGGAACACCTCTAGTCTTCAACAGTGGATGTGTTGTTTTTGATAACTTAATTCTATCTTTTCTGGTTTTATACAAATCATCAATTGAGATTTTAATAACATTCAGCTTAAAATATTTTGTTAGAATGATTTTTAAAATTGAACTAATAGTTGTTTTGCCTGTTCCTTGGCCTCCTGCTAAACCAATTAAATAAGGTTTTGATTTTTTCGCTTTATTTGAAATCCAGAAACTAATCGGAATTAAAAAAGATTTTATCATCTTCTCTTTATTTTTAAATTTTTCTTTAGATGTTTCTTGAGATCTAATAAATTTAATACAATCTTTTCTAACTTTGCTGTAACAGTCGCCAATTGGTTGCATAAAGAAATTTATTGTTTTTGATCTAGTGGATGATTCTTTCCATCATTTACAGGGACATCCTCGATTTCGAATGGCTCTACACCCTCTATACATGCAATATTTACACCATATATTTTTGGATTACTTCTAGGTCTGTTATGAGTATGAATTCCACAGATAGAACAAAAATAATGCTTAGCTGTATTAGTATAAAACTGATAAAGTGTTAACTTATCCTCTCCTTTTGTAAGCCTAAAATCATCAGGACCGAGCACTCCTATAATGTAACCTTTTTTTTTACAAATTGAACAATTACAACGCATGATTTTTTCAACACCACCTATAGGAATTCTAACTTCAGCTTCAATTGCTCCACAGTGACAAGTTAACTTTTTCATATTTTAATCTCCTAATAAAATTATTTATTAATAACTTTTAAATATTCTCCGTATCTTTTTAAACTTTCCTCTGGCCATGTTTTTTTAGGATCATACATCTTTTCAAAACAAATTACATCCTCTGTAAGGTTCAGCCATGGATCTTTATCTTTTGTAAAAATATGCACTTGTGGTGGAAAACTTTCTGAACTATCTAAAGTTTTAGTTCTAACTGTTAATCGACCAACAGCTGAGGCATAGTCAGTATAAATATAAGTTCCACACTTGGTACAAAAATATGCATTAGAAGTGGCACCGCTTCCTGCTTTGAGTTCTGTTGATGCTACTTCTCCTTCTATAATTAAAGTGTTGTCTAAAACGCTTGTATTAATTACATAAGAAGACCCAGTTATAATTTTGCAATCTTTACAATGACAAGCTTGTGTGAATAAAGGTTTCTCAGTAATTCTATATTTAACCTGACCACAAATACATCTTCCAGTTAAGCTTTCATTTTTTTCCATTTATTATCTTTAAACTATTTATGGTTAAAGTTATCCACATGTATACAACATGTGGTTTCGATGTTCACGTTTTGATTCACTTTTGATTCAGTTACAGACTCAAAATACAACCTGATTGACACTATTGAATAACTTAGATATTAATTAGAACAAAATAAGAACATTTATGAAGCTAACTATACCTTACTATTTACATAAAGCTGGTGCGGGTTTTCCGTCTCCTGCTACAGACTATATTGAAGAAGACATAGATTTAAATGTTCATTTAATCAAAAACGTTCCAGCAACTTTCATTATAAGAGTTCAGGGGAAATCAATGGTGGATGCGGGAATTAATGATGGCGATCTATTAGTTGTTGACAAGAGTTTAACACCAAAAAATTTCTCAACAGTTATTGCAAATGTTCATGATGAACTAGTTGTTAAAAGTTTAGTTCAAGAAAGAGATAAAAAATTTTTAACATCAGGTTCTAAAGAATTTACAGATCGAATTTTAATTAATGAAGATGAAGATATATTTATTTGGGGAGTTGTAACTTATGTCATCCATTCAGTATACTAAAAAAATAGCACTTATTGATTGTAACTCTTTTTATGTTTCTTGTGAGAGATTGTTCAATCCTAAAATAAGAAAAAAACCTGTTGTAGTTTTATCTAATAATGACGGTTGTATAATTTCAAGATCGACAGAAGCAAAGGCCTTAGGTATTAAAATGGGAGAGCCTTACTTCAAAGCAAAAGATATTATTATTAAAAATAAAGTTAACGTTTTTTCATCTAATTATTCTTTATATGGAGATTTATCCAGAAGAGTAATGAGAACATTAAAAAGATTTAACTCTGCTATCGAAGTATATTCTATCGATGAAGCATTTCTAGATTTGTCAAATTTTTCAGATGATGAAGTTGAAAAGGTTGGAAGAGAAATCAGAGAAACAGTTTTAAAGTGGACAGGTATTCCAACTAGCATTGGTATTGCCAAAACAAAAACTTTAAGCAAAGTTGCAAATCATATTGCAAAGAAAAAAAAATCAGGTGTAACAAGTTTGATAGGAATTGAAAATATTGATCCTATATTAGAAAAAGTTGAAATTAACGATGTATGGGGTGTGGGAAGACAGTTAACAAAATTTTATCACAAAAACGGAATTTATAATGCAAAACAACTAAAGAACAAATCAAATACATGGATAAAGAAAAACTCTAATGTTTTGGGTTCAAGAACTGCAATGGAACTAAGAGGAGTTCCTTGTATTGATTTAGAGACAACACAAACAAAAAGAAAAAGTTGTGTTGTATCTCGTTCTTTTGGTCAAAGAATTGAAAAATACCAAGAATTAAAAGAAGCAGTTGCAAATTATTGTTTGAATGCGTCTGAAAAAATTAGATCTGAGTCTTTGATTGCAAAATCAATTACTGTTTTTGTTAGAACAAGTCCTTTTCAAAGTAGATTTGGATATTATTCGAACTCAAAGACAATAGATTTTGCGATTTCAACAAATAATAGCATTGAAATAGTTAAAACTGCTTTAGTTGCTTTAGACTCTATCTTTAAAAATGGCTATCGTTACCAGAAAGCAGGTGTAATGCTTACTGGTTTATCCAATGAAGATCGTAGTAAGAACCTATTTTATTCTGAAAAAGATGAGAAAATTAAGGGTTTAATGAAGTCTATTGATAACACTAACTACCGGTACGGAAGATCTACGCTAAGTCTTGCTAGCGCTGGCGTTCAAAAAAGATGGAATATGAGAAGAGAGCATTCATCTAAAATAGATACAGCTGACTTCTATTTGCTACCAACAATTAGAGCTAATTGATTTTGATTTCAGGTAATGGCTTTGTCCATTTAATTGATTTAGTAATTTTTTTTCCGTAAGTAGGCATTCTATAACTGCTTTTTCTATATCTAACATATGAAATAGACTCTTTATTTTCTGATAAGTATGAGCATTTATCCTGATCTAAAATTTCCTCACATTTATCGCTGAAACCAAATTCTTTTACTGTTAAAGATTGTGTTGGAGTTTCATTTAAAAATGCATCTTTAAGCCATCGATAAAAACCCCATTTAAATGTATAACCATTACCTATGGTAAAGTTTGGACCATATACTTCAAAAACTTTCTTATTATCAACCCATGCTATTATCTCTCCGTTATCCTCTTTTGAAGCTAATATTTTGAAACTTACAGTTCTGTAATTTTTAAATTGATCAACAGTTCCCAAGGGAAATTTATATGAAATTTTATCAAAATTAGAATTTTCAGGATCGCCTTTTAAATAAAAAACTTCTTTAGTAAAGTTTAACTGATGAACAACAGAATTTCCTCTATATTCTAATTTCATCCAAGGCAAAAGTCTCGAATTTCCTTTATTAGCAATAACTTGAAAAAAACTTCCTCCTACTGCTGGATGTATTGGAAAATCATTTAGCTTAAATGTATATTTTACATAAACGGGCTTTTTAAATTTTCTTGGCTTTTTTTTATTTGCCATTTCCCATCTTTGATTTCTTGCACCTGTTCTTTCCCAATCTTTTTTATTTCCTTTAAATTTAGTATCTAAAGTAATTTTTATTGCCTTACCATCTGTGTCTTCAAAAATAGAAAGTGCTTTTTTTTTTGAAATAGATCTTGTATCATTTTTCAACTCTGAACTAGCTTTTCCTAATAAAACTTCCTTTTTTAAAAATTTGTAAGGGTTTTCAGATGCATGTGTATTTATTGAAAATAACAATAAGCTAAAAAATATTAATAAATATTTTTTCATTTTATACAATTAGCATTAAATCCAATTAGATTGTCTATGCCATACTTTGGTCTTTTGGCTAAATAAGTAATATCTTTTTCATGTTTTATTCCAGTTACCATTTCCATTAAGGTATCAATAGCTAAAGCCTCTTGATGTGTGTGCTTTCTAGCATTATGTTTTTTATATTGATTATTTTTTTGCTTACCATCGTATTTTCTTGAGGAGAAACTTTCATAATCAGTGATCCCTAAATTTAATACTTCTGCTGCTTTAGTAATTCTATTGATAACTGAGTCTGGAACTTTAGCCCCCCAATTTTTAGCTAAATAGATGTATCCTAAAGCTGAATTTAAACCATAAGAGTGATACCATAAGGCTCGAAACCCTCTAAAAGAATTATTATTGATATAGCCATCATCATAAAACACTTCCTCTATATTTTTAAATCTAAAATTGAATTCTTTTGCTGCTAGTTTTTTATTGTTTGTCCAATGAGCATAAGCTAAGTTTGGAATTCCTCCGTTTCCCATCGCATAAAATCCTTTTTCTTTCTCTAAAAATTCTTCAGGCTTAATAAATTTTTTATGCATTTTTTTAATATACTTGTTAACAATTTTAATTTCTTTATCACTTAAGTAATCTTTAAGATAAATTGCTATCAGCAAATAATTTGTAAAAGCATCCCTTGCAAATTCATATGCATGATACCAGCAAGGTGCCTCGGGATTTCCATCTTTCCAACATTTTGGTTTCTTTTTTAACTCTTCTTTACCGATTGTATCTAGTAAAACATTTGCTTTAGCAATTTTAATCAATATTTCTTTAGCGGCATCAATGTCAGTTATATCATTATCGCCAATTGCATTATGGGTAGCAACAGCAAACGAGCTCATTGGACCAGTTAGATTTAGGTGATTTACACTTCTAGAATTACCAAGCGCCCATTCACTCATCCAATCTAAACCTATTAAGCTTTCAATTCTAGCTTTTTTATATTTAGATTTAAAAGTCTCACTACCCACATAAGAGCATGATTTAATCTTATCTGTATAAAAATGTTTTGGAAAAGATATATCTTTAGATTTAACATTTGCTTCAGCAGATAAACATAAAAATATGCCAAATAAAGTTAAATAAATTTTTTTCATTTCAAAAATGATTTTGAAACCTCAAGAATATGGCTAGGATTAAATTTTTTATCATTTTTTCTATATGAGTAAACTTCATATTTTTCAACATTTTGAGACTCAAGTTTTTGACATTCAGATTTGTTAAATAATTTTTCACATTTTTTTTCAGATCGTACCCCATCAAAAAAAATAATTCTTTGAGGCATTTTCTTTGTTTCAAATATATTTTTATATCTAGACATTGAGCTATTATATAATCCATATCTTAAACTTTGCTCCTTACCTTTGCTTGGGTGATTTGAAATACCCTTAAAATCAATCTTTAATTGTCCATCTATCCAGACCTTCATGAAACCCTTATCGGGGTCAGGGTGCCAATTAGTATTAAATATAATTTGAGTCCAATTTCCTAGTAATTCATCATTTTTTTTTAGTAGTACGTAAGAGTCTGTAAATGTATCTCCATTTCTATTAAAAGTTAAACCTGCATGCATATGTTGAAACATGACTAAAACTTTTGAAGGCTTGTGTCTCTTCCATTGTATTAATGACATCTTAGATGGTGCAACAGAATTATAATCTTTTGGTAAGAAAATATAAAATTGATACCATCGCTCAGCTTTTGATGGGTATCTTTTATAGTAAAGCTCAGTTCTTTCTCTATCATTTTCACAATCACTCCATTTTGGTTCATAACCACATTCACCGTCATTTAGTTCAAATCTAATTGATTTTTCCCCAACTATAGAAAAGTCAGATACAGAAACAGGATTAACTGCATGTCTCGCATTTAGAAAATGAAATTGTTCGGGAATAGCTCTTCCATATTTATCTTCTTTTAAAGCTTTTTTGACTTGCGAAAATTTTGTTTTAGCAAATGCAGCCCCATTGATCATAGAAAATGTCATTAAAAATAATAAAAATTTTTTTAACATTAAAAAGGTCTTGGATTATTTGGGTAGCCTAAATTTTTGCAAGTACTAGATTGTGGAGCAGTTTTACATAATACAACAACCCTAACTCCTTTAAGTTGTGATTGATCTGATAGTTGACTTATAATTTCATTACATCCGCTCCATAAATCTTCACATTTGTCAGCTTTACCAACGTTAGAGTATCTAATTTTAAGATCTGGAACTTCTAAACCTTCATTGGTTGCCTGATGCATATGGTGTCTGTATGGTCCAAATTTAAATCTAACACTAGATGCTCCTGCTAATGTATCTCCAAAATAACTAGATCTTAAAGTGCCATCAATCCACAAATGCATAAAACCTTTTTCAGCCCACTTAATATTTAATAAAATATTAACCCACTTACCTTTTAATGGAGAAAAGTTAGGATCAAGATTAACAACATAATGTTCTGGATAAAAGTATTCAGCGCCCATTTCATTTTTATACGCTGTATAATTTGGAGAGTTAAAGTTCCATGTAAATCTATTATTTACAATGTTAAACGCTCCATCATGGGTTTTTTCTCCTTTACCGTAAAGTTTTTTAAAATCAAATAAAGATATTGTATGCTTGTCAGTTCTTATATCCACTGGAACGAAATAACCAACTCTATACCATTTTGTTTTATTTTTTTTTGTAGTTTCTTTATAAGGTTCCATGATTTGAAATCTTTGAGCATGACCCTCAATGCCAAATCTTTTCCAATCAAGTTTATGACCTTTGTATGAATACTTTAAATCGAATTCTATTCCTTTTTCGGCAACGCCCATTCTATCCTCAAGCTTGTCAAAAAATTTATAAATATTTGGATTTTTAATATTTCTTAAAGTAAAAACCATTTTATTATCTGATTGAGCTTTTAGCACATAATTAGCAAAATCTTTTTTTTCTTTTTTCTTCATATTAATATGCCACTTTTCTGCATAAGAATTTGATGACACTAAAAATAAGATTAAAAAAAATATTAAATTGATTTTTTTCATTTGTATATTTTAGTTAAGCTTTAAATTTTTTGTTGAACCATCTTTATAAGTAAACTCTACCTCTTCTTTTGAAATAGACTTTATTGATGTAAAACCATCATATTCGGTTATAAACTCATTTAATTTTTTTCTACTTTTCTTTGACATTTTTTTACCAGGTGCGTTTACACCTACATCAATAATTAATTCAGCTCCATTCAGGAAAGCATTTACATAAGCTTTTATTGGAGGGCCACAGGTCATAGCCTCTGTCAACCAAATTGGTTTATCAACATCAACACTTTTTAATAAATCAGCAAATTCATCAACCCAAAGCTGTTTATCACACTGTCCATCTGGTCCGCTTATATGGTGAATATTTGCAATATCAAAATGGTCCTTAATTTTTGGCAAAGCTGATTTCCAATATTTTTTATTTTCTGGAAACATTCCTGCAGCTCCAGCCATAACGATAACTGCATCTGGTTGCTGTTCTTTAATTACTTTTGAAGAAAAATTAAAAATTTCTACAAAATCTTCCTCACTACCTTTAAAAAACATATCAAACTCAGGTTCATTCATGACATCCCAATATATAATTGGTTTTGTTAATCCAGGCATATCATTCGAGCCATCTCCATCATATCTATCCACCAATTTTATAAGAAAAGTTTTATAATCTTCCATGGAACAGGGTTTGCTTAAATATTTTGTAAAATGTTTCCCAAATGGACTTCTAGCTTTTTTTCTTTTGCAAGATTTTTGATCCCAATTTGTATGAGGCCATATGGTTGCTAAAATTGTTTGGTTGTGTTCCTGTGCATATAAAACATATTTATCAGCATCTTCCCAAAAAAATTTACCTTTTTCACTCTCTATATGATTCCAAACAAAGGGCCCTGGATGAGGTCTAACCCATTGTCCATCTTTGCCACGCATTTTTTTATCTCGCATTTCGGTTAATTCACCAAATCTAGATTGAGAATTTGCAAAGTTTGTTAACAATAAAAATGATAATAAAATTGTTAGTATACTTTTCATCAAACTTTAAATAATTTCTCTGATAAATTTTGTAGTTTATCCCCCCAGAAAACTTCTTTCTGAATTCTTTTGAAATCAATATCAAACACTGTGGACATAGCTGATGCATAAATAGATCTAGCATCAATTGTTGAATTTAAATCTCTTCCTTCAAATAATTCCTTTCGCTTAAGTCCTGGCCAGTCTGTATAAACTTGAGATTTTTTTAAAAGACCACCTGCCATAAAAATTGCAGAACCATAACCATGCTCTGTTCCGCGACCTCCATTTTGTTTAATTGTTCTTCCAAATTCTGTTAAGGTTAAAACTAAAGTGTTTTCTATCTCTGATCCTAGACCTTTCTCTAAACTTTTAAAAATTGAATCCATTTCAATCAAACTATCTGAATGTGAACCATTCACTCCACCCTGAGCAGCATGTGTATCAAATCCATCAACTTCAAAAACTGCAACCCTTGGACCATTGATTTTTTTTAGTTCTAAACCTGCCTTATGGGCTAGAGATGAATTCTTTCTAGACATAGAGTTGCCTCCATTGTTCATCATAGATCTGTTAGCAATTATCTCCATCATATTTGCTAATTCATGTTCGGATTTATCTGCATAAACTGATTTCAAAAGTTGTAAAAGTTCTGTTCTTGGAAGTCTTTTTTTTGAAGGATAAAAATTATCATTACTAGGAATTCCTCTAAGAAGTAAAGGCATTGGTAATGCCAATGCAAGACCATCACCTTTCAATTCTGCTAATTTCATTCCTCTTCCTAACCAACCAGTTTTTATGGAGTAAGGGATATGACCCCCTGTTTCCATTAAGTTTTGTCCATCAAAATGAGATCTTTTAGTATATGGAATATTTGTTGCATGAACAATTGCTCCCAGATCGTTTTGCCACAAATTATGAAAATTTTTTAGTTTAGGATGAAGCGCAAAATCGGAATTTAACTTTAGTGTTTCATCTAAAATCAAATCTTTTCTTCTTTTCTCAAAATTCTTATCTCCAATTATTGGAACAGCACACAAACCATCCATTCCACCTCTTAACATTATAACTACAAGATTTTTTTTCTTGTCTGTATTTGCTAAAACTGGAAAACTAAAACCAGCCAAAAATAAAGTAGTGGCTGACCCTTTCAAAAAATTTCTTCTTGATATCTTCATGATTTAAGCGTCTCCGGTAAATTAAATAAAATAACATGTTTATGAACAAGCTCTTTATGCTGATTTATAATTTGTAAAATTTCGCTTGGATTATCATAATTTTTTTCAATCATTTTTTCATAGAATTCAGTTGTCTGTGACTTGCCTGACTTTTTATAATAAGCTTCTCTTGCATAAACCAGCCTTCTAATTAGTAACTCTGGTGACATCCAATCCTCTGAAATATCTGACCATCCATTTGGTTGTTTTGCTAAATAAGGATGTTGTCCAAGCTCATCCATCAATCTTTCTAAGGCTCTTTGATCTTTAATCGGTTTATTTCCAAGTTGATAAAGATTCATAAATGAAGGAGATGGGATTAAATCAACATCAGCCATTTTGCTCATTTGTAATAGCCAGTTTTCTGGATTCTGAAATTTATTATATTTATCAGAATAACTAAAAGCAACTTCTATAGCAGCTTTATGAACCTCTGGTAAAAAACCATCTGATTTTTCCCAAGCTTTTATAATTGGTTTCATCATTTCTTCAGTCGGGTTATCTGTGATTAAATATCTACAGAGTTTCATTGCAATAAACTTTCTGCAGGAAGGGTGATTAACAAGATCTGTGATTGCAACTGATAAACTTTTTCTACCTCTTTTATATTTTTTACCTAAAACTATTTTAGTACCTGGCTCGTGGGCGTCAGGGTTGAAATGGACATCGCCAGTCTCTAATCTTTTCTTTCCCCACTTAGGTCTCCAGCCACTCATAATATATGCCATTTGGATTACATCTTCTTGTGTATATCCACAATCTGGCGACACAGTATGAAGTTCAAGAAGCTCCCTTGCATGATTTTCATTTACACCTTTTGTCTTCCCTTTTTCTCTTGCCCATTTAGCTTCTTGACTCTTTGGTCCTATGTTCTGTTCATTATCTAAGTGATGTATCATCGACCAACCAATAGTTGCCTCTTGAGCCATTTTTTCAAAGTTTTGATTCATATTAGCTCTAATGATCTCTCTTTGGTAAGCACCTGTTGTATACTGTGCTAAAAAATCTTTTTCACTGATTGCGAAATGATTACCCCAAAAGTACCAAAGTTTTGCTAAAACTGGTGTTTCACTTTTTAATGCTTCTGAATACCTTATACAAAGTTCAAGGTTCCACCAAAATTTTTGACCAGTTGCATGCCTTAACTTATTTTTTTCCCTTTTGTAGCCTTCTTTGTCATTTTTAAATTTTTTTCTTAGAACTTTTCTATCTCCATAAACGTAATCTCGATAATAATTTCTAAGTTCTTTCTCTGGTAAAATTTTCCCTTTCCAAGAAAATTCAGGAATGTCGTTCAATTGATTTGTTGCCCATATTAATGGGTCAGAGGGTGTTTTATCGTCTGGTCCAAGTCCAAATGCTACTTTACGATAAAAATTTTTCATAAATTATTTTAAAATATACTATTTTAAAATGTCAATATCCGAAATATTTGTTAAAGAATTATTAAATTCTGTCATATTTTCTCTTCCTGAGATTTTTAGAATAACTAGACCAAAAATAATGATTAAAGCTAGAGGTATTGCTGTAATTACACTTATATAATCAGCAATAATTATTAAATATATCGCATAAAATGCTATTGATCTAAAGATCACCCCAGTTTTAAACACAGCGATAATCGCTAGAGAATGATTTATTAAGTTTAAAAAACTCATCTTTGAAGGGCCAAAGTATCTTGAACCTCTTATTGATGGAGAATTAATTAAATTACTTTCAGTTTTTGCTAATGATCCAGAAAAACTACTCCAAGTTGCTTTCTCTTCAATTAATTTATTAACAGTTTCCTTTGAAAGACAAGTGAAATTTCCGAATTTTATAAATTTTCCTGTAAATGAATAAGTAATTATTTTGTGAAAAAAATAACAGATTTTAAAAATTAAACCTTCTGATCTTTTTACTCTTTCTCCAACAAAACTTCTATTAGGATTATCCTTAATCTTTTCTATAAAGTTCTTTATCTCTTCAGGTCTATCTTCCCCATCACCATCCATAGGTATTACATAATCAAAATCTTCATTTTCTGAAATATATTTTAATCCAGCGGCAATGCATCTTGCATGGCCCCTATTATTTCTCATATTTATTAGTTTTAGTGATTTTATATTTATTGATTTTTTATTTTCTAATTTTTTTTCTTCAGTTGATGCATCATTTATTATTATTACCGAAAATGAAGCATTCAAATTAGAAATACTATTATCAATTTCTTCAATTAATTTTGATGTTGATCTAAAGTCATTAAATACTGGAATTAATATTATAATATTCATTAACTCACTGAACTTATTAATCTAAATAAAGAGGCAAAAAAACCATACCCTGAAAGTTCTATTAAAGCAATTATTCCAATAATGAATAAAAGTTTTTTATTTTTTTGGTTTAATTGAAATTTCATTTATATTTTATACACTCCATATCTCTATTACACATGTAAAGATCCTTTGAACTATAAATCCACTTTGGTCTTTCTGGAAGATGATAAGATATATTTCCCGCAATCCACTCATTACCCTTAACATATTCCATTTTTCCAAGATCATTTGCCTCTGTTTCATAAAAATTTTTAGCCTGTTTTGCTAATTTTTTTCCATTAAAATCAGTTCTTTTGTCAGTTTTTGAAATAGAAACATATACATATAAAATTGGGGAAATAAAAAATAAGACTAAAAAGAGAGAAGTAAAAGCTTTCATTTTTTCAAAATTAATTTCAGATTTGAAAATATAAACAAATAACAAACCAAAACTTATATAAAACGGTGTCATCCACATAGTTCTTATTTTAACACCCATAGTAAAAGATGTTAAAAAAATAAATAAAAGAGGGATTAAGTTTATTGATAACAAAAATAATATTTTATCGTCATTCAAATTAATATTTATTTTAAATTTGTTTATTAATACTAAAATCATAAGTAAGAATGGTATCAATATTCCAATTTGTTTTAGAAAAAATATGAATGGGTGCTTTAAATGACTGAAAATATTTACTTCATCTGATCCAGTTCTCATTAGTCCATAAGTTATAGTTACATAATCATTCTCAGATAGCCAAATAATATGAGGAGATAAAATTAAAAAGAATGGAATTAAAGATACCAAACATTTAAAATTTGTTTTTTTGTTAATTATTAAATAAATTAAAAGAACAGCTATTGCTAAACCTAAATAGACAAATAAATATTTAGAAAGAAACCCAAGACCAGCAAAAAGACCGAGGAATATCCAATCTAATATTTTATTACTTTTAATTCCTTTCCATAAATAAAAGATAGAAAGTGACCAAAAAGGAATAATACATACGTTTACATTAAACTCAGGTGTGGTGAAGTTATAGAAATAAATACCCTCTAACAATAAAACAGACAGAAAACTATAAACCTTATTTTCAAAAAAATCCTCTGCTAATTTAAAAATAACAACGAATGAAACTAAAATACAAATTTGACTTAATAAATAATACGCCCAATCTTGCGGTCCAAAAATAAAATAAATTATTTCCGATAAAAAAGCACTTACTGGAGGATGTTTATTAAATCCCCAATCTAAGTTGCTTCCCCACGCTAAGGCTTCAATTGTATCTAATGGCAAATTATGATTTGTAAAAGTTGGAATCAATGTCCAGATCAATAAATGTGATGTGATAAAAATATAAAATATATTGTTTATATTTTTTTTATAAATGGCCATTTTTATTAATTTATACAATTAATGCATTCTTGACACTTAATAAATGATGAATATATTCACCAAACTTATAAAATTGGGTATGGTAAAGATCTCTAAAAAATATATTCCAAAAGAAACTGAAAAATACATGTGTGCAAAACATCTTGCATATTTTAAACAAAAATTAATGGACTGGAAAAAAGATCTAAAGAGAACAAATAATGAAGCAATATTTAATGCTTCGATGGATGACAACAGTGCTTCGGCAGACATTGTTGATCAAGCAAGTTCATATACAGAAAAAAATGTTGAAATGAGAGCAATCAACAGACAAATAAAATTAATTTCAAAAATTGATGGAGCTTTGAAAAAAATTCAAGACGGAACATATGGTTTCTGTGAGGAAACTGCAGAACCAATTGGTCTTAAAAGATTAATGGCAAGGCCAGTTGCAACATTATGCATATCCGCTCAAGAGAAACACGAAAAAGAAGAAAAAGTTTACGCTGATATTTAAGGATAATCTATTTCAGCATCTTTATTTAATACTTTAAATCCTTTGATAACTGCTGGACGTTTTGCAATATCAACAAACCATCTAGATAACCCCTTAAAGTTTTCTAATCCAATATCATGTCTTTCGTGACGTGCTATCCATGACCATGTGGCAATATCAGCAATAGAATAGTCTTTACCTGCCAAGAAATCACTTGTTGACAGTCTTGCTTCTAAATCTTCGTATAACTTTCTAGTTATTTTAAAATATCTTTCCTCACCCCATTCACTTTTTCCTTGGTGATAATAATGAAACTGATGATGTTGACCTATCATTGGACCAATCAAACCCATCTGGGCCATCAACCACTGATTTATCTCTAATCTATTATTTTCTGGATAAAACATTTTACTTTTTTCACCTAAGTACATCAATATTGCTCCTGACTCGAATATTGACTTTTTATTTTCGTGATCAGTGATCACTGGTATCTTATTAAACGGACTTATTTTTTTGAATTCAGCTTTATGTTGTTCACCTTCGTTTAAATTTACTTTGGTTATTTTGTAATCAAAGCCTATCTCTTCTAACATTATACTAATTTTCCAACCATTAGGCGTATCAGCCGTAAATAGCTCGATCATTATTTCACACCTAATCTGTCTTTTATAGTGTTAGATGCAGTAGTAAATTCAAACCTATATTTTTCATTAGGTCTTGCATATTTAAAACATCCTCTAGCAGCTAAGGCTCCCTCATGAAAGCCAGATAATATTAATTTCAGTTTTCCTGGATAATTACAAATATCCCCAATAGCAAAAATACCCTTTTTATTAGTTTCAAAATTTTCTGTATTAACCGGTATTGTTTTTTTATCTAAATTTAGTCCCCATTCAGCTATTGGCCCAAGTTGCATTATTAAACCGAAAAAACCTAAAACATAATCAGCCTTTATAGTTTTGCTTTCACCTTCTTCACTTTTAATTTCAACTTCCTCTAGAGATCCATTTCCTTTTACATCTTTAATTGAATACTTTGTAAACAAATTTATAATTTTTTTTTCACTAAGTTCTTTAACTTTTTGAACACTTGCATGAGCGCCTCTGAATTCATCTCTTCTATGTATAAGTGAAACTTTTGAGGTGTTTGATAGTTCAATTGCCCAATCTAGGGCACTGTCACCACCACCAAAAATAGCTACTGACTTATCTTTAAAAATTGTTTTGTCTTTTATAGAATATAAAACAGATTTTCCATCAAACTTTTCTGCACTTTTTGTGGGGAACTTTCGAGGTTCAAAAGATCCTACTCCCCCTGCTATTACAACATTAGGCGTACTGAACTCTTTACCGCTGGTTGTTTTAACAAACCAAACACTATTATTATTGCTTAATTCTTGAACCCTATCGTTTAAGTGAAAGTTGAAGCTAAATGGTTCTATTTGTTTTATTAAATTTTTAGTAAGCTCTTCACCAGTACACTCTGGAACTGCAGGAATATCATAAATTGGTTTATCAGGATAAAGCTCTATGCATTGTCCACCGATTTTATCAAGGTTATCTACTATCTCACATTTTAATCCAATAATTCCAAGTTGATGTGCGCAGAATAAACCTGTTGGGCCTGCTCCAATAATTACAACATCTGTTTTAATCATTAAACTTGTTTCTCCGGCATATATACACTTAAACCATCTAAATCATCTGAAATAATAATTTGGCAACTTAGTCTACTATTTGATTTAGGCTCATAAGCTTGATCTAACATATCCTCTTCACCCATTTCTTTTTTTGGTAACTTATCATGCCATTCTTCTTTGACATAAACGTGGCACGTCGCACAAGACATTCCTCCACCACAATCAGCGTCAATTCCTGGAATATCATTTTGAACAGCACCCTCCATAACAGTAAGGCCATTTGGCACTTCAATCAAATGCTCTTTACCATTGTGTTCGATATATTTTATTTTAGCCATAAGATTTATATAAGCACAAAAAAAAATAGGGCAAGTAATTAAACTTGCCCTATTTTGTATTGTAACTAATTGTTACTATGCTCTTCTTGCAGAGTTAGAAACTGCGCATGACCAGATAATTAAACCAAATGCGATTTTATTAACAAAGTCTGCTAAGTTATAGATAACGTTTAACGCAGCGCCATCTATTCCACCTGTTAGGTAACCAAAAATGTAACCTAATGGATAAATTGCCCAACCTACAGTAACAATCATTCTTAAAGCTCCAAATGCAGTTACTAAAGCTTTATTTCCAGACTTAGCGGCAACTTTTCCTGCCTCTCCTGAAAAGATTTCATAAAGAATATAAATCCATCCAGCCATACCGATTACAAAACCAAGTGTAGCATTAATGAATCCAGCTTCTCCAAGATATCCACCAACTAACATAACAAGTGAACCTATTAAGATTCTCCAGAATATGTTTGTGTCAACTTTTCTTACTGCTGAAAGAATTAAGTAAAATTCTACTAGCTGTAGCGGTACAGTGATTAACCAATCAATGTATCTGTAAACAGTTGGAGTTTCACCTGTTTCGATCCAAACTCCTCTCATGTACATATAGTGTATAAACGCTATACCAGTTACCAATCCAGCTACGTTTACTGATTTTCTCCACTGTGAACTTACATTTGCTTGTTCCATAAAGAAAAACGCAGTAGCTGCTAACATACCCATTGAGATTAACCAAAATGAAATACCTACGAAATCATCTGTTCTCAAAAAGTCTGTTGCTGCATTAGCCGCCGTAACACTCATAAAGAGTACTAAGCCTAAAGCTAACGTTTTTATTGTCTTCATAAAAAACTCCCTCATAGTTAGTTTTTTTTAGTTTAAATTTAAACTACAGATTAATCTAATGATTAGTCTAAAGTTAGAGGTTAGATAGCAAAAAAAAATAGTTAATTGAAGAGTTTTTGACCTCTAAAAAGTATTGATTTTACTTACTTTGTGAAATTAAATACAACCTGTTACATAAAATCATTATAAAAGTGAATCAAAAAACAAATCACTATGAAAGACAATTTTAACAAAATCTATCAAGAATCTATTCAAAATCCTGAAAAATTTTGGCAAAATGTGTCTGAAGATATCTTTTGGTTTAAGAAACCATCAAAAATTTTAAACAAATCAAAACCTCCATTTTATAAATGGTTTGAAGATGGAGTGACAAACACTTGTTACAATGCAATTGATACTCATATTGATAAAGGCAATGGTGATAAAATTGCATTAATATATGACAGTCCTATCACAAATAACAAAGCAAAATTCACTTACAATGAATTAAGAGAAAAAATTTCAAAATTTGCTGGTGCACTTCATAATCAAGGTATTAAAAAAGGCGACAGGGTAATTATTTATATGCCAATGGTACCGGAGGCTGTTATAGCAATGCTTGCATGTGGGAGAATTGGGGCAATACATTCAGTTGTCTTTGGTGGATTTGCATCAAATGAACTTGCAAGTCGGATAGATGACAGTAAAGCAAAGATTTTAATTACTGCCTCTTGTGGATTTGAGCCAGGTAGAACAGTTGAGTATAGACCTTTAGTTGACGGAGCACTTAAACTTGCAAAACATAAAGTTGAAAAAGTTATTTTCTTTCAAAGAAAAGGTTTTGAGGTGAAACTTAATTCACCTCTTGAGATAAGCTGGGAAGAGTCTCTAATAAATGCGAAAAATAAAGATTGTGTTGAGATAGGAGCTAATGAGTTTGCTTACATTTTATATACATCTGGGACCACTGGAATTCCAAAAGGTATAGTAAGAGATGTTGGGGGTCATATTGTTGCTCTCAAATGGACAATGAAAAATATCTATAATGTAGATGAAAATGATGTTTGGTGGTCTGCAAGTGATATTGGATGGATAGTAGGACACTCATATATTGTTTATGCTCCTTTGTTCAAAGGATGTGCAACTGTATTGTTTGAAGGTAAACCAGTTGGAACACCTGATGCGGGTGTTTTTTGGAGAATAATTTCTGAATACAAAATAAAATCTTTGTTCACTGCTCCAACAGCTTTCAGAGCCATTAAAAAAGAAGATCCAAATGGAAATTTTTTTTCTAAATATGACTTAAGTTCGTTTGAGTCATTGTTTTTAGCTGGAGAGAGAGCTGATCCTGATACTTTAAAGTGGGCAGAAAATCTTTTAAATGTTCCTGTCATTGATCACTGGTGGCAAACTGAAACTAGTTGGGCAATAAGTTCAAATTGTACTGGGATAGAAATGCAAAAAACTAAATATGGATCAGCATGCAAAGCAGTTCCAGGTTACGATGTTAAAATTATTAAACCAGATCACTCAATAGCAAAACCAAATGAGATGGGCGATATAGTTGTTAAATTACCTTTGCCTCCAGGTACATTTCCTACACTTTGGAACGCTGATAAGAGATATGAAGAAAATTATATGACTAATTATAAAGGTTATTACCAAACTTATGATGCAGGACACATTGATGAAGATGGATACATTTGGATTATGTCACGAACAGATGACATAATTAATGTTGCTGGTCATAGATTATCGACAGGCGCAATTGAAGAGGTGTTATCAGAACATCAGTCTGTTGCTGAGTGTGCCGTTCTTGGAATTGCAGATAAATTAAAAGGACAATTGCCAATAGGTTTAGTTGTTTTAAAGTCTGGAGTTGAAAAAGCTAACGACACTATATCAAAAGAATGTATTCAGATGGTAAGAGACAAAATTGGACCAGTTGCTGCATTTAAAATTGTAATAGTTATAAAAAGATTACCTAAAACAAGATCAGGAAAAATATTAAGAGGAACTATTCGTAAAATAGCTGACAAAGAAGATTATAAAATGCCTGCAACAATCGACGATCCTGCAATTCTGGATGAAATTAAAAATGATCTAATCAAGAGTAATATTATAAAATAATGCTTAAAACATATTTATTTTTAGTTGGAGCAATTATTTGTGAAGTTTGTGGAACCATGTTGCTACCTGTAACCCAAAACTTTACAAAACTAACTCCTACAATATTTCTATCAATATTTTATTTATCAGCTTTTTACTTACTTACATTTGTTGTTGACAAACTACCTATTGCTATTGTTTATGGAACTTGGAGTGGACTGGGTATATTTACAATTGCAATACTAGGATATATTTTTTTTAAACAATCCTTAAGCTGGCAAGCGATAATAGGAATGTTTTTTATTGTAATAGGTGTTACACTAGTAAATATATATTCTAGTAAAACTATATAATTCAATCTTGAAAACTTAATGGTTTACCCAAAGGTTCACCAAGAATTTCACCATTTTTCATTTTTATTTCACCATTTATAATTGTATATATTGGAGTTCCCTTAAACTTATGTCCATCGAAAGGTGACCATCCACACTTACTCTCAATTTTTTCATTTTTGATTTCGATAATTTTATTCATATCAACAATTGTAAAGTCTGCATCATAGTCTTCCTTTATATATCCCTTACCAATAATGCCAAAAATTTTAGCTGGATTTTCACAGACAAGATTCATTAATTGAACTAAAGTTAGTTTTCCATCATTTACATGGTTTAACATAACAGGTAATAAAGTTTGAACCCCTGGCATTCCTGATGGGGTATCTGGATATTCTTTATCTTTATTTACCTTTAGATGAGGAGCGTGATCCGAACCAATAGTATCATTATAATTATTTCTTACTGCATACCATAAACGATCATAATGACTTTTATCTCTTATTGGTGGATTCATTTGTGCATAAGTTCCAAGTTTGTCGTAGCAATCTGGAGCAAACATAGTTAAATGTTGTGGAGTTATTTCAAAAGTTATGTCTCCTTTATTTTGAGATAAAAAATCAATTTCCTGTTTTGTTGTAATATGTAAGATGTGAGCCTTTTTACCTAGTCTTTTTGCAATTTTAACAATTTTTCTAGTAGAAGAAATTGCACATTCTTCATCCCTCCATATTGGATGTGAATGAACATTACCTTTTTCTCTTAGTTTCTTTCTTAAATTTAAAATATCTTCATCCTCTGAGTGAACTGCAACAATTTTTGATGTGCTTTCAAATACTTTTTCAATATCTTCTTCTTTATGAACTAGCAAAGTTCCTGTGGACGAACCAGCAAACAATTTTACACCACAACATCCATCTAAACCCTTAAGGTCAGCTAATTCGCTTTGATTAGTGGGAGTAGCCCCAAAATAAAATGCATGATTACAATACATTCTATTTTTTGCTAAATCTATTTTTCTTTGAAATTCTGCTTTATTTGTGGTTGCAGGATTTGTATTTGGCATTTCAAACACCGAGGTAATACCTCCAACAATTGCTGCCCTACTTCCTGTGGCTAAATCTTCAGTATCTGTTGAGCCTGGTTCTCTAAAATGCGTTTGAGTATCAATACATCCGGGAAGAACTGTAAGTCCAGTTGCATCAATTGATTGACTTGCATCTTCATTTAACTTTCCAATTTTTACGATCTTGCTATTTTTAATACCTATATCTACATCTTTAAGATCTTTATCAATATAACACTTTCCATTTTTGATTATTAGGTCTAACATTTATAAAAAAAGTACTTATATCATTTGTTATAGTATTACAATATGAATAGAAATAATGTTTACATATTAGAAGATAGAGGTCTTCTTTATATTAATGGACAAGATGCTAAAGAGTTTTTACAAAATTTAATTACGAACAATATTGAAAATGTATCAGAGAACAGAAGTTGTTTTTCAGCTCTTCTAACCCCTCAAGGTAAATATCTCTACGATTTTATAATTATTAAACATAAATTGGGCTATCTATTAGATTGTGAGAAAAAAAATATAGATGATTTATATAAACAATTAAATTTATACAAACTTAGATCAAAAGTAGAAATACTAAATCTTAGTAATGAGTTTGTTGTAGCAAATTTAAGTAAAGAAAAATTTTTAGAGATAGAAAATTCTAAAGATGAAGAAGGTTATACAATTAAATTTAGGGAAGATCCCATCCTTTTAGATCCAAGATCTAAAAAATTAGGAGCCAGGCTGGTAATTAATTTAGAAAAATTATATCTATCTTTAAAAAAATTAGGTTTAGAAGTTTCAGATGTTGAGGAGTACTATAACCACAGTCATAAATTGGGCATACCTCAAATTGATACGAAAGATTTACAAAATAAAATTTTTGGGATTGAATGTAACTTTGAGGAATTAAATGGAATTGATTTTCAAAAAGGATGTTATGTGGGACAAGAAAATACAGCAAGAATAAAACTTAAAGACAAACTTAGTAAAAGATTATTTGCAATAAAAGTAATAAATGGTGATCTAAACAGTGAGGAAATTACTTCTGAGAACAAAAATATAGGAAAATTGTTAATTAATAATAAAAATCCATTTGCTTTGTTAAAACTAGAAAATAAAAATTTTAATTTTGAGAATAATTTAAAATGTGGAGATGCAAATATTAAAGCACTTAAACCAAGTTGGCTTTAAGTTATTTAATAAATTTTGACAAATTGGGTTTAAAGTAATCAGGCCCCTTCATAACTTTTCCAAATTCATTAAATATAGGTTTACCATCTTTTCCTAACTTACTCATGTTGGACTTTTGGACTTCATCAAAACATTTATCTAGATCAATACCAAATGCATGGCCTGCCCCATAAGTTACATACAATATATCAGTTAAAGCATCAGCAACTTCGGTTAAATTTTTATCTGAAATAGCTTGTTTGAGTTCCTCTAATTCCTCATTAATAAGTGATATTCTTAATGAATTTATTTTATCTGTGCTTAGGCTTGATGAAACTTTAACATCCTGATTAAAAGTTTTCATAAATAATCCAACCTTCTCAAAATTTGTCATTTTGCTCCTATATGAATTTAATATTATTTAATGTATAAGGATTTAATATACTCTCAAAATTTAATTATGAAATTCAGAAAAGAATATGACAGCATTGGTACTATTAAGGTGCCTGTGGATAAGTATTGGGGAGCTTCTACTCAAAGATCCAAAAAATACTTTGATATTGGAGATGTCTTAGTGAGGCCGAAATTAATAAAGTCTATAGCTATAATAAAAAAAGCTGCAGCTATTACTAATTATAGGAATAATGACATTAGTTTAAAAATTTGTAAATCAATTGTCAGAGCTGCGGATGAAATAATAAGTGGAAAATTAGATAATCATTTTCCTTTAAAAGTTTGGCAAACTGGATCTGGTACTCAAACAAATATGAATGTAAATGAGGTAATATCAAATAGAGCTATTGAAATACTAAAAGGAAAAAAAGGTACTAAAAAACCTGTACATCCAAATGATCATGTCAATAAATCTCAATCTACCAACGACGTTTTTCCAACAGCGATGCATATTGCTATAGCTATGGAAACTAAAGAGAGACTATTGCCAAGTTTAATTCTATTAAACAAAGAGTTGAAAAAGAAAGTAAGAGAATTTAACAAAATTGTCAAAATAGGAAGAACACATTTACAAGATGCAACACCTTTATCACTAGGACAAGAATTTTCTGGATATCAATCACAATTAGACGAGTGTATAAAAAGAATTCAAGTTTCTCTTAATGAAATTTACTATCTCGCACAAGGTGGAACTGCTGTAGGTACTGGTATAAACACTAAAAAAAATTTTGATAAGAAAATTGTTTCTGAAATAAAAAAAATAACAAAATTGCCATTTAAACCAGCTAAAAATAAATTTGCAGCTTTAGCTGCTCATGACGCAATTGTAAATTATTCAGGTACACTGAACACAACAGCAGTATGTTTGATGAAAATTGCAAACGATATTAGATTTTTAGGGTCAGGTCCTAGAGCTGGATATGGAGAGTTAATACTTCCAGAAAATGAACCAGGGTCATCAATAATGCCTGGTAAAGTAAACCCAACCCAATGTGAAGCTGTAACAATGGTATGTGTGAAAGTAATTGGAAATCATAATGGAATTACCATGGCTGGATCGCATGGACATTTTGAACTTAATGTTTTTAAACCTCTAATAATTCATAATGTTCTTCAATCAATTAAAATATTATCTGATAGCACAAAAAGTTTTGCAAAATATTGTATATCTGGATTAAAAGCTGACAAAAACAGAATTAAATATTTAGTTGATAATTCTTTAATGTTAGTAACTGCCTTATCTCCTATAATTGGATATGATAATGCAGCTAAGATTGCAAAAAATGCTTTAAAGAATAAGACTACTCTTAAAATAGAAGCTATGAGAACAGGTCTTATTTCTGAGAGAGATTATGATATAATTGTAAATCCATATAAGATGATAAAACCTATTTAATTACTTAAAATTCTTTTAACTAGTGAGTTAAACTCTTGTGAATTTTTTATATTATATGAAATTTTTTCTATATTTTTATCTGTAACATCTAATTTATTAAAATTTATATCATAAATAGAAATTATACCTGAACTAATATTTTTTTTTATTTTAAAGAATATTTTATTTAAATGTATAACTTTATTAACATTCATTTGAAATTTTCGAGCAAAATTTTTTCTATTTTTAATAGTTATAACATTTGAAGAATTAAAAATTATTTCCCCATTTTTCTCCTCGTATGTTACTTCAGATTCAATTATACCAATATTATCCAAACTGATTACAATTTTATTCAAGTTAATTTTTTTTTGATCTATATTAAAAGTAATATAGCCATCCCTTATAAGTTCATGCTCTATATTAATTAAAGATAATTTTAAATCTCCATTTATGTTTCCAATTAAATCAGAATTTAAATTAAGTATTGAAAAAACTAATTCATCAATCAAAAAATTTAAATTTTGCTTATTTAAAATAATATTTGAATTTAAATAAAATGGTTTTAACTCAATTAATGCATCTATATTAATATTGTTATTATTATTAGGTGATTTAAGAGAAATTCTGTTATCTTTTAATTTATAATCAATCTCAATATTTTGATTTAAGAAATTAATTAATGCTGATCCCTTAAAATCTAAGATGTTGTCGTAATCTAATTTATTTTTCATGGATATATTAGGATTTTTGAAGTCTATTTCTATTTTTGAATTAAATTCAGAATTAAATTCTTTTTTCCATAGAGATTTAAATTTTAAATCAAATAAATTTCCATTAATAGTCAATTTCTTAAAATTATCTTTCTTAGAAGTCATGAAAACTATTTTTTCAACTGGTGATATTATCAAAGTCTGATCTTTATCGTCCGATATAAAAATTTTACTATTTGTAATATGAAATGGTTTACTTTTACTATTATGGAAGTAATTTCTTAAAATAATATATTCGTTCTTCCTCAGCAAAAAATTATTTTCACTTATTTCAAATTTTTTAAAGTTTATTTTAGATTTTGGATATAAATTATTTAAATTTACGAAAATCTTTAATTTCTCAATATTAATTAGCATTTTTTCTTCTCTATTTTTATCTAATGATAGTGAGGAATTGCTAATTAACAAATGAGGTTTTGGTAGTAATTGGTACTTTATGTCACCATTAATATTTAATTTAATGTCAAAATCTGAAAAAAATTTTTTCTCGATAATGTTTTCTACACTTTTATAATTAAATAAAACTGGTATTGATAAATAAATGCCAAATAAAAATAGCAATGTAATGAATAAAAAAATACCTTTTATTACAGGCGGCAATTTGTTTGTTTTTTTCATTAATTCAATATCGCTTATATTAAAAAAAAATAAACGATGAATTTAGAGTATTTAACAAATCTTAATGAAAGTCAGGAAGAAGCTGTTTTATATCTAAATGGGCCTCTTTTAATAGTTGCAGGTGCAGGTTCAGGTAAAACTAGGGTCCTTACTTCGAGGATTGCTCATATAGTAAAACAGCACAAAGCATTTCCCAATCAAATTTTAGCAGTGACATTTACAAATAAAGCTGCAAAGGAAATGCAATTGAGGGTATCTAAATATTTAAGAAAAGAGGTAACAGGCCTTCCTTGGTTAGGTACTTTTCACTCAATAAGCGCAAAAATATTGAGAAAACATGCAGAGGCAGTAGGTTTAAAATCTAATTTTTCAATTATTGATCAAGATGATCAAGTAAGATTAATAAAAAATATATGTAAATCTGAAAATATAGACACAAAAAAAATATCTCCAAGATATATCTTGGCAGTCATTGATAAATGGAAAAATAAAGGTTTTTACCCTAATGAAGTGATACTCAAACGTAAGGAAATATTGGAAAAAAATTTCCTGGGAATTTATAAAATATATCAACAAAAATTAATAGATTTAAATGCTGCAGATTTTAGCGACTTAATACTTCATACTGTTAAAATCTTTGAAAAACATAACGATATATCAAAAATGTATTCAAAGAAATTTAAATATATTTTAGTAGATGAATATCAAGATACAAATTTTATTCAAAGTGAATGGCTTAAATATTTAGCTGAGTATAATCAAAATATCTGCTGTGTTGGAGATGATGATCAATCAATATATAGCTGGAGAGGAGCAGAAATTAAAAATTTTCTTCAATTTGAAAATGTATATAAGAATACAAAAATAATTAGATTAGAAAAAAATTATAGGTCAACTCAAAATATTTTAAATGTTGCTTCAAATATTATTGAAAATAATCAAAAAAGAGTAGGAAAAAAACTTTTTACAGATCGAGAAGATGGAGAGCTTGTTACTTTAAACTGTTTTAGAAATGTAAAAGATGAAGCAATTGAAATAGGCTCAAATATTGAGGATTTTAAGAATAAATTCTCATTTAATGAGGTTGCAATTCTTGTAAGAGCTATTTTTCAAACTAGAGAATTTGAAGAAAGATTTTTAAAAATTGGTGTACCGTATAGAATTATTGGTGGTATTAAATTCTACGAAAGGGCAGAAGTAAAAGATTGTGTTGCATACTTAAGAACAGTTTGTCAACCTCAGGATGATTTGTCATTCGAAAGAATTTTAAATGTTCCAAAAAGATCAATTGGAGCCACAACTATTAAAACAATTAATAATTTTGCTAAATTAAATAAATGCTCTATGGAAATTGCTTCAAAACATTTGATTGAACATAACAAAATTAAACCTAAAACAAAATTAGGTTTAAATTCTCTTATTAATCTTTTGGCTAAATGGAGAAATGATCTAAGTAATAAAATGAACCACAACAAGTTATTGCAAACAATTCTTGATGAATCTGGATACAGTGAAATGCTAAAAAATAAGAAAGACTTAGAAAATGAGAATAGATTAGAAAATATAAAAGAATTATTAAATGCAATGAAAGAATTTGACAATTTGGAAAGTTTTTTAGAGCATGTAGCTCTTGCAACCTCATTAGACCAAGATTGGCAAAGTGAAAAAGTCAATTTAATGACAATACACGCATCTAAAGGACTTGAATTTGATGTTGTATTTTTGCCTGGATGGGAAGAAGGTTTATTTCCTCATCAAAAAAGTATTGAAGAAAAGGGCGAAAGTGGATTAGAGGAGGAAAGAAGATTAGCTTATGTTGCTATTACTAGAGCAAAAAAGCTTGCAAAAATATCATTTTCTATGAATAGGTTTTATCAAGGAGACTGGATTGACAGCATGGCTTCAAGGTTTGTAGATGAGTTGCCAGATGAGTATATTAAAAAAAATAATAATTTTGTGGAAGAAAAAGAAGAAGATTTTGAATTTAACCAAGATATAGATTTTGAAAATGAAAGCGAAATTAGAAGTCCTGGTTGGATACGTTATCAAAAAAAGTTAAAATGAGTATTGAGATAAATAATATCATTTATTCTAATAATTTAGATGCTTATATCTTACCAAAAAATGATAATTATTTTACTGAGTATTCTAAAATAAATAATCTTAAATCAATTACAAATTTCTCTGGGTCTGCCGGCTTTGCTATTTTTTTAAAATATAAGAAATATTTATTTGTTGATGGTAGATATACCATTCAAGCAGAAAAAGAGTCTGGCAAAACATTTAAAATATGTGAAATTCCTTATGTCTGGCCTAAAGATATTTTAAAAAAAAAAATAAAAATTGGATTTGATCCTGATCTTTTTACTTGGGAAACTTTAAATAAATATTTTGGCAATAATTTCAATTTAGTTCCTTTAAGTTATAAATTTAAAAACGAAAATAAAACTGACGATAATTATCCCTTCTTTAGTCTAGAACCTAAAGTGGCGGGTGAAAATGTAAATAATAAAATAAATCGATTAATTCAATTAATGAATAAGAAGAAAATTGATTATAATTTTATAAGCTCAGGTGAAAATATTTGTTGGTTGCTTAATATTAGAGGTAAAGATCTCCCAAATTCTCCTATTGCAAATTGTAAGATGATATTAACAAAAAATAAAAAAATATTCTTTTTTTCAAATAAAGATAAAGTAAATAAAATAAAATTAAGCCTGAGAAAATTAAAAATAAACTTTTTAGATAAGGATAGTATTTTAAAATGTTTAATTAATCTTAAAACTGGAAATTTTAGTATTGATAATAAAACTTGTTCAGTATTTGAACAGAGTCTAATCAATTATAAATTCAAAATAGTTGAAAAAAAAGATCCTATTTATTTTTTTAAATCATTAAAAAATAAAACTGAGATTAAAAATATGATTAATGCACACATTGAAGATGGTGTGGCTTTAACAAAATTTTTATTTTGGATTAAAAAACAAAAAATTAATAATCTGACTGAATTGAAAATTGAGAAAAAGTTAGAGAACTTCAGAAAAAGAGGTAAAAATTATTTGTACCCAAGTTTCAATACAATTGCTGGATCTGGACCAAACGGGGCAGTTATTCACTATAGATCTGATAAGTTTTCTAATAGAAAACTAGAAAATAAAGATTTACTACTAGTTGATTCTGGTGGTCAGTATAAATGGGGAACTACAGACGTAACAAGGACAGTATGCTTTTCGAATGTTTCAAACAGAGTTAAAAATATATTTACTAGAGTATTGAAAGGACATATAGCTGTTGCATTATCAAATATAAATAAAGAGAAGAATGGCCATAATATTGATAAAATAGCTAGAAAAAGTCTCAATTCTGCTGGCCTTGATTATCGTCACGGAACTGGACATGGAGTTGGGGCATTTCTAAATGTTCACGAAGGGCCACAAGGTATATCTAAACATAACATCGTAAAATTAGAAGAAGGTATGGTTTTAAGCAACGAACCAGGTTATTATAAAAAAAATGATTTTGGTATTAGGATTGAAAATCTAGTTTTTATTAAAAAGGCCAAAAATAAACTTTTATTTGAAAATTTAACAATGGCACCGATTGATATTGATTTAATTAATCTAAAAATGCTTAACAAGAAAGAAAGAAATTATTTATTTAAGTATCACTTTGATGTTTATAATAATATATCTGCGTTTTTAAATAAAAATGAAAAAAAATGGTTAGCTAGTTTAATTTAGTAAATTAAGCCACTCTTTTTGAGATAAAACTTTAATTCCTAATTCTTTAGCTTTTTGTACTTTTCGATTTGTTGGCTTATCACCAATTATTAAATATTTTAATCTTTTATTTACAGAGCTAACAACTGATCCTGAATTATTTTCAATTAATGATTTTGCTTCGGCTCTACTCATATTTAATAATTTTCCAGTAAACATAAATGTATTATTTTGAAGTTTACCATTTTTGTTCAATTTAAGATCAGAAATATTTAATATCTTAGATAATTTTTCAATCACAGTATAATTCAATTTGTTATTGAAAAATTTTTTTAAGGAGTTTATTTGTGTATCTCCAATTCCATCTATGTTTAGAAATTCATTTATGTTATTTTTTTTGATAAAACTCATAAAATTTTTAATAGACTTTGTATATTCTGCTAAAAGTTTAGCATTTTCTAAACCGATATGTCTAATACCGATTGCATATAAAAATCTGTCAAATGAAACTTTTTTTGATTGATCTATTGAATATTTTAAATTTGATACTGAAAGTTGTCCCCAACCTTCTAAATTCGAAATTTTAGAATAATCTAAATTATATATATCTTGTGGTAATCTTATTAAATTAAGATCCCAAAAATTTTCTACAACTTTTTTTCCAAAACCATCAATATTCATTGCTTCTTTAGAAATAAAATGTTTAATTCTTTCAATTGCAATTTTTTCACAGTCAAAACCTTCATTTGTGCATCTTCTTACTGCATCAAATTTTTTTGTTATTTTGTTAAACTCTTTAATTGTATCTGAACCACATGAAGGACAATTATCAGGAAATACAAATTTTTTTGATTTTTTATCTCTTTTTTTTAAATCAACAAGTATTACATGCGGTATTACATCTCCTGCTCTCTCTATTTTTACAGTATCTCCAATTCTTATATCTTTTCTATTTATTTCATCCTCATTATGAAGTGTTGCATTAGAAACTACTACACCTCCTATATTTACTGGTTTTATTCTTGCTACTGGGGTTAATGCTCCTGTTCTACCAACTTGAATGTCTATGTCTGTTACTTTTGAGTAAGCGCTATCTGCTGAGAATTTATGAGCTATAGCCCACCTTGGTGAATTTGCTGTAAATCCTAATCTCTTTTGAAGTTCAAGACTATTAATTTTATAAACTAAACCATCTACATCATATTCTAAATCAAACCTTTCATGTTCAAATTTTTTATGAAAATTTATTAAATCTTTAATGCTGTTTAAAATCTTGTTGTGTTCACTTATTTTAAATCCCCATTTTTTTAATGAGTTTAAAAATTCTGATTGTTTCTTGATAGTTTTATTTTCAAAATAACCATAAGTATAAGCAACGAAATTAAGTGGGATTTTTTTTGTTTGATTTGGATTTTTTTGCCTAAGTGTGCCAGAAGCAGCATTTCTAGGATTAGCAAAATTATTTTTTAATAAATTAAAGTCTTTTTTTTTAATAAAAACTTCTCCTCTGATATCAATATCTTTTGGGAAATCCTTGTTCGTTATTTTCTGAGGTATATCAAGAATAGTTTTTAAATTTTCAGTAATTACTTCACCTATATTTCCATCCCCTCTTGAGGTACCTAATACCAGTAAACCATTTTTATAAGTTAATGATGCAGAAATTCCATCAATTTTTGGCTCTACACTATACTCTACTTCAATTTTTTTATTTAAATAATTAAATATTTTCTTCTCAAAATTTCCTAAATCTTCACTATCAAATGCATTCGATAAAGACAACATTTTAACTCTATGCTCTGATTTAACAAAATTTTTTGAAGGAGCATAACCCAAGGAGTTTGAAGGTGAGGAATCACTTTTTAAAAAGGAATTTTTTCTTTCTAAGTCTAAAATTTCTTTCTTAAGTTTATCATACTCATGATCAGATATTTTTGGATTACTTTTTTGAAAATAAAGTTTATTATGTGTTTCAAATTCAGTTATTTTCTTTAAATAATATTTTTTAATTTCATTTTCTTTCATTTAATAATTTTATTGGAGTAATTGCTTAAATTTTTTAAATATTGATTTTTTATTTTTAAATTCTTTATTTATTTCTGTTTTTTTGTAATTCGAGTTTAAGATTTTATAGGATATTTCATACCATTCACTTGATTGATAGTTATAACCAAGTAAAGAAGCGTATTTTTTTGCTTCATCAATTATACCTAATTTATAATTAAGTTCGACTAATCTATACAAGGCTTCCTCGACAAAAATTGTTGTATCATATTCGTTAACAATTTTTTTATATCTATTCATTGCTGGAATCCACTTTTCTCTATCTAAATAATAGTTTGCTAAATATAGTTCCTTTGAGGCAAGTATTTCATGAATTAATTCTAGTTTAAATTTTGCATCTTCTGCAAAATCTGTGTTAGGAAAGTTTTTAATAAGCAAATTAAAATAATTTTTAGCTTTAATTATTTCTCCAAGATCCTTTTTTTCATCTACAATCTGATTATAATGACATAATGCGATTAAATAATATGCGTAATCAGTATCTGGATGTCCCTTATATTTATCTAAAAATCTTTCTAATTCAATTATTGCATCAGCAAAATACAATTGAGAATAATAAGCATATCCAGCCATTAGTATAGATCTTGGTGCCCAAATAGACTGAGGGTATAAAAGCTCAACTTCATTAAATTTTTTAGCAGCAAAAAAAATATCACCTTTATTAAATTCTCTAAGTCCTTCTTTATAAGCTTCTATCATCTGCATCTCTAAATTATCTTCTTTAATAATTGAAACTTTTTCTTCTTTATCTGAGCATGAAATTTGCCCAAAAATTAAAAAAATTATTAGTAGTAAATTATGAAATTTCATCAAAGAATTTTAGCAGAATATTTTTTAAAATTCTAATTTTTAAGCTATAGATTTTAAATTGTGACGATTATTTATTAATGAATGAGGCAAGTTTTTCCCTTTAATTTCTATTAAAGAGTAATTTTTATTATCACTAAATACTTTTCTTAACAATTTATTAGTCAAACTATGTCCACCCTGTCTACATTTTATAGATCCAATTAATCTATAACCAACCAAAAATAAATCTCCCATACAATCAAGTATTTTATGATTTACAAATTCATTTTTATTTCTTAACCCATTCTCGTTAAGAATTTTATCATCTTTCACAACAACAGCGTTTTCTAAAGATCCTCCCTTTCCTAAACCAATTTTTGCAAGTTTTTCAATATCTTCGTAAAGGCAAAATGTTCTTGAATCAAATATTTCATTTAAATTATCTTCAAAAACATTTATCTTATTTTTTTGATCTTTGATCAGCTTGTTATTATAATTAATTTCA
The DNA here is from genome assembly GCA_902580945.1 of uncultured Pelagibacteraceae bacterium. Lineage (GTDB taxonomy): Bacteria > Pseudomonadota > Alphaproteobacteria > Pelagibacterales > Pelagibacteraceae > Pelagibacter. Next base: position 41,535 of record CACHML010000004.1, on the reverse strand, counting down.
AATTCTATTTCTAATGAAGTGTTTGATTTGTCAATTGATATGAATTTGTTTCCTTCTTTTAATTCTACATGGTTATTTATTTTTATTAATTTAATTGGAATATCGCTATTTTTTAATTTTGTTTCTTTGATCTTTTTTACAAATTCTCTTGCAGATCCATCAAGAATTGGCAATTCTTGTGAGTCTACTTCAACAATAGCGTTATCTATTCCCAATCCTAAAAATGCTCCCATAAGATGTTCAATTGTAGAAACTTTTGTACCAAATTGGTTTGATAATGTCGTACAAAGTGTAGCATCACAAACGTTTTCAAAATTTGGAACTACAACATTCTTTTGATTTAAATCTATTCTTTTAAAAATAATTCCTGAGTTTGGTGGTGCAGGCAAAATATTCATTTTAACTGGTTTACCAGTATGAATTCCAACTCCAGAAAATGAAATTTTATTTGCTATTGTTGATTGAGATAAAACAGACATTAAAGAAATATACAAAAATAGGTAAAATTTAATATTCAAGTAATATTACAAGAAAATACAACTATTAAGAAAATAAATTGAAAAAATTCTCAAAAAAGCCTGTTTTTTTTGATTTTTTTCTTTTCTGCATTAATAATCTTTCATCACTTCTGTGATAATAAATTCCGGCATCACAAATCATAGAATCATTTTCTTTTGAAAATATTAATTTATGAAAATTTACTTTAGATTTAAGATTATTATTATTTGATAACATCTTAGAACCATTTCCAGTAAAAATTATTACTGGTTGTTCAGAATCGTATATTTTTTTAAGATAATTATTTTGTATAGTGCTCAACTCTACAATTTCATCAACTCTAGCATCTATAACCTGTTTTAACAAATCAACAGAAATATTATTTTTCAAGATTTCAGTATATATATTTGTCATATCATTAGTTTCTTGCTTGAAAGAGTTTTCATTTTCTTTTGTGTTAAATTTTTTTTTTAATTTTTCTGAATAATTAATATTTAATTTTAAAACTTTTGAAATGTCTTTAGTGATACTATTACCACCAAGTGGTACGCAATTGAAAAATTGAAATTTCTTGTCTTTATAAAATATAGCACTTGTGCGCTCATAACCAATGTCTAAAAATAAAATGTTATTTAGACTTTGATGCTTTTTATTATAATAGATTGATTTAACATAACTTGAGCAATACATATTTAAAATATTCAAATTATTTTTTTTAAATTTATTGTAAATATCCTTTATTAATGATTTGCTAAGACAAATAAATTTGATCTCTAATATTAATGATTTAATTTTTGTATCCTCATTTGAAAAATTCAAATTTTTATTATTATCTACAATTATATTATTTACAATAATGTGCATTATTTGATCTTTGTAATTATTTTCAGAAATAATAAAATTAGCCTCCTCTAATAAACTATGGTATTGTTTTTTGAACATAGTAGGTTGATCAAAGTTTTTTTTTATTGAAAGTTCTAAAAAGTTATATCTTGAAGTATCATATAAGATATTTACATCAACTAAATGAGTTGATAAATTTTTTTCAGCACTCCTTATTAATTTATTTAAGGCATAGTCTGAGTCTTCATTTTCTTTGACTTCATCAATTTCAACTTTTGAAAAATAAATACTTTTTAATGATTTATCAAATACGCCTAGTTTTAAATTTTTAGATCCAAAATCTACTATAGTTTCAAAATTGTTACTCATTGTTTGTTAATATAATTTGGTTATTAATTCTTAAATCAATAATTTTAATATTTTCTAAATTGTTGGTGTCTAATAATTTTTTAAAGATATTTAAAGATTCTTCTATATTATTAGATGGTAACATTAGTTTTAAGCCATCAGAAAAGGACAAATCCCATCTTTTATTTTTATAATAATAATATTTTTTAACTTTATCTAAGTCAATTTGATAACTTTTTAAAATTTCGTATAAATTTAGAAAATCATTTACTTTAAATTTTCCAAAAATTAGAGGAAACTCCTTTTTTTGAAAAATTTGATTTGAATTTATAAATTTTCCATTTTTTCCAACATAAAAAATCTCTCCATCTATTAAGGTTTTTCCTAAAATTGTTGTTTTTGATAAATTTATACTTATAGAAGATGGGATAATTTTGTTTACATAAATCTGTTCTAAGAATTTAAAATTTTTTAACTTATCTAAAACATGATCTTCATCTAATTTAAAAATATTAATATTTTTTAAATTATTTAATTCAATTTCGATAATTTTTTTTTCATAATCTGGTAATCCACTTACATTAATATTTTTCAAACTGAATTTATCTTTATAACTTTCTAATAATTTGAAGTTAAATATTGAACTTAAAAAAATAAAAAAAAGTAAATAGACATAAAGTCTATGCTTACTTATTAATGGAAGCATCTTTAATTATTTCTTCTATAAGCTGTATAAAACTAATCTTTCTATGCCTTGCGATTTCTGGTACCAAGGACAGGGAAGTCATACCTGGCTGAGTATTTAATTCTAATAAATAAAATTTATTTTTGTAAAATCTGAAGTCAGACCTAGAGACACCTCTACATTTTAAAAGTTTATGTGCTTTCATGGCTATTTCATTGACTTTATCAAAATTTTTTTCACTAATTTTTACTGGTATAATATGCTCTGTTTTAGCGCTTGCACTATACTTAGCTTTATAATCATAAAATTTTCTTTTAGGTTTCAATTCAATTATTCCTAATTTTTTATTACCTAATATTGCTGCCTGAATTTCTCTTCCAGGTATATATTTTTCAATTAGAATTTCTTTAAATTTTTCTAATTTTATCAAATTCTGTTTAAAATCTTTTTTGTTCACAATGTATACACCTACACTAGATCCTTCATTAATTGGCTTAAGAACAACAGGAAATTTTAACTTTTTATCAATTTTATTAATTATAGTTTTTAAATTTATATTATTATTAAAGACAAATTTTAAATAGGGAGGTGTTAATATATTATTTTCAATAAAAATTTTTTTTGATATTTCTTTATCAATCGCAAGTGATGATGATAAAACTCCAGAATGAGTATATTTCACTTTTTCACACTCTAAAATTGATTGTATATAACCATCCTCGCCGTATCTTCCGTGTAAAAGATTAAAAACTAAATTTGGATTAAATTTCCTTAATTTTTTAACAAAATTTCCATCAGGTTCAATTAATAAGAGCTTATATTTATTATTCTTTTTTAACTCTTTAATAACACTTTTAGCAGTAATTAAACTAATTTCCCTTTCATTAGAATAGCCTCCAGCTAAAATTAAAATTTTAAGCATTATTCAACAATCACAATTTCAGTATCTAATTTTATACCTGTCTTTTTCTTTACCTGATCTTTTACAAAATTAATTAAAGACTTCATTTCTTCAGATTTTGCATTTTTTTTATTCACAAAAAAATTTGCGTGTTTTTCAGAAATAATCGCATCACCATAATTTGTTTCATTTGGAACAGCTGATCTAATCAATTCCCAAACTTTTTTATCTGTTTGATTAATAGGATTTTTAAAAGTACTACCACCAGTCTTAATTTTAGTTGGTTGAGCTAGTTCTTTTTTAATAATCAACTCTTTCATAAAGTTATTAATTTCAAAACTACTTTTTTCTTTTCCTTTAAAGGTGGCACTTAAAAAAATTAAATCTTTAGGTAGCTCAATTGATCTGTAATTAAATTTGATTTTGTCAGCAGGTATACTTCTCATAATACCTTTAAAATCTACTAATTGAATAGAAATCAAAATATCTTTAAATTCTTTTTTAAAACAGCCAGAATTCATTCTAATGCCTCCACCAATTGAGCCTGGAATACATGACATAAATTCTAATCCTGAAATATTATTGTCTTTAGCAAATTCTGACAATTTTTTTTGAGTTACTGCTGCTCCTGCAATAATTGTTTCTCTATCAAGTAAAGCAATGTTAGAAAAATTTTTTCCTAGTTTAATTATGGTACCTTGATATTTTTCATCATCAAATAATACATTAGACCCATTTCCTAAAACAAATATTTTTCCGCGATTAGCATATAATTTGAGATATTCTATTAGACCTTTTAAGGATTTAGGTTTAAAAAAAATTTCTGCTTTTCCTCCAATATTGAACCAATTTAAATTTTTTATACTTTGATCAAAAAAAATATCACCATCAATAGATAATGCTAATTTTTTTATATCTTCTTTTTTCATTAAAAAATATTTTTTAAATTTTTCATCCAGCTAGAAATAGATCCTGCACCCATACCTATATATATTTTTTGACCAAATGAATTTTGCTTTATAAAACTTTTTAATTGAATTTCATTTTCCACATGTATTAATCTAACGTTAGAATTTTTTATAATTAGTTTTGCAAAATATTGATAGGTAAAGTTAAGTTTTAATTTTTCATTAGCCTTATAAATTGGGCATAATAATACTATATCCGCTTTTTTAAAACATTTTGAGAACTCTTTTTTTAAATTTATAACTCTTGAAACTCTATGCGGTTGAAAAACACAAATAATTTCTTTATTTTTGTAAACATTTTTAACTCCACTTAAAACTGAACTTATCTCAGTTGGATGATGAGCATAATCATCATAAAAACTAATTTTATTATAATCAAATAGATGTGAAAATCTTCTCTGAACTCCTTTAAAGTTGTATAGTCCAAATTTAATATATTTTTCAGGCAACCCAATTGTAAATGCTAGCGCAACTGCAGCAGTTGCATTCCTAATATTATGTAAACCAATCATAGGTAATTTAATATTCTTTATTATTTTACGTTTACTTGGAATATTTATTTTAATATCAAAACTAGATAGATTGTAATTTTGTTTGATATTAAAAATCTGAAAATTAGATTTTTCATTCTTTCCATAAGTGTAAAAGTTTTTATTTTTTGTTTTTTCAATTAAATTTATAAGATTTTTATCATCACTGCATATAAACCCTTTTCCTATTGGAGGTATCTTTTCAACAAATTTTAAAAAACTTTTTTTAAGATTATTAAAATTTTTATAATAATCCAAATGCTCAGAGTCTATGTTTGTAATAATTGAATATGTAAAAGGTATTTTTAGAAAACTTCCATCTGACTCATCTGACTCTGTTACACACCAATTACTTTTACCTAGTTTAGCAGAATTACCAAGTGAATTTAATACACCACCATTGATTATCGTTGGATCTAAATTAGCTGAAGAAAATATATTAGATACCAATGATGTTGTTGTAGTTTTTCCATGTGAACCAGTAACAACAACATTTCTCATGAAAGATACTATATGGCCTAACATATCTCCTCTAGTATATACTGGTAAATTTCTTTTTATTGCCTCTACTACTTCAGGATTATTTTTCTTTATTGCGGATGAAATTACTAATACTGAAGTTTTTTTTATATTCTCTTTTTTATGATTTAAAAATACTTTAATTTTTTTTTCACTTAATCTCTCAATATTTTTATTGTGAGCAATATCACTACCTTGAACTTTATAACCTAAACCTTTCATAATCAAAGCTAAGCCGCTCATACCTATTCCTCCTATGCCAACAAAGTGAATAAGTTCATTTTTTCCTAAATCAATTTTCATTTAATAGTTTGGTTAGCTTAGATTTATTTACTTCCCAGGTATTTTCTTTTGTAAGCTGAGCTAAGTTATTTTTCTTTGAAAAATATTCGTTTTGATCAACCAATATTTTGCTCAACAAATCTGTAAAATTTTTTTCATTTACATCTTTCTGCATAATTAACCAACAAGATTTATTTTTTTCATAAAATTCCGCATTATAGTACTGGTGATTATCTTTAGCATACGGAAATGGAATTGCCACAAATGGAATATTTAAATGACTTAATTCTGAAATTGCTGAAGCACCAGAACGAGTAATGGCTAAATCGCAATTAACTGCTTTATATAGTAATTTATCGTCAAAATCGAATAACTCATGTTTAATATGATTGTTTTGGTACAAATCTTGTATTTTTTTTTTCGATTTTTGATTTGTTACTTGCTGTAAAACTTTGATGCTTTGATTTTTTGAGAGTTTTATGATCATTTTACTAATAAACTCATCAAAAAATTTTGCCCCCTGACTACCACCAAAAATTAGTATTTGTTTTTGCTCACCAAGTATTTTTTTTTCATTTTTTTTATAATTATAAATTTCTTTTCTAAGAATTGGTTTAACTAAATAAATTTTATTCAAATATTTTTTAGATATACCTCTTAAGTTTTTATCATAACAAATAATCTTTTTTGCAAAACCCAAGGTAAGTTTATTAGCTCTACCTAAAACCGAATTTGGCTCAAAAATATAAATTTTTATATTCAATAAATTTGAAGCCAAGCACAAAGGAAGAGACATATACCCGCCTGTACTTATTAAAATATTAAAATTATTTGATTTTAGATGTCTATAAGATTTATATATTGAAATAAAAAATTTTATAAAATTATATGGTAGTAATACTAAATTTGAATAAATATTTGGCACATCTATCAATGAGAAATTATAATTATTATTAATATATTTTGATCCCCTTAAATCTGTTGTAATATGTACTTCAAAATCATCTTTTAAAGCATCATATATGCTTAATGATGGAATTACGTGGCCTCCAGAACCACCAGTTGTAATGAGAATTTTTTTCATTAATTAATCTATTTTTCTTTTAGTTAAATTTAAAATTATACCAGAGACAATTGCTGTACTAACAATTGATGATCCACCATAGCTTAAGAACGGAAGTGTCATGCCTGTTGTTGGAAGTATTCTTATGTTAACACCTACATGTATAAAAGTTTGTAACAATATTAAAGAGATACAACCAATCAAAATTAATTTATAAGTATCTTCATTTAATAAATTTATTTTTTGAATAACCTTATAAGAAAAAATTAGATACAAAAATAGAATACCAATGACAATAATTGCTCCAAACTCTTCTGATATAACAGAGACTATATAATCTGTATGAGCCTCAGGGACTCTTGAATTCAAAGTTCCTTCACCAATACCTTTTCCAAAAAAACCTCCGTTTATAATTGCGTCACTCGCTTTTTCTGCTTGATAATTATTGCCAGAATTTGAATCTAAAAAAGCTAAAAGTCTTATTTTTATATATTCGAATTTAGGAACAAAAATTACAAGATAACTCACAATAGAACCTGCCAATAGAAAAAATACAAAAAATATAAAAATATTAATGCCAGATACAAAAATTAAAGCTAGCCAGACCATTGTAATTAAAAGTGTTTGACCAATGTCAGGTTGATAAACTAGCAACAGTAAAATAGGAAAAATAAATAAAGTACTTAAAAAATATTTAAAATATAGTCTTCTACTCTGAATAGTTAGCATTAAAGACAATGTCACTATAAAAAATGGCTTTATAATTTCAACAGGTTGAAACCTTGGTAAAAAAAACAAATCTAACCATCTTTTTGATCCTTTTACTTCAATTCCAATAAAAGGAACTAATAATAAACTTAAAAACGTAATCAAAAATAAAATAAACGAAAATTTTGTTAAGATTTTTTGATTCAAGAATGAGAAAAGTATCAAAATTAAAATAGCCAGAGTTATATAAACAGAATGTTTAAAAAAAAAATAATATGATTTTGTATCTAATTTATCTGAAGCTATTAGAGAAGTAGAGACTAATGAAAAAAAAAGTCCTAATAAAAATAATCCTAAAATTAAAAATAACAGAAATTTATCTATATTTTTCCACCAATGATAAAAGCTATCTAAATAATTACTCATGTTCTTACTTCTTTAATTATATATTTAATATTTTTATTAAAAAATTTTCCTCTTTCCTCAAAGTTTTTAAATTGATCAAAAGAAGCAGCGGAAGGACTAAAAAGGATTACTTTTTTGCTATCGTCATTTTTAATATTATTTTTTAAATTTTTTAAAATTTTTTTAAGTGTTAGAGAGCTTTGACAAAAAATTTTACTTGGTAAACAATTGATCAAAAGATTTCTATCTTTACCATAAACAAAAGCTTTAATATTTGAGGAGTACTTTTTATTTAATTTAAATTTATCACCTTTTTTTGCAAGTCCTCCCAAAATCCAGTAAATATTTTTATAACTTTCCAACAATGGTACCGAAGAAGAAAAACTTGTAGATTTTGAGTCGTTAATGATTAATAATTTTCTCGATTGATATATTATTTGTTGTCTAAAATCTAATCCTTTAAATTTATTAGCGGTATTTATTACTGTTTTAAAATTTATCTTTAAGACCTTAGCAATATTGAAAATGAAACTAAGATTTTTTCTATTACTAGAATTTTTAAAATAAATATTGTCTATTAGTCTAAAATATTTTTTATATTTAAAATAATCTATTTTTATAATTTTAGATTTTATTTTTTGTTTTTTTACTAATTCATTAAGAATTTTATTTTCGCTGTCTATAAAAGTGTAGGCATTTTTAGTTTGTAATTTTACAATTTTAAATTTAGCATTTACATAATTTTTGAAGGTTCCATGTCTTTCTAGATGATCTGGATTTAGGTTAAGTATAACAGAATATTTTGACTTAAAATACTGACTATAATCAAGTTGATATGAAGACGCCTCAATTACAAATATTGTATTTTTTTTTATTTTTTTTTCCATTAAAATTGGATAGCCAATATTGCCCGTTAATCTTACATCCATTTTATTATTTTTTAGAAGATCATATAAAAGTTTTGAAGTGGTCGATTTACCATTTGTTCCAGTGATTGTTATTTTATTTATTTTTGGATAACTGATTTCAAATATATCAAGTTCTGTGATAATTTTAGACCTATTTCTGCTCAAATAAACAGAAATTCTACATTTATTGATATCTATTCCTGGACTTAAAACAATGAAATCAAAGCTTGTATTAAATAATTTCTTAATATTAATTAATTTTTTTTTAAACTTAGTTGGAATATTTTTTGTGTTGTCGTCATATATTACACAGTTATTATTACCTTTTAAAAAATTAAAACAAGAAATACCAGATTTTCCAAAACCATAAATTAAAATTTTTTTGTTTTTAAAATTAATCTTTCTTTCATTCATTATCTTAATTTTAAAGTTGCAAGTCCTATCATTGCCAGAATAATTGAAATGATCCAAAATCTAATTACTACAGTTGACTCAGGCCAACCTTTTTTTTCAAAATGATGGTGAATTGGTGCCATTTTAAATATTCTTCTACCAGTTAGTTTAAATGATATCACTTGTGCAATTACCGAAACTGCCTCTAAGACAAATAGACCACCCGTAATTGCAAGAACAATTTCATGTTTAGTAATAATTCCAACTGCTCCCAGTGAACCTCCTAAGGCTAAAGAGCCTGTGTCACCCATAAAAATCTTTGCTGGTGGTGCATTAAACCATAAGAAACCGAGACAAGATCCTATTATTGCTCCACAGAAAATAGATGCCTCTCCTACACCATCAATATAAACAATTTTTAAATATTCTGAGAAAACTATATTTCCTGTAACATAACTAATAAAAGCAAAACATGCTGCAACTAATATAACAGGAACTGTAGCTAAACCATCCAGGCCATCAGTCAAGTTAACAGCATTAGATGAACCTACAATAACAAATAAATAAAATGGAATAAAAAACCAGCCCAGGTTAATTACTAAATTTTTAAAAAACGGAAAATATAGGTTTTCAAGTTCATTTGATCCACCAAAAAGATAAAGAAGATAAATTCCACCTAACGCTAAAACTATCTGAATTACAATTTTTAATTTTGATGAAATACCATTTGAATTATTTTTTTTTATTTTTTGAAAGTCATCATATGCCCCAAGTAATCCAAAAGATCCTGCTATATATATTAAGAACCAATTGTAAGGATTTGACAAATCACCCCACAACAATACTCCTGAGAAAATACCAAGTAATATCATTAGACCTCCCATAGTGGGAGTTCCTATTTTTTTGACTATATGCTCGCTCGGTCCATCTTCTCTAATTGGATCATGAATTTGATGTGAAGAAAAATAATTGATTAATGGTCCTCCAACTAGAAAAACTACTATCATCGAAGTAAACATTGAGAGACCTGTTCGTACAGTCAAATATTTAAAAACATTTAGAAAACTAAAAATTTCGACCAAGTTCGAAAAAAGACTAAAAAGCATTTAGTTTACCTTTTTTCAAGTTTTGACTTATTCTATTTAATCCAGTTGAATTTGAACCTTTGATCATTAGATATTCGCCATTCTTAATATCTTTTATCATAAAATTTAATATATCCTCTTTTGTATTTAATATTTTTCCTCTTTTTTGTGGTCTAATTTTGTTAAATGTTTCGATTACATCCTTGCCATAAACATAAACTTTATCAATTTCTGTGTGATTAATAAATTCAGCAGCTTTCCTATGAAATTTTTTAGAATGTTTACCAAGTTCTAACATATCTCCTAATAAAATTAATTTTCTTTTTGAATTAGCATTTAAATTATTTAGTTTATTTAAAGCGAATTTTAGAGATAAGGGATTAGAATTATAGCTCTCATCAATTAAATTGATTTTTTTTCCTTTTAAATTAATTAATTTTGTATCTCCTCTTCCCTCTGGAAATTTATAGTTATTAAAAAAAAATTTATTTAATTCATGCAAATCGAAGAAAACTGAAATTACAGCTAAAGTTGATAAAATGTTATAAATATAATTTTCTAAATTTTTATTAATTGAAAATATTAATTTTGAATTATTGTAATTTATGAAAAGAATGCAATTTTTTTTTTTATTTTTTATTTTAATTAAACGTAAATTCGAATTATTTTTTATTCCAAAAGAAATTATTCTTAACTTTTTTTTTTCAGCTTTTGATTTAAAAAAATTAAAAAATTGATCATCAGCATTCAATATGATTGTTCCATTTTCTACTATATTATTTATAATTTCTGATTTTGCTTGGGCTATACTCTTTAAATTTTTAAAATTTTCAATGTGAGCATAAGATATATTTGTAATCACTCCAATGTTAGGTAATATGTTTTTAGTTAGAAGATCAATTTCCCCTTTTTTATTCATCCCTACTTCGAAGATACCTATTTTATCTTCCTCATTTATATTAAATAAAGAAATTGGGACCCCATATTTATTATTAAAAGATCTTTTTGAATAAGATGTTTGACATAATTTACTTATCATTTGACCCAGCATCTCTTTTAGGGAAGTTTTGCCCGCAGATCCTGTAATTGCTACAGATGAAATACTGGATGATATTCTTACTAATTTAGCACTTTCAGAAAATATTTTTAAAGAATTTTTAACATATATTTTATTTTTGTTTTTATTCTTTAATTTGCCTTCCATGATTGATATTGATGCCCCGCTCCGTAAAGCTTTATCAGCAAATTTATTGCCATCAAAATTTTTTCCTTTTATGCCAAAGAAAATATTATTTTTTTTTATTTTTCTTGAATCAATTGAAGCTTCATTAATCTTAATATTTTTTTCAATTTTTTTTTTTGTGACTTCTGAAATAATATTAGACTTCCAATTCTTATTTAAGGTTTTATTTCTCTCTTTAATATATTTTTGGATAAAATTCTTATCTGAAAAATACTTTTTAAAAGCGTATTCTTGGTAGATCTCATGTCCTTTTCCCGCAATAATAACTACCTCGTTTGACTTAATATTCATAATCGCCGATTTTATTGCTTTTTCTCTTGAGGGGATCTCTAATAATTTATTGTTTAAAATATTAGATTTTACATCTCTTCTTATTATTGTTGGATCTTCATTTCTTGGATTGTCATCTGTTAAATATATTTTGTTACAATATTTATTGGCAATTCTACCCATTATTTTTCTTTTGGGTTTGTCTCTATCACCTCCACATCCGAATACTAAATTAATTTTTCTTAATTTAAATTGTTCCTTAATATCTTTTATGCAGGTTTCTAAAGCATCAGGTGTATGTGCATAATCAAGAATGACAATTCCATTATTGTTAAGTCTTCCAATTTTTTCTAATCTGCCGTTTACTGGTTTAATTTTTTTAGTAATTTTTAAAATTTTTTCTAAAGATATTTTACTATTTATTGCCGCCATAATAGCCATTAGTAAATTTTTAATTTGTACTCTTCCAATTAATTTTGTTGAAAAAGAATATTTCTTATTATTAAATTTAAATATTACTTTCTGTTCATCTTTTAAAAATTGATGATTTAAGATTACAAAACTTGATGCTGAGCTTCCTAATGTTATTTTTTTGATTTTATTTGATTTTGTAATTCTATTTAAATTTGAGGCAATTTTTAACTTATCATCGTAAATAGCACATGAATTTTTTTTCATCAATTTCCTGAATAATATTAACTTTGAGTTCAAATAATTTTGAAATGTTTTGTGGTAATCCAAATGATCTCTTGATAAATTTGTAAATATACCAACATCAAATTTTAATCCATGCAATCTATTCTGATTTAATCCATGGCTTGACGCTTCCAAAATAACATTATTAATTTTTTTTTGTTTTAATTTTTGTAAAATATTATTTATTTCAATTGGATCAAAAGTAGTATTTGAAAAATTTTTTTTTATTTTCAAGCCATTAATTCCTAATGTTCCAATTGAAGCCGCCTTTACTTTATTTAAACTTGCAATTTGGAAATAAAAATTTGCTACTGAAGATTTTCCATTTGTTCCGGTAACTGCTATCAAGTTATTTGGTTTTTTATAAAAAATTCTTGAACTAAAATGAGCTAGTAGTTTTCTAGGGTCTTTAAAATTCAAAAATAAAATATTATTTTTCCATCCATTTTTTTTTAATTTATCAGATATTATTATTTTTGATCCATTTTTAATTGCATCTTTTATAAATAAATTTCCATCTGTATTATTTCCTTTAAATGCAAAAAAAATATATCCCTTTTTAATTTTCCTAGAATTAAACGCTATCCCTTTAAAACTAACTTTTTGATATTTTTTATTTAAATTTGGAAAGTAGTCTTTCAACAACATGTTTTACGCTCTTAATATTTTGTGGCTAAAATTGGTCCGATTTTATCCATAATTTGACCAGTTACCCAGACAGTAGTCCAACCTGCTGTGTTTCTCCAATTACCTTTGTAGGGATATCTGTCATCTCTATAATGATAAACAAATTCTTTGTTTGCTTTTGGCTCATCCAACATTACAGCTAATACAAATTTTGGATCGGAAGTTGGAAAAACTGAGGCAAAAGTATTAACCTTTTTTTTAGAGTAACCTCCTTCTGATGGTTGGTCTGCGGTACCAGTTTTCCCACCAATTTCGTATCCTCTTACATCTGCAAAACCTGCCGTTCCCTCTTTTGTTGATACGATTTTTCTTAAAATAAGATTGATTTTTTTTGATAAATTTTTGTTAAGCACTCTTTTTCTTATTAAATTATCTTTATTTATGAGTGTAGGTGATATTTGATATCCTCCATTGCTAATTATTGAATAAGCTTTGGTAAGTTGTAACAAGGTAGTAGCAATACCATGACCAAAAGCAACCGTTGCGAGTTTACATTTGCCCCATCTGCCTAATTGGGTTGTTCCTAATTCTTGTATATCAAAATCTATACTAGATATAATTCCAATAGTTTGTAAAAACTCATTAAAATTATCGATACCTACCTTTTCAGCAATTCTAACTGAACCAATATTACCTGATCTTATCAAAATCTCTTCCGCAGTTAAATCTGAGGGTATTTTATCGTCGTACTCAGAAATAAAATTTCCTGCACATGATATTCTTTTTTTTAAATCTTTAAATTCTGTGTTTGGTTCTACTACATTATATTGCAAACCTGCAGCTAACGTAAATGTTTTAAAAACCGACCCGAATTCATAAATACCTTTTGTTGCTCTATTGATATATTTTACGTCATCAATTCTTTCTCTTTTATTTAGGTCAAAGTCAGGAAGAGAAACTATTGATAAAATGTTACCATTATTTATATCCATTAAAATTGCAGCGCTTCCAACATTATTAAATATTTCTTTAGATTTTAATAATTCTTGTTTAATTAAATATTGTATATCTTTATCAAGTGTTAATTTTAAAGGCTTTTTTGAGGTTGTAAGTTCATAATCGAAAGCTTTTTCAATTCCTGAGATGCCATTATTGTCATTATCAATTTGTCCGATTACATGACTAAATAAATTACCATTAGGATAAACTCTTGCAATGCTATCTTCTTGAATAAATGATTTATCACCTAAAAGTAAAACTTGTTCAAGTTTTTTAGGACTTATTTTTTTTTTTATATAGAAAAATTTTTTTCCATACATTTCTTTATTGAAACTTTTATTTGGGAAAATTAACTTAAGCGAAATTAATAATTTTTCTTTGTTAATTACTAAATTAGGATTAATACCTAAATTAATTATAGGTACACTTTTAGCTAAAATATTTCCCTCATTATCTAGTATGCTTGATCTAAAATTTTCTTTTTTTAATATTTTTTGAATTTCAGGATTTTTTTTACTAGTTAATAATATTACTTTTGATGAAAAAATAATTGCTAAAATAAAAAAAACAAAAAATATAAATGCTATCCTTTCAAAAGATATTTTTAGATAAGACTTATTTTCTTTAAACGAAAAACTTTCATTTAATTTTTCAGAAATTTGAGATGTATCGTTCAATTTACTCATTAATATTAACCATTTTTTCAATCTTTAATTTTTGATTAAAAATTTTAATTGTGCTCAATTGCTCAATTTTTTTTTGCACAAATTCGTCTTCAAAATATGATCTTTGGAATTCCATTAATTGTTTTGGTGAAGTTAAAATACTATAGTCAAGTAAAGTAAATTCATAACTATCTTCTAATATTCTAATACTTTCTTTTAACTGAAAAATCTCATTATCAAGTTTTTTTGTGGAATTTTTTGTTAAAGTTGTTGCAAATATTAAAATAATTATAGGAGCAAAAAAAAATAACTTTTTCATTAACTATCTTAAACCCTCAACTTCAATTAAGTTTTTAAATTTCTGTCTAAAATCACTAAAGTCACAATTATCTCTAGTTTTTATTCCATATCTTAGTTTAGCTGATCTTGAAGGTGGATTTTGCTTTATCTCATATATGCTTGGAACAATTGGCTTTTTATTTACTACTTTGAAACACTTTTCTGAAACTTCTGCTTCAGGTAGATATCTTGAAGTATTTCTTTGCTCTGAATAGTGCTTAAAGAAAAATTTAACAATCTTGTCTTCTATCGAATGAAAAGTAACTACTGCTATTATTCCTCCGATAGGAATTAATCGAAATGAAAATATCAAACCATTTATTAATTCAGTAATTTCATTATTTACCAAAATTCTCAAAGCTTGAAAAACCTTTGTAGAATTGTGTATTTTTGTTTTTTGATATTTTTTAACACTATCTATGATTTCAACCAAATCCTCTACTTTTATAGTTTTTTCCTTTCTTTTTTTTATAATTTCTCTTGTTATTTTTTTTGAATATTTTTCATCTCCAAATACTTTAAATACTTTTATGAGATTATGTTCTCCCATATTAGAAATAACTTCATTTGCTGATAAATCATTGATGCCCATTTTCATATTAAGCTTACCTTTATTAGAAAATGATAAACCTTTTTGAGGATTTTTAATTTGGTTTAGCGAGTAACCTAAATCAAAAATTATTCCTTTAATTTTTTTATCTTTAGGTATAATTTTATTTATTTGAGAAAATTTGTTATTATAAAAATTGAATCTACTTTTATATTTTACTTTAAATTTGGAGGCATAATTTAAAACATCGTTATCACGATCTAATGCAATTATACTATTTTTTTTATTTTCAAGTATCTTTTTAGAATAACCACCTTGACCAAATGTACAATCTATAAATGTGCCACCATAAAGAGGGGAAATAATGCTAATTAATTCATTTAGCAAAACTGGAAAGTGCTTGTTTTCCAGATTTATGGTGGCATTCATTTATTTTTTTGAAGACCATTAATTTTTTTGTCTTCTCAAAAATGCAGGAATTTCCAAGTCGTCTTCATCATCATTTGTTTCACCAATGCCCATGGTTGAAGAAGTCTCATCATCAGTTTTATCAATTGGTTCTTCAGAATTGAATAACTCTGGTGTTTCTTCATCAAAGTCAAAGTTCTCTAGCCCATTCGAAGGTGAAGAGTTTATTTCTAAATCATCTTTGCTCTCGACTGGTATATCAGATTTCGTGGATAACTCTTGATTGACAGTGCTAGTTTCATCTTCAATATTAACTGTATTTGTCGTTTCTTCTGAATTATTAATTGTTGATGACTCTTGAGTTTCAGTATTTATATTTTCCTCAAATTTTAGCGCATTTGCTCCATTAGTCATTATTGAGCTATTTTGATTTGAAAATGTAAATGCTTGAGATTGACTATTATTTGAAAAATCAGAATATCCAGGATTTCTATTTTGTATTCTATGAACCATATTAATTACAGATTTAGGCTCTGGTTGTTGGCCATCTAAAGAAGTGGCTACAATTGATACTCTCATTAAACCATCAAGATTTTCATCTGTAATTGCACCAATTATTAGCTCTGCGTCTGGATCCACTTCTGCTCTAACTTTATTAACAGCCTCATCAACTTCAAAAAGTTTAAGATCTTTCCCGCCAGTTATATTTACTAAAAGACCTTTTGCACCTTTTAATGTGTAGTCGTCTATTAAAGGATTACTTATTGCCATTTCAGCAGCTTTAACAGCTCTTCCCTCACCCTCGGCTTGGCCTGTTCCCATCATAGCTTTGCCCATTGAACTCATTACTGTTTCAACATCAGCAAAATCTAAATTAATTAAACCAGGTCTAACCATTAAATCAGTAATACTTTGAACACCATGTAATAATACGTTATTTGATAGTTCAAAAGACTCCTCAAAAGTAGTTTGCTCACTTGCTATTTTAAATAGATTTTGATTTGGTACTACAATGATAGTATCAACATACTTTCTTAATTCTTCAAGACCTTGATTTGCTTTTCTCATTCTTGACGGACCTTCATATAAAAAGGGTAAGGTTATTACTCCAATTGTGAGTATATTTAGTTCCTTTGCAGCACGAGCAATGACATGTGCAGCACCTGTTCCAGTTCCACCACCCATTCCTGCAGTTATAAAAGCCATATTTGCACCTTGAAGAACATTTACTATCTCATTCAAAGACTCATCAGCTGCAGCTTCCCCAATATCTAATTTTGCACCAGCACCCAAACCTTTAGTTAAATTTAAACCCATTTGAATTTTTGTTTGGGCATGACTCAACCTTAAATCCTGTGCATCAGTATTAACAGCTATGAACTCAACTCCTTGCAAACCTGCTTCAATCATCCCATTAATTGCATTTCCTCCAGCTCCTCCAATTCCTAAAACTAGTATTCTTGGTTTCAACTCTTTTATGTCTGGTGTTTTAAAATTAATTGTCATTTATCCCCCATTTAGTTATTAAGTTTTTGCTCCCATTTAAGGTTAGCCCTATTAATATTAGATTTTTTTCTAGCAGTGACCCTAAATTTTTCAAAAATTGTCGGTTCCCATATTTGGAAAGTTTTTCCCTGACCAACAAATAACATACTATTTTTTATTTTTGCATGTTTTAATAATTTTTCTGTTATGAGAATTCTACCCTCACTATCAAATTGTAAGTTGATACTTTCTGATAGTATTGCGGTTGCGAAATAATCTTTCTTATCTTCAAATGGATTTAATGAGTCTATTGCATTTGAAATTGCTTCTATTCTATCTTGAGGCCAAGCCTCGATAGATTGATTATTAAACGATGGAAAACATATAATTCCATTATATCCCATGTTGGAAAGATGACCTCTGAAACTAGCAGGCACTGATACCCTTCCTTTTTTGTCCAATTTGTTTTCGTAAGTAGATAAAAACATAATCCATAAATTTCATATTTGGGATATTGTGGGATATTATGGGTTTTAAATATGATCGTCAATACCTAATATTATAAACAGATATTCTTGATTTGTTCTAACTCTGTAACAACAAAAATAGAAAATGAAAAAATCCAGAATGATAGAAGAATTCTAAAATTACAATTTTGCCAGATAAAATATAAGCCGGGTTCTGTCTTTTAAACTTATCATTTATCTAGACCTTAAATCACTTTAAGGCTCAAGCAACTAACCCAGATGACTAGCCAAAGACTGCTTTTTGTTATTTCTAACTTTGTCATCTCTACTCAGTCTTGCTCTCAGTGGGGTTTTCCATGCGCTAGTTGTTGCCAACTTAGCCGGTGTGCTCTTACCACACCTTTTCACCCTTGCCTTGATAAGGCGGTTTATTTTCTGTGGCACTATCCCTGGGGTCACCCCCGCCAGCCATTAACTGGCACTGTGTCTTTGTAGAGCCCGGACTTTCCTCTTTAATATATTAAAGCGATAAGTCTTTTATCTGGCAAATGGACATTATTAATTTTTTTATAAAATTCAATTATTAATTATTTAATATTTTTAAGGGATTTTGCTATTTCATAACATTCTAAATCGCATTTTCCATTAATTAGCTCAGGCCTAAATCTCGTTTGAAAAATTTTAGTTAATCTTTTTAATTGTCTACTATTAGAATATTCAATTCTATATCCAATTCTTTTCAAAAAATTTGAAAAATTATCTAAATAGAACCCTGATATTTTGCCTCTTAAATTTTTGATATTATTTGAATTCAAATTATGCCAAATTCCAATTTTATTTTTGTGAAGAGATTTCCACGGGAATTTTTCTCCTGGATCTTTTTTTCTTAAAGGGGCAATATCTGAATGACCTAAAATATTTTTTTTATTAATTTTATATTTTTTAATTATTTTTTTTGAAATCTTAATTAGAGTTTTTATCTGATTTTCATTAAATTTTCTATAACCATACTCATGACCTGGATTTGAGATTTCTATACCTATTGAATATTTATTTAAAGAAACATGTTTTCTCCAACTTGATATACCAGCATGCCAAGCAATGTATAATTCAGGAACCATTTGAATAATTTTGCCTGACCTGGTTATATAGTAATGACAACTTACATTAGAATTAAAACTTGTTAATTTTTTTATAGCTGATCTGTCATTTGTCATTCCTGTGTAATGAAAAATTAAGTATTTTATTTTATTTTTATCTCTTTTTTTAAGATCAAAATTTGGTGAGTAATTAATAGTCATTTTTTGAACATTTTTCTGCATTATTTAAAACATTTAAATCTTTAAATAAGTAAAAGATATAATATAAACGCTATTAATGAAAAAAATTTTAAAACTATTTATTTTTTCAGCAATTTTTAATGTATTAACTTTAAGTGTTTTTGCTGGTTCAGACGGTACTATGGAAATAAATAGCAAATCTAGTAATGAGAATGCAGAAGTAAAAGATTGCTTTGAAACTATAAATAGAGGTGTCTTTGCCTTTAACCAGGGATTAGACAAAATTTTTTTTAAACCAGTTGCAAAAGGTTATAGATACTTGCCAAAACCCATTAGGTCAGGCACGAGTAATGCTCTGAATAATTTGAGTAATGTTGTTACTATCCCAAATAATATATTGCAAGGTCAGTTTAAAGAGGCTGGAATTAATACTTTAAGATTTTCAATTAATTCAACTCTCGGTATTGCTGGAATATTTGATGTAGCTTCATACTATGGAATAAATAAATTAGATAAAGAGGATTATGGTCAAACTCTTGGAACTTGGGGAGTTAAAGAGGGATGTTATTTTGTTTTGCCTGTACTTGGGCCAACAACTGTCAGAGATACTTTGGGTTCTTTGGTTAATTTTGGTGGTGGTGATGCGTGGTACAATGTTACTATTGCCAATGACACAAAATACTTAGAAAATTCTGATTATTATTACTCTAGATTAACAGCAGGTGTAGATTTTAGGGCTAAAAATTTAGAGGCATTTGATAGTCTTGAAAAAAATTCTATGGACTTATACGCTTCTGTCAGGAGTTTATATTTACAAGACAGAAAAAGAAAAATTTTAAATTCAAATGAAACTACTGAGACTATGAATGATGATGATTGGGAAGAAATAGATACCCAATAATTATTAGATGATCAAATTAAAATTTTTTTATATTTTTTTTTTTATTTTTCTTTTGTTAAAGCCCTCAAGTGCAAAAGAGCCTAGTGAATTAATAAATGAACTGGTAAATGAGGCATCAATTATTTTATCAAGTTCGGATCCAGTAGAGTCAAAAATAATAAGATTAAACAATATTGCAGAATTGAATGTAGATATTGATGGTATTGGAATGTACACTTTAGGAAGTTATCGTAAAACTCTTAATGATGACCAAAAAATAAAATACAGGAAACTATTTAAAAGTTATTTTCTGAAAAGTTTTTCTAGTAGACTAGTAGATTATTCAGATCCAAAAATAAGTGTTGTTTCAGAAAAAAAAATTAATGAAAAATATACCATTGTTAGTACTATCTTAGAGGAAACATCAAAAAATCCAGAGGTAAAAATTGATTGGAGAATTTATACAAAGAATCCTGAAAGACCTTTAATTAGAGATCTTATAGTAGAGGGATTAAGTTTAGCAAGAACACAAAAGGAAGAATTTAAATCTATTATGCAAAATAATGGTGAAGATATTGATTATCTTTTTAAATCTTTGGAAGAATTTATTATTAAATAATTGGTGGGCCCGCCAGGACTCGAACCTGGGACCAATACATTATGAGTGTACTGCTCTAACCAACTGAGCTACAGGCCCAAAAATATAATTAATTATATCATTTTTTCATACTTATCAATTATAGTTAATGTTCAAAGTGGTGGGCCGTGTTGGTTACGCTCCAACTACCCCTGCAATGTCAATGCAGTACTCTACTATTGAGCTAACGGCCCTCAGCTTTCTAAGAAACTTTTTAACTGTTTTGATCTACTTGGGTGTTTTAATTTTCTCAATGCCTTTGCCTCAATCTGACGAATTCTTTCTCTAGTAACGGAAAATTGTAATCCTACTTCCTCAAGAGTGTGATCTGTATTCATACCAACACCAAATCTCATTCTAAGAACTCTTTCTTCTCTAGGAGTTAAAGTGGATAATATTTTCGTTGTAGCTTCACTTAAGTTTGATTTGATTGCTTGTTCCAAAGGCGCTAGAGCTTTTGTATCTTCTATAAAATCTCCTAAACTACTATCCTCTTCGTCTCCGACGGGTTTCTCTAAAGAGACAGGTTCTTTAGATATTTTTAATACTTTTCTTACCTTTTCAAGAGGCATTCTTAATTTTTTTGCAAGTTCCTCAGGTGTAGCCTCTCTCCCAAATTCACTTAAAATCAAACGTTGAGTTCTTACAATCTTATTTATTGTTTCAATCATGTGAACTGGAATTCTAATAGTTCTTGCTTGATCAGCAATTGACCTTGTGATTGCTTGTCTTATCCACCATGTTGCATATGTAGAGAATTTATAGCCACGTCTATACTCAAACTTATCAACAGCTTTCATTAAACCAATATTCCCCTCTTGAATTAAATCTAAAAATTGTAATCCTCTGTTAGTATATTTTTTTGCTATTGAGATTACCAATCTAAGGTTTGCTTCTACCATTTCTTTTTTTGCAATCCGAGACTCTTTTTCACCCTTTTGAATTCTACTTACCATCAATTTATAATCAGTAACCGAAAGACCAAGTTTACTACTTATTTCAATTAATCTATCTCTAATATTTTTGAATTCTGTTTTATATTTTTGGAAAAATTTTTTCCAAATCTCATTTGTACCAAGAAAATTTTTTAAACTTGGATTAATTTCATTTCCAACATAAAACTTTATAAATTCATCTCTTGAGATTTTTTCATTTAAAGCGAGCCTTAATAGATTTCCCTCTAAAGATATTATCTTACGGTTTTCTATATAATGTTTTTGAACTAGCTCCTCTAATACTGATGGGGATAATTGTAGTGTTTTTATATTCTCTAAAATATCTTCAACAATTTTTTTATAATTTTTTTCTTTAGAGATTGAAAATTGCTTTGAATTTAATACACAGTCTAATTTTTCTTTTTGATACTTAATTAATTTGTTATACTCTTTTGTTAAAGTATAAACAGTTTGTAAAACTTTCGGTTTAATTTCTGATTCCATTGCTGCCAAAGTTGGGTTGAATTCGTCATCATCTGTATTATTACTTCCCTCCTCATTACTACTATTAATATCATTTCCATCATTAGACTTTTTCTGTTTAGCACTTGGGCCAGTGTCTTCATCCTCCATGTAATTAGTGTCGATATCAATTATTTCTCTAACTAATATTTCATCATTCTGAAGTTTAGTATTCCATTCAAAAAACTGTTGAGCAGTAATTGGACTTTGAGAAAGTGCATTCAACATAACATCTTTTCCAGCTTCAATTCTTTTTGCAATAGCAATCTCACCTTCTCTTGAAAGCAACTCTACTCCACCCATTTCTCTCAAATACATTCTTATTGGATCGTCACTTTTTTCAATGGATTTTCCCTCTTCTTTTGACCCATTGTCTTTTTTTCTAAGGACCTTAAAATCTGCTTTCTTCTCAACTAAAATTATTTTTTCATCCAAAATGTGGATAAAAGCTTGCTCTAGATTTTCATTCGATAAATTTCTTTTTCCTAGAGATTTATTCAATTCTTCATATGTAATAAATCCTCTATGGACACCCCTGCCCATCAACCTTGCAAATGATTTTGTAATTATACGTTCCACAATAAAAAAGTTCAGAATGTATATAATGCTAAAATAGAAAAAATCTATTGGATTCTGATTTTTATTTAATTGATTTTTTGCTGTTTTTTAAGCTCTTTTAGCTCATTAAATGTTACTTCACTCAAATCCTCTGAAAATCTTGATTCTAATTCCTCTATTCTAATTTCAAGCTCATAATTTTTTAAATCCCTTATAAGCTCAGATAGAATTTCAAGTATTTTTTCATGGTCGTTAAAGTTTTTTACCATTATATGTTTAATAGAAGCATATTTTAAAACTCTTTCTATTAAATTTTTATCAACATTTATATTTTCAATATCAGTAATTTCAAAATTATTTGATTGAGATAAAATTTCACTTAAAAGTAATTTATTTTCATTGCTGAATAATTTAACATTTTCAATTAAATGAAAATTATCTTTGATTAGTTCTGGCTTCTTTAACAATATATATAAAAATGAAAACTCTTTAAGATCAATAGCTTTTAAAGACTTAGTTTCATTATAATAATTTTGTGTTGATTTAAGTGATTTAGTAATTTTGGTGTAATTTTTTTTATATTTAAAGTTTGTATTAGGAGACAAATCAGAAATTTTCTCTAAAAAATATTCAAGCACATATTTTCTAATGAATTCATCTTTAATAGTCGATGAAATAGATCTTAATCTTTTTTCAAAAATAGCTCTGGAAGATGGGCTATCATCCATATTTTTATAATAATGATCAAATATAAATTTGTGAATAGAAACTGAATTATTTAAAGAAAATTTAAGAAAAAAATCTTTACCATTTTTATTTACAAAACTATCTGGGTCATCATTATCAGGCAAGAATAGGAATGAGATTTTTTTTTCAGGTTTTAATTCAATTATAGAATTTTCTGCTGCTCTTACTGCTGCTTTGTAGCCACTATCATCGCCATCGAAACATATCACTATTTCATCAAAAAACTGATTTAATGTTAAAATTTGCCTACTTGTCAACGATGTGCCTAGATTGGCAACAACATTATCTATTTTATTTTTACTTAAGCCGATCACATCCATATAACCTTCAACCAAAAAAATATCATTTAGGTTATTTGATAGTTTACGTGCAGAATCCAGATTAAAAAGATTGGATCCCTTTTTAAAAAATGGAGTTTCGGGAGAATTTATATACTTCGCTAAATATTTATTGTCATTTAAAATTCTTCCACCAACAGCAATTGGATCACCAGAAATATTTTTTATTGGGAATATTACTCTTTCCCTAAATCTTGAGACATATTTTTTTTTATTTTCATCAAAATAAAAAAGGCCAGTATCTTTTATTTCATTTTCGGTAAACTCTTTAAAAATATTTTCTTGAAAAGCTAAGTCATTTGTTTCAAATCCTATCTTAAATTTTTGAACTTCTTCCTTTGTTAAACCTCTTTTTTTAAGATAATCTTTAGCCCTAATTGAGTTTGAATTTTTTAATAACTCGTTATGATAATGATCTACGTATTTGTTTAATATAGACTTATAGTTATTCCATTTTTTTTCCCTAATCTCATCTTCTTTAGAAAAAGTATAAGGTCTCATACCAGCAAGATTTGCAAGTGATTTAACAGCTTCCCCAAATTTTAAATTTTGTGTTTTCATTACAAAATCAAAAATGTTGCCGTGTTCTGCAGTACTAAAACAATGATAAAACTCCTTTTCATCATTTACTGTAAAAGAAGGAGTTTTTTCAGTTTTGAATGGAGACAACCCTACATATTCTTTGCCTCTTTTTTTTAAATTTACAGTTTTAGATACAACTGTTGAAACCTTTAGTCTTGTTTTTATTTCTTCTAAATACTCTTTTGGATACTTCATTTTTGATTTAGCAGTTCTTTTATCATTGCTCCAGCTTTAGAGAAATCAATACTGTCGGCATTATTTTTTTTTAATTCCCCCATTACTCTGCCCATATCTTTTATTGAACTCGCACCAGTAGAATTAATAATCTCTGAGCATAACTTTTTAGTATCTTCATCGCTAAGTTGTTGAGGTAAATATTGACTAATTACTTCCACCTCTTTCTCCTCTACCTCTTGAAGATCATTTCTGTTGTTTTTTTTGTACATTTCTATTGATTCGTTTCTTTGCTTTATCATTTTTTTTAAAAGCTTTTTAACGTCCTCGTCATCAGTCTCTTTTTTATCAACTTGAGATCTGTTGCTAATATCCAAATCCTTAATTCCTGATAAAATTAACCTGTAAGTTGATATTTTATTTTTATCCTTTGCTTTTAATGCACTTTTATAGTCTGTTTCGATTTTTTCTCTTAAGCTCATAAAGTAATTTTATCGCACCAAAAAAATTCTTCAAAAAGAAAAAAAAATTTTTTATACAATATACATTAGATGTATTGCGCAAAAAAAGGTTTTATTGTATAGACCTTTAACTCATGAGTTGTAATTGAACAAAAAACAAAAAAATAAAATTGCAATTAATCATCAATTTCCAACAGGTATTTTAGTTCTAGATAACAAGATAATTTTCAAAGGTATTGGTCTTGGATATCAGGGTACAGCCACTGGAGAAGTTTGTTTTAATACCTCTTTAACTGGATACCAAGAGATTATATCAGACCCTTCGTATGCTGGTCAAATTATTAACTTTACATTTCCTCATATTGGAAATGTTGGAACTAACAATGAAGATTTAGAATCTGATAAAATTTGGACGAGAGGAGCAATATTTAATTCTGAGATTACTTCTCCCTCAAATTATAGAGCTTTAAAAACCTTAGATGAATGGTTAAAAAAAAACAAAATAGTTGGATTGACTGGATTAGATACAAGAAGCTTAACAAATTTTATTCGTGATAAAGGTGCCCCAAAAGGGACGATATCAAATAATAAAAAAGGTAAATTTAATATTAAAAAATTAATTAATAATTCAATTAAATGGCCTGGACTCGACGGCCTAGACCTAGCAAAAGAAGTATCAACAAAAAAAACTTATTCATGGAAAGGTTTTAAAACTTGGAAAAAAGAGAATGGGTACAAAAAAAATACTAAAAAAATATTTAGGATAGTTGCAATTGATTATGGAATAAAAAAAAATATTTTAAGATATTTTTCTGATTATAATTGTGATGTAAAAGTAGTTTCTTGCAAGACAACTGCTGAGGAGATTTCAAAATTAAAACCAGATGGAATTTTTTTGTCGAATGGGCCGGGTGATCCAGCAGCAACCGGTAAATATGCAATTAAAACTATACGCAAATTAATTAAAAAGGATTATCCAATATTTGGTATTTGCTTAGGTCATCAAATTTTAGCTTTGGCATTAAATGCTAAAACAAAAAAAATGAAATTAGGTCATAGAGGGGCAAATCATCCTGTGAAAAATTTACTCAACAATAAAGTAGAGATCACAAGCCAGAACCATGGTTTTGAAGTAATAGAAAAAAGCCTATCAAAAAATGTACAAATAACTCACAAATCTCTTTTTGATAACAGTATTGAGGGAATAAGATTAAAAAGCAGACCTGTTTTTTCAGTTCAATACCATCCTGAGGCAAATCCAGGACCACAGGATAGTCAGTATTTATTTAAAAGTTTTATTCAAGATGTAAAAAAATATGCCAAAAAGAAAAGATATTAAAAAAATTTTAGTTATTGGTGCAGGCCCAATAATAATTGGACAAGCATGCGAATTTGATTATTCAGGTACTCAAGCTTGTAAGGCTCTTAAAGATGAAGGTTTTGAGGTAGTATTAATAAATTCAAATCCTGCAACTATTATGACAGATCCTGGAGTTGCTGATAAAACTTACATAGAGCCTATTACAATTCAAGTTCTTGAAGAAGTGATTAAAAAAGAAAAGCCTAATGCGATTCTTCCTACTATGGGCGGTCAGACAGCTTTAAATTTAGCAATAAGTGCAGAAAAAGCTGGTCTACTTAAAAAATATAAAATTGAACTAATTGGAGCTAAATCAAAAGCAATTGAAAACGCAGAGGACAGAAAAAAGTTCAGAAAAAATATGTCTGACATTGGTTTAGATTTGCCGAAGTCAAGGATAATAAATAATTTCAAAGATTCCTCAAAATGTTTAAGAGAAATTGGTTTACCTGCAATTATAAGACCTTCATTCACATTGGGTGGATTAGGTGGAGGAATTGCAAAAAGTAAAAAAGAATTTTTTAAACTTGTAAGAAATGGAATGAATGAGTCACCCCAAAATCAAGTTTTAATTGAGGAATCGTTAGAGGGGTGGAAAGAGTTTGAAATGGAGGTTGTAAGAGACAGAAATGACAACTGTATAATCATTTGTTCAATAGAAAATGTAGATCCAATGGGAATACATACTGGAGACTCAATAACGGTAGCTCCAGCATTAACACTTACAGATAAAGAGTATCAAGTAATGAGAAATGCATCTATAGCTTGTCTTCGAAAAATTGGGGTTGAAACGGGAGGGTCAAATGTTCAATTTGCCATTAATCCTAAAAATGGAAGAATGGTTATAATTGAGATGAACCCTAGGGTATCAAGATCCTCAGCTCTAGCTTCTAAAGCTACAGGTTTTCCAATTGCAAAAGTCGCTGCTAAGCTTGCAGTTGGATACACCCTTGATGAATTAAAAAATGAAATAACAAAGGTAACGCCAGCTTCATTTGAACCAACCATCGATTATGTGGTTACAAAAATACCTAGATTTACATTTGAGAAATTTTCTGACACCAAAGCTGTACTTGGAACTTCAATGAGATCGGTTGGTGAAGCAATGGCAATTGGTAGAAACTTTAAAGAGTCTTTTCAAAAAGCTTTGGTTTCTTTGGAAACTGGTTTATCTGGATTGGACAATATTTTTAATTATTCAAAAAAAGAGATTTTAAAAAATTTGAAATTTAGCATTCCAAATAGACTATTATTAATTGGAGAAGCTTTCAGGAAAAATATTTCATTAAACACAATATATAAACTATCTAAAGTTGATCCTTGGTTCTTAAATCAAATCAAAGATCTTGTTGATGAAGAAAAAAATATAATTAAGAAAGGAATTCCAAAAACATACAACGAGTTTAATAGGATTAAATCCATTGGTTTTTCAGATAAAAAATTATCAAAACTTACAGGAATTAAAGAGAAAATAGTTAGATCTAAAAGAGTTGCTCTTAAAGTTTTGCCTGTATTTAAAAAAGTAGACACTTGCGCAGCAGAATTTAAATCTTTTACTCCATATATGTATTCAACATATCAGAGAAATTTTGCATTGAATACTGAGTGTGAGGCTGATCCTAGTAATAAAAAAAAAATAATTATTCTTGGAGGAGGTCCAAATAGAATTGGTCAAGGAATAGAATTTGATTATTGCTGTTGTCAGGCAAGTTTTTCATTAAAAGAAGCTGGATTTGAAACAATTATGGTAAATTGCAATCCTGAAACTGTTTCGACAGATTATGATACAAGTGATAGATTATACTTTGAGCCTCTTATAGAGGAATATGTTCAAAATATTATTCTAAAAGAAAAATCAAAAGGAAATTTGATTGGGGTTATTGCTCAATTTGGAGGTCAAACCCCAATTAAATTAGCAAAATTTTTGCATGAAAACAAATTACCAATACTTGGTACACAATATACTTCAATTGATTTAGCAGAGGATAGAGATCGTTTCAGAGATCTATTAAACAAACTGAATTTAAAACAAGCAAAAAGTGGTATTGCTAACAAGTTTGATCAAGCAATTAAAATAAGTGAAAACATTGGTCTTCCTGTTGTTGTAAGACCCTCGTATGTTTTGGGTGGAAGAGCGATGGAAATAGTTCATGATAAAAGCCAACTTAAAAAATTTATTAATGAAGCATTTAAAGCTTCAGAACAAAATCCAATTTTAATTGATAAATTTATAGATCATGCCATGGAAGTTGATGTAGATGCTATCTCTGATGGTAAAGATGTTTATGTTGCAGGTATAATGCAACACATTGAAGAGGCAGGAATTCACTCTGGGGACTCGGCATGTTGCTTACCTCCAGTATCAATCAAAAATAGTCTTTTAAAAGAAATTAAAATCCAAACTAGAAAATTAGCATTAGCACTAAAAGTTAAAGGACTTTTAAATATTCAATTTGCAATAAAAAATGATGAAATATTTGTGATAGAAGTAAACCCAAGAGCAAGTAGAACAGTTCCATTCGTCTCAAAAGCTAATAACGTCCCACTAGCTAAAATTGCATCTAGAATAATGGCAGGAGAAAAACTTTCAAAGTACAAATTAAAATATAAAACCAATAAAAAATTTGCAGTCAAAGAAGCAGTATTTCCATTCAATAAATTTCCTGATAGCGATCTATTGCTTGGACCAGAAATGAAATCTACTGGAGAAGTGATGGGGTTTGATGATGACTTTGGTATGGCAATAGCCAAAAGTCAAATAGCTGCAGCAAATTCATTACCTACAAAAGGTTTAGCATTTTTATCAGTTAAAGACTCTCATAAACAAGAAATTGTTGGCGTTGCACAGAGATTATTAAAACTTGGATTTACTCTATCGGCAACTAAAGGAACTGCAGATATTTTAATTAAGAATGGTATGAAATGCAGAAAAATTAACAAAGTGAGTAGTGGTAAACCTCATATTGTAGATATCTTAAATTCTAAAAAAATCTCATTGGTAATTAATACTGGTGGTGGAAATAGTGAAAATAGAGTTAGTGATGCAAGAGCACTAAGAAGGGGGACTTTAGCTAATAAAATTCCTTATTGCACTAACATGTCTACTGCATATTCATTTTTAGAAGCAATTAATGCTCTAAAGACGAAAAAACTTAAAGTTAAAGCCATTCAAGAAAACTAAGCATCTACAACCATTGTATCTTTAGACCCACCTCCTTGAGAACTATTTACTATGGTACTTCCTTTTCTCAAAGCAACTCTTGTAAGACCACCAGTTGTAACATAAGAAGTTTTTCCAGTTAATATAAAAGGCCTTAAATCTAAATGTCTTGGCTCAATACCGTTTTCACAAATAGTTGGTATTGTTGATAATATTTCCAAAGGTTGAGCTACAAAATCTCGAGGATTTTTTTTAATTTTTCTTACCATCTCATCTCGCTCTTTTTTTGGTGCCTTAGGACCAATCATTATTCCATATCCACCTGAAGCATTTGCTGGTTTTACAACAAGCTTAGCTATATTTTCAATTACATGTTGCCTGTGAACTTTTTTTTCACACAAAAATGTTTCTACTTGGTTAAGTTTAGGTTGCTCACCTAAATAATAGACAATCATTTTATTAACATAAGAATAAACAGCCTTATCATCTGCAACTCCAGTTCCAAGAGCGTTAATAATGCCAACATTTCCCTTTTTCCAACATTTAAATAAACCAGGAACTCCGATGAGTGATTCTTTATAAAATACTTTCGGATCAAGAAAAGTATCATCTAATCTTCTATATATACAATCAACTTTTAATTTTCCTTTAACTGTTTTCATATAAACAAAATCATTTTCAACAAATAAATCTTTACCCTCGACCAAAGCTATTCCCATTTGTTGAGCTAAAAATGAATGTTCAAAGTAAGCCGAATTGTAAATACCTGGTGTCAAAACAACCATATGAGGATTGTCAGTTTTTTTTGGTATGCACTCAACCATACTTTGATAAAGTTTATTAGAATACTGGTGGATAGAGGAAACTTTATATCTAGTAAATAATTCGGGAAATACATCCCTCATTACCATTCTATTTTCCAACATATAAGATACCCCAGATGGGACACGTAAATTATCTTCAAGAACTAAGTATTCTCCATTAATATTTCTTATTAAATCAATTCCTGATATATTTGCCCAAGCTTTATACTTTGGAGAAAAACCTTCACATTCTTTTAAATAATAAGGTGAATTAAATATTAATTCTTTTGGTACAACCTTGTCCTTAAAAATTTTTTTTTTATTATATACGTCATCTATAAATAAATTTAATGCTTTAACTCTTTGAATTAATCCTCTTGATATTTTATTCCATTGAGACTTCGGAATAATTCTTGGTATGATATCTAATGGCCATTTTTTTTCCTCTGCTCTATTATTTGCAGCGTAAACCCTAAAATTAATACCTCTAGCACTTATGGTACTCTGGCAATTTTTTTCAATTTCCTGAAGTTTTTTTGTTCCATGTCTTTCTAAGATGCCAGTCATTATTCTAGCATGTTTTCTAATCTTATTTTCCTCTGTCAAATATCCATCATATGCAGATTTTGAGTCATAATTTTTCCATAGAGAAACAGACATTCTATAATTTTTGATAAAATAAATTGCAAAACAATTGCTAAATACAAATAGCTGCTATGACATAAAATATTTGATAATTATGTCATTTTTAAATAAAAATCGCTCATGACTTACTGTATTGGAATTAAAACAAACGAAGGATTAGTCTTTGCATCAGATTCGAGAACTAATGCAGGTTTAGATAATGTAAATATTTATTCAAAAATGTTTACTCATGATATTGGTGATAGAACAATTGTAATGGTAACATCTGGTAATTTAGGAACATCGCAAGCTGTTTACAAATCCGTAGAGAAGGATTTAAAAAGCTCGTCGGGGATACTTAATTTAAATACATGTAAAGACTTTGAGCAAGTTGCATCTTATGTTGGATCTCTTAATATTAAACATTCGTCTCCTCAAGGGATAAATACTGATAATGTACTTTTAGGTTCAACTTTTATAATAGGTGGTCAAATAAAAGGACAAAAGCCAGAGCTTTATCTTATATATCCTCAGGGAAATTATATAAGACCAGCAGATAGTAAACCTTATCTGGTGATTGGTGAGGTTAAGTACGGCAAACCAATACTTGATAGAGTTATTAAACCAGATGTATCAATTGGAGATGCATCAAGGTGTGCACTAATTTCTATGGACTCTACTTTAAAAAGTGACTTAACTGTAGGCCCTCCCATTGATTTTGCAATTTATAAAAAGGATGAAAATAAATTAGCGTCATTAAAATGTTTAAGTTTAAATGATGAAGATTATTCTAAAGTCTGCAACACCTGGTCTGAGGGAATTTTTAAAGTATTTGATACGTTTCCCAGATTTGATTGGGAGAATTAATTTCCAACTTTCCAATCAGTTTTAAAAGTCACATAATTTACTTGTAAGCACCTTCTCTCTTTAATTATTTCTTTCTTTTCCATTCCATGCCAAGTATCGGGTCCGCTGGAAAAAAAATATCCATAATTATCTTTATAAGGTAATGTTTTAATTAGCTTTAAATCACTATCATAAAAATCTGTACCAAGTTCCTCACTTTCATTATGTTTGTTAACGAATAATAAACATGACATAAGTTTTTCCTTAATATCACAATGTGGTTTCAGCCAAAAACCTTCTCGATCACATATAACCTCAACTCGTACATAAGAATTGGACAAATCTTTATTTATTAATTCAGAAATTTTTAGATACGTTTCTTTACTTTGAAGTTCTTTAATTAAATTTGTAAGTCCTGGAAATTCTCTGGTATTTTCATGAGTTATAAAACATCGAAATTTTAAAGCTTTTCCACCATCTGAAATTCCTTTTCTAAATTTTCCCTCTCCTCCATCAATAGCTCTGGTTCCATCATAATTAAGGTTATGTTTTGCTGGGTCAGATATATCTGCTCCTATTATTTCATTTATTTGATCATCTGTTAGAGGTTTATTTAATTCCCAATGCTCAAATGGATTATCAAATTTTTTTGAGTCGTTTAGTATTGAATTTAAAAATGACATTAATAATTAATTTTTTCTTTTATAATTTTCGCTACCCTATTAGTTTCGTCGAGACTTTGATAGGTCCAATTTTCGATATCTTCTCCAAGATTTCTAGTAATATTTAAATCTCTAAACAAATTTCGAAATCTTTGGAACCGAATATCATTTTTTTTAGGCAAAATATTTGCAATATAAATAGGTTTTCCTGTTAAAGCAGCCTCAGAGATCATTGAGCTTGAGTCACAAGTAACTATTATTTTCTCTGAAATAGCCAAAGCAGATAAGTAGGCTTTTTTATCTACATTCATTATAACTGTATGATTTTCTCCAAAAAATTCTTTTGCATAATGAATCGTATTTAACGGTGTCCTCATTGATGGAATTACGACAAGTTGAAAATCTTTTTTCTTTAAAAGCTTATAGAAAATTGAAAAAATATGTTTCATATTTTTTGTTGAATAATCATAATATTTGGTTGGTCCACCCATAATTAAGCACCAAATCTTTCTTTTATCTTTTCTTATAAATGAGTTTAAGTAATCCTTATTTTCTTCTATTTCGTCTTTTGTAAGATAGTGAATTGCACCTTTCGTATTAATTATATTTGAACCACTAATTCCGTCATGTTCGGGTGCTACAATAAAATCAAAATAATCAAAGTTTATTTTTGGATCTTGTATATGAATATTAAAAACTTTTTTGTTTGATATACTTTTTAAATGGATTGATGGAATTATACTTTTTCTTCCACAAGAAATTATTATATCAAAATCTGAATAGTTTATTTTTTTGTAAACATTTTGAGAAATTGGCGTAAATTTTGGTGGAATTAAACTCCATAAATTTTTAAGTTCAACCTTGTGGTGAGTAAAATCAAGATCAAGAGCTTTGGCTAAACCTTCTACTTGGCTAAGCATGCCGTGCATGCCCTCAGTCAATAATATACCTTTTAATTTGCTCATTATTTACTATATAGACCTGTATGAGTGAAAAACCAACTAAACATACGAAAGTGTTAATAATTGGATCAGGGCCAGCTGGTTATACTGCTGCTGTTTATGCTGCGAGAGCTATGCTTAAGCCAATGTTGGTTGCAGGTATGCAACCAGGTGGTCAATTAACTATAACAACTGATGTTGAGAACTATCCTGGATTTGCAGATGTTATTCAAGGACCATGGTTAATGGAACAAATGAGAGAGCAGGCAAAAGCAGTTGGAACAGATTTAGTTGAAGATCATATCCAGTCAGTAAATTTAAAATCTAAACCGTTTGAGGCAATTGGTGACGGAGGACAAAAATATACCGCAGACTCGATTATAATTTCGACTGGAGCACAAGCAAGATGGTTAAACATTGAATCTGAACAAAAATTTAAGGGATTTGGAGTATCAGCTTGTGCAACATGTGATGGCTTTTTTTTCAAAGATAAAACAGTTGCAGTTGTTGGTGGAGGAAATGCTGCAGTAGAAGAAGCTATGTTTCTTACAAAATTCGCATCAAAAGTACAATTAATTCATAGACGAGATGAACTTAGAGCTGAAAAACTTTTGCAAAAAAAATTAATGGAAAATAAAAAAATTGAGATTATTTGGGACTCTGTTGTTGAAGAAGTAATAGGTGATGAAGAGCCAAAAAATGTAAAAGGATTAAAAATTAAAAATGTTAAAAATAATGAAACATCAGAATTAAAAATAGATGGATTATTTATAGCTATTGGACACGATCCTGCTACATCTTTATTTAAAGATCAGTTAGAAATGGATAGCACAGGTTATTTAATTACTAAAAGTGATTCTACTGAGACTAATATTCCAGGAGTTTACGCAGCTGGAGATGTGAAAGATAAAATTTATAGGCAGGCAGTAACTGCAGCTGGAATGGGCTGTATGGCTGCATTAGAGGCAGAGAAATATTTGGCTGCAAATTAATAGAATATCATTTATAAAATAATCTTATGGAAAATATTGTAAAACAAATTCAATTATTAGCTTTAGTAATAATACTTGCAGCAACAGTGATAGCCTTTGGTATTGAAGTATATCAAATGATAGAAATTCAAAAAGTTACTTTAGCTGATTTATTGTTACTTTTTCTATACTTAGAAGTTTTAGCCATGGTTAGAGTATTTTGGGAGAGTCAATCTATTCAAATAACTTTACCATTGTTTATTGCTATAACAGCACTTGCTAGATTTATAATATTACAAGGAAAATCAATAAATCCAGAAGTATTGCTGTATGAAGCTGGAGCAATTGTGCTAATTGCAATAGCCATATTGGTTCTGAGATTCAGGAATTCTCCAATTTTTGGCTTAGAGAAAAAAAGAAAATCAAAATAGTTTTACAATTACATGAGTGAAAAAGTTTTACTGACTGGAATCAGCGGATTTATTGCAAAACATATTGCTATAGAACTATTAAATTCTGGTTATGAGGTATTAGGAACAGTTAGAGATATTAATTCAATTGAAAATACAAAAAAAACGCTTGAGGAAAATAATGCTTCAACAGAAAACCTATCCTTTGTAGAATTAGATTTAATAAAAGATGATGGGTGGGATAAAGCCGCTGAAGGTTGTAAATACATTATTCATGTCGCTTCTCCTTTCCCATTAAAAGTTTCAAATGATAGAGAGTCACTTACCCCAGCTGCAAGAGATGGGACTTTGAGAGTTTTAAATGCAGGAATAAATGCAAAGGTAAAACATATTGTAAAAACATCGTCTATAGTTTGTATGTATAGAAAACCAAACCGAACGAACCCTTATACATTTGGTGAAAATGATTGGACTGACTTAGAATGGGACAAAACTACAGATTATTTTGTATCTAAAACTAGAGCTGAAAGAGCTGCTTGGGAACTTATGGAAAGCAAAGGTATAAAAAATAAACTTACTTGTATCAATCCTGGTTTTGTTTTGGGAGATTTCTTGAACGAGAAAAGTTGTACATCAATGGAATATATTAAACAATTACTCCAAGGTAAATATCCAGCTGCTCCAAAATTTTCAGTGATGATATCCCATGTTAAAGATATAGCCAAAGCACATGTTTTATCATTAAACAATAAAAAAGCTGAAGGTAGAAGATTAATTGTAGGATCTGGAACTAGATCAATTCTCGAATTGTCAAAAATAATGATTGAAAACATTCCAAGTCATTCTAAGAAACTTCCTAAGAAAGAATTACCTAATTTTATGGTTAAACTTATAAGTTATGTAGATTCAAGTGCAAAAAATTTAGTTCCTGATTTAGGTCTTAAAATGGAAACAGATACAAAATATGCTGAGGAAATTCTTCAAATGAAATTTATAGATCCAGAGGTTTCAGTTGTTGATGCAGCAAAATCAGTAATTAGACTAAATTTAGCCTAAACTTTCACAAAAAAGCTTAATTCGTTCCATAGCAATCTTTAATTTTTTCATTGATGTTGCGTATGAAATTCTAAAATAACCATCAAGTCCAAATGCAGAACCTTGAACTACAGCTACATTCTGTTTTTCAAGAAGTTTTTGCACAAAATCTGTATCATTTTTTATTTTTGTTTTTTTTCCAATTAACCCTTTGCAACTTGGAAAAACATAAAACGCGCCTTTTGGCATTAAGCAAGTAATCCCTGGAATACTATTTAAATAATTCACAACAAAATTTCTTCTGTCACTAAAAGATTTAGCTCTTTTTTTAATAAAACTCTGAGTTCCATTCAAAGCTTCAACAGCAGCTGCCTGACTTATAGATGATGGATTAGAAGTCGATTGTGACTGGATTTTTCTTATAGCAGCTATAATATTTTTAGGACCAGCAGCATAACCAATTCTCCAACCAGTCATGGCATATGCTTTGCTTACCCCATTCATTGTAAGTGTTCTATCTTTAAGCTTTTTTATCTGTGCTATTGTAAAAAATTTAAAATTATCAAATTTTACATGCTCGTAAATATCGTCACTCAAGATTAGTATATTTTTATTTTTTAATAGCACCTTTCCTAAATTAATAATTTCTTTTTTTGAGTAAGCTGCACCAGTTGGGTTTGAAGGAGAATTTAAAATTATCCATTTTGTTTTTTTAGTAATTGCTTTTTTAAGTTTTGATGTAGTTAATTTAAAACCATCTTCTTCCCCACATTTTATAAATTTTGGTTTCCCTCCAGCGAGCAAAACCATATCTGGATACGATACCCAAAACGGGGCTGGAATAATAACTTCATCACCTTTATTTAATGTTGCTACAAAAGCATTATATAAAACTTGTTTTCCGCCAGTACCTACTGTTATCTGGTCTGAGGTATAAGTTAAGTTATTTTCCCTTTTAAACTTTTTTATTACTGCATTTTTAATTGCAGGTGTTCCATCAACAGGCGTATATTTAGTATCCCCTATTCTAATCGCTTTAACTGCTGCCTTTTTTATATTATTAGGTGTATCAAAATCAGGTTCACCTGCTCCTAGAGCAATTACATCTTTACCAGCAGCTTTCAATTCTCTTGCTTTCTGCGTAACTGCGATGGTAGGAGATGGTTTAATTCTTTTAAGACTGTTAGATATTATGCTCATTGAAAATTGTTTATATTCTATTACTTTATTTAATATATGGAAAATACTTATCAAGATTTAATTACAGATATTCAAAGTAAAAATCCAAAAATTGGTGGAAAACTTGAAGGTGGAAAGAAATTTAAAATTAAATCTGATTTTAAACCAGCTGGTGACCAACCAGAAGCTATCAAAAGTTTAGTAAAAGGCGCGAAACAAAACGAGTTTAATCAAGTTTTATTAGGTGTTACTGGATCAGGTAAAACATTCACAATGGCCAAAGTTATTGAAGAAACCAATAGGCCCGCTTTAATACTTGCTCCAAATAAAACTTTAGCTGCGCAACTATATGGCGAGATGAAAGGATTTTTTCCAGATAATGCTGTTGAATATTTTGTTTCCTATTATGATTATTATACTCCAGAGGCATATGTGCCAAGATCAGACACATACATAGAAAAGGAAGCATCTATAAATGAACAAATAGATAGGATGAGACACTCAGCTACTAGATCACTCTTAGAAAGAGATGATGTCTTAATTGTTGCAAGTGTATCCTGTATATATGGTCTAGGATCAGTTGAAGCTTACAGTAAAATGACTTTAACTCTTCAAAAAAATTATGATTATAATAGAGAACAAATAATCAAATCCTTAATTGCACTTCAATATAAAAGGAATGACCAGAATTTTTATAGAGGTACATTTCGGGCTAGAGGTGAATATTTAGAAATTTTTCCCTCTCACTTAGAGGACAGAGCTTGGAGGCTAAGCTTATTTGGAGATAAGCTAGAAAAAATTGAGGAATTTGATCCGTTAACGGGTGATCTTGTAAGATAATTAAATTTAGTCAAGGTTTATGCAAACAGTCACTATATAACCCCCAAACCAACCATTGAACAAGCTGTAATAAATATTAGAAAAGAGTTGGAGATAACACTTAAAAAACATAAAGAGCAAAATAAATTGCTTGAGGCACAAAGGTTAGAGGAGAGGACAAAATTTGATCTTGAAATGATAGAGGCAACTGGTTCATGTGCTGGTATTGAAAACTATTCAAGATTTTTATCAGGAAGAAAACCTGGTGAGCCCCCTCCCACTTTGTTTGAATATTTTCCTGACAATACATTAATATTTGTTGATGAGTGTCACGTTACGGTACCTCAATTAAATGGAATGTTTAAAGGAGACAGATCAAGAAAAAGTACTTTGGCAGAGTATGGATTTAGACTTCCATCTTGCATGGATAATAGACCTTTAAAATTTGAGGAATGGGATATGATGAGAACTCAAACAGTATTTGTTTCTGCTACACCTGGTCCATGGGAGTTAGAACAAACAAAAGGAAAATTTATAGATCAGGTTATAAGACCTACTGGACTAATAGACCCGCCGGTTGAAATTAAACCTGCTAAAAATCAAGTCGATGATTTAATGCATGAATGTAAAAAGACTATCGAAAAAAATTATAGAGTATTAGTTACGACATTAACTAAAAAAATGGCTGAAGATCTGACAGAATACCTTCATGAAAATGGTATCAAAGTAAGATATTTGCACTCAGACATAGATACCCTTGAGAGAATAGAAATTATGAGAGACTTAAGGCTAGGAGTATTTGATGTTTTAGTTGGCATAAACCTATTAAGGGAAGGACTTGATATTCCTGAATGTGCATTAGTTGGAATATTAGATGCTGACAAAGAAGGATTTTTGCGGTCTGAAACATCCTTAATTCAAACTATTGGAAGAGCAGCAAGAAACTTAGATGGAAAGGTAATCTTGTATGCCGATAAAGAAACAAAAAGCATTAAAAAAGCAATTAAAGAAACTGAAAGAAGAAGAAATATTCAACTTGAATACAATAAAAAAAATAAAATTAGTGCCTCTACTGTTAAAAAAGAGATTAGCGATGTACTAGAGAGCGTCTATGAAAAAGATTATGTTACAATTGGTACAGGAGCAAATATTGGTGGTAATTTAAAGAAACACATCAAGGCGCTTAATAAGAAAATGAAAGAGTCTGCCACAAATCTAGAATTTGAAGAAGCTGCTAAAATAAGGGATGAAATTAGAAAACTTGAAAGTACTGAGTTAGAAGTTACACTTAATCCCAAAGTGAAACAATATAACTTAAAGAATAAAATATACCCTAAAGGAAGATCTACCATGGGTATGCCAGGTACTAGAGCTCAAAAAGGTAAGAAGAAATGGAAGCAAATAAAATAATTATTACAGGTGGGGCCACCAGAATTGGTGCTGCTATTGCTAAAAAACTATCTGGCAAAGGGGTTGAAATAGTTATTCATTTTAATAAATCAAAAACAAAAGCAGAAATCCTTAAAAAAGAATTATCACAAAATGGTACAAAGGTTTATTTAATAAAAGGAGATTTAAGTGTAGAAAAAGATGTAAACAAAATTGTTAAGTTTGCAAAAAGTAAACTTAAATATTTTGACTGTCTAATAAACAACGCATCACTTTTTGAAAATGACAAATTAGAGAATTTTACTACTGATAGTTGGGGGCATCACTTAAGAACTAATTTAAGAACGCCTGCTCTTCTAACAAAAGAATTTGCTAAAAATATAAGAGCAAAAAATAATAATATTATAAATATAATTGATCAAAGAGTATTTAAACTAACACCATACTTTTTTTCTTATACTATCAGTAAAACTGGTCTTTATACTTTGACCAAGACTAGTGCAATGAGTTTAGCTCCAAAAATAAGAGTGAATGGTATTGCACCAGGCCCTACAATCAAAAATAAGAGGCAAAGTGAGAAACATTTCAAAAAACAGTACATGGCAACTCCATTAAAAAGACAGGTAGATGTTGAACAGATATGTAATGCTGTTGACTTTTTTATAAAAAATATATCTATTACTGGACAAGTGTTAGCTATTGATAGTGGACAAAACCTAAACTGGCAAACACCAGACATAATGGGTGGAAAAGAATGAAAAAAAATAATCTAAAAATTGTTAAAATCGATAAAAATAAAACTCTATTTAATTATGAAAAAAAGGTACTTATTAAGGAGCTTATTCTTGACTTAAAACTTGGATATTTTGACTTTGAAAAAAAAGCTCCCCAGAAAGTAAAATTTAATTTAGAGGTAAATTATGAGGACAAAAAACCCTCTAACGACAAAGATATTAAATCAATCGTAAATTATGCAAAAATTGTGAAATTGATAAAAAAACTAATTAAGAATAAACATTATAATTTTCTTGAAACATTGGCGGAGGATGTATTCGACGAATTATTCAAAGATAAAAGAATTGATAAAATAAGTCTTCAAATTGAAAAATTAGAAATCATGAAAGATTGCTCATCCGTTGGTATCCAAATTTCAAAAAAAAGAAGCCATGATAAGCTCTGATATTGGTAAAGAAGCAATAAAAAAAGAGTTACCACTTATACCCAAACTTCCTGGGGTGTATAGGATGTTAAATTCTAAAAACGAAATACTTTACGTTGGTAAGGCAAAAAACCTACCGAATAGATTAAAAAGTTATGTATCAGAGAAAAAATCATATTATTAGAACTGAGAGAATGTTGTCTCAAACAACTAAAATTGAGATTACTAGCACCTCAAATGAGAGCGAGGCTCTACTTTTAGAAGCAAACTTAATTAAAAAGTATAAACCTAGATTTAATATTCTCTTGAGAGACGATAAATCATTTCCATTTATTTTTATTGGTAATCAAGATAAATGGCCTCAAATTAGACGACACAGAGGAAAAAAAACTAAAGAAGGTTTTTATTTTGGACCATTTGCTTCGGCGGGATCCGCAAACTGGACCATCAAAATGATACAAAAAATTTTTCAGCTTAGAGTTTGTGATGATACAGTTTTTAAAAAAAGAGAAAGACCATGTATTCTTTATCAAATTAAGCGATGTTCTGGGCCATGTGTTGGATATATAGAAGAGGATGAATATAAGCTGTCTGTAGGCAACGCAATTGAATTCGTATCAGGGAAATCGAGAAAAATTCAAAAAAATTTATCAAACCAAATGGAAAAGGCTAGTGAAGATTTAGATTTTGAAAAAGCTGCAATATTAAGAGATAGAATAAAATCTTTAAATATTATTCAATCATCTCAAAGAATAAATGAGGCAAATTTAGTAGAGGCCGATGTCATAGCTGGCTACAAAGAGTCTGGAAAAACTTGTATTCAAGTTTTTTTCTATAGATCAAAACAAAACTGGGGTAATCAAGCTTTTTTTCCTAAACATGATCCAGATGATAACATAAAAGAAATTCTTAACTCCTTTGTTTCTCAATTCTATGAAAACAAAAGTGTACCGAGCTCTATTATTTTAAGTGAAGATATTAAAGAAAAAGTTTTAATTGAAAAAACACTTTCACAAAAGGAGAATAAAGAAATAAATATTTCAGTAGCAAAAAAAGGATCTAAACTTAAAGTTGTAAATCAAGCACTCAAAAATGCAAAAGACAGCTTAAATAGAAAGATTTACGAAAGCCAAAATAATAAAGAGCTATTTGATAAAGTATCTAAAAAATTTGATTTA
>CACHML010000003.1 GCA_902580945.1 uncultured Pelagibacteraceae bacterium | reverse complement strand
GGATTAAAAATGGAATAATTAATTTATGGTAGAAGGGTGGTCCAATCGAAATTTTTTCATTGTTAATGACTTCTAAAAAAATTGGATAAACTGTACCAATCAAAACTACTGATAAAAAAAACATCATGAATAAATTATTAACTAATACTGCAGTTTCTTTGCTTATTAAAAAAGTTTTGGTTGATCCGACTGTAATAGTTTTTTTATAAAAAAAATAAATAAATATAGATATAAAGATTAAAACAAATAAAAAACATAAAATAAACACTCCACGTGATGGATCGTTTGCAAAAGTATGAATTGAATTTAAAATTCCAGATCTAACTAGAAAAGTTCCACTCATACTTAATGAGAAAGTTGTAA
The DNA here is from genome assembly GCA_902580945.1 of uncultured Pelagibacteraceae bacterium. Taxonomy (GTDB): domain Bacteria; phylum Pseudomonadota; class Alphaproteobacteria; order Pelagibacterales; family Pelagibacteraceae; genus Pelagibacter. The sequence continues at coordinate 105,631 of CACHML010000003.1, read as the reverse complement.
TTGATAAAATTATTGCCCATGATTGAAAAATTCCTCGTTTCTCTAAAGTAAAAATTGTGTGCAATAATGCTGTCAGGCAAAGCCAAGGCATTAGTGATACGTTTTCAACAGGGTCCCAAAACCAAAAACCTCCCCATCCTAATTCATAATAGGCCCATATAGATCCTAAGAGAATACCAATAGATAAAAAAACCCAAGAAATTAAAACCCATCTCTTAATGTGACTTGCCCATGATTTATTAATAAAGCCTGAGATAATTGCACCTAAAGCAGATGAGAATATAATAGAGGTTCCAACATAACCTAAATATAAAATGGGTGGATGAATTGCTAGAGCAGGATCTTGTAATATTGGATTTAATCCTGTTCCTTCAGAAGGAATTGGAAATATATTTGCAAAAGGATTGGATGTGAAAAGTATAAATAGAAGAAAACCAAAAATTATAATTTCCTGAAAAAATAATGTAAGAGTTATATATCTTTTAGAAAGATTTTTTGAATCTATTATAAACAAGAATAAAAAAATTGTTAATACTAATAACCATAAAAGCAAACTTCCTTCATGATTACCCCATGTTCCTGAAATTTTATAGAATAGGGGCTTTGTGGTATGAGAATTGTTGTAAACTGTCGCGTTACTAAAGTCTGATGTTACAAAAGCGTAAATTAAAGTTAGGAAACTAATTATAACCATTAAAGATTGTACGGATATTAACGAAAAAATATTCCCACTCAAAACATTAGAAGAATTCCTAAACGATAATGAGGTTTTTATAATTATAAAAATTGAAATTAATAAAGCTATATATAAAGAGTAATTACCTAGTTGATTGCCCATCTTAATTTTCTTTCAAAGACTCTGCTACCTCTGGGGGCATATAGTTTTCATCATGCTTTGCCAAAATTTTCACCGCCTTAAAATAATTTCTATCTTGAAGAAATCCCTCAGCGACAACTCCTTTTTCTTCCTCAAACAAATTTGGTATTGAGCCTTTATAATTTACTATAAGCTCGTTTTTAAAATCAGTTATCACAAAATTTACTTCAGATTGATTTATATTAATTGAATTTTTTTTTACCATCCCACCAACTCTAATTTTTTTCTTTGTAACTTCAGAAAGTACCTTAATTTCTGTTGGTGATTTAAAATAAACCACATTTTCTTCGAGCGATTTTATAATTAAAAAAGATACTAAAATTAAAGAAATAAAAATTGATAATATAAAAATAGCTCTTAATTTTACTTTTTTACCATACATGAAAATAAGTAATTAAATCTTGGAAACTGAAGATGTGGCTAAAATTTCTTTGAAAGTTTCTTGTTTTTTTGCTTTTTCAATTTTCTCAATATCTAAACTTTCAAATTTTGCTTCAAATTTTTTCTGCTCTTTAATTAATTGAAGCTTAATAACTGAATGTAAAATCCAAAAACAAGATAAAGTAAACACAAAAGAAGACCATACGTATAAGCCGTACCCATTCATGTATAAAACGTCTTGAATCATAATCTATCTAATCCTTTATTCTTAATTTTTATCAGTTCTGTATTATATTTCATCAAAAATATCAAAAGTGAAAAAAGTGCAAATGCCGCAGTCATTATTCCCAGAGGGAGCAGCATTGATGAATGAATTGAAGTTTCCTTAAGTAGATTTATCGAAGCTGGTTGATGAAGAGTAGACCACCAATCGACAGAAAATTTGATAATTGGAACATTAATTACTCCAAATATAGCAATATAGGAACTTAATTTTACAGCTTTATCCTCAGTTCCCGCAATTCTCCAAGACAAAATAAACATTAAATAAAATATTGCTAATAATAACATTGATGTAATTCTTGCATCCCATGCCCACCATGTTCCCCAGGTAGGTTTTCCCCATATTGATCCGGTTACTAGAGCGATTATATTAAACACAAATCCTGATGGAGCTAAACATTTTGTAATTAGTGAAAAATTTTTATTTTTAAAAATGATAATACCAAAAGATAAAACTGATATTAAAGAAAAAATTCCTAAAGAGATCCAAGCCGCAGGAACGTGTACATACATAATTCTAACGGAGTCACTCTGTTTATAATCTTCAGGTGAAAGAATTAATGCTTCTACAAGTCCAAGAATTAAGATTAAAATAAATACAACAAAGACAAATTTTTGGGATCTATTGATAATCTGAATTAGGTTTTGTGGTTTAAAATAATTTAACATTTTTTTAGCTATCTATATCAAATTAAAAATTTTTGAAAATTTTTATGGTGAGTTATTCTGACCAAGAATACAGAGGGAGATAAATAAATGGATAAATTATGCATCCTTGGTCAAAATATCTAATTATCTTAATTTTTATGTATGTCGAAGATTTGCACGAAATGTGTTTAAATGATGAAATTTTGTCTAGTTAGAGGGTTTGAAATAACTAGAACCTCTTTTTCCTGAAAATATTTCATTTATTAATGGGTGTTTAATGGGCTCGTCAGAGTCATCCACTAATAGATTTTGCTCAGAAACATATGCTTCGTATGTTATTTCATCATTCTCAGCTAACAAATGATAGAAAGGTTGGTCTTTTCTAGGTCTTACGTTTTTTGGTATAGATTGATACCACTCTTCAGAGTTATTAAACTCAAAATCAACATCATAAATAACACCTCTAAAGTCGAAGTGCTTGTGTTTTACAACGTCTCCAATTGAAAATTTTCCTTTTTGAATAGTCACTCAATAAATATGGATATTTAAAAATAAAAATCAATAAAAAAAATATGATTGTTTTATTATTCTGCTATTATGTAGCAGTGAATAAATCTGTTTTAAAATTTGTTACTGATTTAGGGCCTTTGGTAATATTTTTTTATTTTTATTACAATAATGATAAAAACTTAATTGTTGCAATACCTCCACTTATAGTTGCAACTATTATAGCAATTTTAATTATGTGGATTGTTGAAAAAACAATTCCAAAAGTACCACTAATTAGCGGAATATTAATTACACTATTTGGTGGTTTAACAATTTATTTTGATGATCCTATATTTATTTACATGAAACCAACAATAATAAATATTTTGTTTGGTCTTGCATTAATGTTTGGAAAATACTTTACAAAAGAACCAGTTTTAAAAAAATTACTTGGAAAATCTATGCCTTTAAGTGATGAAGGATGGGAGATTTTAAATAAAAGATGGACATACTTCTTTTTTGGACTAGCCATATTGAATGAAATAATATGGAGAACTCAATCAGAAGAATTTTGGGTTAACTTTAAAGTTTGGGGAATGTTACCTATAACCTTTATTTTTACTGCTTTTCAAATTGGTCTAATAAACAAATACAAATTAAATGAATAGAAACTTAAAACTAGTAGTAAATAATGAAAATAAAGATGAAAACAAAAAACTTTTTTTTGAGAGAACTGAGTTAAAAACTATATTAGATCTTTACGCAAAAATGGTTTCATCAGGAAATTGGAAAGACTATGGTCTTTCTATTTCAGGAAAACAGGTAAGTTTCAGCGTTTTTAAAAATGCAGCTGAAAAAGCAATTTATAAAATTTGTAAAAATTTTAAACCATCAAACAAAAATCTAAAATATTTAATTACAGATACTAATGGTAAAATTTTAAAAAATTCTTACGATTTAAAAATACTCTTAAATAAAGTTGATTGGAAAAAAATTTAGGCCTTATCTTCTTTGACCAAATAATCTTAAAAGCATTATAAAAAGATTTATAAAGTCTAGATATAAAGTTAGGGCACCCATTACTGCTTTTTTACCCATTAACTCACCGCTGTCAGATGCTGCATACATATTTTTAATCTTTTGCGTATCGTATGCAGTTAAACCAACAAATACCAGAACACCAATTATTGATATTGCAAAATACATCATCGGGGACTTCATAAAAATATTTACTACAGAAGCAATAATAATACCGATCAAACCCATCATTAAAAAAGATCCCATTTTAGTTAAATCTCTTTTTGTGGTGTAGCCATATATACTCATCGCTCCAAATGTTGCAGATGTTATAAAAAATACTCTTGCAACACTGTAACCAGTAAACTCAATTAACAAAGCTGAGAGAGATAATCCCATTAAAGCAGCAAATACCCAAAAGGTTGTTTGAGCTCTTGAAGCACTCATTTTATTAATGCCAAAACTCATGTAAAAAACTATTCCAAGTGGAGCAAGCATAACTAGCCATTTAAAACCAGATAGATAAATTAATTCTCCTAATGGCTTTAAAGCAACAATTGTTCCAAAGCTATCTACCTCAACTGCGTTTTTAAAAGTTAATAATGCAACGATTCCTGTAAGTAACACACCAGTTGCCATATAGTTATAAACTTTTAACATGTGGGCTCTTAAGCCCTCGTCCATAACAACTGTTTGTTTAGCTGTAGTTGCTTTTCTTAGAATATTTTCTTTATTGAATTCCATAATATTTATATAAGTTTTTTTTTTGAGATTTTCAAGTCGTCAAAATAAATGTAACAAAAATTAAGTATAACTGAGCATGAATTATAAAAAACTAGGAAATACTGACATAAATGTGAGCACAATCTGTCTTGGGACAATGACTTGGGGTGAACAAAATACCCAAAGTGAGGCATTTGAACAAATGAATTACTCTTTAGAAAATGGGGTTAATTTTTGGGATACGGCTGAACTCTATGCAGTTCCTCCAAAAGCTGAAACATATGGTCATACAGAAACTATTATTGGAAATTGGTTTGAGGAAACAAAAAAAAGAAAAGACATAATTCTAGCATCCAAAGTGGGTGGACCTAGTAGAAAATATATGAGAAATGGAGAAAATAGTTTTACTGGAAAAAACTTAGAAGATGCTCTTCACGGAAGTCTAAAAAGATTAAAAACTGATTATATAGATCTTTATCAATTACATTGGCCCGAAAGAAACGTAAATAATTTTGGAAAATTGGGTTACGAGCACAAAGAAAATGACTGGAATAAATTTGAGGATGTTTTGGAGAACTTAAAAAAATTTATTGAACAAGGCAAAATTAGATATGTTGGTTTATCAAATGAAACTCCATGGGGAGTGATGAATTATCTTCAACTTGCTAAAGATAAAGACCTTCCAAGAATGATGGCAATTCAAAACCCATACAGTCTCCTAAATAGATCTTATGAAGTAGGGTTAGCTGAAGTATCAATAAGGGAGAATATTGGATGTTTAGCTTATTCACCACTTGCAAGTGGTTATCTAAGTGGAAAATATAGAAATAAACAGTTTCCTAAAGGCTCAAGAATGGAGAGAGATTTTGATTTTTGGACAAGATATAGAAAGCCAAATATGGAAAATGCAGTTGAAGATTATTACAAAATTAGTCAGAAATTTGAACTAGATATGAGTCAAATGTCTATAAAATTCTGTGAAGGACAAGACTTTATGACTAGTGTGATAATTGGAGCAACAACTATGGAGCAGTTGAAAACTAACGTAGAAAGTGTAAAAGTGAATCTTGATAGTGAAGTAATTAAAGAAATAAATAATGTACAAAAAAAATATCCTAATCCATGTCCATAATTAAAAAATTATTTTTAAAAACACTTATATTAACAGTATTTATAATCTCATCTGTCCAATCAGAAGACTTAACAAGGTTAGGTACTTTTAAAGATTGGAATGCTGTTGCAGTTTTCAATCAAACTGGAAAAATCTGTTTTGCTTATTCAATACCAGTAAGCCAGTCTCCTAAGGCAAGCAACAGAGAAGCAAGATTATTTGTATCCTTTAGACCTGAGGATAAGATTTCAGATGAAGTGAGCATAACTTCTGGTTATGACTTTAATGTTCAAAATGCAATATTAGCTACATCTGGAAAATCAAAATTTGAGTTTGACTTACCACAAAATAAATTTGCATGGATTTCAAGTGGAAAAACAGAGCAAAAAATTATTAAAAGAATGAAAAAGGCCTCAAGGCTGATGATAACAGCCTACAAACAAAGTGGCACAAGAACTACAGATGACTATTCATTGATGGGTTTTACCAAAGCTTATAACGCTGCAAAAAAAAGCTGCACTTAAATGAAAAAACAAAAGAAGATTGTACTCGCCTATTCAGGTGGTTTAGATACGTCTATCATTCTTAAATGGCTTCAAGAAAATTATGATGCTGAAGTTATAGCATACACTGCTGATGTTGGACAGGAAATGGATAGAAAAAAAATAATTAAGAATGCAAAAAAATTGGGAGTTAAAAAAATCATAATTCAAGATCTAAAAAATATTTTTGTTAAGGATTATGTTTACCCAATGATAAGAGGTCATGCTCTTTATGAAGGTGTTTATTTATTAGGTACATCCATTGCAAGACCACTGATCGCAAAAGATCAAATTAGAGTTGCTAAAAAATTTAATGCTTATGCTGTCTCACATGGTGCGACGGGAAAAGGAAATGATCAAGTAAGATTTGAATTGGGATATCATTACTTTGGTCCTAAAATTAAAATAATTGCGCCATGGAGAATTTGGAAATTAAAATCAAGAACAGATCTAATCAATTATGCAAAAAAACATGGAATACCCATTCCAAAAGATAAAAAAGGTGCGCCACCTTTCTCAGTTGATGATAATTTATTTCATACTTCAACTGAGGGAAAAGTTTTGGAAAATCCAAAAAATTCTGCACCTGAATTTATTTTTCAAAGAACAACTTCTCCTGAAAAGGCTCCAAATAAACCAAGCTTTATTACTATTAATTACAAAAATGGTGACCCTGTTGGTTTAAATGGAAAAAAATTATCTCCAGCAAAAGTTTTGGATAAATTAAATCAATTAGCTGGAAGAAATGGAATAGGAAGAGTGGATTTAGTCGAGAATAGATTTATTGGAATAAAGTCTAGAGGAGTTTATGAAACTCCTGGAGGAACATTATTACTTGTGGCTCACAGAGCCATTGAGTCTGTAACTTTGGATAAAGACACAATGCATAAAAAAGATGAGGTTATGCCAAGGTATGCAGAACTTGTTTACAATGGCTATTGGTATTCGAAGGAAAGATTTAAGCTACAAAAAATAGTCGATTTAAAGAGAAATAAAGTAAATGGATCAGTAAAACTTAAACTTTATAAAGGAAATATTACAATTCAATCAAGACAAACTTCCAGTAATGCTTACTCAATGAAAAAAGTTTCTTTCGAAGAAAATAAAACTTTTAATAAATCAAATGTAGAAAGATTTATTAACTTTCATAAAAGAAAATTAAGATAATAAAAAATGGAATTTAAAACTACAAGAGCTTCGGCTATTGAGAACTTAAATAATTTTATTAATAATAATCTTGGAGAATACTCAAAATTAAGAAATTTTGATTTTGGTCCTGACAGAAGATCAAATACATCTTGCCTATCACCATACATAACACATGGAGTGATTAATGAAAAAGAAGTGATTAGTAAGTCACTGGAAAAATTTTCCTTTTCAAAGAATGAAAAATTTATTCAAGAGGTTTTATGGCGAACATACTGGAAAGGTTGGTTGGAACTAAGATCTGGAGTTTGGGATGATTATTTATTAGATTTAAAAAGAATAAAAGAAGAGTTTAAAGATAATAAAAGTTACTTAAATGCCATTGAAGGTAACACTGAAATTGAATGCTTCAATGAATGGGTAAATGAACTTAAGACTTATAATTATTTGCATAATCATACCAGAATGTGGTTTGCGAGCATTTGGATATTTACACTAGACTTACCTTGGCAACTTGGTGCTGAATTTTTTATGCAACACTTGTACGATGGTGATACTGCATCTAATACATTAGGCTGGCGTTGGGTTGCAGGTATTCAAACTCAAGGGAAACATTATCTTGCAAGTGAATGGAATATTAAAAAATTTACAAATAATAGATTTGAAAATATTAAACTTAACGAAAATGCACCCCCAATAATAAGTGATAAAAATTATACAATTCTTCATAAAACTTTTGAAAATCCAATAAATATTGACGAGAAAAACTTAATAGTTTTTGAAAATAACTTAGCAATTGAAATCACTGACTTTACAATTCAAAAATTCAAAAAAATTCTTCTTATTAATAATAAAAATGAAAATAGAAATATTAAACTCAGTGAAAATGTAGTGAATTTTAAAGATAGTTTGATCAAGGAACAAAAGAAAAGGTTAGAGGAAAAATCAATTAATTGTGAGATTATTGATATAAACGAAATTAAAAACTTAGAAAGTTGTTACTGCCTTTATCCAACTGTTGGAGAAAATTTAGATTACATAAATCAAAACTCGCTAAAAAATATCGAGTTTCTTTATAGAAAATTAGATCAAAATTCCTGGAAGTTTTGTAACAAAGGTTTTTTTAACTTTAAAAATTATATTCCTAAAATAGTTGAAAACCTTGAATAAATTGTAATTGAAATTTTTTTAATTTATGAGATAAAAATAATATGCAAAACCCACAAATATTAGAATTAATTGAAAATTTAAAGGGAAGAAGAAACTACGAAGAAAAAAAAGCTTCTAAGCTAGGGTTTAATTCTCTTTACGCATATTTTGAAAACAAACTATTGCAAGAAAAAAATGCTTTAGAAGAAAGTGCAAGAGAACTAGAAATTACAAAAGCTGAAGAAAAATTATTAAAAGAAGAAAAAAGTAAGCCAAAGAAAACTTGCGGCTGTTGTTAAATTCCTAAATTTTTTAAAGACTGAAATTCACCAATTTTAAAAATAATTGCATGTTCTTTTTTAAAACCATATTTTTCTGCATTATCTTTAAATCTAACTGGTGGCTCCATTATTGGCTCTAAAGATAAAACAAATGTACCCCAGTGCATCCCTAAAACTTTTTTACTTTTAAGGTCTCTTGCAATACTTAAAGCCTCTTCGGGGTTGGTATGGTAAGAGGATTTATCTTTATTAGGTGATAATGGATAAAAATTATAAGCCCCAATGTTAATAAGCGTTAAATCAATAGGTCCATATTTTTCACCTAACTCTTTATAAATATTTCCAACTCCAGTGTCACAAGCAAAGAGTATCTTTTTATCCTTGTACTCAATTAAAAAATTTCCCCATAAAGTTTTATTTGTATCTGTTAAGCTTCTTTTTGACCAGTGAACTGCTGGTAACAATGTTACTTTAAGCTCTTCATTAACTTTAATTTCATCATACCAATCCATTTCGTTCACATCTTTGTAGCTATTTCGCATGAAATACTTTCCAAGCTTTAGAGGAAGTAAAACTTTTGCATCCTTAAAAGGAAATCTTCTAATTGTATTCATATCTTGATGATCGTAATGATTATGAGTTAGAAGAAATAAATCTGTCTTGGGAATTTCATTTAAATCTAGGGCTGTTTTAACATATCTTTTTGGACCAAAAATTAGTGGGCCTGCATTTTTTGAAAAGACCGGATCAGTTATAATTGTTGTATTTCCAAGCTTTATTAAGAAGGTTGCATGCCCAATCCAACCGACATAATCATCATTTTTTAAATTTTCTAAATTTGAAAGAACTCTTTGTTTATCAATGACATGATCCTTAGGAACAGCCATATTAAGTTTTTTCTTTTCTTTGTTGAATACTTTAAAGGACCATTTGAAATTAGAATTTCTCTCAGGTGAGCCCTCTGGGTTTCTAAAGCTACCGTCTGGTAAGTGATGGTAAGGTATTTTTTCCATAGCTAATCATAAAGAATTATAGATAAAAAAAATAAGAATTAAAATTGATAACTTTGGCAATTATCTTTAATTAATTAACGATCTTTTGAAACATTCAATTGTATTTTTTAAAAGACATGCAATTGTCATAGGTCCAACACCACCTGGAACTGGCGTTAAGGCTTTTGCAACTTTTGAAACTTCTTCAAAATTTACATCGCCCACTATACCATTTTCTGTTTTATTTATTCCGACATCTATAACTATTGCATCTTTTTTTACCCAATCTCCCTTTATAAGTTCAGGAATTCCAACTGCTGCAACAATCACATCTGCCTCTGAGCACTCATGCTGAAGATCTTTAGTTTTTGAATGAGTAATCGTTACTGTACAATCTTCTTGAAGTAAAAGCTGCGCCATAGCTTTTCCATTTAGATTTGATCTACCAATCATGACAGCTTTTTTTCCCGTTAAGTTGGGTTCAATTTTTTTTAATAAGTAATAGCATCCAAGTGGTGTACAAGGAATTGATCCTTGATATCCAGAAGATAGATTGCCTACATTCATTGGATGTAAACCATCTACATCCTTGTGTGGTGAGATAGTTTCAATAACATGTTGCTTGTTGATATGTTTGGGCAATGGTAATTGAACTAAAATTCCTGAAACTGTTTCATCCCTATTAAGTTCCTCTATTTTATTTAAAACAGTTTTTTCATCTACTGTATCTGGATATTTTATTACTTCTGATTTCAAACCAACTTGTTTTGCTGATTTTTCCTTATTTCTTACATAAATTTGGCTTGGGGCTAAGTCCCCAATTAAAATTACTGTAAGACCTGGAACTTTATCATGTTTTTGTTTTAAACCCTCAACTTCTTGTTTTAGTTCTTCTTTTAGTTCGGCTGATTGTTTTTTTCCGTCAATTAAAATCATGATATTAAAAAATTAGTGGTGCTATGTAGAGCTTCATACACATTTCTATAAACCATATCAACAAAAGAAGAATGATTGGCGATATATCAAAAGCACCAAGGCTAGGCAAAAAACCCCTGATTTTGTTGAGAATTGGATCGGTAAGCTTATAGGTAAATTCTAAAATTGAATAAACAAATCTGTTCGATGTATTTAAGACATTAAAAGCAATTAACCAGCTAATAACAACATTGGCTATCACGACATATGAATATAATTTCAAAAGTTGGAGGACTAAATAGAATATAGCTATCATTTCTTTTCTACATAAATAGATGTGCTTGGGAAAGCAAAAGAGGCTTTGTTACCTTCTACAATTTCTTTAATCTTAATTGCAAGTCTTTCCTTTACTAATAACATTTCGCTCCAACTATTTGTTTTTGTGTAACATCTCACATACATATCTATTGAGCTATCAGAAAATTTATCAACTCTTACTGATACTCCAACAGCAGTATCATAATCTTCTGAATGATTAATAAAATTCTCTATGTCATTTCTAATAGTTTTTAATTGATCTACAGTTGAGTCGTATTGAAGGGTTATAGTCCAACTAATTCTCCAATTAGTTATTTGACTTTTATTTATAACAGCATTTTCTGCAAACTGAAAATTGGGGATAATAGCTAAAGATTTATCAAATTTTCTTATTACAGTTGATCTAAAACCGATTTTTTCTACTACACCCTCAATTATTCCCTCAACTTCAATCCAATCACCCATCTTAAATCTTTTCTCCACAAGAACTAAAATTCCTGAAATCAAATTTTTAAATAAATCTTGCGCTCCTAATGCAACTGCAACACCAAATAAACCTAGCCCAGCTATTATCGGACCAATTTTTATTCCCCATAATTCTAAAACTGCTGCAGCACCTAAAATTAAAATTAAAATTTTAAGTGATTTAATGATCCAACCAATTAATTCTCTAGTTAAGATTTTGTCAAACCCACTCAATATATAAGAGATTGGCTCAATTATTTGATGGATAATCCAAAAAAGTAGAATTGTAATTAAAGTTCTATTTACATTATCTAAAAATAACCTAGTGTCTTCTGAAAAAGACATGTAGTAACTTGCAAAAAATACCCCTAAAACAATTGGAAGAAATCTTGCTGGTCCCTCCATCGCCTTAACAAAAGTATCGTCAAGTTTATTGGTGGTTCTTTTTGAAATTAATTCTAATTTTCTTATTACTAATTTACTGATCAAGCCTCTAAAAACTAGGAATATAAAGAATATTCCAAGACCTATCAAGATCTCTACAAAGTTAACACCCAATATTCCTTTTTCCCAAACTGATAAAAAAAGTCCTGTAAAATTATCAAAAACACCCATGGCTAAATTTTATATAGCAAAAACTCCTCTTCACCAGGGTTAAATAGAAAAATCTTTTTCCACTTGATCTCATTTAAAATTGATGATGATTTTTCACCCATACACATCAAATTAGTATCCATCCAACTGTCTAAAAGGTCGTATTTTTTAAGTAAATTTAATAAACTTTTAGCGCTATTTTCTGAGTAGACATAAATTATGTCAGGAATTGACTTTTTTAGTTCTGTTCTAAATTCCTCTTTTATTTCTTGAGTTGATGTAACCGTATAATTTATCAGTCTTCTTAAAGAATAACCCTCTGAAATAAGATCTTTATCTAACCTACTGGAAACTACTTCTCCACTTACGTAAAGAAGTGATCCATTTTTTGAATCAAAGTTTTGTAATATTAGTTCTTTCAAATTATTTACGTTTCCTTCTGCAGAGATAATATTTTGAAAACCATTTAACTTTGCAACTTTTTCTGTTGCAGAACCAACACAATAACATTCAATTTTTTTATCAACTTTAGTTAAATCTAAATTCTTTATCGCATTAGAACTTGTAAATATTACTCCCTTAAATTGACTATAGTCTGGTTCATCGTATTTAATTGGTTCAATTTTTATTACAGGTAAATGAGAAACATTATGCCCCAGAGAACTAAATCTCAAAATTAGTTCTTTGCTATCTTCTAGTGGTCTTGTTAATAAAATATGCATTCTACCTTTTGTATGATCCTTTTGACACTGATTTTAATTTTTCTCCAATCTTAATACTTAGATCATTAATCATTTTTTGATTTTCACTTTCATCAACATAAAATCTCTGTTTGCCATCAACTGAAAAAAGTTCTGCCTTAATATTTACAATATCTTTGCTAATTTTTGCATAGACTCCAACTGCTGTATCACAATCGCCCTCGAGAATTTTTAAAACATTCCTTTCGGCATTTGCAATTATTCTCGACTGATTATCGTTAATCTTTTCCAATATATTTATTATTTCTTGATCATTTTCTCTACATTGTATTGCAATAATTCCTTGTCCAGCACATGGTATAAGTTCCTTTGTATTAAATTCCTGAGTAATCTTATTATCTAATCCCAAAGCCTCAATACCAGCTTTAGAGAGTAAAATTGCATCGTAATCTCCATTCTCTAACTTTTTGATCCTAGTATCCACGTTGCCTCTTATTAATTTATAATTTAGATCTGATCTAATAATTTTTAGTTGATATTCTCTTCTATATGAAGATGTCCCAATAATTGAATTTGGTTTTAGATCATGAAACTTGATATTATTATTACTAATAAATATTTCATTAGGTGAATTTCTTTTTAAATAAAAATTTGTTATCAAACCCTCAGTTTCAATCGTTGGCATATCTTTTAAAGCATGAACTGCTATATCTATTTTATGATTAATTAGCTCTGTTTCAATTTTTTTTGAAAATAAACCTTTCCCTCCAATATTTGACAACCTATCCTTTTGGTTTTCGTCTCCACTTGTAACTATTTTTTTTATTTCCATGTGAGTTGATGAAACTTTTTTAAGAAACTTAGTCACTTTTTCAGTATAAATTTGAGCTAACTTACTTCCACGAGTACCAATAATAAATTTATCTCTTTTCATAATTCTTATTTTTATTACATTCTTATAGTTTAATTGTATTAATTATAAATATTTATGAATGAAAAAAAAATAATTCTAGGAATTGAGACAAGTTGTGATGAAACTGCGGTTTCAATCATAGAAGAAGATAAAAATGGTAAGATAAAAATATTATCTAACGTAGTTTCGAGTCAATTTGATATTCATAAAGAATTTGGAGGTGTAGTTCCTGAGCTTGCGGCAAGGTCTCATGTTGAAAAAATTGATTTAATTGCAAAAAAAGCAATTAATGAAAGTGGTGTTAAATTGAACGATGTTTCTGCAATTGCCTCAACATGTGGTCCAGGCTTAATCGTTTGCCTTACTATTGGTTTAAATTTTGGCAAAGCTTTAGCTGCGAGCTTAAATGTACCTTTTATTGGGGTAAACCATCTTGAGGGACATGCTTTAAGTCCAAGACTTAACACAAGTTTAGATTTTCCATATTTATTATTATTAATTTCAGGTGGGCATACTCAATATCTTAGTGTGAACGGGCTTGGAAAATACAAAAGATTAGGAACAACAATTGATGATGCATTAGGAGAGGCATTTGATAAAACTGCAAAACTTTTAGGAATTGAATTTCCAGGAGGACCAAAGTTAGAGGGTTTTGCAAAGCAGGGAGATGCGGATAAATTTAAGCTTCCTAAACCAATTATAAATAAAGGAGGATGTAATTTATCATTTGCAGGTCTTAAAACAGCAATTTTAAGAATATCAAGCTCTATAAAATCTAAGCAGGAGAAATATGATCTTGCAGCATCTTTTCAAAAAACAATTGAAGAAATTTTAGAAGTAAAAACTCAAATAGCATTTGATGAATTTAAGAAATTCAGCAAAATTAAAGGGAAAGCTTTTGTGATCGCTGGAGGAGTTGCGGCTAATACTGGTATAAGAAAAAAATTAATAAAAGTAAGTAGGAAAAATAATTTTAAACCAATTTTCCCTGAACCAGAATTATGTGGAGATAATGCAGCCATGATTGCACTTGTTGGTCTTGAAAAGTATAAAATCAAACAATTTGATAATTTAGATTTACAAGCTAGTCCACGACTTCCACTTGATAAAAAAGCAAAATTTTTAAAAGGAGCAGGAGTAAGATTATAAATGTCAAAAAGATACAGTGGTAAATCATTTAAGGATGCAAGTGTAATGAAAAAAGCTAAGCTTTCTTTAAAAGAAAAAAGAAAACTTAAAAAAGAAAAAAAGAATAAAAAAAATTAAATGCAATATTGGTTATTAAAATCTGAACCAGATGTGTGGTCAATAGATCAACAAATTAAAGCTGGAGAAAAAGGTGCAGACTGGGATGGTGTTAGAAATTATCAAGCAGCTAATAATTTAAGAAAGATGCAAAAAGGAGATCTTTGTTTTTTTTATCATTCTAATATAGGAAAAGAGATTGTTGGTATTGTTGAAGTTTTAAAAACTGCATTCATTGATCCAACAGATAAGAAAAAAAGGTTTGTTGCAGTTAAGGTTAAATTTAAAAATAAACTTGAAAATCCTGTAACTCTTAAAAATATCAAAAAAATAAAGGCTTTAAAGAACTTATCACTGATTAGACAAAGTAGACTTTCGGTTATGCCAATTGATACTAAAAGCTGGAAAATAATTTTGAACATAGGTAGAATTAAATAAAAAAAAATTCATGCTTAAGAAAAAAAAAACAAAAAAAAAAGTTAAAAAAAAGACTTATTCGAAAAAAACGAAAGAGACTATTTATAAAACTCAAAAAGATTGGATAAGCAAAGCAATTGTAAATAAATCCCAATACATAAAAAAATACAATGAGTCTATAAAAGATAACGATGGTTTTTGGAATAAAGAAGGAAAAAGAATTAAATGGATTAAGCCTTATAAAAAAATAAAAGATATTAAATACAGTAAAGATGATGTTCATATAAAATGGTACTACGATGGGACTTTAAATGCATCGGCGAACTGCATTGATAGACATCTCAAAAAGAATGGTAATAAAAATGCAATTATATGGGTTGGTGATGATCCAAAAGTTCAAAAAAAAATCACATATAAAGAACTTCATAAAGAAGTTTCTAAAGCTGCCAATGGTTTAAAAAATTTAGGTGTTCAAAAAGGAGATAGAGTGACAATCTATCTTACAATGATACCTGAGCTGGCATATACTATGCTTGCTTGTGCTAGGATAGGTGCAGTTCACTCAATAATATTTGGTGGATTTTCAGCAGATAGTATTTCGGGTAGAATTAATGACTGCGAGTCAGATTATGTCATAACTGCAGATGAGGGTGTCAGGGGTGGCAAAACAATTCCACTAAAAAATATTGCAGACGAAGCATTACAGAGCTGTCCAAATGTTAAAAAATGTATCGTCGTAAAAAGAACTGGAACAAAGAAAATAGATTGGTTTAGTGACAGAGATATTTGGTATCATCAAATGACCAAGAAAGTCTCTACGAAATGTGAACCTGAGGAAATGAACGCTGAAGATCCACTATTTATTCTTTACACATCTGGTTCAACCGGAAAACCAAAAGGAGTTCTTCACACAACTGGTGGGTATATGGTTTATGCATCGATGACACATCAATATATTTTTAATTATAAACCAAAAGATATTTATTGGTGTACAGCTGATATCGGATGGGTTACCGGACATAGCTATATTATTTATGGACCATTAGCCAATGGTGCAACTTCAATAATGTTTGAGGGAATACCAACTTATCCAGATACCTCGAGATGGTGGCAAATAGTTGATAAGTATAAAGTTAATATTTTCTATACTGCACCAACTGCGATTAGAGCTTTAATGAGAGAAGGTGATAAACCTGTAAAGAAAACTTCTAGAAAAACTTTAAAACTTTTAGGTACTGTTGGTGAACCAATAAATCCTGAAGCATGGGAGTGGTACTTTAAAACAGTTGGCGATAGCAAATGTCCAATAGTTGATACTTGGTGGCAAACTGAGACAGGCGGTATTCTAATAAGTCCTCAGACTGGAGCTATAGATTTAAAACCTGGGTCTGCAACAAAACCGTTTTATGGAATCAAACCTGAAATACTCGATAAGGATGGCAAAGTATTAAAAGGTGAAGCACAAGGTAGATTATGTATTTCACAGTCTTGGCCTGGGCAAATGAGAACTGTTTATGGAGACCACCAAAGATTTATAGATACCTACTTCTCACAGTTTGATGGAAAATATTTTACAGGGGATGGGTGTAGAAGAGATAAAGATGGCTATTATTGGATAACTGGAAGAGTTGATGATGTCATAATAGTATCAGGACATAATTTAGGAACTGCAGAAATTGAAAGTGCATTTGTAGCTCACCCTAAAGTTGCTGAAGCAGCAGTGGTTGGTTACCCACATGATATAAAAGGGAATGGTCTTTATTGTTATGTAACTTTAAATGCTGGAGAAAGAAGTACTCTTGATTTAGAAAGAGAATTAAAATTATGGGTTAGAAAACAAATTGGTGCAATTGCTACTCCTGATTTAATACAATTTGCTCCAGGCCTTCCAAAAACTAGGTCCGGTAAAATAATGAGAAGAATTCTTAGAAAAATTGCTGCTAATGAACATGGTCAATTAGGAGACACAACAACTTTAGCAGACCCTTCGGTTGTTGATAGCTTAGTTGATAATAGAAAAAATATTTAAATCTTTACACGTTTAGAAAACTCTTCTTTAATATTATCCCATTTCAATATCATAGAGTTAAGAACAATTTTTCTATCTAAAGTTTTTAATTCATTTGCTACTGGAGCCCAATTATATAGTGCTAAAGCACTTTCATTAAAGGGTAAAGATTTATAATGATCTTCCCATTTTATTTTTTCAAATCTTTCTTTAAAACTTATTCTTGCTTCATCGACAATTTCTTTTGGCATTCCATTTTCCAATTCTTTATTAAGAATAGAATTATAAATTTCGTACGACTGACCTGTCTCTTTATAATTATAAAAAACATTTAAGTATGAAATTGTGTAAAATGATAAGTCTTGAAGTGAAATTGCATAAATATTCCATTTTGCAGTATTTATTGATTTTAAAAATGTTTCATCATCAAAATGCAAAACCCATTTAGTACCCATTCTAGTTTTTAAATAATTATAGAGTGTAACTTGTGATACCCATGCTGATTTCTGCTGAATAAATTCTTCAAGATCTTCAATATTTTTTATTTTTTTCTTTGGCAAAATGCCTTTAAACATTGCTAACAAATAAACTTTGAAGTCTTGAAGTTTTATATCCTTCAGATTGAATCTATATTTAAGGGCCATTAATCTAAGTAATATATTGATGTATAATGTAAAAATGCCACAATATCGAGTGTTTTTAGGGGTTTAAATAAATACGATTATCAGTAAGGTTAATTTTTTAACCTATAGGGAGAGAAAAAATGTCAAAACAAGAACAACACTGGGAAAAAACTAGGGGCTTGCTTTTTATTACATTAGCAATCTGGTTTGTTTTCTCAATTGGCATCTTTCTTTTCGGAGCCGAAATGCAAGAATCAAATATTAGACCATTTGGATATCCTTTAACGTATTGGTTTACATGCCAAGGATCACTTGCAATCTTCGTTATTCTAATTTTCTGGTTTGCAGGTCGACAAGAGAAAATAGATGATGAGTTCGGATTTACTGAAAGAGAGGGTGAACAATGATAAAAGGTAAATTTATAGATAATCTACCTAAGATCTATGGGATATATACTGGAGGTTTTCTAGTATTTATTATCCTGATGTCAATAGCTGAAAATGCTGGGATGTCGAAAGAACTAATAGGAATATTTTTTGTTTCTTTCACAGTCTTGATCTATGCTTTAATTGGATGGTTATCTAGAACGCTTCAATCAGATGCTTATTATGTAGCTGGAAGGCAAGTACCTACTGTATTCAATGGAATGGCAACTGCAGCAGACTGGATGTCTGGTGCCTCATTTGTTGCTATGGCAGGTGGTATTTACTTTAAAGGTTACGGTTATATGGCATTACTAGTTGGTTGGACTGGTGGATATGTACTAGTTGCTGCTTTATTAGCACCATATCTTAGAAAATTTGGATGTTATACTGTACCAGATTTTATAGGAACTCGTTATGGTGGTAACTTAGCGAGATTCTGTGCTGTACTAGTTTTAACAATTGCATCATTCACGTACGTAACTGCTCAAATTAATGCTACAGGAAGAATTGCTTCTGTTGCTTTGGATATTCCATTTAATATTGCAGTTTATGTTGGTCTAGCTAGTATTTTAATGTGCTCAATGCTTGGTGGAATGAGAGCTGTTACTTGGACTCAAGTTGCTCAATACATTGTGTTAATTATAGCTTACTTACTTCCAGTATTCTGGATAAGTAGCAATATTGGGGGAGGGTTTTTCCCACACTTTATGTTAGCAGATGAAGTAGCGAGAATTGCAGAACTTGAAAGTCAGTTTGGTTTAGGAACAGATGCAATGAAAAATTCAGCTGCAGATATGGCAACAGTACCAAAAGGGTTAGCTCAAATTACAAAAGCTCACTCTGAAGTTAATGCAACACCTTGGCAATTTATTTCATTAGCAGTATGTATGATGGCTGGAACAGCATCATTACCACACGTTATGATGAGATACTTTACTACTCCAAGTGTAAGAACAGCAAGAAGATCGGTAGGTTGGTCGCTATTCTTTATATTCCTACTTTACTCTTCAGCTCCAATGTTAGCTACTCTATCAAAAATTTCTTTGTTGGATCCTAATTTAGCTACTGGTATTATAGGAAAGTCTGTTGCTGAAGTTCAAGCACTTGATTGGTATCAAAACTGGAACCAAGCGAAGTTAATGTTTGTAAGTGACTTTAATGGCAACGGAACTCTTGAACTAAATGAGTTCTTCATGAAGGCTGATGCTGTAGTTTTAGCGACACCAGAAATTGCAGGACTACCTTATGTAATATCTGGACTTGTTGCTGCTGGAGGTATGGCTGCTGCCATGTCAACTGCAGATGGATTAGTTTTAGCTATTTCAAATGCATTATCTCATGACATTTACTACAAGATCATTAATCCAAAAGCAGAAACTGCAAAAAGATTAATTGTTGCAAGGATATTACTTGTAATAATTGGTTTTGCAGGAGCAACAATTGCTGCTTTAGAAATACGTGATATTCTTGGGTCAGTCATATGGGCTTTTGACTTTGCAATGTCTGGATTATTCTTCCCACTGGTACTTGGAGTATGGTGGAAGAGAGCTAATGCAGCAGGCGCTGTTGCAGGAATGCTTTTAGGACTTGCATCTGGAACTGGATATCTAATTTGGGTCCACTTTATGGGTGGAGCTGGTTTCTTAGGTATTACTGCTAGTACATTTGGACTTGTTGGAGCATCGGTAAGTTTAGTTGCAATGATTGTTGTAAGCTTAATTACTGAAGCACCTGACTCTGCTACTCAGAAAATGGTAGATGATGTACGTGTGCCAAGTGGTAAAACAATACTTGGAAAACAATAATTAAAATATATTTATATAGGGGCGAAATTTTCGCCCCTATTTAGAAATTATGTCAGCAAATTTTCATCCTTTAGTTTATATAATTGATTATGTCCTTGGTGTTATTATGTGGACGTTAATTGGAAGAGTTGCAATGAATATTTTTCAAAGAGAAGACTCAGAATTTTTCTTCATGAAAACATTTGTAAAACTTACAAATCCACTTATAAAAGTCTTTAAGCCAATTACACCAAACTTTATAATAACACCGTTGGTGCCGCTGTATGTGGCCTGGTTCTTTTATATGGGGCGTTTCTATTTAATGCCATATTTATTAGGTTATTCAGTTATGGGGATGCTTTCATTTCCTTTAGAGAGCCAAATTGCTCAAGAAATATACATGATATTTGGTAAAAAATAATTCAAATAAAACAAAA
Organism: uncultured Pelagibacteraceae bacterium; assembly: GCA_902580945.1. Classification (GTDB taxonomy): domain Bacteria; phylum Pseudomonadota; class Alphaproteobacteria; order Pelagibacterales; family Pelagibacteraceae; genus Pelagibacter. The sequence goes on along the minus strand of CACHML010000003.1, from coordinate 85,148 downwards.
AATTGATACTAATATTTTTAGTATCAAATGAAAAAAATACAAATTTCTCCATCTATATTATCTGCTGATTTCAGTCAGTTAGGAAGTGAAATTAAAAAACTCGAGGAGGGTGGAGCTGACTTGATTCATGTGGATGTAATGGATGGTCACTTTGTTCCTAATTTAACAATAGGACCTCCAGTAATTAAAAACTTAAGAAAATATACTAAGCTTCCGTTTGACGTACATTTAATGATATCGCCGGTGCATAAATATATTGAAAGTTACGCAGAGGCTGGCGCAGATATAATAACAATTCACCCTGAGGCAACTGAGAATTTAAAAGAGTCAATAAACTTAATTAAAAAATTTGGTAAAAAAGTTGGCGTCTCTTTAAATCCTAAAACTGAAATAAAAACACTAATTGATGAAATTAAAAATATTGATTTAGTACTAGTTATGAGTGTTAACCCAGGTTTTGGTGGTCAAAAATTTATGCCTGAAGTATTAGATAAAATAAAAGAGTTAAAAAATATTAAAGATAAAAACCAATATCATTTCAACATTGAAGTTGATGGGGGAATTAATTTTAGTAATGCAAAAATGGTTTTAGAGGCAGGAGCAGACATTTTAGTGTCAGGAACTACAATCTTTAAAGAAAATAATGGTAATATTAAAAATAATATTGAAAAACTAAAATCAATGTAAAATGTTTTTAAAAAGTTCTTTCAATTTTATAAATGAGTTTATTTTTATTTTTAAAAATCAAATACGTAGACTTTATTTAAGTTCATTTATTTATAATAAAAAAATTTCTAAAATTGAAGAAAATGTTTTAGTATATCAACCAAGTTTAAGCATTCTAAGTTCGCTAATAAAATACGAAAAACAGAAAAAAAAAATAGAAGATTTTAATGTTCAGGAAATGTGGAACAATAAAAATTTAAGTTATAAAGATTTTATAAAACTTCATAATTTTTATTGGTTATTTTCAATCGACCTTAAATCTTCAAACAAAATTACTCAATCAATTATAGAGAATTGGATTTCAAAAAATCAAAATTATGAAACAAAAAGCTGGGAAATTGATATTCTATCAAAGAGAGTGATAGCTTGGATTTCAAATTCAAAAATTACTTATGATGGTTCAAAAAATAAGTACAAGAGCAGTTTTAACGAAATAATTAGTAAGCAAGTAAATCACTTAATTAATGAGATTAATAGATCTTCTGACTTTAACAATAAGATGATTGGATGCACAGCTATAATAATTTCAGGTATTGCATATAAAAATAATAGATTTTTAGACTATGGGTTAAATTTACTTGAAAAAATAGTTAATACATCCTTTGACAATAACTACTTTCCAAAATCAAGAAATATAAGACATATGGTTTTTTTCTTAAAGTATTTTATTCTGATTAGAGAACTTCTGAAGGACTCTTTAAATGAAATTCCTGAGTATTTAAATGAAATAATTTTCTATCTTGGAAAGTCCTACGCTTTTTTTTGTGGGTCAATCAGGGGTAGCTTATTATTTAACGGAAATAATAACTCAAATAACAGAGACTTCGATAAATACTTAGCCCTTTTTAGGTATAAATTTAAAAACGATAAATCTGATATATCCGGATATACAATTTTAAAAAATAAAAATGCAATACTTGCAATGGATACAGGAAGTAATCCAGCAAGAAATCATTCAGAGAATTATCAAAGTGGAGCTTTATCATTTGAATTTTTTTTTAAAGACGAAAAATTGATCACAAACTCAGGTTATTTTCAAGACCATAGGCATCAACTCAATAGAATTTCAAAAACAACTGCAACTCATTCAACATTAATTTTAGATAATTCTTCTGTGTGTAATTTTATAAAAAAAAATAATGGACAAAGCTTTGTAAATAAAGGGTTTAAAACTTTTGACAATCAAGTTACTTTTGAAAAAAATTATTGGAAAATTCAAGGTTCTCATGATGGTTATTTATCAAGATATGGTGTAATTCATCAGAGAAATATAGAATTTTACCCGGATAAAAATATAATTATTGGTAAAGAAAAACTTATAAAAAAAAAAAATTTTAAAGCTTCAAATTTTGAAATAAGATTTCATTTATTACCAAATATAAAAGTAACAAAGTTACAAGATGATAAAACAGTCTTAATTGAATTAATGAACTCTGGCTGGCGATTTTTTTCAAATGATGGAAAAGTAGGAGTTGAAACGGGACTTTATTTTGGTAATAAAAATAACTATGTCGAAAACCAAAATATGTTTATATCAGGTATCACTCAAAATATTGATCAATTAATTGAATGGCAAATTAGCAAAATATGAATAAAAAAATAAAAAAAGCAATTATTTCTCTCTCTGATAAATCAGAAATAAGATCAATTTTAAAAGTGCTGGAGAAGTATAATATAAAAATTATAAGCTCAGGTGGAACATCTAAAAAAATTAAAAAATTAGGCTATAAGTGTACCGATGTTTCAAAATTTACTAATTCTAATGAAATTTTAGATGGAAGAGTTAAAACACTTCATCCTAAGATTTATGCCGGTATTCTCAGCAAAAGAGGTAATAAAAAACACATAAATGAACTCTTAAAAAATGATTATGAGGAAATTGATTTAGTAATAGTAAATTTTTATCCATTCGAGGAATCATTAAAAAAAACAAAAAATCATAATAAACTTATTGAGAATATTGATATAGGAGGCCCTACTCTTGTTAGAGCAACAGCTAAAAATTATAAGTATACTACAATTTTAACCTCTCCTCATCAGTACAAAGAGTTTGTTATGGATTTAGAAAAAAATAAAGGCTGTACAAGTATTAAGCTTAGAAAAAAAATGTCTCAAGAAGCATTTAATTTAACAGCTTACTACGACTCTGTAATTTCTGATTATTTATGCTCTGAAAATAATATTAATTTTCCTCAGAAAAAAACTTTTCACGGAAATTTAGTTGAAGTATTACGATATGGAGAAAATCCACATCAAGAATCAGCAATTTATAGTAGAAATACCAATTTAGGTTTTTATCAATTAAGTGGAAAAAAATTAAGTTATAATAATTATAATGATATTTATTCAGCCTTAAATATCTCACAAACACTTCCAAAAAATATAGGAACTGTAATTGTTAAACATGCTAACCCTTGTGGAGTGTCAGTGAATCAGAATAAAATACAAAGTTACAAGGAAGCTTTGGCATGTGATCCAATAAGTGCATTTGGTGGTATTGTTTCATGCAATTATAAGATTACAAAATTAGTCGCAAAAGAATTGAGCAAACTATTTTTAGAAGTAATTATTGGCAGGGGTTTTGATAGAGATTCTCTTAAAATTCTTAAAAAGAAAAAAAATTTAAGATTGATTGATGCATCAAAATTGAAATCTAAAAATTTGAAAAATATAATTAGCAACTCTGACTCTTTATTAGTTCAAAATATGGATAACAAAATTTTTAAAAAAGATAATTTTAAAGTAGTTTCTAAGATAAAACCAACTAAAAAAATATTTAACGATTTAATATTTGCTTTTAATGTTTGTAGAAATGTAAAATCCAATGCAATAGTTTTAACAAAAAATAGTTCAACAGTTGGGATTGGATCAGGCCAAACAAGTAGAGTAGATAGTTGCAAAATAGCAATAAACAAAATGAAAAAATTTCAAAAAATTAAGAAAAACGATATTATATTAGGTGCATCAGATGCATTTTTTCCTTTTATTGATGGAATTGAAACTTTAGCTCAAAATGGCGTAAGTGCTATTATTCAACCCTCTGGGTCTATTCGTGATAAGGAGGTTATAAAATTTGCAGATGAATTAGGTATGATTTTAGTTTTTTCAAAAACTAGACACTTTAAACATTAAAATTTAGGTTAATTTGTCGATTTTTGCAGCAAGTACAAAATCGCTTTCATGTAAACCATTTATGGCATGTGTTTGTATTTTAATTTTAGCATAACCCCAACCAAACCAAATATCTGGATGATGTCCTTCTTGTTCCGCGATTTCACCAACTTTATTGATAAAAGATTGACTTTCTAAAAAATCATTAAATTCAAAATTTTTAATTATGTAATAATCTTTTTTGTTATCAGATAACACATCCCAACCATCAACTTTCTTAAGGTATTTATGTATTTCATCCAAGCTAAAGCTAGGAATTCCTCCCTCACATGGAATACATTTTTTATCTGCTAAATCACTCATAAGAATTATAGCTTAAATCATTTAGCTCACTTTGTAAATTTTTATTTAATTGTGAAAGAATATTTTTTGGTAAAATTTTTTCCCATCTGTTATTGAAACCAAGATTAAAAAATGGTTTTTTTTCTCCAGTGCTTGAAGTGATACTCTCTTCAAATCCTTCAATTTGTTCTTTGTTTCTCAAGTTTGTAAAATTTGTTGATCTAATTGAATTTAATAATTTTTTTTCGTCTATTTCTAATTTATCGCCTTTAATATTGTTTACAAAGTTTATAACTTTTTTAAAGGTATCATATTTATTATCTTCTAAATCCTCATATTTTAAAAATAAGGTCTTAAATTCTTTAGTATTTTTCCAAGATTTGTAATGGTTTGACCAAGATCCAAGAAATGTAAAGTTACTATGATCATTATTTAAGGACTTTTCAAGTAGGGATGCATTTTCATCCATAATTTTTTTGTATGCTTGATCATAATTTAGTGAATAATGATGTGTCAAAGAACTAATTATATTTCTAGGATCTCTCACAATATATATTGCTCCAAGAGTTTGCTTCTTAGTAGTAAATTTATTTCCTTTATATTCATCTAAAGTATTATGAGTTTTAACAAAGTGAATTTTATTGTTATTTAAAAAAAATTGACTCTGATTAAAAATCCAATTTTGGCTAGCCTCTATATCTGAAAAGATATTTTTTTTTGTAAATTTTATTGAAGGAAACTGTAGAATATTTAAAAGTAAGTCAAAATTGAATTTTCCTTTTTTGGAAAAAAAATATGATGAAATAAAAGATCTTAAATAAGTATTTCCACTTTTAGGATAAGATGCAATCCAAATAATCATATTGATAAACTATGGAGCGGGCAATGGGACTCGAACCCACGACCTTCTCGTTGGCAACGAGACGCTCTACCACTGAGCTATGCCCGCTTGTTAAATTACTATTGAAAATAGTAGTTTTTAAAAATTAAGCAAGAGCCTATTTTATTAAGATTAGACACAAAAGTTGGTGTTTGTTAAAATATTATTTAACATATGTTTTAGTTGTGAGAAAATGAAACTGTCATGAATTTTCCTTATGAATTTAAAGATATTATCATTAATTATAATAATAGAAATTTTAATGTAGCGTTAAAACTTTTAAATAATCTTCCTAATAAAGAAAAATTTAAAAATTTAAAAATCAAACTTTATGCCTCCATATATTTTCTTACAGGACAATGGTCACGATCACTTTCATATCATAATAAACTATTAGCAATGCAAGATGGGTCTTTTGAGGATTATAACAATTTAGCAGTAACATTATTTAACTTGGGTAAGATAAAAGAAGCTATAATTTTCTTTAGAAAATGTATTGAAAAGAATAAAAATGCAGAACTTCCTTATCAAAACTTAGGTACATCGTACTTAAATATTGGCGATTATGAAAACGCTGTTGATTGTTTTATAAATGCACTTTCTTTAAATAAAAAAAATAATACTTGTAAATCAATGATAATTGACATTCTGAGTTACATAGTTCCAAAAAAAAAACGAGATAATTACATATTGAAATTAAATGAAAAAATATTGGAGTTCTATAGTGAAAAAAAAGATAAAAACATATCTATAAATGATGATTTAATTAAATTAATTAATACAATTAAAAAAGAATTGAATGATGAAAATTATCAAATTATTTATAATAAAACAGAAATTTTTAGGAGAAACTCAGAAAATTTAAATTGTGCAAGACATTTTAAAGTTTTTAATAAATTCAATGTTATTCCAGAGTATTGTTTTAGCTGTTATAAAATTCAAATAAGTACTAAAGACGTTATTAGTTTAATTAAATTGTTTTTTCTTTTTAATTCAAGTTATCTAGAAAATAACAATATTAGAAAATGTATGGTTGAAACAAGAGATAATATTAAAGAAAATTTTAAAGGTTTTATTTATTGTAGAAGCCTGAGTGAGGCAAAAAAGATTTTAAAAATCACAAACGATAAACTAATTGAAAATAAAATTAATTTCAAAACAATTGAAATTAAACATGGATGTAGTGAATATTATGAAAAATATCCAAAATTTAAAAAAATTAATTATGAAGGTGAACAAGAAATAAGTTATAAAAAATCTTGGAAAAAATTTGAAGAATTAATCGATAACAGTTTGCCATCAACTAATGAAAGAGTTATTAATCCAACTATTAATTTAATTAATTTATCAGATATATTGATTATTAAAAATTGGTTAAATTATGCAGAAATAATCGGAGACACCTCATTTAAAGGAGTTTACAAAAATGATGAAGAATCTGATTTCTTAAATAAAAAACTTAAAGATCAATTAACTTATAGGAAAAACCAATAGATTAAATTACGTTATATATTTAATTAGTTTTCTTAATATTTTATATTCATTCTTGTTAGTGCTTCCTGCATACTACTAAGATAATTTTTATAATCTTTCCACTTCTCAGATGTATTTTTTTTGATTTTTTCTCTTACTTGTTGGTGGGAGGCAGTTGTTACTGGTCTATTTGTTTTTTGGTATTCCAATAATTGGTTTTCCCAGTCTAAATCGAGATAATTTAAAATTTCTTTAGTATTTTTTTCAAAATTTTGGACAAAGGTTTCATAGTTTAAATTAAACATTTTATCTCTATAATTGCTATTCCAAAATTCCATTAATTCTGAGTACATTGAATAATATTTCGCAACATCTATTTGGTTTAAATTAAAATCTAGACCACTATCCACAAAAAAATTTTTATAATTTGACCAGCAGACGGCCATTGGATTTCTTTGTATATGTATAATTTTTGCTTCAGGGAATGAATTAACAATAAAACCAACCCATCTAAAATTGGAAGGTAATTTATCAATTATAAAATTTTTTTTTGAAATTTTAACTATTTCTTCATAATAATATTTTCTAATTTGAGTAAAATAATTTTGTGGATCATTTGGTTTTTCTAAACCTAATTTATCAATTATTTTTTGTAGATAATTTAGTTCACCAGCACCATAAATTTTTGAGTGTGTAGATAAAATTTGTTCAATAAGAGAAGTGCCCGATCTTGGCATACCAATAATAAAAATAGGTTTTATTTTAATTTTATCTTTGAACTCTATATCATTATTACCAATATCTTTAAAAAATGATTTTATCCTATTAAATAAATTTTCCTGTTGTTTCATAGAAAATTTTGATTTTTCCTTTTTTAATTGGTTTGTCTTATCAAGGTAATTAAATGCAAGCTTGATTTTATTTTGATCGAAATAGCATTTACTTAATGCATCTGAAAGAAAAACTTTATTCTCGTGGGTTAAAGTAGATAAATTTATATTTTTAAAAATTTTAAATATATCATTTTTCTCATCAATTTTAATTGTTGAAACATAATTTCTGAAACTTGGAATGTTATACTTATCAAGTTTGATTGTACTTTCAAAGAACTCTCTAGCTTTTAATGTATTTCCCAAAAAAAGATGTGCAGTACCAAGGTTATAAAGTGTCTTTATATTTTTTGAGTCTAAATCTAGAATTTTCTCGTAAGTTTTAAGTAATTCATGATAATTATTATTTTCTTTTAAGATTATTGATAAATTTATAAGTGCAGCAATATTATTTTTTTTTAAACTTATTGCTTTTTTATAGTGATATATAGCTTCATTTTTTTTTCCCAATGATTTTTTGGTATTACCTAAATTATTATGCGCCTCTGAAAAGTTTGGATTAATTTTTAAAGAATTTTCAAAAGATACAACTGCATCTTGAAATTTATTTATTTTTTTTTGAATATTTCCTAATGTGTAGTAATTTTCTGCATTCTTATCAATTAATAAAAGTTTTTTAAAATGATTTTCTGCTTCAATAAATCTTTTTGTATGGATAAAAGTTAATCCTAATATACGAATTATTTCTTTATTATCAGGAAATTGATTGAGTATTTCATTTCCTTGTTTAATAACTTCTAAAAATTTTTTTTCTTTAAAAAAAGATATTATTTTTTTTTTTTCTTTCTCAAAATTATTTGAATTCATAAATTATTTGTTATAATTTAATTGATATGAAAAAAGAGGATCTTCCAAAAATATTACCAGTTTTTCCATTGTCTAACTTTATTATATTCCCAAGAACCACAGTTCCACTAAATATATTTGAGCCAAGATATATTCAGATGGTTGATAACAGTATGAAAAGTAACAGAATTATAGGAATGATACAGCCAAAAAAAACAGGTGAATTAAAAAAACCTGACTTACATAGCGTTGGATGTGCTGGAAAAATAACAAGTTTTAATGAAACGGAGGATGGCAGATATCTGATAATTTTAAATGGTATTTGTAGATTTAAAATTTCTGAAGAAATAGATAATGAAAATTTGTATAGAGAGTGTGAAGTTAAATATGAAGAATTTTCAAGTGATTTAACTGAAAAATCAGATGAAATTAAATTTTCAGATTTAAAATTAATATTTCAGAATCTAAAAGGGTTATTTAAGAAACAAGGTTATGAAATTAATTGGAAAGAAATTGAAAAACAAAGTTTAGATCAAACTATTAATACTCTATCAATGGCATCACCGTTTTCGTTAGAAGAAAAACAAGTATTGCTTGAAAGCAAAGATTTAAATGTAAGAAAAGAAAAATTGGAAGAAATTTTAAATACTTATATTTTAGACAATTTTAATAATAAGACATTACAATAAATTATTTGATGGCAAGCTAATTTGAAAAGAAGGTAGCATAGTTATTTAAGAATTTATTACCTCTTAATAGTCTAAATAGAGGTTCAGATAGTTTATTTTTCAGCTTATTATCAACCATAAAAAAAGTATTTATAGAGTCTATTCCAATACCATACATAAAATTTATATGTTTATTTTTTTCTTGAAACATTTGAGCTATTATTTCTCCGTCATAAATTCCTAATTTAATATTTTTGTCCAAAATACTAATTAATGATTTTATATCCCTTATAGTCATATTAAATCCTTGTCCAGCTAATGGATGAACTCTATGAATTAAATCTCCAAAAGATAAAATATTTTTAAAAAAATAATTTCTTAAAACTAGAAATTTTATACCAAAAGACTCAACATCACTAATTTTATTAATCTTATATTTGGTATTGTATTTATCAACAAGTTGAAAAAGTTTTTTTTTATTAATTAGGTTCATCGAATTGTTAGAAAACACAATTGATGTCTCCTTATCAGATAAAGGAAGGAATGCTAAAGGTCCACTATTTGTGAATATTTGTGCAGCAATTTTATTATCAGTTTTTTTATGATTTATTATAGCAGTGTGAGACAAAGATTTATAATTTTTTAATATTTTGCTTTGGAAATATTTTTTTGTGATTTGATTGTTTTGTTCCGAGTTAATGATTAAATTATAGTTTCTATTTTTTAATGTATCTAAATTATAATTTTTAAGTTTTATAAATTTTAATGATTTATTTTTTTTTGATAAATTATAAAGTTCAATATATTTTATTAAATAAAAATTATTGTCACTGTAGTTTTTAAATTCAAATAATTCCGAAGATTTACTCTTATCAGAATAAATTCTAATTTTTTTAGTTGGCCATCCTATGCTATCTAAACCATTTATATTATCTTTTAAATATTTGTAATTTTTACTTGAAATTGCAATTGTTCTAACAGTATTTTTTAATGTTGATCTTGGGTTCTGTGAAACAATATCAACATTAATCTTTTTCTTGATTAAGATGTTAGCTAAAACTAGGTTGGTTAAATTGTTTCCTAATAGGCAAATATTCATAATATTATTTAATTTTATCAACAAAAATTAAATGATACAAAGTGACAAATCATTAGTAACAAAATGAAAATTAAAAATTTCGTAGATAAAACAGCCAATTTTCTGTTTAATCGGATGTCGGAGCTAATAGGCATAGTTTTGATGAGTTCATCTATATTGCTTCTAATATCACTTATTAGTTTCTCGCCAGAGGATCCAAACTTTATTTTTCCTGAAAATACTGAGATGAACAACTTACTAGGCAGCAAAGGTGCTTACACCTCAGATATTTTCTATCAATCTATTGGCTTAATCTCGTTATTGCTGCCAATTTCATTTTTTTTTATATCAATATCAGTAATAATTAATAAACAACTTTTAAATATTGTTGAGGGTTTATTTTTTATAATTTTATATTCAATTTTAGGAACTTTATTTTTTACTGTATTTCATACTGAAACATTTTGGTTAACAATTAATGGAAATAATGGATTTATAGGTAATTTATTTGAAGGAAGTTTTATAATAGATATGATTAATTTAAATCATAAAATTAGTTATGTATTTTTAGTTTTTTTAATATTTTTATTTTTTCTTTTAAGCATAAATTTTAAGTTGAAATCTCTTAGATCTATTTTTATAGTTTTTTCTAAATCAAAAATAGCATCATCTAAGAGCGTTACTCATGATAATAACGAAAATATACTCAATGAAAACAAATATGCAAACAATGAAACAAGAGTACAGGAAAACTTTTCTTTTGATAAAGATCTATCATCAAATAGTAAAAAATCTATTAAATATAAATTACCAAATATAGATTTTTTAAAAACACCTTCAAAAAAAGATAAAAACTTTTCTGAGAACAAAATTGACGAAAAGATTTTAGAAAAAATTCTTTTAGATTTTGGCGTTGAGGGAGAAGTAAAAAAAGTAAGTCAAGGACCAGTGGTAACCTTATATGAATTTGAACCTGCTCCTGGTGTGAAAGTTTCAAAAATAATTAATCTTTCTGAGGATATTGCTAGAAATACTAGCTCTGAATCTGCTAGAATTGCTACTATACCTGGAAGCAATACTATTGGAATAGAATTGCCCAAACCACAAAGAGAAAATGTTTTCTTAAGTGAAATAATTTCTAACATGAGCTTTAAAAAAAAAGATACTAAGTTACCGATTGCGCTAGGTAAAAGTATTTCAGGATTACCAATAACAGGAGATTTGGGTACCATGCCTCATTTGCTTATAGCTGGTACAACAGGTTCAGGTAAATCAGTTTGTATTAATACTATAATTTTATCTCTATTATACAAGCACTCTCCAGAGAAGTGTAAATTCATATTAATTGACCCTAAGATGTTAGAACTATCAACTTATGAAGGTATTCCTCATTTATTATGCCCTGTGATTACTGAGGCAAAAAGAGCAGCCTCTGTTCTAGGTTGGGTCGTTAAAGAAATGGAAAATCGATACAAATTAATGACAAAAGTAGGAGTTAGAAATATCGATGGCTATAATGAAAAACATAAGATTTCTATGCCTTATATAGTTGTAATTGTTGATGAAATGTCAGATTTAATGCTTGTTGCTGGTAAGGATATTGAAAATTACATTCAAAAACTATCACAAATGGCTAGAGCTGCTGGAATACATATCATAATGGCAACTCAAAGACCAAGTGTAGATGTCATCACTGGAACTATTAAAGCAAATTTTCCAACAAGAATATCTTTTCAAGTAACATCCAAAATAGATAGTCGAACAATTCTTGGTGAGCAAGGAGCTGAACAATTGCTCGGTAGAGGAGATATGCTTTATATGACATCAGCGAATAGAATGACTAGGATACATGCTCCGTTTGTTTCAGAAAAAGAGATAGAAAAAATTAATAATTTTTTAAGAAATCAAGCTGAACCAGATTATGTTGATGAAATTCTTAATTTTGCAGATGAAAAAGAAAGTTCTAATGAAGTAAATGATAATGATAATCTTGACGAGTTGTACAATACCGCATTGGAGATTGTTAAATCTGAGAGAAAAGCATCAACATCATTTTTACAAAGAAAATTACAGATTGGGTATAACAGAGCAGCCAGAATTGTAGATCAGATGGAAGCAAATGGAGAAGTTAGTCAAGCGAACCATGTGGGAAAAAGAGAAGTTCTTAAATGAAAAAATATTTAATTTTCATGTCTGTTTTTTTTTTTACCTTAAATGCTAATGGTTCCTCAAATGAAAAAATAATAAACTATTTTGAAAAAATCAATTCTTTGAAATTTAAGTTTACTCAAAGAATAGATAACAATAATATAGAAAAAGGAGAATGCATTATATTATATCCAAAAAAAATATTGTGCAGATATAACGATCTTTATAACAAAATATTAGTTTCAAATGGTAAATCACTAATTATAAATTCAGACAAAATAAAAAACTATTACCGATATCCTTTAGATAAAACTCCATTAAATGTACTACTAGATAAAGAATTCTTAATATCAAAAATGAATGAAATTAAGGAAGACGAAGCATATCCATTCTATCACGTATATAATTTTGATTATGAAAATGTTTTAATTAAAGTTTTTTTTGACAAAAAAAGTTTGAATTTAATTGGTTGGGAAACTAAAGATATATATCAAAATCTAGTTCAAACATTCATAACTGACATCAAAACTAATATTGATATTGAGGAAAAAATTTTTTCTATACAAAAGTATATTAATTAACCTCTACATTAATTTTTTCCGATCTAAAAATTTGCATTCCTCTAGCTAAATAGTTTTTAATTGCATTTTCATGGTCTAGGGAGCAGGTATGTAGCCAAACTCTTGAAATTCCATCCTCAAACAATTTATTAATTGCCTCAGAAAGAAGATATCCACCACATTTTTTTCCAATATATTCCTCCAAAATTCCAAAATATGCTATTTCTGAATGATTATTATCAAGATCAAGGATAGTTTCATAATATCCAACCAAGTTGCTATTATCTTTTAATATGAAGGTTTTTACTCTTGGATTTTCAACGTATTCTATCCATTTCTTGTCTTCCCAGATCAATCTATCTATCCATCTATGCTTTCTACCAATTTGTTTATAAAAAAACTTATTTAAATTAAAATCAGGAGGATCCACTTCAAATATCTTAAAATTTAAACCTGGACTCTTCGAACGATTTAAATTTTTTATTGAATTAATTTCTAGAAAACTTCTGTCAACGTTAATTATCACGATACCATTTTACCGATTTTCTCCCCACCGAACAAATGAAAATGTAAATGAGGAACTTCCTGCCCTCCATCCTCACTTATATTGGCTAGTGCTCTATATCCTTTACCAGTATCGACAGATATATTTAATTTTTTTGCAACAGTGTTTATTCCTTTCAGTAGTCCAACCATTTCCTCTGGTGATGCATTTTGACTAAAATCATCTAGATCAATATATTTGCCCTTTGGAATAACTAATGCATGAATTTTTTTTTGTGGATTTATATCATGGAAAGATAAAACAAACTCATCCTCATAAATTTTATTACAAGGTATTTCATTTCTTAATATTTTGGCAAATATATTATTATCGTCGTAACCCATAACTACATTTTTTCTAAAACTGATTTTACTGTATCTCCCATAACAGAGGGATTTTTAGAAATTGTAATTCCACACTCTTTTAAAATTTCAACTTTTTCAATTGCACTTTCCCCATATGCTGAAACTATTGCTCCAGCATGACCCATAACTCTTCCTTTTGGTGCGGTTAATCCAGCTATGTATGCTATAACTGGTTTCTTCATATTTTCTTTTGCAAATTCTCCTGCAGCTACTTCCTGCGGACCACCAATTTCACCAATCATTAATATTGCATCTGTTTCATCATCTGTTTCAAATTTTTCAATAATATCTCTAAAAGAACTTCCATTTATTGGATCTCCTCCAATTCCTACACTCGTTGAGACACCTATATTTAAATTCTTGAGTTGTTGAGCAGCCTCATAACCTAATGTCCCTGATCTACTAATAATTCCAATTCTCCCCTCTTTATAAATATGTCCCGGCATTATACCCAACATTGATTTTCCAGGACTGATAATTCCAGCGCAATTAGGTCCAACTAATGTCATTTTAGAACTTTTGGTATACCTTCTCATATATCTTTTAATTCTGATCATATCGTGAGATGGAATTCCATCTACAATAGCTACACAAGTTTTAATACCAGAATCAGCAGCTTCCATTGCTGAGTCTGCTGCAAAAGCCGGTGGCACAAATAAAATTGATGCATCTGCTCCTGTTTCGCTAACTGCATCTTTCACAGTATTAAACACTGGCAAATTTAGATGCTTAGAGCCACCCTTTCCTGGAGTAACTCCACCAACGACATTAGAACCATATTTAATCATCTCGTCTGCATGAAAAGAGCCCATTTTTCCTGTAAAACCTTGAATAATAATCTTACTGTTTTTGTCAATTAATACTGTCATTTTCTATTATTTAAGCGCTGCAACCGCTTTGTTAGCTGCATCCTCTAAAGTGTTTGCTTCAATATAATTTATTTTACTCTCTTTTAAAATTTGATTTCCTTTTTCAACATTTGTCCCTGCTAATCTGATAACCAATGGAACATTAACTTCAATTTTTTTTAGTGCCTCTACTATTCCTTCTGCTACCCAATCGCATCTGTTAATACCAGCAAAAATATTTACTAAAATTACTTTTACTTTTTCATCCATTGTAACAAGCTTAAACGCTTTAACTATTTTTTCAGGAGTAGCGCCACCTCCCACATCTAAAAAATTAGCAGGACTTCCACCAGCTAGTTTTATCATGTCCATTGACGCCATTGCTAAACCAGCACCATTAATAATATTACCAATGTTTCCATCTAAACTTACATAGTTTAATCCTCTATCAGATGCAAAAACTTCTTTTGAATCCTCTTGAGTCTTATCTCTAAGTTCTGAAACTTGGTTTCTTCTAAACATTGCGTTATTATCAAAACTCATTTTACAATCTAAAGCTAAAATTTGTTTTTGTTTTGAAATTACTAATGGATTGACTTCCACCATTGTAGCATCTAATTCACTAAATGCTTTATAACATCCAATAATAGTTTCAGAGGCTCTTCTAATTAAATCTGGTTCAATTCCTAAACCAAATGCTAACTCCCTAGCTTGGAAACTTTGCATTCCAACAGCGACTTCAATTTTTGATCTGATTATAGTTTCTGGTTTCTCTTTTGAAATTTCTTCAACACTCATACCACCCTCTGTTGATGCAACCACCATAATGCTCTCTGAACTTCTATCAAAAACAAGACCAAGGTATAGTTCTCGCTCTATATCTGTTGCTTCTTCAATATAAATTCTATTTACTATTTTACCTTCAGGGCCTGTTTGATTTGTAACTAATTTTTTTCCTAATAATTTGTCAGTTGCTTGAGCAACTTCCAATGGACTATCACAAATAATTATACCTCCAGCTTTTCCTCTAGCACCCGAGTGAATTTGAGCTTTAACTACCCATCTAGATCCACCAATCTCTCTTGCTTTATTCTCAGCATTCTCTGGGCTATATACAATTCCACCTCTTGGAATTGTAACTCCAAAATTTGAAAGTATTTTTTTTGCTTGGTATTCGTGGATATCCATAATTTTATTTATTTATTATGGATTAACTTATCGATGTTTACAATATTTTCAGCCATTCTAGCTGATGCAGCATCAATCATCCTACCATCAAGCTGAGCGGCACCTTTTCCCTCATTTGATGCCTTTTCTAGCTCTTCTAGAATCCTTTTAGCCTTAGTAACCTCTTCCTCAGGAGGAGAGAATACTTTGTTTGCAAGCTCGATTTGGGATGGATGTATGGCCCATTTACCCTCAATGCCAATTGCAGCTCCTCTTTTAGCAGCAGCAATATAGGCATCTGGATCATTAAAATCTCCAAATGGTCCATCAATTGCTCTTAAGCCATAAGCTCTACATGTCATTACTAATTCTGATAATCCATGGTGCCATTGATCTCCAGGATAGTTTTCATTAAGTCCACCTATTACAGTTGTTCTTGCCCTTAAACTTGCTGCATAATCTGCAACACCAAAATGTAATGCCTCAAGTCTTTCACTTGAAGTTGCAATTTCTTTAATGTTTGACATTCCTAAAGCAGTTTCAATCAGACATTCAATTCCAATTTTATTTTTTAATTTTTTGTTTGTTTCAATTTGAGTTAACAAGCAATCAACCAGATAAACATCGCTTGCAGTTCCTGCCTTTGGAACTAAAATTGTATCTACATTTTCTCCAGCTTGTTCAACTATTTCAATTAAATCAGAGTACATATAATGTGTGTCTAAACTATTTATTCTCACAGAAATAGTTTTTCCATTTCCTCTCCAATTCATTTCATTTAATGCTTTAATAACATTTGCTCTTGCAGTAATTTTATCATTTGGAGAAACAGCATCCTCTAAATCTAGAAAAACGTAATCAGCTGGTGAACTCAAAGCTTTCTCAAACATTTTTGGCGAAGAGCCTGGGACAGCCAATTCACTTCTTTGTAATCTTGATCTTGCAGGTTTATAAAATTTATGACTCATTTTTTTCTTTTATCTAATTCGCCCATTATA
The DNA here is from genome assembly GCA_902580945.1 of uncultured Pelagibacteraceae bacterium. Lineage (GTDB taxonomy): Bacteria > Pseudomonadota > Alphaproteobacteria > Pelagibacterales > Pelagibacteraceae > Pelagibacter. The sequence continues at coordinate 68,564 of CACHML010000003.1, read as the reverse complement.
TCTTCAATTTTTATATTATTTGCCTCAAGGTACATTATTAAATGATAAAATACATCAGCTGCTTCATGAATTTTATTTGAGTCTTCTTCAACTGCCTCTATTAGTTCATTTATCTCTTCAAGCACTTTTGCTTTGCTCAAAGATTTATCACTCAAAAGTTTATTGGTATAAGAACCGTCAACTGGTGAAGATTTTCTTTCTCTTGCAAGTTTAAATAGACTTTCTAGAGTATTTAGCATCTCAAATCCTAACAGGTATACCCTTTGAGTCCAGATATTCTTTAGCTTCTTTCACAGAATATTTTCCATAGTGAAATATTGATGCTGCTAAAACCGCGCTAGCGTTGCCTAATTTGATGCCATCGACTAAATGATCAAGATCCCCAACCCCGCCTGATGCTATTGTAGGTATATTTACCAAAGATGATATTTTTGACATTAGGTTAATGTCATATCCAACCTGAGTTCCATCTCTGTCCATTGAAGTGACTAATAACTCACCTGCTCCACTATCTTCCATCTTCTTTGCAAATTCTAATGCATCAATTCCAGTATTGTTTCGACCCCCATGAGTAAAAACTTCCCATTTATCACCATTTTTCTTAGCATCAATTGCAACAACTATACATTGTGATCCAAATTTTTTTGAGCTTTGAACTACAACATCTGCGTTTTGAACTGCAGCTGTATTAATTGAAACCTTGTCAGCCCCACAGTTTAAAAGTTTGCTAATATCATCAACACTTCTAACTCCACCACCAACAGTTAAAGGTACAAAACATTTTTTAGATGTATCTTTAACTACTTCATAAATTGTATCTCTATTTTCATTTGATGCTGTAATGTCTAAAAAACAAATTTCATCAGCTCCACCATCACTATAAATCTTTGCTTGTTCAACTGGATCTCCTGCATCTTGTAAATCAATAAAGTTTATACCTTTAACAACTCTTCCATTTTTAACATCTAGACAGGGTATAATTCTATTTTTAAGCATCTATTTCTTTTGCAAGTTCATCTAATTTAATATCACCATCATATATCGCTTTACCAACTATAATTCCTTCAATATTTTTATTTCCTAATTCTTTAGCCTTTTTAATATCATCTATTGATGAAACACCCCCAGATACAATTACAGGACAGTTTGAATTATTAGCTACATTTTCTGTTTCCTCAAAATTTGGGCTTAGCTTCATACCATCTCTATTAATATCTGTATAAATTAATCTACTGGCTCCATAATCATTTACATCTTTTAAAAATTCTAAGGTTTTTAAGTTAGAATTTTCTTTCCATCCAGATACGGATAAATACCCAGCTTTAGCATCTAGACCTAAAGCAATTTTATCTGGAAATTTTTGACAAGCTTCTTTTAAAAAATTTTTATTTTTTATTGCAGCACTTCCTAAAATTACTTTCTCTACTCCAGCATCAGTATATTTTTGAATACTCTCAAAGTTTCTTACACCACCACCTATTTCAATTTTAAGATCAAATTTTCCAACAATTTCCTCAATAATATCAATATTTACAGTCTCTCCTGTTAATGCTCCATCAAGGTCGACAATGTGCAAGTTTCTAAATCCATGATCTTTATATTTACCAGCTTGTTCTACCGGAGACATTTCATATTCAGTTTTATTATCAAAGTCTCCTTTAACTAATCGGACACATTTTCTATCTTTAATATCTATTGCAGGAAAAATTTTCATATACTTATGAAGTTGTTGATTATTTTAAGACCAATTTTATCACTCTTTTCTGGATGGAATTGAGTTCCAAATATGTTTTCTTTTTCTGCAGCACAAACGACATTAGATGAATAATCAGTTGTTGCTGAAATTACAGATGTATCTTTAGGCACAAACTCATAACTATGAACAAAGTACATGTGGGATTTATTTTCTATACCTTTAAAAATCTTACTATCTTTCATTATATTAATTTCATTCCAACCAATGTGTGGAAGCTTAAATTTACCTCCTTGGTTATCAATTTTAGACACTTTACCTGAAATCCATCCTAAGCCTTTTGTTTCAGTTTCTTCATAACCAATGTCTGCAAACATTTGAAGACCAACACAAATTCCAAGAATTGGTTTTTTATTTTCTAATGCAAATTCATTGAGAGTATCTATCAAACCACTAATATTCTTAAGCCCATCAATACAGCTTTTAAAAGATCCTTGCCCCGGTAATACAACCTTATCGCTAATTTTTATAGTTGCAAGATCTGCTGTTACTTCAATGTTTACTTTGTCTTTTGCAACTTCTTTAAACGAATTTATTACAGAACTTATATTGCCTGAATTGTAGTCAACAATTGTGACATTCATTAAATTTATAAAGAACCTTTTGTAGAAGGTATTGTAGTTTTGTTTCTTGGATCCATTTCTAAAGCAGCACGTAATGATCTTGCTAATCCCTTAAAGCAAGATTCGATTATGTGGTGACTATTATCACCATAAATGTTTTCAACGTGCAAAGTAATTCCTGCAGCTTGCGAAAAAGCTTGAAACCATTCTTTAAACAGTTCCGTATCCATCTCACCTAATTTTTCTACTTTCAATTTTACTTTCCAAATCAAATAAGGTCTGTTTGATACATCAATTGCAACTCTAGTTAATGTTTCATCCATCGGTATCATCGCGTGGGCATATCTTTTTATACCAACAAACTTTTTAGATGCTTTTTTCAAACATTCGCCAATTGCAATTCCAGTATCTTCAGTTGTGTGGTGAAGATCAATGTGCGTATCACCTTTAGCTTTAATATTCATATCCATAGAAGAGTGTTTTGATAATTGCTCAAGCATGTGATCTAAAAATCCTATGCCTGTGTCAACTTTGTACTTACCCTTACCATCAATATTTAGATCAACACTGATGTTGGTCTCTTTTGTTTTTCTACTAATTTTGGCTTTACGTTTCATAATCTGAAAAAGGTATATATCTATTATTCAATTATGGCAATAATTCTAGCCTTGGTCTTGAACTATAAGATTTAATATCCATCTATATCCCATGACAACGATAGTATTAGTAAGAAAAAATAACGAAGTAGTAGTTGCTGGTGATGGCCAAGTTAGTATGGGAAATACAGTAATTAAGAAAACTGCAAACAAAGTTCGTAAGATTGAGAAAAGAAATGTGATCGCAGGATTTGCTGGTTCTACTGCAGATGCCTTAACATTATTTGAAAGATTAGAGTCTAAGTTAGAAAAACATGCAGGAAATTTAGCTAGAGCCGCTGTTGAATTAGCTAAAGATTGGCGAACCGATAAATATTTAAGAAGATTAGAAGCCTTAATGGCTGTTGGTGACAAAGAAAATAGTTTCATTATTTCAGGAACTGGTGATGTTTTAGAGCCAGAGGGGGACGTAATTGGAATAGGCTCTGGTGGAAATTATGCACTAGCTTCAGCAAAAGTATTAATGGATACAGATTTATCAGCTGAGGAAGTTGCAAAAAAAGCAATTAAAGTTGCATCTGAAATATGTGTTTTCACAAATGACAATTTAAACATCGAGAAAATTTAATATGGAAAAATCAAACGTTACAACTCTACCAAACGCTAAAGTAAAAAAAGAAAAAAGTAACATCCAAAATTCATTATCTCCAAGAGAAATAGTTTCAGAATTGGATAGATTTGTAGTTGGTCAAAACAATGCAAAAAGAGCTGTCGCAATCGCTTTAAGAAATAGATGGAGAAGACAAGCTCTAGAAGGGGATATGAAAGATGAAGTTCTTCCAAAAAATATTTTAATGATGGGACCAACAGGTGTTGGTAAAACAGAAATATCTAGAAGGTTATCCAAACTGGCCGAAGCACCATTTGTAAAAGTTGAAGCTACAAGATTTACTGAAGTAGGTTACGTAGGAAGAGATGTTGAACAAATAATTAGAGATCTTTTAGAAATTGCTATCGCAATGGAAAAAGTAAAGAAAAGAAAAGAAGTTCACGCGAAAGCACAAAAGTTAGCAGAAGATAGAGTTCTTGATGCTATTGTTGGAAGTAAAGCGAGTGTAGCAACAAGAGAAAGTTTTAGAAAAAGATTAAGAGATGGCGATCTCGATGATAACGAAATAGAGATTGCTGTAACTGAAAGTGGTGGAGGTATGCCATCATTTGAAATTCCTGGAATGCCTGGAGCGAATGTTGGAATGATTAATATTTCAGATATGCTAGGTAAATCTATGGGACAGAAGGCTAAAAAGAAAAAAATGTCAGTTAAAGAATCTCATGAAATATTACTAAATGAAGAGGCAGATAAACTAATAGAACAAGACAAAATTATAAAATCTGCAAAAAATACAACTGAGAATAACGGTATCGTATTTTTAGATGAAATTGATAAAATTTCAGCACGAACTGACAGAGTTGGGGGTGATGTATCAAGAGAAGGTGTTCAAAGAGACTTACTTCCATTAATAGAAGGGACAACTGTGAGCACTAAGTATGGCCCGATTAAAACTGACCACATATTATTTATAGCCTCTGGTGCGTTCCAATTAGCAAAACCATCAGATCTTTTGCCTGAGCTTCAAGGAAGATTACCAATCAGAGTTGAGCTAGATGCGTTAAATAGTGAGGATTTTAAACGAATTTTAAAAGAGCCGGATAACAGTTTGATTAAACAATACAAAGCTCTACTAAAAACAGAAAATGTTGATTTAGAATTTACTGAAGATGGAATTGATACCATCGCGACAATTGCAAGTGAGGTTAACACAACTGTTGAAAACATAGGAGCGAGAAGGCTGCACACTATTATAGAAAGAGTTTTGGATGAAATTAGTTTTACAGCAACAGATAGAGCTGGTGAAAAAATCAGTATAGATTCAAACTACATTAAGAAAAATATTGGTGAACTTGTTAAGGACGCAGATCTGTCAAAGTTTATTTTATAGTTCTTATTTTTTTTTTCTTAAAAAAATATCAAAATTTCCTACAGATGGATTTTCAACAGCCTCAAAATCAATACTTATTATTTTACTCATCAGTTGATTATTACCTTTAATAAAATGAGGTACTGAAAACTTTAAAATACTTAAGTTATTAGATTGATATGGATCATTTAAGTTTTTAGATCTTAATCCCTTGCCAGTAATAACATTTATTTTATTAACACCATTTTCATAACATTCTTCAATATAAGAAGTCATTTTTTGGTTAGCCTCCTCTAAAGTATAACCATGCAAGTCAATAGATTTTTCAATGTGTCGTTTGGGTGATGTAGAAATTTTTTGATCTTTATTTTCTAATTTATCTGAACTATTTAGAAAATTTTGCCAGTCTTGTTTATCTTTATCTGATATTTTTTTAATCAACTAAGCTTGTGTATCTACTATTAACCAATTAGGATTTTTTGAAGTACCATCTTTAGTAAATTTCCATGTATCGAGCACCTTTTTAACTTTTTGTGAGTCTCCAGATACAATTTTATTATCTTTATCTTTAATGCATGAAATAATTTCACTTACAAACTCAACGCTTACTTCAAGCATATTTTTGTTTTGAGAATGCTCTTTTATTTCTGCGGAATTAATACCAATAAACGTAGTTTCAGAAGTAACATTTCTAGCTTTTTTATCTTTAATAGCTTCATCAAATTGATCATAAACGCTTTTATCTAAAAGATTTTTAATAGATTTTAGATCACCTTTAGAAAAACTAGTTATTACAGTTTCGTAAGCTATCTTTGCACCATTCAAAAAATCTTTTTTTGCTGCATCATCAAAAGTTTCAGCGTTTAAAATAGGAGAAGACTTCTTTTCTGGAACCTCCTCGTGTGGAAATGTGGAGTTTATATTCTCCTCAAAGCCTGTTTTTTTTCCTAAAATACCCCTTAATCTAAGGAAAATAAATCCAGCTATCATTGCTAATAATATAATATCAATGTATTCGAAACTATAACTCATATAATGATAATATTTACTATGTTGATTAATTTCAACCTGCAATTTACACTATAGACAAATGAACACAGCAATAATTCTTATTTTAGGAATACCCCTTATTGAAATTTACTTATTCATAAAAGTTGGTACTCAAATAGGAGCTTTAAACACAATTTTGCTGATACTTGTTACTGCTATTTTAGGTATTTGGTATGCAAGATATGAGGGTTTTAACACTTTAAGATCAGGTATGTCACAGTTAATCAAAAATGAACTACCTCTTTATGAGATAGTTTCTGGAGCAGCGATTGCATTTGCAGCCTTATTATTAATACTACCAGGGTTTGCAACTGATGTTATAGGCATTTTATTAGTTTTACCAGTTACAAGAAAAATAATTTTAAGAAAATATTCAAAAACATATTCAAAGAAAAATAAAAGCAGATCTAGTGAAAAAAGTTTTATAGAGGGTGAATATGAGGATATAGAGGATAAAGATGGAAAATAAATACAAAATTATATTAAGTTATATACAAGATTTATCGATTGAAATACCTAGTCCTGAAAATTTAATAACAATTAGAAATACAATTCCTGAGTTTCAAATGAAAGTTGACATTAATTCCAAACCTTTAAAAAAAAAATTGATAGAAATTTTAACTACACTTAGCTACACAAATCCAAACAAAAAAAAGAAAACAGGTTACTTTCAAATTAAATATGCAACGGTAATTGATATTTTAGATTTAAAAATTGAAAAAAAAGAATTAGAGAAGATAATTTTATGTGATCTTCAAGTTGAAATTTACCCAGAATTAGAGCAAAAATTTTTAACAATTTTAAGAAATTCAGGCTTACCAGACCTTAAATTTGGTAAAAAAATAGATTTTGAAGAATTATACAAGGCAAGATTAAATTAAAAATAATTTTTTTTTAAATTTTTTTTTAAAAATTCAGTGTGATCTGATAATTCCTTTTCGGTAGGTAAAATAATTTTTTTGAAGTAATCCAGTTTTTCATTCAATGTAAATTTGGATACATTTTTTTCATCTAAATCAAAGGTAGGTTCTTTTTGATCAATAAGATTAATATAAACTTTTGCAAGTAACTCACAGTCGATCAATGCAGTATGCTTCTCTCTTTTTGAATTATCAATTCTAAATCTTTTACACAATGCATCTAGGCTTATCCCGGAGCCTGGAAATTTATTTCTAGCAAGTTCTAAAGTATCAATTACATTTGAATTACTTATTTTGGGCTTTCCGATTAAGGATAATTCGTTATTTAAATGCCCAATATCAAACTCAGCGTTGTGAATTATAATTTTTTTATCCTGAATAAATGATAAAAAATCTTCAGCAACTTCTGAAAATTTTTGTTTATTAGACAAAAATTCATCAGTATAACCGTGAACCTCAAAAGCTTTCTCAGAGACCTTTCTTTCTGGATTTAAATAAACATGAAATACATTTTCGGTTGGGACTAGATTATCTAACTCTATGCAGCCAATTTCTACGATTCGATGCCCATCTCTTACCGACAAACCTGTAGTTTCTGTATCAAGAACTAATTCTTTCATTAAAAATTTTTCTTTTTATTATTTTAATATTTTTTTTTAAGCTTTGAAGTTTAAAATTGTTCTTAATAACAAAATCAGATATTTTCTTTTTATAAGCAAGAGATCTTTGTGATTTTCTAAGGCTATCAATTATTTTTTTATTGTAAAAAGGTCTTTTTTTAAGTCTTTTATTTATCTCATTTTTGTTTGAATGAACAAATATTAAATAAAAATTTTTATCATACAGATTGTTTTCAACTAATAAGGGTATGTCTAGTACAACCATCCTTTTTCTTTTATTTTTTTTAAAAAAAATGACCATTCTCTTCCTGACGATGGGATGTACAATATTAGATATTTTTTTCAGATTTTTTTTGTTTGCTTTAATAAGACTTCCAAGCTCATCTTTTTTTAAAGATTTTGACTTAATAAATTTCGGAAATTTCTTTTTTATTTTTTTATAACAAGATTTATCATTTCTGTAGATATCACTAACTTCTTTATCAGCATTAAAGATTGGGTAACCAAATTGTTTTGCAACAAAGCTTTTTCCTGAACCTATATCACCTAAAATACCAATTTTAATCAATTTAAAAGCTCCATTACTTTATCATCCACTTTGGGCTCGAGGTTATTCCATATTTTAAATGAGGCTTGAGCCTGGAAAATAAACATTTTTTTTCCATTTTCTATTTTATTTCCATTTTTTTTTGCTGATTTTAAAAAATTAGTTTCAGCAGGATTATATATGACATCATAAAAAAACTTTTCTGGACTAATTTTTGAATAATCCAAAATAATATTTTCATCATTTTTCAAACCTAAACTAGTTGCATTAATAATCATGTCAAAATCTGGTATTGTACCCCATCTAATAATTTCAATTTCATTAAAGTTTTTTTTTAAATTTTCAGCTTTGCTTTGTGTTCTATTGCTTATAAATATTTTTTTTACACTCATATTGTTTAAAGCCAAAATTATTGATGGAGAAACTCCTCCCGCGCCCAATATTAGTATATTTTTTCCAACAATATCATAATTTGAGTGTTTAATGGCCAACTCAAATCCTTCTATGTCTGTATTATGACCTATTACCATTCCATCTTTCAAATATATCGTATTTACTGATTGTGTTTTTTGAGCCTCGTTGGATAATTTATCTAAAAAAGGAATTACAGAATTTTTAAAAGGAACAGTAACATTTATTCCATCAATTTTTTTTTCTCTTACTTCTTTAATTAAATTATCTAATTCTGAGATATCTAATTTTTTTTTATCGTAAACAGCTTTTAAATTATTGGATTTTATCCAGTAATTATGCAACTTTGGAGATAAAGAATGTTCAATTGGGTTTCCTATAACAAGAAATTTTTTCATTAGTTAAAGTTTTAATTCGATAGGATATTTTCCATTATGAATACGATATAGATCTTTTATAATTTTTTTTAAATCTAAATTATGATTAAAAATCAAGCAGTATAAATCAAAATCATCTATTTTTAATGTTCTTCTGTTAATTTTTTCTGTATATTGTTTTCCTTCATAATTACGAGACATATTAATATATTCTGATTCAAGCGTATAATTAAATTTTGTATCATCGAGCCATTTATCATTACCAAAACCATACATTTTAACTTTTTCATTATTTTCAAATTCTAGACCTATAATTTCATCAGTTTCTATTTGTGGCAAATTACTTTCTGCACATAATAACTTTACATCAACAATATTATCTTTTTTCTTTCTTTTGTAATTCAAAATTAAATTTGCTTCTATGATATTAATGATTTTCATTTTTAAAAACTCATCAACTATTGCTTTTTTAAAATTGTCATATAAATCATGATTATTGCTATATGAAATAGATGTTAAAAAAAAATAAGTTAATATATACAAAGACAAAAATTTTCTCATTTTTGTAGTTCCAAATATTCCTTAATTTTTTTAATAGGTAAGCCCATTATCGTGTCTTCATCGCCATCAATTTTAGAAAATAAAGCTCTTCCTTCGCCTTCAATTTGATAGACATTATAAGCATACAAAGCTTCATCACTTATTTTATTTAGATAAGTGATTAATTCATTTTCAGAAAAATCCTTCATGGTCAAATAAGCTTTGTCAGTATAGTTCCAAATCATGGATCCATTTTTAGATATACAAACCGAACTGATCAAAGAATGTTTTTTTCCATTTAATTTCTTTAAAATATTTAAAGCCTCTTCCCTACTTTCTGGTTTAGATATTAGTTCCCCAGTTAAATCGATCACACTATCAGCACCCAAAACCAAAGTATTATTCATTTTTTGACTCACTTTATTTGCTTTCAGTTCTGCAAGATTTTTGGAAATAATTTCAGGTGAAGCTCCCTCTTTTAATAGACTCTCTTTTATTGGATCCTCATCAACATTAGAAGCTTCAACATTACAATTAATGTTGTGATTATCTAATATTTCTTTTCTAACTTTACTCTTTGAAGCTAAAATAATGTCAGCCATTTTTTTTATTTTTTATTTCATAAATTTTAATTACAGATGCTGCTGTTTCTTCAACTGATTTTCTAGTTACATCTATTGTGGGCCAATTATTTTCTTTAAATATTTTTTTAGAGCTATTTAATTCATCCCTAATTTTATCTATATTTACGTACTCACTATTCTGATCTTCTTTAAGAGAGTTTAATCTATTTTTTCTTAAATCATATAGTCTCTCAGCTTCGGTTACTAAACCGACAACACAGGGAGAAAAATTTTTTTCTTTAATCTTTGATGGAATTGAATTTTTATTTACTAGTGGGATATTTGAAGTTTTAAAACCTCTATTAGCTAGATAAATTGCTGTTGGGGTTTTGCTTGTTCTGCTCACCCCTAGAAGAATGATATCGGATTTCTCTATATCATCAGTTTGATTACCATCATCATGATTCATAGTAAACTGAATAGCTTCAATTCTATCGTAATATTCTTCATTAAGAACGTGTTGGCCGCTTGGCTGATGAGAGGCTTTTTGATTAAGCACTTTTGAGAAATTTAATATTAAGTCACCAAGAACACCAAAACATGGTATTTCTCTTTCATAGGCTTTTTCTGTAAGATACTTTGCAAGTTTACTATTTACTATTGTATATAAAATAATAGAATTTTGATCTTTCTTAGCTTGTTTTAAAATGCTTAAAGTTTGGTTTTCAGTGCGGGTGAAGGAAAAATGGTTAGTCTCATACTCAAAATTAGGAAATTGAGCTTTTAAAGCCAAAAAAATCCTATCTAGTGTCTCACCAGTAGAATCCGATATTAAATAAATTTGGTATAAGTTTCTCATGTATAAAATGTTTATAAACTATAAGTAAAATAAGAAAAATGCAGATTTATCCTTTAAGGGCATAGAAGTTTGTTTTTTTTATAATAAAATTAACTGAATTATAAAATGTGATTATAGTTATACAAAATACATAAAAATGTTGGAAACTCTAATTTATTCCTTAAAAACCTTATTAATTTCATATCAAAATTGATAATAAAAAGTTAATTAAATGTGGAAATTGACTAATTTACGTTATTCACAATACATAATACTAATAAAGTAAATAATATATATCTATTTATATGGGGCTCATAACTAACTGTATTAAAAATAAAGATACCTCATCTAATCCTATATGGTTAATGAGACAAGCAGGAAGATATCTTCCAGAGTTTAGAGAAATTAGGAAAGAGAACCAAGATTTTATAAAGCTTTGCTTGAATAGTGATTTGGCGTCCGAAATTACTCTACAACCTATAAGAAGGTTTGGATTTGATGGAGCTGTAATATTTTCAGATATTTTAATGTTACCTTATGGCCTTGGTCAAAAAGTAGAATTTGAAAAAAATTTTGGACCAAAATTAGGAGATATAGATTTAGAAATAATAAAAAATGTCGATGAAATAAGTTTTACAGAAAAAGTTTATAAAGTTTATAAAGCAATCAAAAAGACGTCCAAAGACTCTTTAATGAGCAATAGGGATATGATTGGATTTGTTGGAGCTCCTTGGACAATACTAGTTTACATGATTAATAAATCTTCTCCCAAAAAAGGTTTATCAGATGAATTTTTTAAAGACGATTTTTTAATTAATAGATTACTAGGAATAATAGAGAAATTTTTAAAACTTCATATAAAAAATCAAATTGACGCCGGAGCCCAAGTTATTCAAATTTTTGATAGTTGGGCTGGATTATTAGAAGATAAAATCCCCGAATATATTTATATACCTACTTTAAATGTTGTAGAGTATGTAAAAAAACTAGGAGTCCCTGTTATTTGTTTTCCAAGGGGTATAAAAGATTATAAAAACTTTTGCGAAATTGTTAAACCTGACGCTGTTAATATTGATTACGATGTTGATCCAAAGAAAATACTCAATGAAATCAAAATACCAATACAAGGTGGTCTTGACCCAAAAATATTATTAACTGATCAAAAAACCCTTAAAATAGAAGTTGAAAAATATCTTGGTATTTTTAAAGATCACCCATACATTTTTAATTTAGGTCACGGAATACTTCCTGAGACTAAAATTGAAATGGTTGAGGAACTAATCAAGATTGTAAGAAATTTCAAATGACACCAGAACATCCAAAAATTAAATTTGGCAAAACAGGAATATTAGTTGTTAATCTTGGTACACCTGACTCAACGAGCTGGTTAGATATCAGGAAATATTTAAAAGAATTCTTGTCAGACAGACGAGTAATTGAAGTTAATCCTTTAATTTGGCAGGTAATACTTAACTTATTTATACTTACCTTTAGACCCTCTAAAACAGCTAAAGCTTATAAAGAAATATGGATGGAAGATAAAAATATGTCTCCTTTAAGATATTTTACAGAAAGGCAAGCAGAGAAACTATCTAATCAAATTGGCAAGGAAGATTTAATCGTTGATTTCGCCATGAGGTATGGAAATCCTAGTATTAAAGGTAAAATTCATGATCTTCAAAAAAAAGGTTGTGAAAATTTAGTTATACTCCCACTTTATCCTCAGTATGCTGCTGCAACAACAGCAACAGTTTGTGATGAAGTATACAGAACTTTAATGAAAATGAGATGGCAACCAAATCTTAAAATAATACCTCATTATGAGTCTGAACCATTATACATTGAGGCGATTAAAAATAGTATTTTAAAAAAGATAAGTGAAATTAATTGGAAGCCCGACTTAATAATTGCATCTTATCATGGAATTCCAAAAAAATATTTTGATAAAGGTGACCCTTATCATTGTTATTGTCATAAAACTACCAGATTAATTTCAGAAAAATATTCAGATATTGAAATCAAGACTACCTTTCAATCTAGATTTGGTCCACAAGAGTGGTTGCAACCTTACACAGATAAAACTTTTGAGATTCTACCTAAAGAAGGTAAAAAAAATATTTTGGTTATATGCCCTGGATTTTCATCTGATTGTGTAGAAACCTTAGAAGAAATATCGATCCAAGGAAAAGAAAGTTTTATCAAATCAGGGGGTCAAAATTTTGAAATGGTACCATGTTTGAATGATAATGAAGATCACATTTCATTGTTAAAACATCTAGTTACAAAAAACTTATAACTTATGAGTGGATATCTATTATTTAAATCTCTTCACTTAATCGCGGTTATTTCTTGGATGGCTGGTCTACTATATTTACCAAGAATATTTGTTTATCATGTAGAAAATTTTGAAAAAGAACAGGCTACAGAAATCTTTGAGACAATGGAAAGAAAGCTTTACAATTACATAATGAGACCAGCCATGATTTTATCATGGCTTTTTGGAATAATTTTAATTTGGATTAATGGTATCGAAAGCTTTGCATATTTATGGGTTCAACTTAAAATCATATTAGTTGTAATATTGAGTATCTATCATGAATATCTTGGCAAATGCATGCGTTTGCTAAAATTGAAAGAAAACAAAAAATCATCAAAATTTTACAGAATTATCAATGAAATACCAACAGTATTGCTTATTTTCATTGTTTTAATTGTAGTTTTTAAACCTATCTAGGGTTGAAATTTTTAATTCAGTATATATATTTACTTTATCTTAAACAAAACTTCCACACATGAATATTCAAGAATTAAAAGAAAAAAGCTCCGAGAAATTAATTACTGAGGCTGAAAAACTTGGTATTGAAAACGCAAGTACATTACGTAGGCAAGAAATCTATTTTGCAATTTTAAAAAAGCTAGCAGAGAAGGGTGAAGAAATAACTGGAGGAGGAGTTTTACAATTACTCCAAGATGGTTTTGGATTCTTAAGAGCTATGGAGTCAAATTATTTGCCTGGAGCAGATGACATATATGTAAGCCCAAGCCAAATTAGAAGATTTGGTTTAAGAACAGGAGATACTGTTGAAGGACCTATAAGATCACCTAAGGATGGAGAAAGATATTTTGCACTTCTTCAAGTTAGTAAAATAAATTTTGAAGAACCAGATAAATTTAAACATAAAATAGCCTTCGATAACTTAACTCCTTTGTATCCAAATAAACAATTAGGTATGGAAGTTGAATCAAATAAAGTGGAAAAAAAAACCTGACTTAACTCCAAGGCTAATTGATTTGGTAAGTCCTATAGGAAAAGGTCAAAGATCATTAATTATTTCACCTCCTAAAGCAGGTAAAACTATGATCTTACAAAGTATTGCAAATTCAATAACAGCCAATCATCCAGAATGTTATCTTATGGTTTTGTTGATTGATGAAAGGCCAGAGGAAGTCACAGATATGCAAAGAACTGTAAAGGGAGAAGTTATAAGCTCAACGTTTGATGAACCAGCACAACGTCATGTTGCTGTAGCCGAGATGGTTATTGAAAAGGCTAAAAGACTTACTGAGCATAAAAAAGATGTTGTGATACTTTTAGATTCTATAACAAGGTTAGGAAGAGCATATAATGCTGTAGTTCCAAGCTCTGGAAAAGTTTTAACAGGTGGTGTCGATGCAAATGCTCTGCAGAGACCAAAAAGATTTTTTGGTGCAGCTAGAAATATTGAAGAAGGAGGATCTCTAACAATTATAGCAACTGCTCTTATAGATACAGGTAGTCGAATGGATGAAGTAATTTTTGAAGAATTTAAAGGAACTGGAAATAGTGAAACAATTTTAGATAGAAAAATATCAGAAAAGAGAATTTTCCCTGCAATAGATATTACAAAGTCAGGAACTAGAAGAGAGGAACTTATTTTTGATAAAAATGACCTTCAAAAAATGAATGTATTAAGAAGAATTATTGCACCAATGGGTTCAATGGATGCCATCGACTTTATTAATTCTAAATTAAAGACAACAAAAAATAATGCCGAATTCTTCAATTCAATGAATAAACCAGTATAATCATCATAGATATCCAAGTTCTCTCATTTCATTATTAAATTTATCTTTAATCTCATTAGAAATTTCATAATCTAACAAATCTTCCCAATTATTTTTAGGTCCTAAAAAGAAAAATTTCTTTTTTTTTCCATTCATATCCATTGCGCTTTCTATGAAACCATGTTTTTTTTTCCAAGTTCTCTAATTTTTCAAAAGAACTTAGCTTGATAGCTGTATTAATTTGGTCATCATCAAATTTTAATTTAATTAAATCTCCAATATATTTTGCCACTTTTGTAAACTCAAGTTTTGGATTTTCAATAAGATTTTCATACTTTACTAAAAGGTAATTCTTATTCATTTTTTTCCAAGATAAATAATGTGTTTTCCATGATCCAATTATTTGTGGAAGCGGATATTTAGTTTTATACTTCTCGTACCTCTCTTTTTCTTGATCTGACAAACTTAATATCTGTTTTTCATTAAACATAAATTCTTTTGCCTCATTATAAGTTGGAAAAGATAAATGATTTTTCAAGGATGTAATAATATTCCTTGGATCTCTAACAACATGAATTGCACCAAGTGTATTTTTATTGTCTGTAAATTGGTGGTTATTTAGTTTTCCAAGCATGTTATGAGTTTTAAAAAATCTTAAATTTTTATCAGCATTTATTCTATCTTGTGATAAAATCCAATTTTTTCCTATTTCTTTAAGATCCAAATAATTTGATACTAAATTTTCAAAATGAGAAACGTTCGGATAAGCTAATATTGCTTTTAAATGATTGAGATTTAGGTTTGTTTTTTTTTCCCATCAAAAGAGAAATAACAAAAAATCTCAACCAGGTATTTCCACTTTTGGGATATGATGTTAACCAAATTATCATTAAGAAAGATATATAATTATGAATAATATAAAACTATAATAAATTTTATGACTATTTATGCACTTTCCTCTGGACAAGGTTTATCTGGTATAGCTGTAATTAGAATATCAGGAAATAAGACTAGTAAAATTTTAAAATTATTAACAAAATCTGTCTTACCTGAACCAAGGGTAGCAACGTTAAAAAAATTCAATAAAATTAACAATTCTGAACTCATAGACGAAGGAATATTGTTATGGTTTCCTGGCCCTAAGAGCTATACAGGCGAAGATATGGCTGAGATCCATACACATGGTAGCATAGCTGTTGTTCGATCAATTTTAGATCAATTATCTAATATCGAGAATTGTCGATTAGCTGAGCCTGGTGAATTTACAAAAATTGCCTTTCAAAATGAAAAAATAAATCTTCTTAAGGCTGAAAGTATATCGGATCTTATTTCTGCAGAAACCGAAATTCAAAGGCAACAAGCTATTAAAATAATGAGTGGAAGAAGTTCTGAAAAATTTAATTCCCTTCGGGAAAAGCTTTTAAAAATTTTATCAAATGTTGAGGCCAAAATTGATTTTCCTGAAGATGATCTTCCAGAAGATGTAATTAAAAATATTAAAATAGATTCCGAAAAAATAAGATTAGAAATTGAAAAAATTTTGGATGATCAAAAAGTTGGAGAAAGAATTAGAGAGGGTTTTAAGATAGCAATTATTGGACCAGCTAATGCAGGAAAATCTTCTTTATTAAATCATCTTTCTAATCGTGATGTAGCTATCGTTTCAGAAATTGCAGGAACAACAAGAGATGTTGTCGAAGCTCATTTGAATTTAGATGGTTATCCAGTTGTGATTTCTGACACTGCTGGGATAAGGGAGTCTCAAGATGAGATAGAAAAAAAAGGTATTAAATTAGCTCTTAAAAGAGCTGAAGATGCTGATCTCAATATTATAGTAATAGAGCCAAAAAGTGTTGATTTTACTGGATTTTTGAACGATTTGGTTAGTGAAAAATCAATTATTGTAATTAATAAAATAGATCTTGGATATAAAAATGTAAATCAACAAATTGAAAAGTTTAATCCAATTTTTATATCAATTAAGAATGAAACAAACTTAGATGAGTTAATAAATAGAATTAAAGATAAACTAAAAAATAAATTTGTACGTTCAAACGAAACTTTAATTACAAGAGAAAGACATAGACAAAGCTTAGAGGCCTGTGTTCAAAATTTAAAAAATTTTGAGGAAAAAAATTCGCAAGAAGATTTTGATAAAGCTGCAGAGGATTTAAGATTAGCAACTAGACACCTAGGAATGATTGTTGGAAAAGTAGATGTTGAAGAAATACTTGGTTCCATTTTTAATGATTTCTGTATAGGTAAATAAGTATTGATTTTACTTACTTTTTTTACGCTTTTAACTGTTTTCTTGTAAATTTTAAGATCAATAATAAATTACAGCTATGAAAAATGAGCTATCATTTGATGTTGTTGTAATTGGTGGAGGTCATGCTGGCTGTGAAGCAGCAGCAGCTTCGGCAAGATTAGGTGTAAACACTGCATTATTTACACATAAATTTGATACAATTGGTGAGATGTCATGTAATCCTGCAATAGGAGGATTAGGCAAAGGTCATCTTGTACGAGAGATAGATGCACTTGATGGTGTAATGGGAGAGGTTGCAGATAAATCAGGAATACAATTTCGATTATTAAATAGAAGTAGAGGCCCTGCGGTGCGTGGACCAAGAACTCAAAGTGATAGATCATTATACAAAAAATATATGCAAGAAAAACTTGTAAACTACTGTAATTTAAGCATTTTTATAGATCCCGTAATTGAGTTCATTTTTGATAAAAACACTATAATCGGTTTTGTTACACAAGATGGAAAAAAAGTATTATCATCAAAAGTAATTTTAACAACTGGAACTTTTCTCAATGGTTTAATTCACATTGGTGAAGAAAAAACACCAGCTGGAAGATTTAATGAAAAACCTTCAATAGGATTAAGTGAACAGTTAGAAAAATATAATTTCAAGATTGGAAGGTTAAAAACAGGAACACCTCCAAGATTAGATGCAACTACAATTAACTTTGAAAAGCTCGAGGAACAACATGCTGACGATGATCCATATTTTTTTTCTTTCTTAACAAAAAAAAATATTAATAGGCAAATTTCATGTAGGATGACATACACCAATCAAGCAGTTCATGAGATTATTTCTAAAAATATAAAAAGTAGTGCTATGTATTCTGGAAGTATCCAAGGAGTTGGTCCTAGATACTGTCCCTCTATAGAAGATAAAATCGTAAAGTTTGCTGATAAACAAAAACATCAAATATTTCTGGAGCCAGAAGGTCTAAATGATAAAACTATTTACCCTAATGGAATTTCGACTTCTCTTCCTGCTGAGATACAGCAAGAAATATGTAATAATATCAATGGTTTAGAAAACGTTAAGATTTTAAGGCCTGGATATGCCATAGAATACGATTTTGTGGATCCAAGGGAACTATTTTTAACATTAGAGACAAAAAAAATTAAAAATCTTTACCTTGCGGGACAAATTAATGGAACAACAGGTTATGAGGAAGCTGCAGCACAAGGATTAATAGCTGGAATAAATGCTGCTCTTTCTATTAAAGACAAAGAGCCATTTATACTTGATAGATCTGAGGCATACATAGGAGTTATGATAGACGATTTAGTTACAAAAGGAGTTGCAGAGCCCTATAGAATGTTCACCTCAAGGGCAGAATATAGGCTGTCTTTAAGATCTGATAATGCAGACATAAGACTTACACAAAAAGGAATCGATATTGGGTTAATATTAGAAGATAGAAAATTTGTATATAAAGAGAAAGCATCTAAACTGAAAAAAAGTCTTAAAATGATGGTAAATTCTTTAATTTCCCCTTCAAAAGCATATAAATTTGGAATTAATATTGCTAAAGATGGGGTAAAAAGAAATGCATTAGAAATATTGAGCCAAAAGTCAGTCAATATGATTAAAATTAGGGAAATTTGGCCAGAAATCAAATATTTTTCTCGTGAAATTGATGAGCAAATTGAGATAAAAGCTCACTATAAAGGATATTTGAAAAAGCAAGATGCAGATATTTTAGCATTTAAAAGAGATGAAAATCTCAAAATACCGGAAAATATAGATTATGATCAATTTTCTGGATTATCAAATGAAGTTAAGTCAAAATTTAAGAAAATAAAGCCAAAAACATTAGGACAAGCACTTAGAATAGACGGGATTACCCCAGCTGCAGTATATATTTTGTTGTCTCATGTCAAAAGAAAGTCTATTAAGCATATAGCTTGATTGATTCGAAAATAATAAAAAAAGACAAAATTTATCTCCCAAATGTTTCACGTGAAACATTAATGGAGCTAGAAGACTATTCACAGTCGATTTTAAATACAAATAGGAAAATTAATTTGATAAGTTCAAGTACAGAAAAGTCAATAAATTCAAGACATATTTATGATAGTGCACAAACTATTGATTTTATTGATAAAAATGATATTAAAGTATGCACTGATCTTGGATCTGGTGCAGGGCTACCTAGTATAGTTTTGGGTATTTTGATGAAACCAAAAAAACAAGGTTTTAAGCTAATTTTTTATGAAAAGAGTTATCACAAGAGCAATTTTATAAAAGAGATGACAAAAAGGTTTAAATTAGAGGCTAAGATTTTTCAAAAAAATATATTTGAAGAAAAAAATTTAGTAACAGATGTAATTATTTGTCGAGCATTTAAACCTTTGCCAGTTATTTTTGATATAGCAACAAAAAATTTTAAAAACTTTAAATACATAGTTATGTATTTAGGCAAAAGTGGAAAAAAAATTTTGAAAGATGTTTCTATAAAATGGAAATTCGATATAGAGGAAATGAGAAGTCTTACAAGTGAACAGTCACTAGTTGTAAAAATTTCAAATTTAAAAAAAAAAATATGAATAGAAAAACTATTTCGGTCATAAATCAAAAAGGTGGAGTCGGCAAGACCACCACAGTCATCAATCTTGCTGCTGGTTTAACAATGAAAGGAAAAAAAATTCTTGTAATTGATCTTGATCCACAAGGTAATGCTACTACAGGTCTTGGATTATCAAACACAACAAGTTCTGATCAAACAATTTACAATGTATTGAATGGAAATAAAAAAATTTCAGAAGTAATTCAGTCTACAAGCTTTGAAAACTTAGATTTGATATCATCAAATGTTGATTTGTCTGGACTAGAGGTGGAAACAGCAGGTGATAGTAGAAGAGCCTTTAAATTAAAAGACGAATTAACCGCAATTTTAAATAATTCTGAGCCATTCTATGATTATATTATAATTGACTGCCCACCATCTTTAAGTCTCCTAACAATCATGGCATTAGTAGCCTCCGATGCTCTCGTAGTACCTCTTCAGACAGAATTTTTTGCTTTAGAGGGCCTCACACAACTCATGAAAACCATTGAGAGGATAAAGTCGAACCTAAACCCATCTTTAGACATAAGAGGAATACTTCTGACGATGTATGACAAGAGAAACAAATTATCTGGAGAGGTTGAGGCAGAGGCAAGAAACTACTTTAAAGATAAAGTTTACAGTACTGCTGTACCGAGAAATGTCAGATTGTCAGAAGCACCCTCACATGGTGTCCCAGTTCTAATTTATGATAGGTCATGTCCAGGAAGTAGAGCATATTTTAATTTTACTGAAGAATTTTTAAACCAAGATAAACAAGTGGAGAGTGCAGCATGATAAATCCGTTTAAATCAAAAAAGGGACTTGGAAGAGGATTATCTTCCTTAATCGGTGACAGTGAAAAAGTTGAGGGAAAAAAAAATATATCAATAAGTTCATTGATCAGAAACAAGTACCAGCCAAGAAAAAAATTTGATGAAGTGAGTTTAGAGGAATTAACTAATTCTATAAGAGAGAGAGGTATAATACAACCAATAATAGCTAGACCATCTTCTGATGATAAAGATAAATATGAAATAATAGCAGGAGAAAGAAGATGGCAGGCAGCACAATACGCAGGTCTTCACGAAGTACCTGTGATTTTAATAAATGTCGATAATCTTAAATCATTAGAATTTGCTATTGTAGAAAATGTTCAAAGAAAAGATTTAAATCCAATTGAAGAAGCAGAGGGTTACAAAAGACTAATTGATGAATTTGGTTATGATCAGGATAGAGTATCAAAATTTATTGGCAAAAGTAGAACACATATATCTAATTGCTTAAGACTTTTATCTCTTCCACATGAAGTAATAGGTTTAATAGTTGAGGAGAAATTGTCCCAGGGTCATGCTAAAATTTTAGTAGGTTTGGATAATGCGTTAATTTTAGCAAAAAGGATAATTTCAAAAAAATTATCCGTAAGACAGGCTGAAAATTTAGTTAGAATGATAAAAGCAAGTTCTACTAATTTAAAGAGAGGTAAAGATCCAAATATTATAAGTATTGAGGAAGAATTAACAAATAAAATAGGTATGAGGGTATTTGTTAGAAACAAAAAGAATAATTCTGGTACTATGATTTTAGAATATAAAGCGGCTGACCAATTGGATAGGCTAGTAGAGATTATTAAACAGAATTACTAATAGTTGCTTATAAAATTAGATACAAAAAGCATTGAATTTGTTGAATTTTTCTTAATTAAACCTTCCAAATCATTTATTTTGAATATCATTTTTTTTACCTCTTCAGTCGACCATGATTGAACTTGTTTTTTTACAATATCTTTTTCTTTCCAAAATATTGGCGGTTTAACGCTTGATAGAGCTTTTTCTAAGTTTTGATGATTGTCAATTTCAGTTCTTATTTTCAAAAGTCTTTTAGATTTGCTTAATATCGTCCTGATGATCAATATACAGTCCTCAGAAGAGTAATTGTTTTCATTAAGTATATTAGAAACTTTCTTAGAATTTTTAGCCAAATAATTGTCAGATAATTCAAATACACTATAATTTTCAGCAAGATTAGAAAGTTTTATAGAATCCTCAGAACTAATTATTTTCTTGCTAATTGATAAGTTTTTCAACTTAGTAAGTTCGTTTTTTAAATTAATTCTATCTCCATTTGATCTTTCAATAAGAATATTTTTTATTTCTTGTGATAAGTTAAATTTATGTTCCTTTAAAAAGTTTTGAATAACAAAATTTAAAGACCTTGTATCATCCTCATAAACTGGAGTACAAATTAATTCTTTCTCTTTCTCAAACAAATTTCTCAATTTTGATTTTTTTTCTAAATTAGAAGAATTTATTATAATATTTACTTCTGACAATTCTTTTTCCATTATTTCATTTATTAAATTGAATATTTTTTCTGTAGCCCGTGAAATAACAATTATTTTTTTATCTTCGAAAAGTGATTTGTTGAATAAATTTGATATTAAACTATCTTTATTAACTAAAATCTCTTGCTCATCATATTTTAAAATTTCGCCAGAAAAATCCTTTAAATAAATTTTATCTAAAATATCATTTTTTAGACCTTCATTGTTTCCAAAAATTAGATGTATTTTTTTATCTTTAATTTTAAAACTATTTAATTCAAAACTTTTAACTATCATTTAAATTTATGATTGAAGATATTATGTCATCACTAATTTTATTAGATAAATTATCAATTATATTTTTCTCATCTTGTTCAAGTTGAAATTTATCAGACTTATTATTATAAATATGATTTTTTTCTATTTCTCTCTTAAGCAATATATCACCATTGAGTTCAACTTGATAAAAAACTATTATATTAACTTCAAATTTTAAAGGATCCCCTTTGCTATCATTGGAAACTATTTTTTTATTTTTTAGTGTTTCAATTATTACGTCAAATTTTTTTTTGTTGGAATTATCACTTTCTCTAATCATTGAAAGTTTTCTCTTTATTACTCTATTAATATTTTTTTCACCAGAAAATGTAATTTTTTCAATTTGAAAATTGTAGTTTTTTTCAGAAAGAATTGGTTTGTAAGCACATGAGGTGCTGAAGATTATTAAAAATGTTAACAATATTTTATTCATCAATTAGTAAGTTTATTAATCTATTTTTCACAAAAATTATTTTTTTTATAGACTTATTTTTTATATATCTTTGAGACACCTTATTAGATTTTAGTTTGGTTAAAAGACTTTCTTGGTCTATATCTCTAGTTTCGTTTAAAATAGCTCTTTTTTTTCCATTAATTTGTATTACATAATCTATTTTAATTTCCTCTAACAAATTTTCATTAACCTCTGGCCAGTTTAACTGGTCCATATATCCTAAATCCTCTAAGCATTCCGATACGTAGTGAGGTATTGCTGGAGAAAATAAAGTTAGTATTTTGATGTAATTTATTTTAAGAACATTACTATCAACATTACTATCTATTTCTTTATTTAAAAAATTATATGTTTCGTAAATATTTGCAATAATTACATTATAATTAAAATTTTCTAAATTATTAGTAATTTTATTTATCATTTGATTTGTAAATTTTTCAAAATTTTCATTATCTTTTTTATTTCCAACACTTTTTTTAATTTTTTGTTTCACTTTTAAATGTAGGCCCCAAAGTTTAAGTATAAATTTATGTGAAGCAATCATACCTTGGTCTGACCATTGAACATCTTTCTCAGGTGGACTATCTGATAATATAAATAATCTTACTGCATCAGCACCATAGTTATTAATTATATTTTCTGGATCTATAACATTTTTTTTTGATTTTGACATTGACTCAGAAGGTCCGACAATTATTTTATTTTCTTGTTCTCCTTTTTTATAATACTTACCATCTTTAAATTCTATTTCATTAGGGCTAATCCAATTATTATTTTGATCTTTATAAGTCTCATGACATACCATGCCTTGAGTAAACAATCCTTTAAACGGCTCAGTAAATGAAAAATTTTTATTTTTATAACCTAGGGCTTTCATAAAAAAACGTGAATATAAAAGGTGAAGAATAGCATGTTCCACACCGCCAATATATTGATCAACTGGCATCCAATAATTAATATCTTCATCTTTATATCCATATTCAGTTTCTTTAGGTGAACAGAATCTAAGATAGTACCAAGAGGAACAGACAAAAGTATCAAGTGTATCAGTCTCTCTGATATATTTTTTTCCCTCAATTAATATATTTTTCCATTCATTCTGTGAGTCTAATGGATTACCTTTACTATTTAAGTCTACATTTTCTGGAAGTGTAACTGGTAAATCTTCTTTGGGAATTTTTTTTACATTCCCATCTTCATCATACGCAATAGGGATCGGACATCCCCAATAACGCTGTCTAGAAACTCCCCAATCTTTTAGTCTAAAATTGAACTGTTTCTTTCCAATTCCTTTTTTCTCTAAAATATCAATTGTTTTAGAAATTGAGTCCTCGGGAACTTTTAGTCCATTTAAAAATTCTGAATTTATAATTACACCTGATCCTGTATATGCTTTGTCTTTTACAGTATAACGCTCGTTTTCATCATCAGGTCTAACCACAGTTTTAATATTTAGATTATATTTTGTTGCAAAATCAAAATCTCTTTGATCATGTGCTGGGCAGCCAAAAACTGCGCCAAACCCATAATCCATCAAAACAAAATTTGCAAAGAAAACAGGAACTTTTTCACTTGGGTTTAATGGATTTACAGCTTTTAAATTTGTTTTAAAACCAATTTTATCACCTATGGCGAGCGCTTCCTCGGTAGTTCCAGTTTTCTGACACTCTTTTTTAAATCTTTGAAAGTCTTTATTTTTTGAATAATATTTTGAAATTTCATGATCAATTGAAATAGCCAAAAAAGAGAAACCAAATAAAGTATCGGGCCTTGTTGTAAAACATTTGATTTCATCAACTGGTAAATCTCCCTCTGTTTTGAAAGTTATTTCACAACCATAAGATTTACCTATCCAGTTTTTTTGCATTACTTTGACCTTATTTGGCCACTCGTTTAATTTCTTTAAATCATCTAACAGTTCTTGCGAAAATTCTGAGATTTTAAAGAACCATTGATTTAGTTTTTTTCTTTCAACTATAGCTCCCGATCTCCATCCTTTCCCATCAATAACTTGTTCATTAGCTAGAACTGTTTGATCGATCGGATCCCAATTTACATAGTTTTCTTTCCTGTAAACCAATCCTTTTTCATATAACTCTAAAAAAAAAAGTTGTTGATGTTTATAGTATTCTTCTGAGCAAGTTGAAATTTCTCTTTCCCAATCAATAGAAAGTCCTAGTTTTTTTAATTGACTTTTCATTGTAGAAATATTTTTATTAGTCCAATCTTTTGGATCCAAATTATTTTCTCTTGCAGCATTTTCAGCTGGCATCCCAAATGCATCCCATCCCATTGGGTGCATTACATTAAAACCTTTTAAAGTTTTATATCTAGATAATACATCACCTATTGTATAATTTCTTACGTGACCCATATGTATTTTTCCTGAAGGGTACGGAAACATTTCCAAGCAATAAAATTTTTGTTTGGTTTTATCGACCTTAGATGAAAAAGCTTTTGCTTTAATCCACTTTTCTTGCCACTTTTCTTCTATAGTTTTAAAATTATATCTTTCTGAAGAAGTCACTTTAATATTAAAATTTATTTTGTAATGTCGACTGCACTACCTTTATATTCTTTGAAATTTTTATCTTTTTTTTGTTTTTTGTAAATTGCAGCCTTACTCAAAATTTCTTTTTTTAGTTCTGCAACAAGTGATCCAGTTCTTTTTTCTATTTTGCAATTTAAAACTTGATTACATTTTTTATAAAACACACTTATATCCAAGGCATCACTTCTTACCTCATTTGTTAAAAATCTAATGCTTATTTTAACAGATTCATCCAGATTGTTTCCGTCTGAGTACCAGTCTGTAATTATTATTCCACCACTATAATTAACGGATGAAAGTGGCATAAAATCAATTGTATCAAGAGAAGCCCTCCAAAGTTCATTTGCACTTGCAAATAGAAAATCTCCACCTTTTGCGCTTTTTCCAAAAGCACTATCTAGCCTAAATCCTCTACCTTCTTCTAAATTTTTCTTCACCCTTTCTTTTGGATTTGGTGGATTCTTTCTGGCGTCACCTCCTGGCATCCCTTCGCAAGAATATAATGCAAATAATGCTACTAAAATTATTGTAGTAAGTCTGGACTTAAAAAAAAATGACATAATTTCCTTAAAATTAGTAATAAATGAAAAGAAGAGAGATTAAAAAGTTTTTTTTCAAAAAGGTTAAAAAAGCCGATAATTATTTGTTTAATTGTGATGTAAAAATACAACACTTTTCCTAAATATACTATTTTCAAGTAAAATAAGGAATATTTTTTAAAAATAATTGATAGGAATTAAATGTTTAATATTAAACAACTAACGAAAGGTAATAATATGGACAATCTAAAAAAAATAGGATTGACAGCATTAGGTACTGCATTGGTAACAGCTGGTTCTGCGCAAGCAGCATCAATGTCTGTATCAGGCGCTACTTCAATCTTTTTCAATGGTGAGGATAATTCTGACCTAGGAAATGGTTGGTCAATGACTGACTCTCTTACATTTACTGCAAGTGGTGAAATGGATAATGGTTTCACAGTATCAACATCAATAGAGATTGACGGAAATAATATGGACGACAGAAGTATTTCTATCGACACTGGTGATTTGGGTAAATTAACTTTCTCAGGAAGTGGTTCATCAGGACCAATAGGTGCTTGGGATGATGTAACTCCAAGTGCAAACGAAGAAGCTCATGGTGTTGCTGTATCTGGAACAGCTGCTGGTGCTGCAAATGCTGCTAGCTCTGCTAACAGATTCATCTGGGATTACACTGCAATGGACGGACTAGCAATTAAAGCTGCTTACACTCCATCAGGCGGAGTAGGTGTAGTTGAAAGTTCAACTGAAATCGGTGCATTATACACTGGTATCGACGGCTTATCAGTATATCTAGCAATGGGTGAAAATAACAACCAACCTACTACAGGTATTACTGGAAAAGCTGACTTGTCTGCTATGGCAATCACATATGCTATGGGAGCACTTACAGTCGGTTACCAAGTAAATGAAACTGATTCAGGTACTGCGAATGAAGACGAAGACTTTACAGCAATGGGTATTTCATATGCTGTAAGTGATGATTTATCAATTTCTTACAACGTATCAGAGATTGATTTTGAATCTGGATCAAATGATCAGGAAGCAACTGGTGTGAGTTTCTCTTACACTTCAGGCGGCTTAACTATTTCAGGAACTCATTCAACAATCGATAATGTTGCGGGTACTGGAACAGCTGATAACACAGGTTACGAAGTTAACTTCTCATTTGCATTCTAATTACAAAGAATCAAATTTTTAAAAAAAGGCCTCTTTTAGGGGCCTTTTTTTTGTTCAAAATTTGAAATACCAGCGTATCCATTAGATTTTGTTAAACTGATAAGTTTGATATTTTTTTCTGAAATTCCACCTAAAGCAATAATAGTTTTCCTAGAGAAATTTGATAAAATTTTAAACTTGTTTAAACCCAAAAAATTTCCATTATTTTTAAATAAGGAAGATAAAAAAATTTCTTTTACTTTTTGTTTCTCTTTAATTCTAATTTCTCGTAAATTATGTGCTGATCCAAGAAGTAAAAAATTCTCTTTTAAACTGTAATTTAAATGAGTATAGCTCTCATTAAATGATGGTAGATATGCGCCATCTAAATTTAAACTGATAGACAATTTAATATTGTTCGATAAATAAAATTTAATATTTTTTTTTCTACAAAAATTTCTTATTGATATAATTTCACTTATTCTGCAGTTTTTTCTGTAATTTCTATAAATTATTCTAGTATTTTTACTTTGTTTATCAATGTTACTTTTTTCAAATTTATCTATAAAGTAATACTTTTTAAAATTCATTCTATGCATAAAACTATTCAAAATTTAATATCAATTCAAAGCTCAATCAATTCTAAATTATTAGAAATTAAAGAAAGAAATAGAATACCTAAAATTATTGCAGTTTCAAAAACTTTTAAAATGGATCATATTTTACCATTGATTGAATATGGCCATTTAGATTATGGTGAGAATAAAGTTCAAGAAGCAGTTGAAAAATGGACAAATGTAAAAAAACAAAATGAAAAAATCAACTTACATTTAATTGGTAAACTTCAAACAAACAAGGTTAAGATTGCAGTAAAAATTTTTGATTATATACATTCACTTGATAGTGAAAAATTAGCTAAAAAAATATCTTTGGAACAAAAAAAATTAAATGTCAGACCTAAAATTTTCATTCAAATAAATCTTGGTGAAGAAAGTCAAAAATCTGGAATATTAAAAGAAAATTTGTTAGATTTTTACAATTTTTCTAAAAATCTTGATCTCAATATAATTGGGATAATGTGTATTCCTCCCATTAATGAGAAATCCACTAAATTTTTCTCACAAATGAGTGAATTAAATCAAATAATAAATTTAACCGAGTTAAGTATGGGAATGTCCTCAGATTATCTAAGTGCAATAGAATTTAAGTCAACATATTTAAGAATTGGATCAAATATATTTGGTAAACGTAGTTAAGATAATTTTATTTTTGTCTTTTTGTTTATAAGTTTCAATAAAATTAAAAAATCTTTTTTATTTAATGCTACACATCCTAAAGTAGGATTAAAGTTTTTTGTTAAATGAATAAAAATTGCACTACCTTTTCCTGTTATAGGTTTTTTTGAATTATAGTTTATAGGGATTATAAAATCATATTTATGATCTTTCCTAAATAATTTTTCACAACTAATTCTTTTCTTAATTGTAATTAGTTTGTTATAAAACTTTTGATTTTTTACATCATCACACCAACCCATATTTTTATTAATCGGGATGCATTTTAATTTTGTAAAAGGTTTAGCGTGTCTGTCCTTCCTATAATACAAATTACCCAAAGAAAATATTCCAATTGGTGTTTTTTTATCTCCCTCTACCTTTTTTTTAGTCAATCCTTTTTTTCCAATAGAGCACTTAAAATTAAATTCACCGAAATTAAGTGTTGCTTTCTTTTTTAGAATAATTGTCATATCCTTTATTATATATGAATAATCAAACTTTAGTAATTTGTGATTTTAAGATTTTATATGAAATTCTTAGTGAGTTAGAGAACAAAATAAACTTTAATTTGATATTTGTTAAAAATAGTAATGATTTCAATTATAAACTTAAAAAAGTTAAAGGTAATTACATGGTAATATCAGAAAAAGAAATGAAAGACATAAAAAACCAAATAATTGTAAAAGACTTTCCTATAGAAATTAATAAATTGATTGAAATCATAAATATAAAATTTCTGAAGAGAAAATACAGTGAGCAATCCGAGATAGACCTTGGAATATATAAATTGAATTTAAATTCAAGAAAAATTTTTAATAATGAAAAAAGCTTAGATTTAACAGAAAGGGAGGCAAATATTATTGTTTTTTTAAAAAATTCAAAAAAGCCAGTCAAAATTAGTAAATTACAGACTGAGGTTTGGGGACATAACTCAAAATTGGACACACATACAGTGGAAACACATATTTATAGATTAAGAAAAAAAATTAATACAATCTTTGAAGATAAAGATTTTATAAAGAGTTCAAAATTTGGTTACATTATATAATGAAAAAAAAAAACCTAATCGCTAAAGATTTATTAACACCAAAGTATAAAACCAGAGTTGTAAAACCTAAAAAAGGTAAAGGTAGTTTTAAAAGAAAAAAAAAATAATTTTACAGTCTCGCACCTATTTGTTGTATAACTTTAGAGGACATATCAGTTCCTTTGTCTAAGCTTTCTTTTAATGACATATTGTTTACATGGCCATGTAAAAATCCTGCAGCAAAAAGGTCACCTGCACCAGTCAAATCAACAATTTTCAGACCTTGTTTAATACCACATTCAACAACTTCATCTCCATTAATAGCAACAGCACCTTTCTCACCTCTTGTTAAAACAATTATTTTGCCTAAAGATTTTGAAAAATTTATCACTTCATCAAATGATTTTGCATCAATAAGGGACATTATTTCTTGTTCATTTGCAAAAGTTATATCCAATTTATGTTTAACTAACTCTAAAAAATGAGGTTTGTGTCGATCTACACAGAATTGGTCTGATAGCGACATAGCAACTTTATTTGCACTTTGAATCGCTTTCTCAAAGGCTTTTTTTGGTTCTCCTTCATCCCAAAGATATCCCTCTAAAAGTATTATCTCACTTTTCTTAATTGCATCTGAGCTAACATCATTTTCATTTATTTTTCCTGCCGTCCCTAAAAAAGTACACATTGTTCTTTCAGAGTCCGGTGTAACTAAAATTAAGCAAGTTCCAGTTGGTAAATCTTCTTTTTTCTTAGTGTAAAAATATTTAACATTTTCTTGTTTCAAGCCATCTTCATATTTACCGCCAAGTTCATCATCATTAACTTTACCAATAAAACCAACTTCATTTCCAAGTTGAGATAAACCTACAATTGAGTTTGCAACCGAACCTCCTGATACAGTTTTTTCTATCTTAAGATTTGATAATAAATCTTTGAACTCTTTGTCATCAAAAATTAATTTCATAGTACTTTTTGTTAAATTATTTTTAATGATAAAATCATCCTCTACTTTGCAAATTACATCTACAATTGCATTTCCAATTCCTAATATTTTCATCGATTATGCTTTCTTTGTTATAAGTGGTTTTTTTCTCTCAGGATAACAAGTAGTACAGATTTTACAAGATAAACCATAGCACTCTCTTGCTTTACAATATTCTCTCCCATAATAAATAATCTGAAGATGTAACTTGTTCCAATATTTTTTGGGAAAAAGTCTTTTTAAATCCTCTTCTGTTTGAACTACATTTTTTCCATTAGTTAAACCCCACCTTTGTGCAAGTCTGTGTATATGAGTGTCTACTGGGAAGGCAGGGTATCCAAATCCTTGAGACATTACTACGCTAGCTGTTTTATGTCCTACACCAGGCAATTCTTCCAATTGTTCAAATGTTTTTGGAACTTTTCCATTATATTTATCGACTAAAGTTTTTGACAAATTATAAACACTTTTTGCTTTAATTCTAAAAATACCAATACTTCTTATTAGCTTTTCAATTTTTTTTCTTCCAAGTTTAACAAAATGTTCTGGTTTATTATATTTTGGATATATATTTTTTGTTACATTATTAACATTTACGTCTGTACATTGTGCAGATAAAAGTACTGAAATAAGGAGCGTAAAAATATTTTTATGTTTAAGAGGTATTGGTGTTTTGGGATATATTTTATTTAATATTTTAAGAACAATTTTTGCTCTTTGTTCTTCGTTCATTTAAAATTTAAAACATCACGCATAGAATATAAACCAGGTTTCTTATTCATTAACCATTTTCCAGCTGTTAAAGCTCCCTCACTATATAAAGCTCTATCAAATGCCTCATGATTTAGTGTAATAATTTCTTTACCGCTAGAAAACTTTACCTCGTGTTCACCTACCGTTTTACCTTTACGTATTGAGTTAAAATTAATTTTTTTTCCATATGGAAAACTTTTTTTGTTTAGATACTTTTTTCCAATTAAATTGTAAAAATCCCTATTTTTACCTACAGCTATACCTTTACCCAGCATCAACGCTGTTCCAGATGGATGGTCTATTTTATGCTTATGATGTACCTCATACACTTTACTTAAAAAATTATTACCTAATGATTTAGAGGCAATTTCAGTTAAATACATCAATAGATTTATGCCTAAACTCATATTGCCAGCTTTTAGAATAGGAATTTTTTTTGAAAATTTTTTAATTTGAAGTTCTTCCATTTTAGAGAAACCGGTTGTGCCAATAACCACTCTTTTTTTTAGCTTTGATGCTATTTTAAGAATTTCAAAAGTACATTTAGGAATTGTAAAATCGATTATTAAATCAACATTTTTAAAAGAATTTTCATGATTCAAACTAGGTTTTATCCCAGCAATTTTTTTTTCTATTAATCTGTTTTCTGTAAGTGTGGTTAATTTAAAATTTTTGTCAGTTTTAGAAGATTTCACTAATTGCTGGCCCATTCGTCCCATGCAACCAGATATAGCTAATTTTACTTTGCTCATTAATTTATTTTAATATATTTTTTAATTAATATACAACAATTATGGTTATTAAATACCTATTAAAATTTTTTCTGGTTTTATTTTTTTTTGTGTCTCACAATCATTCTAAAGCAGACTTTTTTAAAGATATTACATCTCAAATTGAAGATAATGACTTTAGACTTAGTTATGGTATTTCAGTTACAGATGTTAACCAAGACAGCAAATTTGAATTTGTGGTTACTGGATTTGGATTTTCGAATTTAGCTCTGACTTATCAAAATGGGAAAATAGTAAACATTAATAAAAATGAAATATTTGATGATGCTAAAAGAAAAACAATTGGTGTAGCTGCATGTGATATAGATCAAGATGGTTTTGAAGAAATTTATTTCTTAAACACTGACACTTATAGTGGAGAAAAAAAATATTCGGATAGATTGATTGATAATAATAGCGATAGCTTTGTAGATTTGTTTGAAAAAGATATCAATAAAAAAAACCTGAATTTAACTGCTGGAAGATCAGTTGTTTGTGTTGATAGAAATGGTGATGGAAAATATGGCATATATGTTGCGAATTATGGAGGGCCTACTAGATTTTATGAACTCCGTTCTGGACAAATTCTAGATTTAGCAGAACAGCTTAAAATCAACAAAATAACTGGAGGAAGAGCAGTGGTTGCAGGAAATATTTTGTCAGGAAAAATGGATATATTTGCTGCAAATGAGAGAGGTAAAAACTTTTTATATTACAACTCTGATGGATATTTTCAGGACATTGCCGAAGATTATAAAGTTGACGATCAATACGAAAATGGAAGGGGCACAACTTTAACTGATATATTTTATAGAGGAAGACTAGATATAGTTACATCTAATTGGAATGGTTATCATAGGGCCTTCGTTTTAGAAGACAACAAATTTAGAGATATTGCTACTCCAACCTATAATATTCCAACTAGAATTAGAACTGTAATATCAGCAGATTTTGATAATGATGGTTATGATGAGATATTCATGAATAACATTGGTGAGCCAAATAAACTATTCAAAATAAAAGAAAATGGGTTTTTTGAAGAAATCAATATTAAAAATGCTTATGAAGCAAATGGTCTTGGAACAGGTGCAGCTGTAGCAGATATAGATGATGATGGAATTTTAGAATTGTTAATTGCTCATGGTGAGTCTGGAATGCAACCTTTAACAATGTATAAAGCTGATATTAAAAAAGATTTCAATTATTTAAGGATAAAGCCATTAAATAAATTTGGAGCTCCTGCTAGAGGAGCTACTGTTATATTAAAATCAAATTTGAGAAATCATGCTAAAACAATTGATGCTGGATCTGGTTATTTATGTCAAATGGAACCAGTGGCACATTATGGAATTAGAGATGGTGAAAAAAATATTTCTATTAAAATTATTTGGACGAGTGGTCTTACTGAGACTTTAAATATTAATGAATTAAATAAAACAATAGAAGTTAAGCAAAAATAATAGGACAATAAAACCCAATTAATTTTTTAGAATTAAAAGTATACTTGAATAAATAATATGAGTTTATTAAAAAAAATTAAAAACTTTATACTATTTAGTCTTTTAATAAGCTTTAGTATGTCTCAACCTACCCATGCAACCCAATTTAATTATTATGCTGATCTAGCTGGAGATTGGTCAGAAATCTTTCCTGATCAAAATAGAAATGCAGCAGGTCCTAAATTTTTTAAACATATTTTAGGTAAAAAAATTACTTACCAGGACTTTTTGGAATATAACAAACTATATTGCGCTGTGTCTGGTTCATTGATAGATCCGAATAACAAGCCTGAATTTGTCTATCTTAATAGCGTTGAAAATGAAGAGAAAATATGTGGTTTTTATCATAGATGCTGTGTCCCATGTTCATGTGATTTGATGAAATATTCAAAAGTTAAAAAAATGAATTACACTTTTACAGATGGTGAAAAAGAATTTTTTGTTTTAACAATAAGTAATCCCTGTGGAAAAGATGACTTTCCAATGGAAGTTAATAAGAATTATTTTTGTAACGGTAAAAAACTTGATGACAAACAAGTATATGTTTTAGATGATAGGTTAGTTATTGGTTTGTTTCACAATGCATCAAAATGTAATGAACAAAGCATAGCAGCAATCGATAAACATGAGATAACTGGCCAATATTGTGCTTTTAGAAATACGGCACCTCTTGAGGAAGTAAAAGGGGGCATGGGAGATATCTTTATTAGGCTAGCAAAAGATAATTAAATTATTCCAATTCCTTCTTTATAGAAATAGGCACCTAATATTAAAATTGCTAAAATATAAATGACGCCAAAAATAATATATTTAATTTTTTTTTTCATTTAATTTTTCCAGAAATTTTTAGCTTTTTGAAAAAATCTTTTTATACTTGGATTTGATCTATCATTTTCAATTTTTCTAAATTTTTCAAGTAATTCTTTTTGTTCTTTATTTAAGGATACTGGTACCTCAGTGTTAACTTGGACGTATAAATCTCCATAGTCTCCCCTTCTCATAAATGGCATTCCTTTGCCTTTCAATCTAAATTGTTTTCCACTTTGAGTTCCGTCAGGAATTTTTATTTTTGCTTTACCTCCATCTATTGTAGGTATTTCAATTGTTGTTCCTAATGCTGCATCTGTAAAAGAAATAGGAAATTCAAAAAATAAATTTACTTCTGATCTTTTAAAAAGTTCGTGTGACTCAACATTAATAAATAAATAAAGATCACCATTACTTGCTCCTCTTGATCCAGCTTCTCCTTTCCCAGATAATCTAATCCTTGTTCCATCATCTACACCTTTAGGAATAGTTACAGAAAGTCTTTTACTAGCTTGTTTTTTGCCTTGCCCTCCGCAACTTGCACATGGATCAGTAATCTGTTCACCAGAACCAGCACATTGAGGGCATGTTTGCTGAACTGTAAAAAAACCCTGACTTGATCGTACTTGCCCATGGCCACCACACATTGAACAAGAACTTGCGCTATGACCTGGTTTTGATCCTGAACCGCTGCATGTACCACATCTTTCGGAGGTTGAAAATTTAATATCCTGTTTTTTTCCAGTATAAGCTTCTTCCAAGGTTATTGAGAGATCATATCTTAAATCAGATCCTCTGTTATTAGATCTTCTTGATCTTCTTCCCCCTCCACCAAATCCTTCTCCAAAAAAATCCTCAAAAATATCTGAAAAGGAGCCTGAAAAGTCAAAGTTTCCAAACCCTCCTCTACCACCTCCGCCATTTTCAAAAGCTGCGTGTCCAAAATTATCATAATTCTGTTTTCTCTCTGAGTTAGATAAAACGTGATATGCTTCTGAGGCTTCTTTAAATTTTTCCTCAGCTCCTTTATCACCTTTATTTTTGTCAGGATGATATTTTACTGCTTGTTTTCTGTATGCTGCTTTTATTTGGTCGGGACTAGCACTTTTCTCAACACCTAATACATCATAGTAATCTCTTTTTGCCATAACTAGTTATAGACAAATGGTTGATAGTTTAGGCGCTCTTTTCTTTATCTTCTTTTACTTCTTCAAAGTCTGCATCAACAACATTATCGTCTTTTTTCCCTTCATCTTTTGCATCTTTAGGTGCTTCACCAGGTTTAGTACTTTGTTGTGATTTGTAAATAGCTTCTCCTAGTTTCATAGAAGCTTGAACCAAATCTTGAGTCTTCTTTTTAATCTCCTCTACGTCAGTCCCTTTTAATGCATTTCTAACATTTGCTGATGCATCCTCGATAGCTTTTTTATCTGCATCAGAAACTTTACTACCATGTTCTTTTAAATTTTTTTCTGTAGAATGAAGTAAAGTATCAGCTTGGTTTCTAGCATCAACCGCTTCTCTTTTCTTTTTATCAGCCTCTTTATTTGTTTCAGCATCCTTAACCATTTGATTTATTTCATCTTCACTTAAACCTCCTGATGCCTGGATTTGAATTTTTTGCTCTTTACCAGTTCCCTTATCTTTTGCAGAAACATTTACAATTCCATTTGCATCTATATCAAAAGTAACTTCAATTTGAGGAACTCCTCTAGGTGCAGGAGCTATACCTACTAGCTCAAAGTTCCCTAGAACTTTATTATCTGAAGCCATATCCCTCTCACCTTGTAGAACTCTGATTGAAACTGCGGGTTGGTTATCTTCCGCTGTTGAAAAAACTTGGCTTTTTTTGGTTGGTATTGTTGTATTTTTTTCTATCAATTTAGTTGAAACTCCACCTAAAGTTTCTATACCAAGTGAAAGTGGTGTTACATCAAGCAACAATACATCTTTGACGTCACCTTGTAATACTCCAGCCTGAATGGCAGCACCCATTGCTACAACTTCATCTGGATTTACAGATTTATTTGGTTCTTTACCGAAGAAGTTTTTAACTTCTTCTATAACTTTAGGCATTCTTGTCATTCCACCAACTAGTATTACCTCATCAATTTCACTTGCATTTAATCCAGCGTCTTTAAGAGCTGTCTCGCATGGTGGTATGGTTCTAGAAATTAGGTCTTCAACAAGAGCCTCAAGTTTTGCTCTAGTCATTTTCATGTTGATGTGTTTTGGACCAGTCTTATCCGCAGTTATAAATGGTAAATTAATTTCAGTTTGTGCAGCAGAGGATAATTCAATCTTTGCTTTTTCCGCAGCCTCTTTTAATCTTTGTAAAGCCAACTTATCAGATTTTAGATCAATACCGTTTTCTTTTTTAAATTCAGATAGTAAATACTCTACGATTGTATTATCAAAATCTTCACCACCTAAAAAAGTGTCACCATTTGTTGATTTAACCTCAAAAACTCCATCACCTAGCTCAAGTATAGAAACATCAAAAGTTCCTCCACCTAAATCATATACAGCAATTTTCTTATTTGTTTTTTTATCTAGGCCATAAGCAAGTGAAGCTGCTGTTGGCTCGTTTATAATTCTTAAAACTTCTAAACCTGCAATTTTTCCTGCATCCTTAGTGGCTTGTCTTTGCGCATCATTAAAATAAGCTGGAACAGTTATTACAGCCTGAGAAACTTCTTGGCCTAAATATTTTTCAGCAGTCTCTTTCATTTTTTGAAGTGTAAAAGCAGAAATTTGAGAAGGAGAATATTTATTTCCTTTCGCTTCAATCCAAGCATCTCCTTTATCTGAGTTAACAATTTTAAATGGAGCAGTTTCTACATCCTTTTTAACTGATGGATCATCAAAATTTCTTCCTATCAATCTTTTGACAGCAAATATTGTATTTTCTGGGTTAGTTACCGCTTGCCTTTTTGCTGGTTGACCAATTAATTTTTCATCATTTTCTGAAAATGCAACAACTGACGGTGTTGTTCTTGCACCCTCAGCATTCTCTAATACTTTAGCTTGCGTACCTTCCATTACTGCTACACAAGAATTTGTAGTTCCTAAATCTATTCCTATTACTTTGCTCATAATGTTATAACCTACCGATCATATAAGTGTTAATTTTTAGACTACAACCGTCTAAAAAATTTAAATTTTTACTGTTTTTACTGACTTTTTTCAGTTTCTCCCTCTTCTGTTTGGACTTCTTCTACTTTTTTTTTTGAAACACCTACTAAAGAAGGTCTTAATAATCTATCCTTCATCATAAAACCTTTTTGAATTTCTTGGACAATAGTCCCTGGTTCTTTTGACTCATCTTCAATTTCCATCATTGCTTGATGAAGGTTTGGGTCGAGCTTTTGATCTACTGATTTAATAGGCTCAATATTATTTTTTTTGAAAATAGATAACATATCGTTATTTATAATATTTAAGTGATCTACTATTTTTTTTAGTGCTTCAGTATTTTTTAAACTATCATCATTTTCTAGTGCAACTTTTGATCTTTCGAGATTATCTAGGAGGTTTAATGCCTCTTTTGCGAAAGAATATCCTCCATACTCATATGCATCATCTTTTTCTTTCTCAAATCTTCTTCTCTGGTTCTCCATTTCGGCGAAGGTTCTTGCTAACTTATCTTTTAGTATTTCTATTTCTTCCTCTGGGGTTAATTTCTTTTCTTCTTGCTTTTTTTCTAGATCTGGATTTTCATCCTCAGTCTTTTGGTCTATTGCTTCTTTTTCTTTTGTTTCCTCATCAGTAATGACATCTGCATTTACGTTATTGTCTTTATTTTCTTTTGATTCATCTTTGTCCATACACCTTTATATGGTAAGAAAATATGTAATTTCTAGATGTCTAAAAAAAAAATTAAAGAAATATTTATTGGTTCAAATAATAAAGGAAAACTTAAGGAAATAGCTGAACTATTACCTAAAAAACTAAAAATCTATTCAAATTTAGACTTTAAAATACCAAGTCCCAAAGAAACAGGATTTTCATTTCAAGAAAATTCACTTTTAAAAGCCAAATACTTCTGCAAAAAAAATAAATAAAATATGCTTGTCAGATGACTCCGGAATTGAGATTGATATTTTAGATAAAGCACCCGGTGTATATTCAGCAGATTGGTCAGGAAAAAAAAGAAACTTCAATTTAGCTATTAAAAAAGTTTATAGAGAAATTTCTAAAAAAGACAAAAATTGGAAAAAAAAGAATATTAGAGCAAGATTTATTTGTGTACTGACATTATATTGGCCAAATGGAAAATTTGTAAGCAAAATTGGTAAGATCGAAGGACGCATATCTAAGTTTAAGAAAGGAAAAAATGGTTTCGGTTACGATCCAATCTTTATACCTACAGGAAAAAGATTAACATTTGGTGAAATGGAACCTCAAAAAAAATATAAAATAGATCACCGCTTCAATGCATTTAAAAAAATTAGAAAATTTTTTTAAACTTATTGTCCTCAATGCTATAAAAGTTTAGTTGATGAGTAATAGTATTTTTGCTTATTTCAAAAATACCTATCTTACCCTTAAACTTATTTTTTTTATAAAATATATTTTTTGAAATATTAAATTTATTTTCATAAATTAAGAAATAGACTAACCCCACCAAATCATAACTTAAAAATGAAAGTTGATCACCGTCTATTCCAAAAGTATTTTTGAACTCAATCATAAATAATTCATAATTACTTTTATTTATTGATGGGAAATAAATTGGATGTATGGAACTTTCTCTTAAAAGACTTTCATCAAACCATTGGTTTAATGTTATATATGAAATTCTTTTTGATGAAACATCAGTATAAAGTAGCGATGTAGCTACACTTTTCAAATTTTCGTCAAAGTCAGCTATAATTACGGAGTCAAAATTGATACTTCCAAGAGTATCTTTTTTTTTTAAGTTTTGAATTTTTTTTTCTTTGTCTTTAAAAGATAAATTTTTGATTCTTTCTATCTCATTTTTGAGATTTTTTTTTCTTACTTCATATTCTGTTAAATTTTCAATTTGTTTAGTAAGTTTAGTTGGTTCCCTATCGTAATAAAAAACTTTCTTATGTTTTATTTTTGTCTTGTTAATTGCTACCTCAATCTCTTTTTTGAACTCCGACCTTGGTATCAAAATAATACTTTTTAATAAATTATTTTTCTTATTAAATTTTTTTATTGTTTGTATTTGTGAAATTGCATTTACTCCTGCGCTGATTACATTTTCGGGATTATCAATTAACTTATTCGTAAAAGATATAAAAGTTATTTCTTTTAAATCATCTAGATATTTAGTACTTTCATTAAATACTGGACCAATAATAATTCTGACACCATCATCATATAATTCTTTTGATACTTTTAAAGCATCGATGGGGTTAGATTTTGTGTCTCTTGGTATTATTTCTATCTTGTCATCATTTATTTTATTAATTGCCATTCTTACTGATTTTATAATTTTTTCACCTATAAGAAAATTATCACCCGTTAAAGGTACAATTAATCCAATTTTAATTTTATCAGACGAATATGCACTCTGATTAAAATTGTATATACTTATAGTTACAAATATTAACAGCTTAATAAAAGTTTTCATTTAAGACCTAATAATATATTTAAATAAATAATTCATATGAATTTAAATAATAATAAATTTAAACCTGGGCTATATTGTGTTGCTACACCTATAGGAAATATGGGTGATATTTCTTTTAGAGCTATCGAAATACTAAAAAAATCTGACCTAATTCTGTGTGAAGATACAAGGGTATCAAGAAAAATCTTTCAAAAATTTGATATAAGTAAAAAAATTATTTCAAACCATAAATTTAATGAAAGTAAAAATTTAGAAAAAGTAATAGAAATCCTAAAAAAAAATAAAATAGTATCATTAGTTTCAGATGCTGGTACTCCTGCAGTATCAGATCCTGGAAAAATACTAATTAGAGAATGTGCAAAAATTGGAATTGATATTTTCCCTATTCCTGGTCCCTCTGCAGTAAGCTCTGCAATTTCAATAAGTGGTTTCTCAGACAATTTTTATTTTTGTGGATTTCTTCCTGAGAAAGCAAACCAAATAAA
The DNA here is from genome assembly GCA_902580945.1 of uncultured Pelagibacteraceae bacterium. GTDB lineage: Bacteria > Pseudomonadota > Alphaproteobacteria > Pelagibacterales > Pelagibacteraceae > Pelagibacter. The sequence continues at coordinate 28,358 of CACHML010000003.1, read as the reverse complement.
AAAATTATTTAAAAATTTATCTTTACTTGAATGTTCAATTATTTTTTTTATTTCACCTAATAAGTTGAATAAGAGAATTGAAGATATTAAGGAATTTTTTTTAAATAGAGAAATACTAATTTGTAGAGAGATTACAAAATATCACGAGGAGTATATTAGAAGCTCTGTTCATGAACTTTCGAATGTAAATTTTTCAAGAAAAGGAGAGATAACTGTTGTTATATCTGAAATTAAAGAAGAAAAAATAAGTTTCAAAGAGCTTGAAGAATCAGATAAAAAAAAAATTAATAAATTAATAAAAAAAATGTCCATTAAAGATATTGTTAAAAAAGTTTCTGAAGATAGAGATATTTCTAAAAAACTTATTTATAATTATTGTCTTGAAATTAGAAATGAAAATTAAAAAGATCATTATTTTATTTATCTTTGTAACTCTCTCAGGATGTGTCGGTTATTCGTCAACAGGAGTTTTGGGTACTGGAGTTTCTATTGCATTAGACCCAAGAAGTTTAGGTACACAAATTGATGATTCATTAATGCAACAAAGCCTCAGAGCAAGATTATTATCATCAAACAAAAGTTATATCATATCTGTAAAAACAAAAATTTTAGATGGAAGAATATTTCTTACAGGAAAAGTAAATTCAGTTGAAGATAAGCTTAAAATTACAAAGCTAGCCTGGGAAACTAAAGGTGCCAGATCAGTAAATAATGATTTACAAATTAAAGAAGGATTTGACTTTAAGAGATCGGCAAAGGATTTAATTATAACATCACAACTTAGAGCGGCCATGATTACTAACAAAAAAATTAAGTCTGTTAATTACAATATAGATACATATAAAAAAAAAATTTATATATACGGTATAGCACAAAATAAAGCTGAAAGGGATGAAGTAACCAAAGAAGCAAAACTAGTTTTAGATGTTGAAGATGTAATTACCAGCATTTTTTTAGTTGATGATTTAAGAGTTGTTAAAAAATAAAAAAATGTTTTAAATTTTTTTTTTATATTTAATAATACCTGCCGAATATGCAGCAACAGATGCTAAATTTAAAATTTCAGAAGTAGAAGACCTTAATGGTGCAATTTCTATCGGTTGGGCTAAGCCAATTAGTAATGGACCAATAACTTTAGCACCTCCAAGAGTTTTCATAATCTTATATGAGATTGCTGCACTATGTTGTCCAGGCATTATTAAAATATTTGCATTACCGACTATTTTTGAAAATGGATACAAATCTGAATATTCTCCATCCAGTGCAACATCTGGCTGCATATCGCCGTCAAACTTAAAATCTACTTTTTTATTTTTTAATATTTCAACAGCATCTCTAATATGTTTTGTTCTGCTTGTTATTGGTTGACCAAAAGTTGAATGAGATAAAAAAGCAACTTTTGGATCAAATCCAAATAGTCTTACAACTCTTGCTGCTGAAATTGCTATTTGAGCTAATTCCTCGGATGATGGATATTCATTAACTGATGTATCTCCAATAAATACCGTTTTACCTTTACTTACTACCATATTTAATCCAAACATTATTTCTCCTTCTCTTGGAGGTATTACTTTTTTTATTTTTTCTAATGATTGAGAGTATCTTCTTGTATTTCCTGTAACCATAGCATCAGCGTCACCGCATTCAACCATGCAAGATGACCAGATAACTCGATCGTTTCTTATCAACCTGTCGCAATCTCTCTCCAGTAAACCCTGATCTCTATGCATTTTCTCAAATAGAAATTTTACATATTTTTCTCTCATTTTTTTATTTGTAGAATTAATAATTTTAATATCTAAATTGTTTCCATATCCAATTTCTTTTAATCTTTGTTTAACAACATTCTCTTTTGCAACAATAATTGGCGTTCCTAAACCACTATTTTTAAATGCTATTGCTGCTTTTAGAGTATTTTCATCTTCTCCATCTGCAAATACTACTGTTTTTTGATTTTTTTTAATTTTATTATTGATACCTTGAAGAATTGTTACCGAAGGATCCAATCTCTGTTTTAATTGATCAGAATATAAATTAAAATTTTCAATTTTCTTTCTAGCAACTCCAGTTTTAATCGCAGCTTTAGCAACTGCTACTGGTATTACACTTATTAATCTTGGATCAAAAGTAGATGGGATTATATAATCTTTTCCATACTTTGGTCTATCTCCTCCCATTGCTGCTGCAACTTCATCTGGAACTCTTTCTCTTGCTAAATTTGCAATTGCAGTCGCTGCAGCAATTTTCATCTCCTCATTAATTGTTTTTGCTCTTACATCAAGTGCTCCTCTAAATATGTATGGAAAACCGATTAAATTATTTACTTGGTTTGCGTAATCAGACCTCCCAGTAGCAATAATTGCATCTTTTCTAATTTTATATGCGTCTTCAGGAAGTATTTCTGGATCAGGATTAGCACAAGCAAATATAATTGGATTTTTTGCCATTTTTTTTATCATTTCCTTCTTGAGTATACCAGCTGATGACAAACCTAAAAAAACATCTGCATTTTGTAGTGCGTCATTTAAATTTTTATCTTTTGTTTTTTTTGCATATTTTAATTTCCATTTATTTAATCTTTTTCTATTTAAACTGATTACACCTTTACTATCTATCATAGTTAAATTTTGTTTTTTTACTCCTAATTTTATAAATAAATCTGAACATGCCATTGCTGAAGCGCCAGCACCATTTACAACAATCTTAATTTTTGAAATTTTTTTTTTTGTAATATTTATCGAATTAATAAGCGCAGCTGATGTAATAATTGCTGTACCATGCTGGTCATCATGAAATACTGGTATATCAAGTTTTTTTTTTAAACTTTCCTCTATTTCAAAACACTCAGGAGCAGCAATATCTTCTAGGTTAATTCCTCCAAAACTAACAGCAAAGTTCTTTATGCTATTAACAATTTCTTTAGGATCATTGTTATCAATCTCTAAGTCAATAGCATCTATATCTGCGAACCTTTTAAATAAAACTGCTTTACCCTCCATTACGGGTTTAGAGGCAATTGCACCCAAATTTCCTAAACCTAAAATTGCAGATCCATTACTAATTACTGCAACTAAATTTCCTTTAGTTGTATAATCATATGCTAGCTCTGGATCTTTATAAATTTCTTTAACTGGTGCTGCAACGCCCGGAGAATATGCTAGGGCAAGGTCTCTTTTTGATGTCATCGGTTTAGAAGAATTTATCTCAATCTTGCCAGATTTATTTGAATTATGAAACTCAAGGGCCTCTTTGTCTGAATAATGTTCAATTTTATTTTTTCTCATTAGCTAAATAAATATACTATTAAGGTAAATTTAAGACTAATATGATTTATGAACCTCATTAAGTCAACAAGCACATTTAGTATATTTGTTTTGATAAGTAGGGTCTTTGGTTATATAAGAGATTTTTTCATAGCGTTGTATCTTGGATCAGGGCCGTTAGCAGATGCATTCTTTGTAGCTTTTAGAATTCCAAATACCTTCAGAAGATTATTTTCAGAGGGAACTTTTAATGCAGCTTTTGTTCCTTCTTATTCTTCAGAGACCCTAAGAGGAAAAAGAAATGCAAATTTATTTGCTAACACAATTTTTAATTTATTGTTATTGGGATTATTTTTTACAATCATATTTATTGAGATATTTATGCCTGCATTTATTAAGATAATTGCACCAGGGTTTTCTAATAATTCTGAAAAATATAATATTGCAGTTGATTTAACCCGAATAACCTTTCCATTTTTATTTTTTATTTGTCTTGCATCTTTTTTTTCGGCAATTTTAAACTCACATAATAAATTTGGTGTCGCTGCAGCAGCACCAATAATTCTAAATATATTGTTGATAATATGTTTATTATTCGGGAAAATTTTAAATGATAATTTAGTCTATTATTTATCTTATACCGTTACTTTAGCTGGAATTCTTCAATTTGTTTTTTTATATATGTATGTCAAAAAATACTTTGTTCTAAATATTAATTTTAATTTTAAAATAAATAAAAAAGTTAAAAACTTTTTTAGTAAACTTTTACCGAGTATTTTTTCATCTGGTGTAACTCAAATAAATATATTGGTTGGAACAATTATCGCATCCTTTCAGGCAAGTGCCGTATCATATCTGTACTATGCTGACAGAATTTATCAGATTAATTTAGCAATTGCAGGGATTGCCATAGGTACAGTAATACTTCCAAATTTAAGTCGACATATTAAAAGTAATAATTCTATAAAAACAATAGAACTTCAAAATAAAGCTTTAGAGCTTAGTTTATTTTTAAGTTTACCTGCATCTCTTGCTCTTATAGTTGGTTCAGAACAAATAACATCTGCTTTATTTGGATATGGCTCTTTTGATAAATTAAGTGTTAATAATGCTGCAAAAGCATTGTTCTGTTTTTCTTTTGGACTTCCTGCATTTTCGTTGATCAAAATATTTTCAACATTCTTATTTGCTAGAAATGACACTAAAACACCCTTTAAGTATTCTCTAATTTCTGTTGGGTTAAATATAATAATTAGTTTAAGCTTTTTTTCAAAAGTTGGTTTTATTATAATACCAATCGCTACAACCATATCCTCATGGTTTAACGGAGTTATTTTGTTAATATTTGTGATTAATAAAGGTTTCTTTAAATTTAGTCATAATTTTACTATTCAAATAATAAAAATTATTTTCTCAAATATAATTTCGATTTGTTTATTTTATTTTTTAATAAATTTTCTAGCAACCAAGATAGACTATGCAAACAATTATAAATTAATATTTGTCATACTAATTGTTTTGCTAACTATGGTCTCATACATTGGTATTTCAATTATTATAAAAGCCTTTAAAATTTCAGATATTAATTTAAAGTATTGATAGATGTCGAAAAAAATATTTTCAGGTGTACAACCTACAGGCAATCTTCATTTAGGTAACTATCTTGGTGCTATTAAAAATTTTGTTGAATTGAGTAATGATAAAGAAAATGAGTGTATATTTTGTGTTGTGGATTTACATGCAATTACAGTTAGGCAAGATAAAGATCAACTAAAGAATAATATCCGTGAAACTGCTGCAACTTTTATTGCAAGTGGAATTAATCCAAGTAAAAGCATCATATTTAACCAGTCAAAAGTTCATGCACACGCTGAAGGCTCATGGATATTAAGTTGTATGTCCCCAATGGGATGGTTAAATAGAATGACGCAATTTAAGGAAAAAGCTGGCAAAGACAAAGAAAAGGCATCCGTTGGTCTTTATATTTATCCTATTTTAATGGCAAGTGACATACTACTTTATGATGCAACCCACGTTCCCGTTGGTGATGACCAGAAACAACACTTAGAATTAACGAGGGATATCGCTCAAAAATTTAATAAAGACTTCAATTGTGAAGATTTTTTAAAACCCCCAGAACCATTAATAAAAAAAAATTTTTCAAGAATAATGAGTTTAAAAGATGGTTCAAAAAAGATGAGTAAATCGGATCCATCAGATCTTAGTAGAATTAATTTAACTGACACTAAAGATCAAATTATTAACAAAATTAAAAGAGCAAAAACAGACACTTTTCCAATTCCTAATGAAGTGCAAAAGCTAAAAGATAGACCTGAGGCTGAAAATCTTCTAGGAATTTATTCTAGTATTTCAAATCAGTCATTAACTAAAACTTTAGATGAGTTTGGGGGAAAAAACTTTTCAGATTTAAAAAATCAATTAGCTGAAACTTTGTTAAGCAAAATCTCTCCAATTTCAGATGAAATAAAAAAATTAATTAATGACCATGATTATTTAGATAAGATCCTTTTAGAAGGGGCAGATAAAGCAGAAGTAATTGCTGGAAAAAAGATAAGGGAAATGAAGAAAATTATAGGTTTTTAAAAATCTTTAAATTTTAAAATAAATTATTATATAAAATATATGTTTATACAAACACAAGAAACTCCAAATCCAAATTCTCTTAAATTTATAACAGGTAAGGGAGTATCTAATGATGGTCCTTATGAATTTTTAAGTCAAAATCAAACCGAAATTCCTATATTAAAGAATATTTTATCAATTAATGGTGTAACTGGCATTTTTTTAAGTGAAGACTTTCTGTCAGTTAACAAGTCGCAAGATGAAAAATGGGAGAATATTAAACATATCGTTATTTCACATCTTAATGAGTATTATCAAGATGGCAATGAATTTATAATTAATAAAAATAATAAATTAAATGATAAAAAAAATTATGGAGAAATTGAAAATAAAATTATCAAAATATTAGATACTAAAATTAGACCAGCTGTTGCAAGAGATGGCGGAGATATAACCTTTGTAGAATTTAAAGATGGAAAAGTTAAAGTTATGCTAAAAGGAAGCTGTTCGGGATGTCCATCTTCAACTTTAACTTTAAAACAAGGGGTTCAAAACTTACTATGCCACTATATTCCTGAAGTTAAAGAAGTTTTAGCTATATAATATACTTACAATCAATTATAACAAATAATTAATTGTATGAAAAAAAAAAATTTTAAAAAAAAAATTGATAATAAAAACTTAAATTTTTTTAAAACTTTATTATCAAGTTTAATTTTAATTCTTTTATTTTCTGTTTTACCAAACATAGTTGGATTTATAAAAAGTAATTTTAAGTCTAATGAAGTTGTATTTAATTCCTCTAAGCAAAATTTTGATGAAATACTTGATAAAAAGAAAAAAAATAACAAAGAAATTGAAAACTCTGTAAAAAATAGATACTCCTGGAATATTTTTGAAGATATTGATGTATTTGGAAAAGATGAGGATGATCAAGATCCTCAAAGATTAAGTGCCTCAACAATTGAGGAGTTATTTAAAGATAACGGATATAATCTAGACACTGTTAAAAAAACTAAATTAGTAAACGCTGGTAACCAGTTAACAAGACTTCCCAAAGAACTTAAAAATATTGAAAGTCCCAAAAAGAGAAAAGAACTATTTATAAAAATTGTTTTACCATTAATTATTGAGGAAAATATTAAAATAAGATTTGATAGAAAAAAACTTTTTGAAATATTAAATAAAAATAACACCTCAGGACGTGATAAGGCCTGGCTCGAACTTAAATTTAAACAGTATGGTATAAAAAATAATGATTTAGTTAAACTTAAAATAAGAATGGATGAAATTCCAGTTTCCCTCGCCATAGCTCAAGCAGCCAAGGAAACTGGGTGGGGAAGTTCAAGATTTGCGCAAGAGGGAAATGCTTTGTTTGGTCAGTGGACGTGGTCTGGAGAGGGTATTAGGCCACTAGATGTAGAAAAGGATAAAAAACATAAAGTTGCAAAGTTTAAAATACTAAAAGCCTCTGTGAGAGCATATCAAAGAAATCTGAATACTCACGCCAGTTACAAAGAATTTAGAATTGAACGAGCAATTCAAAGAGATAATAATGGGAGACTTGATAGCTTAAAACTCGTCAATTTTTTACAAAAATATGCTGAAACTGGAAAAGAATATACTGAAGTACTCAAAAAAATAATTTTACAAAATAAGTTAACTGATTTTGATGATGTTGAAATTTTACCTACTAGTTTAAAAATGAAGAATTTGATTTAGTTTAAGGTAAATTGAGTACCGAACCATTTCCATCCTTCTTTATCTTGCATTGAACAATTAATTCTTCCTCTCCTAGGCAAAAATTTTTCTGAGAAAAAAACTTCAATTTTATGATTCTCATATTTCAACTTAGAGTTTTTCCATTTACCACCCTCATTTGAAAAGCAATTAATTTTATCAATATTGATTTGCTCTTCAAAAAATTCTATTGTCATTTTTGGTGGGTTATTTGTTTCAGATAAAAATTTATCTTCTGGAATTATTTTTCTGTATTGAATTGGTAAAAGATTTATCAAAAATTCAAATCTTTCTAAATCACCATATTTTTCATTTATTGGAAACCTAGGTAACTCATACCTGTTTTTGTTTAAATCTATAACTCCTGAGTGTTGCCCAAATGCGTAATCAAATTTTTTAGAGATGTAATTTTTTTGTTCTAAGTTGTACTCTCCAAAAGGATAAGAAAAAAAATTTATATTATAATCAAGATTTTCTCTTAAAATTTTTATTGATTTGTTAATATCTTTCTTAAAATCCTCGAATTCATATTTAATTAAATATTCGTGAGAGTGTGAGTGATTTCCAATCATTACAAAATTTTCTTTTGATATTTCAACTATTTCTTCCCAACTCATATAGCCCTTTTTTCCAACAGTCTCAGTTGAAACAAATAAAATAAAGGGAATTCTCTTTTTTTTTAATATTGGCCACGCTTTTTCATAAAATGAAGAAAAGGCGTCATCAATTGTTAGTAAAATTTTTTTTTTTTTACTTACTTTATTAAACTCAAGATCAAAATGTTTTGGGTTTAAAAAAGTAAAATTATTTCTCTCAATAATATTTATATGCTTCTTGAATATATCGATTCTTACATTTGTAGAGGGGTATTTGTTTTCTTCAAATCTGTGGTACATAATAGCCAATATACCTTTTTCATCAGGTTCATATTTTTTGTTTACAGTTTCTGCATAAGCATTTAAAAAAAATAGATAAAAAATGATAAATTTAATTATTGACGCAGTTAACGAAAAAATAGTTTTTGTAATCATAGCTAACAAGCAAACATATACTACGAGACATATAAACTGTAGAGAAAACTTTGACAAATTTATGAAATTACTTTCAATTTTTTTAGATAAAAAAAAAATAAAAATTAGTGAAATAAATAGAGTTTTTGTAAATTTGGGGCCAGGTAAATTTACAAGTTTGAGAATATCATTATCGATAGCAAAAGCTATATCTTTAGCTAATAATATTAGTTTAATCGGTTTTAAGTCACATGATTTAGTAAATAAAAATTACTACAATTTACTAAAACTAGAAAAAAAATTATTAAAAGATTTGATAAAACCAGTATATTCGAGTTAGAATAATTTATGTCTGAAAATATTGAACAGATTTGTCAAAAAAAAGGTGTGAAACTTACTGATCAAAGAAGAATTATTGCTAAAGTCTTGTCAGAGTCTAAAGAAGTTTACGGTGAGTCAGATCATCCTGATGTTGATGAATTATATAAAAGAGTTTCAAAATTGGACTCAAAAATAAGCATTGCTACTATATATAGAACAGTTAAGCTTTTTGAGGAGTCGGGAATACTTACAAAACATGATTTTAAGGGTAGCAAAGCAAGATACGAAACTATAGTTGAGAGTCATCATGATCATCTAATTGATATAAAGTCAGGAGAAATTATTGAATTTGTAGATGATGAGATTGAAAAACTTCAAAAAAAAGTAGCTGAGAAGTATGGTTATAAATTAGTAGATCATAAATTAGAACTATACGGAATAAAAAAAGATAAATAATGATTATTTCAGTTTTTTTTTAAAAATTTAAATATGCAAAATGGAAAAATATTTATAAAAACTTTTGGCTGCCAAATGAACGAGTATGATTCTAATAGAATTTATGACTCTGTTAGTAAATTGGGTTTTGTTAAAACAAATAATCAATCAAATGCTGATTGTTATATTTTAAATACATGTCATATTCGCGATAAAGCTAAAGAAAAAGTTTATCATGAAATTGGTAGAGTAAAAAAGTTATATAGAGATAAGAAAAAGCCAATAATGGTTGTTGCTGGATGTGTTGCACAAGCTGAAAATGAGGAAATGCTTAAAAGAGAGCCATACATAGATATTGTTTTGGGTCCCCAATCTTATCATAAAGTGAATGACTTACTTAAAAACTACATTAGAAATTTAAAACATGATGTAACTGAATTTGATACCATCTCAAAGTTTGGATACTTTGATCAAATAAAAAATAAAAATAATAAAATATCAGCCTTTTTAACTATTCAAGAAGGATGTGACAAGTTTTGCCATTTTTGTGTGGTACCTTATACAAGAGGACCTGAGTACTCTAGACCATTTTATAAAGTCATAGCAGAAGCAGAACAATTAATTGAAAATGGTGCAAAAGAAATAACTTTACTTGGTCAAAATGTTAATGCTTATTCATATACAGAAAATTCTAAAGAATTTAGAATTTCAAATTTAATAAATCATTTAAACCAATATTCAGAATTGGATAGGATAAGATATACAACTTCACATCCTAGGGATATGACTGACGACTTGCTAGAGTGTTATTCCACTACTAATAAATTAATGCCATTTGTCCATTTACCGATTCAAAGTGGTTCTAATAAGATGTTAGAATTAATGAACAGAAAACACACAGTAGATGAATATTTAAAAATTTACGAAAGGTTAAAAAAAATCAATGAAGAAATAGAATTTTCGAGTGATTTTATAGTTGGTTATCCAGGAGAAACACAAAAAGATTTTGAAGATACATTTAACCTTATAAAAAAAATTAAGTTTATTAACTCATTTTCCTTTATATTTAGCCCCAGACCAGGGACAAAAGCATCAAAATTAAAAATGATTGACAAAAATATTTCTAAAGAAAGATTAAAGTTAATTCAGAAGGAATTATTTAATAATCAAAAAGAAATAAATCGATCCATGGAAAATCAGATAATTGATGTTCTTGTCGAAAATAGAATGGAAAAACAGAGCAAATTATTTGGCAGGAATAAATATATAACACCTGTAATTTTTGATGCTTGTGATAGTAATATAGGAAAAATTGTAAAAGTAAAAATTCAAACCAGTAACCAAAATACATTATTTGGATCTGTAGATAAAAATATGAAAGCAGCTTAAATTGAGTAATATAAATAAAAAAAATATTATTTCTGATTTAAAATTTTTATACTCTGAAAATAATACTTTAAGTATAATATTTAAAAATAATGATTTATTACTTGGGGTAGCAGGTGAATTTAATAATAATTTGAAGGAACTAGAAAAAATTACAAAAACAAGTTTATATTCTAGAGGAAATTCAATATTAGTAAAAAGTAACCCAGAAAAAAATAATTTAGTTAAAAATGCAATACAGTTTCTAACCGAACAATTTTTAATTAATGGCACAATTGAAAAAAAAGATATAGTTTCCTCAGTAAATGAGTTTATGATAGATAAAACAAATTCAGTAAAAAAAGTTGAATATATAATAAAAACCCCAAAAAAATCTGTAATTCCAAGGTCTGAAAAACAGAAAGAATACGTCAGAGCATTAAAAGATTCAGATATAATTATTTCTGCGGGACCGGCTGGAACTGGTAAAACTTTTCTTGCGGTTGCTGTAGCATTGACTATGCTTTTAGATAAAAAAATAGAGAGAATTATTTTATCTAGGCCTGCTGTTGAAGCCGGCGAAAGACTTGGATTTTTACCTGGAGATATGAGAGAGAAGGTAGACCCTTATTTGAGACCATTGTATGACTCTTTATATGATTTATTAGATTTTGAAAAGATACAGAAAAAAATTGAAGTTGGCGATATTGAAATAGCTCCCTTAGCTTTTATGAGAGGTAGAACTTTAAAAAATTCATTTGCAATACTAGATGAAGCACAAAATGCAACAGATACTCAAATTAAAATGTTCTTAACTAGAATAGGAGAAAATTCGAAAATAGTAATTAATGGCGATCCTTCGCAAATAGATTTACCAAACAAATCACTTTCTGGATTACAAAGATCAAAAAAACTGCTTGGACATTTAAAGGAAATTGCAGTTGTTGATTTTGATCACAAAGATGTTGTTAGACATCCTTTGGTATCGAAAATTGTTAAGGCATATACTGATAAAAGCTCAGACGGATGATAAAGGCCAATGTAATATTTGGTCATTCAAAGTGGAAGAGAATCATAAAAAAACCAAATAATTACTTAAAGAAAAGACTTAAAATATTGTCTAATGCACCCACATTTAAAAGAAAAAACCATGAATTTTCTATACTACTAACTAATAATAAACAAATGAAATATTTAAACTTTAAGTTTAGAAAAAAAAACAAAACTACAGATGTTTTATCTTTTCCACTAAAAATTAAAAATAAAAAAAAACTTTATTTAGGTGACATAGCAATTAGTTATGAAATTATTAAAGAGAGATCAAAGGATACAAATTTTCACTTAGAATTTGATAAAACGTGGATACATGGTTATTTACATCTAATTGGATACGATCATAAAAAAATAAATGATTTTAAAAAAATGTTAAGAAAAGAAAAATTAATATTAAAATATTTTCATAAAGTAAATTGACTTTATTATACAAAAATAAAATTTTATTATTCTTATTTGTATTTTCTTTAGGTTTAATATCATCTTTTAGTCTACCACCTTACAATTTTTTTTTTTTAAATTTTTTTTCATATCCATATCTTTTGTGGACATTATTATTATATTCAAAAGATAAAATTACGTCATTTACTATTGGATGGATATTTGGCTTTGGTTATTTTATTTCAAATTTATATTGGATTACTAATTCATTAACTTTTGAGGAAATTTTTAAACCATTGATACCATTTGCTTTGATTTTAATTCCACTATTTTTAGGACTATTTTATGGATTTTCAACCTTAGCTTTTTCATTTTTAAATCCAAAAAAAAATTTTCTATCAATTTTAATATTAGCCTTATCTTTTTCTTTATTCGAATATATAAGGAGTTTTATATTTGGTGGTTTCCCATGGAACTTAGTAGCTTTTAGTTTTGTAAATTATTTGGAATTTATTCAATTGTTATCCATAACGGGAACTTATGCTTTTAACCTAATCATTATTTTGTTATTTTTATTTCCAACTATTTTATTATTTAACTACAAAAAAAAAATTAAAATAAGTATATCTATTATTTTTCTATTTATTTTATCTATAAATTATCTTTGGGGGAAGTCAAAATTAAATCAGTATGAACTGATCGATAAAAAAGATTTAGGATTTACTATTAAAGTAGTTTCTCCAAAAATAAATATTAACAGATATTTCCAAAACGAAGATCCAAGTAAACTCATCTCTGAATTAATTAATATTTCTGATCCAAAACTATCAAGTGAAACAGTATTTATTTTGCCAGAAGGTATTCTCTCTAGTCTTAATCTTGAAAATCTTCAAAGGTTAAAGAATCTTTTTTCAAATAATTTTTCAAAAAAACATAAGATTGTTTTAGGTATGAACATTTACGAGGACCAAAAGATTTATAATTCTCTTTTAGTATTAGATAATAATGTTGAAATTTTAGATATGTATTATAAAAATAAATTGGTTCCATTTGGAGAATTTTTACCATTCGAAAAAATTTTAAGTAATTTAGGTTTTAAAAAATTAACACAAGGTTACCAGTCTTTTTCTGCAGACGATGAAAGAAATTTAATAAAGTTGAATAATTTTAATTTCATCCCCCTTATTTGTTATGAAATTATTTACTCTGGCAAAATAAACAAAAGTAAAAAAAATTACGATTTTATTCTGAATATATCAGAAGACGGTTGGTTTGGTAATTCTATTGGCCCACACCAACACTTCTCTCACTCAATTTTCAGATCGATAGAGGAGGGAAAGACCGTTATCCGATCATCAAATAATGGAATTTCAGCATTTATAAACCCAAAAGGCAAAGTAATAGATAAGATATTAACAACTGACAAGGGATTTATTGAACTTAAATCATTTAAAAACTCCGATAAAACTATTTTTAGCAAGTTCGGTAATAAGATCTTCTTTTATTTTCTGTCTATTTATATTAGTTTAATTTTCTTTTTTAAAATACGGGGGAATTAATGAAAAAAAATTTTTTATTTACGAGTGAGTCTGTGTCAGAGGGACACCCAGATAAAGTTTGTGACAGAATTTCTGATATGGTCGTGGACAGTTTTTTGGCTTTAGAGCCTCAAGCAAGAGTTGCATGTGAAACTTTAACTACAACAAATAAAGTTGTATTAGCAGGAGAAGTAAGAGGTCCTGAGTTTAAAAATGACGATTTAATATCAAAAGTTAGAGATTGTATTAAAGATATTGGCTACGACCAAGATGGTTTTTCTTGGAGAGAACAAACAAAAATTGAAACACATTTACACTCACAATCAGCTGATATTGCAATGGGAGTAGACTCAGCTGGAAATAAAGATGAAGGTGCAGGTGACCAGGGAATTATGTTTGGTTATGCTTGCAATGAAACAGACGTGTTGATGCCAGCCCCAATTCATTACTCACATAAAATTTTAAGACTGATGGCTGAGGATAGAAAATCAGGAAAATTAAATGGAATAGAACCAGACTCTAAAAGCCAAATTACAATTGAATATAAAGATGGTATTCCTTCTGCTGTAACATCCGTGGTAATTTCTACACAACATTCAAAAGATGTTAAATTAGCTCAAGTTAAAGAATTATGTATACCTTATATAGAGAAATCTATACCTAAAAATTTATTAGGAAGTCTTGATGAAAAAGAAATTTATATAAATCCTACTGGAAACTTCGTAATTGGAGGTCCAGATGGAGACAGTGGTTTAACTGGTAGAAAAATTATTGTTGATACTTACGGAGGAGCAGCGCCACATGGTGGTGGAGCATTTTCTGGAAAAGATCCAACAAAAGTTGATAGATCAGCTGCCTATGCGTCTAGATATTTAGCTAAAAATGTTGTTGCGTCAAAAATTGCTGACAAATGTTTAATTCAACTTGCATATGCTATTGGTGTATCAAAACCTTTATCTATTTATGTAGACTTGTTTGACAATGATGAAGAAAAGAACATTCATGTAGAAAAACTGATTAAAGAAAACTTTGATTTGAGCCCAAGAGGAATTAGAGAAATGCTTGGGTTAAATAAAGCTATTTATGAAAAAACCGCAGCTTATGGACACTTTGGAAGAACACCAGAAAGCGATGGTTCCTTTTCATGGGAAAAAACAGATAAATCTGGGATTTTTAGTAAGTAAATTGTTGAAAAATAAGCAAAAATAACTATATTCCAAATACATTGTTGAAATTTCAAAAATGGGCCTAGGCCCATTTTTTTTTGGCTAAAGAAATATGTTAAATAGAAGAGCAGATAAACTTGAATTATTAAGAATTGCAGAGGCTGTTGCCTTAGAAAAGTCTATTGATAAAGAACTTATAATAGGATCAATGGAAACTGGCATTGCTAAAGCAGCAAGATCAAAATTTGGATCTGATAATGAGATTAAAGTGGAAATTAATAGAGATAACGGTGACATAGGTATATTCAGAAAACTATTAATTGTAGTTAAACCAGAAAATTCAAATATTGAAATTACTCTGGACGATGCGATCAAGCTGAATGAAACAAATAAAGATAAAAAAGTTGGAGATGAGGTATTGCAACCCTTACCTTCTTTTGATTTTGGAAGAATTGCTGCACAAACAGCTAAGCAAGTAATAAGTTTTAACGTTAGAGAAGCTGAAAGAGAAAGACAGTATAATGATTTTATTGACAAAAAAGAAACAATATTAAGTGGAATTGTAAAAAGGTTAGAATTTGGGAATGTTATAGTTGATTTAGGAAGAACAGAGGCAATTATTCAAAAAAATGAAATGATACCTAGAGAAAATATAAAAGCAGGAGATAGAGTTAAGGCATATTGTTTAGATGTGAGAAGAGAGCCAAGAGGACAACAGATATTCTTATCTAGAGGACATCCCAAATTTATGGAGAAATTATTTGTTCAGGAAGTTCCAGAAATTTATGATGGTCTAATTGAAATAAAATCATCATCAAGAGATCCTGGCAGTAGAGCTAAAATTTGTGTTAAAGCTATAGATACATCTCTAGATCCAGTTGGCGCATGTGTTGGAATGAGAGGTAGTCGAGTTCAGGCAGTGGTAAATGAACTTCAGGGTGAAAAAATCGATATAGTGAACTGGTCAGAGGATCCAGCCATTGTTGTAGCTAATGCATTATCACCTGCTGAAGTACAGCGGGTAAATGTAGACAATGAGGCTAAAAAGCTTGATGTAATTTTAACTGAAGAAAATTTAAGCAAGGCAATTGGAAGAAGAGGGCAAAATGTGAGATTGGCTACCAAATTATTAAACTATGAAATAAACATAATGACAGAGCAAGAAGACTCAGAGAGAAGACAATTAGAATTCAAAGAAAAAACAGATAATATTGTTAAGAACCTTGAATTGGATGAAACTCTAGGACAACTCTTGGTAGCTGAAGGATTTTCATCAATAGATGATATTAAAGATAGCTCACCTGATGCACTGACAAAGATAGAGGGTATAGAGGAGGATACTGCTAAAGAGTTAATCGATAGAGCAAAGGAGTTTTATGAAAAGGATCAAGAGGAGATATCTAAAAGGATAAAGGATCTTGGTTTAGAAAATGACTTAATAAATCATGAGGGACTTACACCTGGAATGTTAGTTACTTTAGGTGAACAAAAAGTTCTAACTTTATCAGATTTAGCTGATTTAGCGTCAGATGAACTTACAGGAACATATGATGTAATTAAAGGTGAAAGAGTTAAAATTAAGGGCTATCTTGAGGATTTTGCTCTTTCAAAACAAGAAGCTGATAATTTGATTATGTCAGCAAGAGATAAAGTTTATAAAGATTGAGAGATGAGAAATGGAGAAGAAAAAATTAAAGTTATCAGTATCTGGAAGCTCAAAGAAAACATTCAGTAGTATAGAACAAGCTAAATCAAAATCCAAAAACACTGTATTTATAGAAAAAAAAAATACTAAATTTTCTGGAAAGTCTCAATTTTCTAGACAAAATATAAATAAACCCAGAACAAGCATCAATACTTTTTCAAAACCAAGTAATTATAACAGACCATCTACACAACCTTCCTCAGATTTTGAAAAAAGAAAATTAGCTGAACAAAGAGCCACAAGAAGATTAAAAGGTGAAACTCAACAAAAAGATAGTAAATCGAATAAAATTGGAGGAAAAAGAAGAGAATTAAAATTAACAATTTCAAGAGCTTTAAGTGATGATCATGCTGAAATAAAATCAAGAAGTCTTGCTTCTTTAAAGAGAGCTAAACAAAAAGAAAATCGAAATTTAAACCAAAACAATGAGAAAGATAATTTCAAGCAAGTAAAGAGAGAAATAAATCTACCTGAGGTGATAACAATTCGAGAACTCGCAAATAGAATGGCAGAGCAGTCAAGCAGTATTATAAAACATTTGCTCAGTATGGGTGTAACTGCAACTATAAATCATACTATAGATGCTGATACAGCTGAATATTTAGTTAAAGAATTTGGACACAAACCAATCAGAGAAGAGAAAGTCGAGGAAATAATTGAAAAAATTAAAGAGGTAAAATCTGAAAATTTGAAAAACAGACCTCCAATAGTTACTGTTATGGGGCACGTTGACCATGGAAAAACTTCAGTTTTAGACGTATTAAGAGAAGCAAACGTAGTTTCAGGAGAGTTTGGAGGCATTACACAACACATAGGCGCTTACCAAATTAATCACCAAAATAACAAAATTACCTTTATAGACACTCCAGGTCATGCAGCTTTTACTGAAATGAGAGCTAGAGGTTCAAAATTGACAGATTTAGTTGTACTGGTTGTTGCGGCAGATGATGGAGTTAAACCTCAAACTATCGAGTCAATTAAACATGCAAAGGCAGCAAATGTTCCAATAGTAGTTGCAATCAATAAATGTGATTTACCTGAGGCAGACCCACAAAAAATAAAAAATCAACTATTAGAATATGAATTAATAGCTGAGGATTTGTCTGGAGATACATTAATGGTAGAAATTTCTACTAAAACTAAAAAAAATCTAGATAAGTTGGTAGAGTCCATAATTTTACAAGCAGAATTATTAGATTTAAGAACAGATTTTGAAACAAATGCTAAAGGAAT
This sequence comes from uncultured Pelagibacteraceae bacterium, assembly GCA_902580945.1. GTDB lineage: Bacteria > Pseudomonadota > Alphaproteobacteria > Pelagibacterales > Pelagibacteraceae > Pelagibacter. The sequence goes on along the minus strand of CACHML010000003.1, from coordinate 10,565 downwards.
AGTTTTAGAGTCCAAAATCGATACTGGTAGAGGACCGGTTGCAAATATTATTGTAACTGTTGGTACTTTAAAAAAAGGAGACTACTTTGTTAGTGGTCTTAAATGGGGAAAAATAAGAGCAATTATAAATGATCATGGAAAAAACATTGAAATTGCAGAGCCAGCTACTCCAATTGAGATAATAGGAATAAATGGTGCAGCAAAATCAGGTGATGATTTTATAGTATTACCCAATGAAAAGGAGGCAAAATCCTTGTGTGAGGCTAGAGTTCAACAATCAAAAGATGATAAAATACCTCTTACGCTTGTTACACAAGACTCGGCTTTCCAAAATTCAGTTTCAGAGGAATTAAATATCATTATTAAATCAGATGTACATGGTTCATCAGAAGCAATAAAAAATGCAATAGATCAGATTAAACATGATGAGGTCAAACCAAAAATACTTCTATCAGATATAGGTATGGTGACCGAGACAGATGTAACATTGGCAAAAGCATCAGATGCTGTAATAATTGCATTTAATGTCAAACCTAGCAAAGAGGCAAAAAAAAGAGCTGAGCAGGAAAAAATTTCAATTTCATCATTCAATATAATCTATGAGGTTTTAGATTTTATAAAAGGAAAAATGGCAGGTTTACTATCACCAGATGTTGAGGAAAAAATTATTGGAAGTGCTGAAATACTTGAAATTTTTAAGGTATCGAAAGTTGGTAAAGTGGCTGGATCAAAGGTAGTGGAGGGGGAAATAACACAAAACTCTAGTGCAAGAGTAATCAGAGATGGAACTATAATATTTAATGGAAAAATAGGTTCTATATTTAGAGAGAAAGATCAAACTAAACAAGTTTCAGCGGGTCTTGAATGTGGGATCACTCTTAAAGATTTCGCAGATTATCAAAAAAAAGATATTATAGAAGTTTATAATTCAACAGAAACTGAGAGAACAATCTAAATGAAACACCTAGGCAAGCCCATTACACAACGACAATTAAGAGTTGGAGAAATGATAAAAAAAGCTTTAGGCATGATTTTTATAAGAGATGAGGCTAAAATAATAGATTTATCAACAAAAGAAATAACTGTAACAGAGGTAAGAATGTCACCAGATTTAAAAACTGCAAAAATATTTGTTATGCCTTTAGGAGGTAAAAATACAGATGATATTATAGAGAAATTGAAAATATCATCTTTTATGATTAGAAAAGTATTATCAAAAAAAATAATTATGAAGTTTTTACCAAAACTTTTCTTTATTAAAGATGATTCTTTTGATTATGCAGAAAAAATAGAAAATTTAATTAAACAAACAAATAAGTAAGGAAAACAATGAAAGAAAAAGTAAAAGAACTTCAAATCCATGAGAAGGATACTGGATCATCTGAGGTGCAGATTGCTCTATTAACGGATAAAATTGAGAGTCTGTCTAAACATATCAAGCAATTCAAAAAAGATAAACATTCATCTGTTGGTCTTTTGAGAGCAGTAAATAGAAGAAAAAAGTTATTAGATTATTTAAAGAAAAATAATATGGAGTCTTATAAATCAGTATTAACAAAATTAAATCTAAGGAAGTAAATGTTTAAAGTAGTAAAAAAAGAAATTGAAATAAGCGGGAAAAAAATAAGTTTAGAAACTGGAAAAATAGCAAGACAGGCAGACGGAGCAATTATAGCTCAATGTGGAGAGACAGTTGTTTTAGCGACAGTCGTTGGAGCAAAAAAAGTAAACCCTGATATGGATTACTTCCCATTATCTGTAAATTACCAAGAAAAATATTATGCAGCTGGTAAGATACCAGGTGGTTATTTCAAAAGAGAGGCAAGGCCAACTGAAAGTGAAACACTAATCTCAAGATTAATAGATAGACCAATTAGACCTTTATTTCCTGACGAATTTAAAAACGAAGTACAATTATTACCAACTGTAATATCTTATGATAAGGAGAATGAACCTGATATCTTGTCTATCATAGCATCATCAGCAGCTTTAGCTATATCTGGAATGCCTTTCATGGGACCTGTAGGAGCCTCAAGAGTTGGCTTTATTAAAGGAAAGTATGTACTTAACCCATCAAAAAAGGAATTAGAGGAGTCAAAATTAGATTTAGTAGTAGCAGGAACCAAAGACGCTGTTTTAATGGTTGAGTCGGAAGCAAATGGTTTAACAGAGGAAGAAATGTTAAATGCTGTAAAATTTGGACATGAAGGTTTCGTCCCTGTAATAGAAATAATTGAAGATCTTGCAAAAGAATGTAGAAAACCTGAATGGATAGTCGAGAAAAAAGATCTTTCTGAGATAAAAAAGAAATTAGAAGAAGAATTTACTGAGGATCTTAAAAAAGCATTCTCTACTAGAGATAAACAGGATAGATCAAATCAAATTTCTGAAATAACTGAAAAAGCTAAAAAGCTTTATGATGAAAATGAGAACTATACCGATCTAGATGTAAATTCCCAACTTAAGAACTTAGAGAAATCGATTGTAAGAACAGATATTCTAAAAAATAAAAATCGTATTGATGGACGAGGTCTTGCAGATGTAAGACCAATCATGTGTGAAGTGGGAATATTACCTAGAGTTCATGGCTCTGCTTTATTTACTAGAGGTGAAACACAAGCTATTGTCACAACTACACTTGGAACATCGGATGATGAACAAAGAATTGAAAGTTTAGATGGTCTTCAAAAAGAAAGATTTATGTTGCACTATAATTTTCCACCATTTTCAGTAGGTGAAACTGGTAGAATTGGAACAGGCAGAAGAGAGATTGGTCATGGTAAGTTGGCATGGAGAGCGATTAACTCATCACTTCCACCAAAAGAAAGTTTCCCATATACGTTTAGAATTGTGTCAGAAATAACCGAGTCTAATGGTTCATCTTCAATGGCAACTGTTTGTGGAACTTCACTTGCTCTTATGGATGCAGGAGTTCCTATCAAAGAACCTGTGGCTGGAATTGCAATGGGTTTAATTAAAGAAGGCGATGATTTTACGGTCTTATCAGATATTCTTGGCGATGAAGACCATCTAGGAGACATGGATTTCAAAGTTGCTGGAACTAAAGATGGCATCACATCTTTGCAGATGGATATTAAGATAACTGGAATTACATTTGAGATTATGGAGCAGGCTTTAAATCAAGCTAAAGATGGGAGAATTCATATCTTAGGTGAAATGAATAAAGCTCTTTCTAAATCAAGAGATAATGTTGGTAAACACACACCAAAAATGGAAAAAATTACAGTTGATAAAAAAGATATCGCAGCAGTAATTGGTAAGGGTGGTGCAACAATAAGAGAAATAGTTGAAAAATCTGGAGCAAAAGTCGATGTTAACGATGAGGGTGAAGTAACAGTAGCAGCACCAGATGAAGAGTCTAGAAATGTGGCGATGCAAATGATTAAAGATATTACCGCTAAAGCTGAATTAAATAAGATTTATAACGGTAAAGTTATGAAAATTATGGAATTTGGTGCTTTTGTTAATTTCTTAGGAAAACAAGACGGACTTGTTCACATTTCTGAACTTGCAGATAAGAGAGTTGCTAAAGTAACAGATATTGTCAAAGAAGGTGACGAGGTTAAAGTAAAAGTTATCGGATTTGATAGAGGAAAAGTAAAACTATCTATTAAGCAGGCCGCTATTTAGATAAATGTCCAACCCATTTATTTTAATTGCAAGAATACGCGTTAAAGAGGGTAAGGTTGAAGAGTATCTCAGGATAGCAAAAGAAGCTGATGAGGCTGTTAATGCATCAGAGCCAGACATGCTTATTCATACTTTCGATCAAGATCCAACTGATCCTTTAGAATTTACTTGGAGTGAAGTTTATCGAAATAGTGAAGCTATGCTGCATCATCTTAATAATGCCCCAGTCCAAGCTTATGTTGAAAAGCACAACAAAATTGCGGATAGATTCGAAATAGAGGTCTATGGAAATATTACGGAAGAGACTATCAAGGCAATAAAAGATACAAATATCCCTTTCAAGCATTTTAAGACTACTAATGTTGGTTATATTAGAAAAATATAATTACTAACTTTCTGGGATAAAAAGCAAGCAAAGACCATTGCTACAATATCTTTTTCCACCATCTGGACCATCATTGAATACATGGCCGTGATGAGCGCCACAATTTGCACAGCTATATTCAGTCCTCTTCATGCCAAAAGAATAATCAGTTTTTGTTACAAACGCGCCTGGTATTGCCTCAGTGAATGATGGCCACCCAGTTCCACTATCAAATTTTGCAGTGGACTCAAATAGTTTCACACCACAATTAGCACAATGATAAGATCCTTTTCTTTTCTCATAATTTAATTCACTAGTACCTGCACGTTCAGTACCCTCTTCAAACATTATTATTTTTTGCTCATTTGTAAGATCAGGATTAATTATATTGTATTCACTCTCATCTTTCTTTAATTTTTTTTTAAAACCAACTATGTTATTTGCTAAAGATGTTAACGGATAAAATATGAAACTTAATATGGAAGCCCCAGTAATTTTCAAAAACTTTCTTCTCACAACAATTATTTATTAGTTATTTATTTTTTTTCCCAAGCTTATTTATCAAGAATAAAGCTATTGCAGTCAATAGGGCAAAAACTTCTAGTGCATGACCAGAACCCTCTAGAATTAATTGAACAAAAATAAATATTATACAAACTACAAACCAAACTAAAATTAACATAATTATAAAATTTTAAGATATATTTTTTGGATCTGGCATACCTACTTTATTGTAACCAGCATCAACATAGTGAATTTCACCTGTAACACCACCTGCCATATCGCTTAAAAGATATAATGCTGAGTTTCCAACATCGATATTATCTACATTCCTTTTTAAAAAAGAGTGATCAGCATTCCATTTATATAAAAATTTTGCATCTCCAATGGCTGAAGCAGCCAATGTCTTTATTGGCCCTGCACTTATTGCATTCACCCGTATTCCTTTAGCTCCTAAATCTCTAGCTAAGTACTTAACACTAGATTCTAATGCTGCCTTACAAACACCCATTACATTGTAATTAGGGATTGCTTTATTAGCCTCATAGCTAAGTGTAATCATGCTACCACCATTTTTCATGACTTTTGAAGCTTCTTTTGCAACTTCAGTAAATGAAAAGCACGAAATCAGCATACTTCTTAAAAAATTTTCTCTTGTGGTATTTAGATATTCTCCTGAAAGTTCAGATTTATCAGAAAAAGCAATTGCGTGAACTACAAAGTCTATCTCGCCCCATTGAGACTTAACATCCTCAAATAATTTTATTACATCTTCTTTTTTTTCAACATCGCAGCTAAAAGTAACATTTGAATTGAGTTTTTCTGCTAAAGGTACCACTCTTTTTTTAAGAGCATCACCCAAATAAGTAAAAGCTAATTCTGCACCTGCCTCAGCAAGTTTTTGCGAAATACCCCACGCAATGGATCTTTCGTTGGCAACACCCATTATTAGTCCTTTTTTTCCTTTCATTAAAGACATGAATTAAACTTTCTCAAAAATTAATGTTGCATTTGTTCCACCAAAACCAAAACTATTAGACATAACCGTATTTAAAGTTGCTTCTGTTTCTGTTTTAGCAACGATTGGAAACTTTTGAGCCTCTTCATCCATTTCACTGATGTTGGCTGATCCAGTAATAAAATTGTTTTTCATCATAATTAAACAATATATAGCTTCGTGAACGGAAGCCGCTCCTAATGGATGACCCGACAAAGATTTGGTTGAGCTAATCTTTGGAATTTCATTTCCAAAAGCTTCTTTAACAGCATTCAATTCAGTAATATCTCCAACTGGAGTAGAAGTTCCATGAGTATTTATATAATCTACTTTATTTTTTGAAGTTGCCATTGCCATTTGCATACATCTTACTGCACCTTCACCAGAAGGCGCTACCATATCATATCCATCTGAAGTTGCTCCATAACCAGTTAATTCTGCATATATTTTAGCTCCTCTCGCTTTTGCATGTTCGTACTCTTCGAGAACAAGCACCCCTGCACCTCCTGCAATTACAAAACCATCTCTAGTTTTATCGTAAGCTCTTGAGGCTTTTTCAGGCGTATCATTATATTTTGAAGATAGTGCAGTCATTGCATCAAACATAGCTGTCATTGCCCAATGTATTTCCTCACTACCACCTGCAAATACAATATCTTGTTTACCCATTTGAATTAATTCCATTGAATTTCCAATACAGTGACCACTTGTTGCACAAGCAGAACTCATCGTATAGTTAGTACCTTTAATTTTAAAAGGTACAGCAAGTGTTGCAGATGCAGTGCTTGCCATTGTTCTTGGAACTATAAATGGTCCCATTAATTTTGGAGTCTTAGCTCTAGTTTTATCTGCTGCTAAAATAACATTTTCAATTGAAGGTCCACCTGAACCCATAACAATTCCTGTTTTAAAATTACTTACTTCACTTTCTTCCAATCCAGAGTCTTCTATCGCTTCTTTCATGGCAATATAATTGTAGGCTGATCCTGAACCCATAAATCTAATGGTTTTTCTATCTATATGATCTTCAAGTTTTATATTTGGCTTTCCATGAATATGACTTTTTAAATTATGTTCTTTATATTCCTCTGAAAAAGAAATACCTGACTTAGAATTTAATAAAGATTGATGAACTTCTTCTTGATTATTACCTAAACAGGAAACAATTCCTAAACCTGTAATTACTACTCTTCTCATTATTTAAATAATCCTACTTTTAGACCATCAGCCGAGTAAATTTTTTTATTATCTGCCATAAGAATTCCATTTGCTAAGCCCACAGTTGTTTCGCCTTTAATTAATATTCTTTTCATATCAATTATGTATGTTGCCATTTTGACATTCTTCAAAACTTCTCCAGTAAATTTTACTGTGCTTACCCCTAAAGCTCTTCCTCTTCCTGGGTTTCCAAGCCAACCTAAGTAAAATCCAACCAACTGCCACATTGCATCTAGACCTAAACATCCTGGCATTACTGGATCTTCTTTAAAGTGACAATCAAAAAACCATAAATCATCTTTAATATCAAGTTCAGCCTTCATTAATCCTTTGCCAAAAGCGCCCTTATTTTCATCAATTTCAGTAATTCTGTCAAACATAAGCATTGGAGGAGATGGTAATTTTGCGTTACCAGGGCCAAAAAGCTCACCATTTGCACAATCTATTAATTCGTCATAATTAAAGGAATTTTTTTTCATAAATTTGTAATCTTATTACTTGATTTACCAACATTATAATATAGATATTCTTTAGAATAATTATAATTAGTAATGGCTTACGCTGAGCAATATATAGATAAACTGAGAAAATCAGGACTTCGACCTACAAAACAAAGAATAAAAATTTGTGAGGTATTATTTGATGCAGATAAAACCTTTCATTTTACAATTAAAGAATTGGTTAAAATCATTGAAAATCAAGCAAATATTAAGGTTTCTTTAGCAACTGTTTACAATACTGTTCACGCATTTATGAAGAAGGGTTATTTAAAAGAGATTCCACTAAATGCTTCACAAAGTTATTACGACACAAATGTAACTCATCATCACCATTTCTTTGACGAGGAAGAAAATAAATTGATTGATATTCATCAAGATGATGTTGATGAAGTTAATATTAAAAGAACAATCCCTGGGAAAAAAATTAGATCAGTAGAAGTTATTGCTAAAATTGTGAGTGATAATCAATCTCAAAAATAACTCAATAATATCAATAGTTTAAATAATATATTATATTTATTCTAAACTGTTGACATATTATAATTCCTCTATATATAAACCACTTTAGAATCATTATTAATAGTAGGAGTAAATATGTCATTAAAAGGTAGTAAAACAGAGGAAAATTTAAAAGAAGCATTTGCTGGGGAAAGCCAAGCAAATAGAAGATATCTTTATTTTGCTCAAAAAGCCGATGTTGAAGGCTTTAACGATGTAGCAGCGGTATTTAGATCAACTGCAGAAGGTGAAACTGGACATGCTCATGGTCACTTAGAATATTTAGAAGAAGTAGGTGATCCAGCAACTGGTAAGCCAATTGGTGAAACAAAAGCTAATCTAGAATCTGCAATTCAAGGTGAAACACATGAGTACACAGATATGTACCCTGGAATGGCTAAAACAGCTAGAGACGAAGGTTTTGATGAAATAGCTGACTGGTTCGAGACTTTAGCAAAAGCTGAAAAATCGCACGCTGGTAAATTTCAAAAGACTTTAGAAAGCATCGCTTAAAAAAAATTTGTGGACGAACCCCTCCCGTCCACAAAAACCACATTTATAAAAAATCTATGAGCAAAGAAGGCGGCACACAAGCACCTACAAGACACCCATTAAAATTTAGAGATCCAGATTTTATAAATCCTGAAAAAATTGATCAGGAAATGAGAAGAGTATTTGATATCTGTCATGGATGCAGAAGATGTTTTAACTTGTGTGATAGTTTTCCAAAATTATTTGACTTTATCGATGAAACTGAGGGTGGCGAAGTATCAGATCTTTCAAGTGAAAAGTTTAAACCTGTTGTAGATGCTTGCACTTTATGTGATATGTGTTTTATGACTAAATGTCCGTATGTTCCACCACACGAATTTGATTTAGATTTTCCACATTTGATGTTGAGATATAGAACGGCTCAAAGAAAAAATGGAGATATATCAAAAACTGCTAATCAATTAACTCAAATTGATCGAAATTCAAAAATAGGAATATTTTTTAGCTTTTTTATAAATTGGATTACTAATGTAAAAAATAAATTTGCTAGAAAAGTTTTAGAATTTTTTACTGGAATAGACAAAAGAGTTATTTTACCAAAATATAATAAAGAAACATTCGCAAATTATTTTCAAAAATTTAAAAAAAATATTTTACCAAAATATAAAGAAAGAAAAGTCGTAATATATTCGACATGTTTTGTTAACTTTAACAAGAAAAAAACTGGAGAAGCAGCTTTGAAAGTACTTCATCATAATAATGTAGAAGTAGAACACTCTTATGCGGGCTGTTGTGGTATGCCTTATCTGGAACAAGCAGATCTAGATCAAGTTACAAAGCAAGCAGAGTTAGTCTCTAGAGAATTAATCAAATATGTCGAAAAAGGTTATAAAGTAGTAACTTTAACAGCAAGTTGTGGATTGATGTTAAAGTTTGAATGGCCTTTATTGATGCCAAATGATGGGATAATTAAAAAACTTTCTCAAAACACTCTCGATATTGATGAGTATGTTATGGATATTGCAAATAAAGAGGGTTTAGTTGATGGTTTGAAAGAAATTGATGGAGGAGTAACAGTCCATAATGCTTGTCATGCTAGAGCACAAAATATGGGTAATAAAGCAAGAGATATGCTTAAATTAATTCCAAATATTAAATTAGATGTTGTTGAAAGATGCGCAGGTCATGGAGGAACTTTTGGTATTATGAAAGAAACTCATGATATAGCAAACAAGGTGGGCAAAACTACCGCAAGTACTGTTAAAAGAAAAAATAATAAATATATGGCATCTGACTGTCCATTGGCTGGTAAACATATTAAGCAGTTAGCTGATGATACAAATATCGTAAGTGATGAAGCTGTGCATCCAATTGAGATAGTCTCAAAAAGTTATGGATTATAGAATGTCAAAAGAACAAAAAATTATTACAAAAGAAGATCTTCTTCCTTTAGATGCATACTCAAAGGTTAGAAGACAAATGAGAAAAGAATTAGTTGAGTTTAAAAAAAATAGAAGAATTCTTTTAGGGCCTTATGCAACATTTTATTTTGAATGTTATGAAACAATGATAGCTCAGGTACAAGAAATGCTTTACATCGAAAAGGGTGGAGATGAACAAGTTGCAGATGAACTTGCTGCATATAATCCTCTGATCCCCAATGGTAAAGAGCTAGTTGCCACTCTGATGTTTGAGATAGACAACCCCATCATTAGAGCTGAGTTTCTTGGCAAGTTAGGTGGTGTTGAAAATAATATATTTATTAAAGTTGGAGATGAAAAAATTTATGCAGTTCCAGAAATGGATGTTGATAGAACTTCAGATGATGGAAAAGCATCTTCAGTTCAGTTTATACATTTTCAATTTTCAGATGATCAGGTAAATAAGTTCAAAGACCAAAGTAATTTAATTGAAGTTGGCATTGATCACAAGGAGTATTCACACACGACTAAATTTTCAGAGGAAAATATCAAAGCTCTTTCTGCAGACTTTAATTAACGATACCCCATATATTATCATCTTTCATAACCCAGCCTGAGTAATCGCCTGTCCTAATATTACACCATTTTTCCTCGCATTTAATAACTTTTAAAAGACGACCCTCATCCAATTTAGCTAATGGTTTTGAGTATTTTGTTGGGTTTTTAAATAGAATCTTTTCAGATTTGGTGATTATTGAGCGTGAATTCCTCAATTGTGAAATATGGATCCAACCACTATTTTTTTTATGGTCGATAACTCTTCTGAAATTTTCTTTTTTATCGATTACTTTCAGAGGTAACTCAATCTTTCTATAAACATATTTAATTGGATAATCAAAGCTTGGACCGTATCTAACATTTAC
>CACHML010000002.1 GCA_902580945.1 uncultured Pelagibacteraceae bacterium | reverse complement strand
TATATAGAGGGTCCTTTAGAGAGAAATTTAAGTTTAGTAAATCTCTCAATAGTATTTTTTGGCAATATAAAAAAATTCTTGTCTGCAAATTATAAAAATAATTTCAAACCTTATCATTTATTTTTTTGTGATTTTCAAAATCAACTATCAATGATTAAAAATATAAATAAATTTAAAATAATTGACTATGAAATTTATGAGACGGGTTGGCCGTATAATTCTGGTGGGTATTTAAAAAAAAGTATAGCTGTATTAGCAATATTATTTTCAAATTTAAATATTTTTGGCTTCAAGATTGGTAATAGATTTAGAATTATATTACAAAAAAAATGATAAAAAAAAATTTTAACCATTTATTTATTACTTATGATGGACTTTTGGATCCTCTTGGAAGAAGTCAAATTATTCCGTATTTAAAGTCCTTTGCTAAATCTAAAAGAAAAATAAAAGTTATAAGTTTTGAGAAAAATAAAAATATTGAATTAAAAAAAATTAATTCAATGAGACAAGAATTATTAAAAAGTAATATAACATGGAAATATAATAATTTTTCAGAAAATTATGGAAAAATTGGAAAAATATATGACTTTATAAAAATGTTTTTTTTTTCATTAATTATAGTTTTAACCATAAAAATTCAAATTATTCATTGCAGAAGTCATATTCCAGCTATAGTTGGATTTATTTTAAAAAAATTTTTCAAAATAAAGTTAGTTTTTGATTTTCGAGGTCTTTGGATCGAAGAAAGATTTGATTACAATATCTGGAATAAAAAAAATTTTTTACATAAATTTTATTATAGTTTTTTTAAAAAATTAGAATCAAAAATTTTAAATAATTCGGATTATATAGTTTGTCTTACAAATTCAGTTAAACCATATTTAAATAAAATATTATATAAAAAAGTTCCTATAGAAATAATTCCATGTTGTGCAGATTATAATTTTTTTAAAAAAAAAAAATATACTAAGAATAAGGCGAAAAAAATACTGAAACTTGGAAAAAATACCTCAGTTATTGGTTATGCTGGCTCAATTAATAAAATTTATTTAATTAAAAAAATGATAGATTTTTATAAAAGTTTACAGAAAAAGAATAAAAAATTAATTTTTATAATTGTTACACATCAAATAAATGAAGTAAAAAATATTATTAATGATAATTCAAAAAATAAAATAAACAAAAGTATAAAAATATTTAAAGCAGATCGAGAAAAAATACCCTTATTTTTGTCATCATTTGATTTAACCTTGTGTTTTATTAAAAAAACTTTTTCTAGGAGCGCTATGTCCCCAACTAAAATGTTTGAATCCTTCGCAGTTGGTATACCATTTATATGCAACAAAGGAATTGGAGATGTGGATTTAATCCTAAAGAAGCATAAAATCGGCGCATTAATAGATTTAAAAAGTGACATCAGCAGTAAAAAAAATTTTACACTTTATAAACAATGTAAAAAAATAAAATCTTCTTATATTATCAAACAAACAAAACCTCTTTATGACATCTCTTTTGCTAAAGATAGGTATAACTATATATATAATATTTTAGAAAATGACTAAAAATAAAAGAGTTATTAAAAGTTTTGGTAAAGAGTGGCAAAGATTTGATCAATCAAAGTTAGATAAATTAGAATTAAAAAAAATTTTTAAAGATTATTTTAAAATCTTCCCTTGGAAATTGATTAATAAAAAATCAATTGGATTTGATATGGGTTGTGGTTCTGGACGATGGGCTAAAGTTGTAGCTCCGAGAGTAGGCATGTTAAACTGTATAGAACCATCATTAGCTATAGATGTTGCTAGAAAGAATTTAAGTCAAAATAAGAATGTTAACTTTATCAAATTAGCAATTGAAGACATTAATTTAAAGCCAGGCAGTCAAGATTTTGGTTATTGTTTAGGTGTATTACATCACACAGAGAATACACAAAAAAATTTAAATAAATGTACATCACTTTTAAAAAAAAATGCACCTTTTTTAGTCTATTTATACTATAAATTTGATAATAGAAATTTTATTTATTTTTTAATTTGGAAATTTTCAGATTCTTTTAGAAAGCTAATTAGTCAATTCCCAGAAGTCTTAAAAATTTTGTTTTCAGATTTAATAGCTGTATTTATTTATTATCCTTTTGCTAAAATTTCATTAATTTTGGATAAAATGAATTTTAGTGTTAAAAATATTCCACTTTCATATTATAAAAATTTATCATTCTATACTATGCGAACCGACTCTAGGGATAGATTTGGGACCAATTTAGAAAAGAGATATACAAAAAAACAAATAAAAAATATGCTTAAAAAAGCTGGTTTATATAAAATTAAGTTTTCAAAAAATGCTCCTTATTGGTGTGCTGTTGGATTAAAAAAATAATAAATGAAAACAAATAATAAAATTTATATAACCTGTTTATTACCTTATCCTATTGGCACTGTTCCAGGGCAGCGGTTTAGGTGGGAGCAGTGGGAAACCCTTTTAAAAAAAGAAAATATTTTTTTAAAAAAAATTTTTTTTTCAAATAATTTTTTTATTAATTTAAAAAATAACGGAAATATATTTGTTATTTTTTATTATTTTTATTTATATTTAAGATTTTTCATATCAGTACTTTTCAATTGTAAAAATAGAACATTCGTAATTTTTAGAAATTGTACAATTGGAGGCCCCCCAATAGTTGAAATTTTTTTAAAGATTATCGGAAAAAAATTAATTTTCGATTTTGATGATGCCATACAGTACGGCTCAGAAAATAATAATAATTGGTTTTTCTCAAATTTAGTAAGATGTGATTGGAAAATAAAAACAATTATTAAAATATCAAATTTGGTAATTGCTGGAAATAAAAATTTGAAAAAATTTGCATGTAAATTTAATAAAAATGTAAAAATAATTCCTACAACAATTGACTTAAATAAGTATAAATTTGTGAAAAAAAATAGAAGAAAAAACCTAACTATTGGTTGGTCGGGTAGCTCATCAACATCTAAATACATTGAAAATTTTTTACCAACTTTGATTAAAATTCAAAGAAAAAAAAGATTTAAAATACTTATTATTGGTTCAAAATTGAATATAAAAAATAAAGATATAAATTGTTTAGAATGGTCATTAAAAAATGAACTTAAATATTTAAATCAAATAGATGTTGGTTTAATGCCATTACCTAATAATCTTTGGACCAGAGGTAAATGTGGTTTAAAAATATTACAATATTTATCGGTTGGAATACCTTCTGTGGTTTCAAATGTAGGTATTAATTCTCAAATAATTGTTAATGGAAAAAATGGCTATCTTATAAATAATAAAAGTCAGTGGGAAACTTATTTAAAAAAATTTTTAAATAATCCAAAAATGATCTCTAAAATGGGATCCTACGGTAGAAAAGTTGTGAGAAAAAAATTTTCAGATTTTGCAATTATGAATCGTTTAGCATCAATTTTAAGGATATAAAATGTACATTTATATCATAAATTCAATAGCTTTACTTTCACTACATTTACTATTTCACAAATATAGAAATTTTAAATTTGAAAATTTTATTTGGATATTTGTGATATTTTTATTGTCGATCTTTATTGGATTTAGAAATGAAATTGGAGGTGATTGGATAATTTATCAAAAATTTTATCACACAGTTTCTAATCTTTCTTTTGTTGAAATAATGAATTCAAGTCCAGTTTATGTTTATATAAACAAAATTGCATATTACACAGGTACTCAGTTTGTTGGAGTAAATTTTATATGTGCCTTAATATTCATGCTTTCACTAGCAATTTTTTTGAATAATACCAAAAATAAATGGCTTGCTTTGGCTATTTCATTTCCAATAATAATTCTTATTTTAGGAATGGGATATGCCAGACAAGGTTTAGCATTTTCATTTTCACTTTTTTTAATTAAAGCTTTAGAAGATAAAAGATTATTTAAATCAATCATATATATAATTTTATCAATACTTTCACATAAATCTGCACTATTTATCTCTTCATTTCTATTATTTTTATTTCTATGGTATCACAAAAAATATTTCTATCTTCTGATATCAATATTAATTCCAATTTGTTTTGCATCACTTTTTTGGAATTATTATAAGCATCTTATTTATTTTTATGCAGGATCTGGACAACATATGTTTTCATATGGATCTTTACCTAGATCTTTATTAATTTTATTTGTTGGAATATTTTTTATCATTTATAAAGCAAAATTTAAAAATATGAATGAGTATCAAATTTTTATTTATACAGCATTTTCGTATATGATAATATTTCTATTTCCATTCTCTATTACAACTTCTGTTGTAGTAGATAGGTTATTATTTTATTTATATCCATTGAAATTAGTTTTTATATCATTTGCTGATTTAAAAGATAAAACCTTAAAATTGATTGCTTTTATATTTACCTCGAGTTATTTCTTTTATTTCATTATTTGGATTTTTTTTGGAAAAAATTCCTTAAGTTGGGTGCCTTATAAATTTGTAGGATTTTAATTGGATATTTTTTAATTATGTGTGGTATAGCTGGTTTTCTTTGTAGTCAAAATAGTTCATATGTAAAAAACTTAAATAATTTAAATAATATTAAAGATATATTATATCATCGTGGACCTGATGATCATGGGATTTGGTTTAATAATAATGAAATGGTTGCTTTTGGACATACAAGATTATCAATACAAGATTTAAGTCCAGCAGGTCATCAACCAATGGAGTCTTTTAGCAAAAGATATTTAATGGTTTATAATGGCGAAATATATAATCATTTAGATTTAAGAAATAAATTAAAATCTTTAGCTCCAAACTTAGAGTGGAGAGGAAAATCTGATACCGAAACTCTTTTAAATTCATTTGAATTATGGGGAATAGAAAAAACTCTGAATTTATGCTCGGGAATGTTTTCTATTGCCGTTTGGGATTTTTTGAAAAATGAACTGACTTTAATCAGGGACAGATTTGGAGAGAAACCCTTATACTTTGGTTTAATAGATAAAAACTTTATATTTGGGTCTGAGCTTAAAGTTTTTAATAAAATTACTAATAAAAATAATATTGTATCTAAAAATTCTTTAAACTTATTTTTAAGATTTGCATATGTACCAAGCCCAAAATCAATTTATAAAAACATATTTAAATTATTACCTGGATCAATGCTAAAAATAAAAAAAGAGAACTTAGATAATATATTAAAATCAGATATTAATATTTACAAACAATTTAAAATAAGTAATTGGTGGAAACCCAAAGAGATTTTTAATACCCAATCTGAAAACCTTTACTCAAATTATGAAAAAGCAATAAATGATACAGAAAAAATATTAACCCAATCAATAAATTCTCAATTGATTTCAGACGTACCTGTAGGTACCTTTTTATCTGGGGGAATTGACTCGTCACTAGTGTCTGTTTTGATGCAAAAAAGTTTGTCAAAAAAAATAAAAACTTTTACAATTGGTTTTGAAGATAAAAGTTATGATGAGTCTTTATACGCAAAGAAAATAGCAAATCATATAGGAAGTGAACACAATGAACTAATACTTAACCAAAAAGATGCTCTAAACATAATACCCACGCTTTCAAAAATATATGACGAACCTTTTGCCGACTCATCTCAGATACCAACAATTTTGTTAAGTAAATTTGCAAAAGAACAAATAACTGTTGCTTTAACTGGGGATGGAGGTGATGAATTATTTGGTGGTTATAACAGATATGTATTTTTGCCAGAATTTTGGAAAAAAATATCTTTTTTTCCTTACCCGATACGGAAAGTTTTGGCTCAAAGCATTGGCATGTTTCCAATTGATTTTATAAATAAATTTAGATTTTTATTTAATTTTGTTTCAAGATCAAACATCAACTTTTTTGGTGATAAAGTGAGTAAATTTTCACACAAAATGCAGACTGTTAAAAATTTAGATGAATTATTTTTAAGCTCATTATCAACTTATCAAGAACCATCAAAACTTTTAATTAATTCTAATGATGAAAGTAATCAGATATTTGAATTCAAAAAGAATTTAAATTATAAAGATTATGAGTCACTAATGATGTTTATAGACTCCCAAACATATTTGTCTGATGACATATTGTGTAAAGTAGATAGAGCTTCAATGTCGAGATCTCTTGAAACAAGAGTTCCTTTTTTAGATAAGAATGTGGTTAAATTAGCATGGAGTATTCCATCTTCAATGAAAATTAAAAATAACCAAGGTAAATGGATATTAAAACAAATATTAAATAAATATGTCCCAGAAAAATATACTGATAGGCCTAAAATGGGATTTGGAATTCCATTAGGTGATTGGCTGAGAGATGAATTGAAAGATTGGGCTGAAAATTTAATAAATGAAAAAGAATTAGAAAATGATGAATACTTTAAATCAAAGATGATTATTAAAATATGGAATGAACATAAAAGTAAAAAAAGAGATTGGCAAAGTATTTTATGGCCAATACTAATGTTTCAATCATGGAAAAAAGAAAATTAAACATTTTATTTATAGCTACTGAGTACCCATCAAAAAAAAGTCCTAAATCGATTAATTATGGAGGACAAGCATCATATTTAGCAAATATTTCTAATTTGATTAGAAATAAAAAGCATAATGTTTCAATTTATTTAATTTCTAATAGATATTTAAAATCTGTTGAAAATGGAATTAGAATTAATCAGTTTGGCTTTAAACTTAAAATTCCTCATTTTAAAAAATTTGCAAATTTTTTAAATAATATCTTAATTAGTATTCAATTAAACCTAACATTATATTCAGAAAACAAAAAAAAAAAATTTGATGTCATTCAGTATCCAAGTTTTTTAAATTTTGGAATTATTTTAATTTTGCCAAAAAAGTGTAAAAAAATATGTAGAATAAGCGGAGTTACCAAACTATGGAGACAGTGCAATAATAAAAAAAGAAATTTTGTACATATTTTCAGCGACTATTTAGAAAAGAGGAGAGTGCAAAAAGCACAGAAGGCTTTTGCGCCAAGTAATCTTATTTCAAAAAAGGCTTCTATGGTATATTCAAAAAAAATTTATACTCTCAGTTCTCCATTAGTAAAACTCAATGGAAAGATATTAAAATCTAAAACAAAACAATATGAAAGATATTTATTGTTTATTGGCACATTAAATAGAGTAAAAGGAGTAGATTTATTAGCCAGCGCATTTTTAAAAATCTTTAAAAAACATAAAAATATCACACTTAAAATATCAGGTAGAGCTGAAGATTTAGGTCCAAATGTAAATTCAATTAAATATTTTTTTAAAAAATGCAAAAAATTTGAGCCAAGAATAGAATATTTAGGTATATTGCCAAAAGAAAAAATATTTTCTCTATATAGTAAAGCTGAAGCAACAATTATACCATCAAGGTTGGATAATTATCCAAATGTAATGATTGAATCAATTTTATTTAAAAAACCAATTATAGGTTTCTTAAATTCATCACTAGAAGAGGTGCTTGATGATGGAAAGACCGGTTTTTTAGGAGCAAAACAAAATTCAGAAAATCTATACTACAAAATTGATGAATTTCTTACTTTAAGTAAATCAAAAAAAAAGGTTTTAAATAAAAATATTCTAAATTTAAGAGGTCAATTAAAAAATATTGATTATGCTGAAAATTTAATAAATTTTTATAATAAAAATTAAATATATGAATTTTAAAGCATTAGGTGGAACAAGGTTATTATCAGATACAGTAATTTATGGTATTTCAAATGTTATTCAAAAGTCTTTTGCTTTTTTTATTGTTTTTTTTATTTCTAAAAATCTTACAGTTGAAAATTATGGTATTGTTGATTTTATTTTAACATTAATTTCTTTATGTACTATAATAATTATATTTGGTCAGGACTATGCTGTTGCTAGATTTTTTAATCAGGAGAAAAATAAAAAAAATAAGAGAATAGTTATATCTCAATCATTAACACTACATCTTATTCAGATAATTACATTTTTACCAATAATACTTATCGTAATTTATTTTTTGATTAAAAAAAATTTTATATCAATATATGATATGGATATTATCGTATTTACAGTATTAACTATATTTTCTTTAGTAATAATTAACTTTTGCCAAATAATTCTTAGATATACTTTTGAAAGATCAAAATTTATACTAATCAATTTTGTACAAAGTTTTTTATTTTTTATTTGTATAATTTATTTAATTAATTACTCAAATTTAATTATTAAAAATATTTTATTAATTTATTTCATTGTTAATCTTTTTATTTTGATAATTTCAATTTATTTTATTAAAAATTGGCTAATTACTCCCAAACCAAACTGGATTAATAATCAACTCATTAAATATGGCTTTTCATTCGGTTTAATTAGTTTGCTTACAAGTATTTCTATGATTTATGAAAGATTTTTCGTAATGGAATTTGTAAGTCCATATTATTTAGGTATTTACTCATTAGCATTAAAAATTGGAATAATTGTGCAAATTTTTATGCATTCAATTTTGTTTGGATGGGAACCATATTTTTTAAGTAACTTAAAAAAAAAAAATTTAAGTTTTAATTTAAATTTAATGCTAAAAATCACAATTTTCGTAAGTTTTGTGATAGCATTTTTTATAAGTTTGATAGGAGAAGAAATCATATTATTCCTTGGAGATAGGAACTATCTTGAAGCAAAATATTATATTTTACCAATTGTAATAGGAATAGTGTTTCAAGAACTTTATCGTATTCCAAGTAGTGGTATTTTGGAGTCAAAAAAAGTTTATTGGTTTACAATTATTCAATTAATTTGTTTTATAATTTTAATTTCCTCAATATTATTTTTAAAAGATTTAATTAATCTCAAAATTATAGTTTTAATAATTTGTTTTAATTATTTTTTTAGATTCATTTCTTTATCTTTTATCTCAAATTGTGTATCACAAATAAAATTAAATTTAGTACAATTGATCACAATCATAAGTATTTATTCAACATTATATATTATAATATATTATTTAAATTTCTTTAATTTAAATGAAATTTTAAAATTTTTTGTAATATTATGTCTATCAGGAACTATTCTTATTTTTTTTATTAATTCAAATGAAATTAAAACAGTAAAAAAAATATTAATTAATTTTTTTAGGTAATTATATGAATATTGCTTTTTCTACGAATTCGTTATGGAATTTTTTTAAATTCAGAAAGGGATTAGCCAAGTCTCTTAATAATAAAAGTAATAAAATTTTTATTTTAACCAAAAAAGACCATTATTTAAAAAAAATTCCAAATAATATTAAATTTATTCAAGTTCCAATTAATAGAAGTCCTATTTCAATAATTAACGATTTTTTACTAATTATTTTTTTTTTTAAAATTTTTAAAAAATATAAAATAGACTTATTTCTAGGATTTTCTCACAAAATAAATATTTATGGAGGACTTGTTTCTAAAATTAAAAATGTAAAATGCATATTAAATTTAACCGGCTTAGGTACTGCTTTTATAAAAAATGATTTTTCAAAAAAAATAATTTTATTTTTATATAAATTAATTAATTATCAGAAGAGTTATTTTATGTTTCATAATAATCAAGATAAAAATTTATTTTTAAAAAAAAAAATATTATTCAAAAAAAATTGTTTTTTAATTCCAGGCTCAGGTATAAAAATTAAAAAAAAAAAAATCCAGAAATTAAAAAAAAGAAATTTTGTTATTTTTACATTTATTGGAAGATTATTAGTCCATAAAGGTCTACTAGAATTTTTGGAAGCTGCACAAAAAATAATAAAAGAAAATACAAATAAAAATGTTTTTTTCAATATTGTAGGAAGCATAGATGAGTTAAATATTTCATCTGTTGATAAAAAATTAATTTCAAAATTCAAAAACAACAAAAAAATTAATTTTTTAGGTTACAAAGAAAATATAAATAACTTTATTAATAATTCTGATTGTATTGTATTGCCCTCTTACAGAGAGGGTTTACCAAGAGTAATTTTGGAAGCATTATTACTTGAAAGACCTGTAATCGCTACTGATGTACCTGGTTGCAATAGAATAATAAAAAATGATTTTAATGGAATTTTATGTAAAGCTAAGAATACAAATTCTTTAGTGAAGGCTATGAATAAGTTTATCAATTTTTCACTTAAAAAACGACAAAGACTTGGAATTAATGGTAGAAAATTAGTAGAAAAAGAATTTAATGAAAAAAAAGTTATAAGTAAATATTTAAAAGTCATTCACAATGAAAAAAAGAATTAAAATTGGAATTATTGGCTTAGGTTATGTCGGGACTCCTTTAGCTTTGTCATTTGGAAAATATTTTGATGTGGTTGGTTATGATAAAAATATAACAAGAATAAAAGAGTTAAAAAACAAAAAAGATCTAACAAAAGAAACTAGTTTAAAAGATTTTAATTTTGCAAAAAAAATAAATTTTACTAACAAAAATATTGATCTTAAAGATTGTAACATTTTTATTGTAACTGTACCAACGCCAGTAAAAAAAAATAACAAGCCAGACTTATCTCATATATTAGATGCTTCAAAATTGGTAGGATCATATTTAAATAAAAATGACATAGTTATTTATGAGTCCACTGGATATCCTGGAATGACAGAAGAGCAATGTGTGCCTGTTTTAGAAAAAAATTCCCAACTTGTATACAGAGAAAATTTTAATTGTGGGTACTCACCTGAGAGAATAAATCCAGGTGACAAAAAGCACGAGCTTAAAAAAATTATTAAAATTGTTTCTGCCTCTAATAAAAAAACTTTAAATATTTTAAAGTATATTTATGGAAAAATTATTGAAGCAAAAGTTGTTACGGCACCATCAATTATTGTAGCAGAAGCTGCCAAGGTAATCGAGAACACCCAAAGAGATTTAAATATTGCTCTAGCTAATGAATTATCTATAATTTGTTCAAAATTAAAAATTGATACAAAAGAAGTAATTAATGCAGCATCAACTAAATGGAATTTCCATAAATATTCACCAGGTTTAGTTGGTGGGCATTGCATCGGTGTCGATCCATATTATTTAACATATAAATCAAAATTGCTTGGATACAATCCAAAAATAATACTAGCTGGAAGAAAACTAAATGACTCAATGGCAGAATATGTCTTTTCTAAATTAAAAAAAATATTAAAAAAAGAAAACTTTAAAAAAAAAAATTTAAAAATTTTAATTCTTGGAATTACATTTAAAGAAAATTGTCCTGATATTAGAAATTCACAATCTTTAAAACTTACAAATTTTATAAAAAAAAAATATAATAAAGTTTATATATACGATAAAATTGCAAATATTGAGGGTATTAATGATAAGAAAATTATTTCATTAAATAGTCTAAAAAAAAATACTTTTGATGTAATTATCTTAGCGGTACCACACAGGGAGATAGTATCAAAAGGTATTATAAAAATTAAATCTTATATGAAACAAAAAAGTATCTTTATAGATTTGAAAAGTTACTTCCATAAAAAATATTCGAATTTTAGACTATGATTAAAAATAAAGATATAATAATTATTGGATCAATTGATTGGAAAACAAATTGGCAAACTCAACATAGACTTATTAATTCACTAGTAAAGCAAAATAATAGAGTACTGTTTATTGAAAATACCGGTATTAGATCTGCAAAAATATCAGATATTTCAAGAATTAAAGATAGAATTAATAATTGGTTAAAAAGTGCTAAGGGATTTAAAGAAGTCAAAAAAAATTTATTTGTTTTCTCACCAATTCTTTTTCCTTTTCCATTCAATAAAGTTTGTTTTTATATTAATTTGTTAATAGTTAATTTCCTACTTTCTAATTGGTTTAAAACTTTAAAATTTAAGAATGATATTCTGATCTCTTTTTTACCCACACCATTATCTCACAAAATCAAAAATCTGAGTAATGCTAACCTAAATGTTTATTATTGTGCAAACGAGATGAAAGGAATTGAAAATAAAAATAAAAATATAGATAAGTTTGAAAATCTCTTCTTTGGTGAGTCCGATATTACATTTGTAATATCTACAAATCTCAAAAAGAAAGCTAATTTAATAACTAGAGATGTATTTTTTTTACCTGCTGGTGTTGAATTAAATAAATTTAATTTTAAAAAGGTTAAAAAAAAAATTTCAATAAAAGGTAAACCGGTTATTGGGTATATTGGTGCTATTACAGAAGTATTTGATCAGAATTTATTAGAATATATTTGTAAAAAAAATCCAAATTTCAATTTTGTAATTATTGGAAGAGTTTATGCAAATATAAAAAAATTAAAAAATATTAATAATTTATTTTTTTTAAATGAAGTAAAGCATGACCAGCTTCCATCTTATATAAAAGGTTTTGATGTTGGAATAATTCCCTATAAAGTAAATCAATTCACTAATAGTGTATATAGTTGCAAACTAAATGAATATTTATCAATGGGTTTACCAGTAGTTTCGACTGATCTGATGGAGACAAGAGTCTACAATAAAAATTTCAATAACATAGTTAAAATAGGTAAAAATTTTGAAATTTTTAATGAAAAAATTAAACAATGCTTAAAAAGAAATACAAAATCTGAAGTCAATAATAGAATTTCTGCTGCAAAAAAAAATTCGTGGGAAAGTCGATTTAAGTTCTTTAACGAATTGATTGAAAATAGCATTATTCATAAGAACTCAAATAGTATTAGCTGGAAAAATAAGTTTTTGAAAGAATATAATAGATTTGTCTATACTAATTTGAAAAAAGTTTCTTTAGTTTTGATATTATTTATAATTATGTTCAAATCACCTTTAGTCCCATATCTAGGAAATTACTTAATTATTCAAGATCAAATCAAAGAGGCTAAAATGATGGTAGTCTTCTCAGGAGATGGAGAAAATAATTATCATAATTTAAGTTTTCAAAAAAGAATAATTGATATTAAAAAAATTAAAGAGAAATATCCTGATATTAAAATAACTTTAACTGGTAGGGTTGCAATTTTTAGAGAGGCAGAAATAATTAAATCATTATTAGTGAGCGAGGGTGTGAATAAAGAAGATATAATTGTAATTAAAGAAGATCCTTATAATACATATGAGAATATTCAGGTAGTTAATAATTTTCTTCAAAAAAAAGGCATAAATAGTGTTATTTTTTTAACATCCCCTTACCACACTTTAAGGAGTAAATTAATTTGGAAAAAAAATTTTCCTAGCATCGAAGTTATTATTCCAAAAATGATTGATAACCCCAGAAGTAAATTACAATGGGGTATAAGTTTAGACAAAATAAAAATAATATTTTACGAATATGCAGCTATTATTTACAATAGATTTAAAGGTTGGATTTAATTTAAATGCTTAATCAAAAAAATTTGATATTAAGTATTTCTTTCCTTTTTTATTTATTACCAGCCGCTTTAATAACAGGACCTTTTTTTAGTGATTTAATAATAGTCATCATGGGAATTTTTTTTTTAATAAATTCTTTTACCAATAAGTTATGGTTTTATTACAACAATAAATTCTCCAAATTTTTTATAGTATTTTATATTTCCTTAATTATTTCTTCTATTTGGGCTGAAGACACAATCCAATCTTTAAAATCTTCTGTGCCATATATAAGGTTTTTATTATTTTCATTAGCAATTGCCTATTTATCAAATGTAAATAAAGAACTTTATGATAAATTTTTCAAATTTTTGTTTTTTACTTTGTTTTTTGTAATAATAGACGCTTATATTCAGTTTATATTCGGAACTAATTTATTGAATCAGTCAATAAATTTTTTAATAGACTCAAATACTCAGCTAATGACTGCAAGAATAAGTGGATTATTTGGTGAAGAACTAGTTCTAGGAAGTTATTTAGTTAGATTAATATTTATTCTAATTAGTCTTCATTTCATTACTGAAAAAAAATTTAACATTTTTTTTTCCTCTATTCTAGTTGTTTCAACTTTTATACTAGTATTCTTGTCAGGAGAAAGATTAGCTTTTTTTATATTACTATTTTGTCTAGCTTATATTTTTATACAATTAAGCAAATATAGAAAAAAAATTTTTATAACCTTTATAGTTTTATTTTCTGTAATTTTAGTTGTAGTTTCAACAAACCAAGAAATAAAAAACAGAATGGTTAATTCTACTTTTTCGTTCTTAGACAATAAAACAGATAAACCTTATTCTAATGATGAAAATTTTGTAATTTTTTCTCCTGATCATCATGAATTGTATATAGCTGCATATAAAATGTTTTTAGCAAAACCATTACTAGGGCATGGACACAATATGTATGAAAAAAATTGCGAAAATTTCAAAAGGTCTGTTAGTAGTTGTTCAACACACCCCCATAATTCTTTATTACAAATTATTTCTGAAAACGGGATTATTGGATTATTTTTTTTTGTTTCTATATATTTTTTTTTAATAAAAAAATTTTTTACTAATTTAAAAATATCAAAGAAAAATTCTGAGAACAAAAATTTTATTTTTCAAATTTGTTTATTATCAGTAATTACAGCTAATTCGTTCCCTTTAGTTCCAAGTGGTAATTTTTTCAATAATTGGCTTAGTATTCTTTATTTTTTACCTATTGGGCTTTATTTATCAAAATCTATAAGTAATGATTATAAAAATGCATAATTCATTTATAATTTTTTTAATATTTATTATAATAAGTAATACAATTATATGTTTCAAATCATATTCTATTGCAAGTTTTTTAAAAATAATTGACCAACCAAATAACAAAAAAAAAATACATAAAGAACCCACACCTTTAATCGGTGGACTAATTTTTTTTATTAATATAATTTTTTATATATTATTTGATATTATTACAGGTTCTCATCCAGTAACAGGAAGTCAACTTCTTTTTGAATTAAGATTTATATCAGCGAAGCAAATATTTATCATATTTATTGCAAGTATATCTATTTATTTAGTTAGTTTTTATGATGATGTTTATGATATTAGACCCTTTAGGAAAATTATTTGTTTTATAGTAATTTTATATATTTTAATTATTTCAAATCCAAATTTACTTATAAAAGAGTTTCATTTTTATAACTTAGAAAACAAAATTTATTTTAGTGAATTTTCTATTTATGTAACTCTATTTTGTATTTTAGCTTTTATGAATGCTGCAAATATGTTTGATGGATTAAATCTTCAAAGCGCTATTTTATATTCTTCGTTTTTATTAATATTTTTTCTAAAAGGAATTAATGAAAACTTTTTATTTATCTTTTTATTAAGTATTATTTTTTTTTCATATATGAATTTTAGGGGTAAAATTTTTTTGGGTAATAATGGTTCTTATTTTTTATCCTTTTTAGTTTCTATTGTGATTATTATGGACCATAACTGGAATAAAAATTATTTTATAGAAGAAATATTCTTGTATATGTTATTACCTGGTGTTGATATGATCAGATTGACAATTGTTAGATATATAAACAATAAAAGCCCCTTTGAGGGAGATAACAATCATATTCATCATATTTTAACAAAAAAATTTGGTTACAAAAAAACAATGATAATAATTTTTTTAATAATCTTCTCTCCTATAATTTTACTTAATTTAATGAATATTAATCCTTTGATTTTAATTGCCCTTTTATTATTAATATATTTTGTGATTTTAATTTTTTGTTCAGAAAAAAATTTAATAAAAAATAAACACAAATATAAATAAATTGAAATCTGTAATAAAAAGAACTGTAAAATATCTGAATAAAATTACTTCTTTTTGGTGTGCCAATGACCAAAAAGAGGCCCTAAAAGAGTATAGAATTTATGAAATAGAAAATTTAATGAATTATTTTAAAATTGATGAAAATAAAAGTAAAAATATTCTTGATTTTGGATTTGGTGACGGGTTTCAATCTCATTTTTTTAAAAAAAAAAAATTTAATGTTTCTGCTATAGATATAAATAAAAATGAAGAAATTAACAAAAGTAGTATTAATTTTTTAGTCTACGACGGTAAACAAATACCTTTTGACGATAAAAAATTTGACATAGTTTTTTCATCAAATGTTTTAGAGCATTTGACTAATTTGGATCAAATACAGAGAGAAATTTATAGAGTTTTAAAAGATGATGGTTTTTGTATTCATATATTACCTTCATCATCATGGAGATTTTGGACAATTTTGTCCTCATTTTTAAAATATTGGTATATTGATCCAAGACCTCATGGAGAGATTACAAATAATAGCTTATTTGAACTTGCATTTTTTTCAAGAAACTTTTGGGAAAAAAATTTTAAAAAAAATAATTTTAAATTAATTAAATTATTTTCTAATAATTTATTTTATACAGGTAATAATTTATTTGGTTTAAAAATTGGAATGAGAAAAAGAATTAATTTAAGTAAGTTTTTAGGTTCATCCTGCAACATATTTATAATAAAAAAAAATATATAAATTATTTAAAATGTATGAATTATTAAAAAAAATTTCCTTTTACTTTTTGATTTTTTTTTTAATTAGATTAATTTTAATTATTTTTTTTCCTGCTGAACATGAGATTAAATATAACATTGTAGCATCAAATATACTTTCAGGATGTGGAGTTTCATTTTCTACACCAGAATCAAAAGAGTGTATTCCAGCTTTTGGTCCTAATGGCCCTGGATATCCGTTTTTCCTAGCATCTATAAAATTTTTTTTTGATAATGTTTTATTTATAAAAATATTTCAAATTATTATTTACTTTATTTCAGTCTTATTTATTAAAAAAAATATTTATGAATTCACAGGTTCGAATAAGTTAAGTAATACTATTTTTTTTATTTTATCTATTTCCCCTTTAACAATAGCTTGGGCTAGGTTTGCTTTACCTGAAACTATGATGATATCTTTTGCATTATTTTACTTTGGTTTAGTAATAAGATCGTTAAGTAGGCAAAAATTTTTGATATTTGAATTCTCCTTAATTTTACTATTGATGACTTTTTTTAGAGTTGATTCAATTTTTTTTATATTTCCAACTATTTATTTAATTTTTAAATTAAATAAATTTAAAGAAGGTTTTAAAAAGTTAGTAATTTTAATGGTAATTTTTTCTTTACCATGGAGTATTTGGACTTTGCGGAATATATCAAAAGGTGCATATTTATTTCCAAATATCAAAGAAGCCTATGAAACTATTTCTAAAAATAAGTTTCCAATTGGATATAACAAATGGGTATTTTCTTGGGCAAATCAACAATATAATTTTGCTTATGCTCTTAACCCAACGCACATAGATCCTATTAATAAATCTAAAAACTTTAATTATGAAAATATAGTCATTAATGATGAAATTTATTTTAATGAAAATGAAAAAATCAGAACTGAAAAGCTTATCAACAAATTAAAACTTATTAGTGGAAAACCTATTACTGCTGAATTGGATAAGCAATTTGAAAAACTTGCATTAATGAGAATAGAAGAAAATAAATTATATTACTATTCAATTTTACCATTTCAAAGATCAATTAATTTGTGGCTTAATCCTTATTATAGTCATGGATGGCCTGTTGAATTAAGTAGTAAATTAGATAAAGAAAAAATTGATTATAATAATAAAAGTTTTATTCAAAAAATTTCATTAGTAAAAAAATTTCCATTAGAAATAGCATTAAAAGGTACTTTTTTCTTATGGTCTTTAGCATTAATTATTTTGTTTGTTTTATTATTTTTCAATAAAAAAAATAAAAATATGAACACTTGTTATAATATTTGTTTACAGCTTGTTTTCTTTAAAACAATATTTTTTGCATATACTGGTTTTTTTGAGACAAGATATATTGTTAATTTAATCCCTTTGATTGAAATTTTGATAATTTTGGCTTTTAATCAAGCTTTACGAAAATCAAAGTAGTATATAGTTTATAAAAATTTAAATATGAAAGTTGTAATTTTAGCTGGTGGGTACGGCAGTAGATTGGAGGAGGAGACAAAATATAAACCTAAACCTCTGGTCAATATCTGTGGGATCCCTATATTATATCACATAATGAAAATTTATATGAAGTATGGATTTAATGACTTCGTAATTTGCTGCGGTTATAAAGGAAACTTAATAAAATCTTATTTTAATAAATTGATAAAAAAAAATAATAAAAATTTTAAAGTTAAAAGAAATATTATTCAATTATATACAAAAGATAAGAAATTATTTTCTGTAACATTAGTAAATACTGGAAAAAATACAATGACTGGAGGAAGGATAAAAAGAATTGAAAAATTTATAGATGAAGATAGTTTTTTTTTAACTTATGGTGATGGACTTGCAAACATAAATTTAAATAAATTATTAAAATTTCATAAATACCATAAAAAAATTGCCACCATTACTTCAGTTCAGCCTCCTAATAGGTATGGTATTTTAGACATAGATTTTAAAAAAAAAAATAGAGTTTTTTCATTTAATGAAAAACCAAAAAATAAAAATTATTTTATAAATGGTGGTTTTTTTGTTTTGTCAAAAAAGATATTTAATTTTATAAAAAATGACTCAACTATTTTTGAAAAAGATCCTTTAATTAAGTTAGTAAGAAAGAGGGAATTACATTCTTATTATCATAAAGATTTTTGGCAATGTATGGATAGCATGAGGGACAAAAAAATTTTGGAAGATCTATGCAGGAAAAATAACACACCACCATGGCTTAGAAATGAGAATTAAAGCAAAAAAAAATTTTTGGAGTGATAAAAAAGTATTTATTACAGGCCATACTGGTTTCAAAGGTACATGGATATCTCTATTTTTAAAAGAACTAGGTGCTAAAGTTTTTGGCTACGCATTAAAGCCAAAAAAAAAAAATAATTTATATTTAATCTTAAATTTAAAAAATTATATTAACAAATCGTATTACGGAGATATTCTGGATAAAAAAAAATTAACAAAAGTTATATTAAAAGAAAAACCAGACATAATTATTCATATGGCAGCACAATCTTTAGTCAGTGAGTCGTACAAAAATCCAGTTAAAACTTTTAATACAAATTGTCTGGGTACAGCAAACCTCATGGAAATTGCAAGAAATATTAATAATTTAAAATTAATATTAGTTACAACTAGTGACAAAGTTTACGATGTGCGTAACAATAAAGTTTTTAAGGAAACTGACTATCTTCAGGGTAAGGATCCGTATAGCGCATCAAAAGTTTGTCAAGAAAATGTTGTATATTCCTATTTTAAGTCTTTTTTTTATAAAAAAAAAAGTATTTTAACAGTTAGGTCCGGAAATATTTTAGGTGGTGGAGATTTTTCTGATGATAGAATAGTTCCTGATTATTTTAGAGCTTATTTTAATAATAAAAAATTAGAAATTAGAAATAAACATTCAACTAGACCTTGGCAACACATTCTAGATGCTTGTGATGCTTATATTTGTTTAATTGAGAAATTTTTTAAAAGGTGCAATGATAAAAATGAGATATCATGGAATGTTTCTCCAAAAAATAAAAAAAATATAACAGTTATAAAATTAATAGAAAAATTAAATAATTTATCAAACAAAAAAATTAAATTAAGCACTACAAAAAAAAAATATGTTGAAACAAAAGAGTTAAATATAAATTCAAATAAAATAAAAAAATATGTTAATTGGTCCAACAAAATTGATATAGAACAATCAATTAAATTAACATCAGATTGGTACATGAAGTTTCTTAATAATAAGAATAACCCTTACAAAATCACAATAAGTCAAATTAAAAATTATTTATTGCTAAGATAATTATTTGAATGAATTATAATATATTTGGGTCAGGATTTGGATTATACGCATACCTACCTGCTATACTAAAAAATAAAAAGAATAAAGTTTTCTTACCAAAAAAATATTTAAATGTTATTAAAAATAGAAAAGATTTAAAAAAATATTTTAATAAAATAATATGGTATAATAAAATATCTGAAGTAAAAAAAAAAATTCATTTTTGTGTGATAGCAAAAAGACCAATTGATCAAATTACTCTTACAAAAAAAATTATTGAGTTCGAAAATTTGAAGCACTTATACTTAGAAAAACCAATTGCTCCAAACTATAATTCATCTCAAAAATTATTAAATTTTTTAAAAAAAAATAAAATAAAATTTTCTATCTGTTACTTACTAAATGAGACACCAGTGTATAAAAAATTGATTAAAATTATCAAAAATGAGAAAATAAATAAAATAGATATTTTTTGGTCGTTCAAAAAAGAAAATAAAAATAAGACCTGGAAATTAAATAAAAGAGAAGGTGGTGGTATATTAAATTTTTATGGAATTCACTTTATTCACTTATTTTCTACTCTGGGATTTAATAACGTTTTAACGTCAAAGATTGTATCCAAAAAAGGTAACGACGTCAGTTGGGAAATTAATATTAAAAAAAATCTAATTTTAATCAATTTTAAATTGAAGATTAATGCTAATAAAAATTTGTTTTTAATTGATACAATTAAAAATAATAAAAAAAATAATTTGATAAAATACCAAAATCCATTTATTAAAAATATTAATAATTTTAAAAAGGGAATAACAGAGGATTACAGAGCTAAGTTTTTAGTAAAATATTTGATCAACACCAAAAAAAAAAATTATAATGATTATGTCAAAACAAATATATTATTGCATAAGATACAAAAAAAAACAGTGAATAATTAAATGGAAAATTTGAAATTTCAAAATATCCAGGATGGATATTTAAATTATTGTCAAATAAGTGGTAAAAAAGATATTTCAGAGGTTATAGACTTGGGTGAACAACCTTTGTGCGATAGCTTACTATCTTTTGATGAAATTAAAAATAATACTGAGAAATTCTACCCATTAAAATTAATGAGAAGTAGATCCTTGGGCCACGGTCAATTAGGTTATGTACCTAAAGATAGTGAAATATATCATTTGAATTATCCCTATAGACCTGGAATAACCAAAGAAGTTGTTGATCATCATAGAGAGCAGTCAGATAAAATCATAAAAAAAAATAAATTAGAAAAAAATTCTTTGGTAGTAGATATAGGGTCGAATGATGGAACATTACTAAAGGAATATAAAATGAAAGGAATGAGAGTTGTAGGAGTTGAACCTACTAATATGGCAAAAATAGCTAATGAAATAAATCTTGAAACACTGCAGATGTCATTTAATCAAGATGCTACAAAAAAAATAATAAATAAACATGGAAAGGCTAAATTAATTACAGCAACCAATGTATTTGCACATATGTCATCACTAAATGATGTAATGGTTGGAATCTTCAATTTGTTAGACGACAATGGATTATTTATTTTTGAAAATCATTATATAATTGATATTTTAAAACTTACTCAATATGACTCGATTTATCATGAACATATAAGAAGTTATTCTCTAACTTCTTTAGATTATTTGTTTAAGTTATATAATATGAAAATTATAAATGCAGAAGTTGTTGAACGTTATAATGGAACAATACAAGTGACTGTATCAAAGAAAAGAAATATTATACAAGATAGTTCTGTAGAATTTAATTTAAATAATGAAAAAGATTTTGGTTTATTTAAAGAGGATGTGTGGTCACAATTTAAAAAAAACGTTTTAAAAACTAAAATTGATCTAAGAAAAGTACTTAGTGACATTAAGAAAGATAACAAAACAGTTGTAGCAAACTCTTGTCCAGGCAGATGTAGTACCTTATTGAATTTTTGTGACATTGGAAAAGATTTTATTCCTTACATAGCAGAACAACCTACCTCACCTAAATTAAATAAATACTTGCCAGGAAAACATATACCAATTTTAGATAATAAGATATTATTTGAAGAACAGCCAGACTATGTTTTAATTTTAGCTTGGCATTATGCTGAACCAATTATTAAATCTTTGAAAATTAGAGGTTTGAGATCAAAATTTATTATCCCATTGCCCCAAGTTAAAATTATATAAATATTAAATGAAAAAAAAAATTAGCATAGTTACACCAACCTTAAATGAGAGAGAAAATATCGAAAACTTTATTTCTCAAGTTCGGGAAGAAATGGAAAAACTAGAATTTGAATACGAACATATAATAATTGATAATTGCTCTAATGATGGAACTGTTGAGATTTTAAGAAATATAGTAAAGTCAGATCCAAAAGTTAAAGTTATTTTAAATTCGAGAAATTTTGGATCTGTAAGATCCCCTTTTTATGGGTTATTACAATGCACAGGAGATGCTGCAATATTAATTAATGCAGATTTCCAAGATCCTATTGATCTAATACCAAAATATATTGATAAATGGAATGAAGGCAAAGATATTGTTTTAAATGAAAAATTAAAATCTGATGAAAATAAATTCGTTTTTTTAGTAAGAAAACTTTTCTATAATTTTATAAGCAAAATATCAGAAGTTGGATTAAAAAAAAATATAACAGGCTCAGGTATTTATGATAAGAAAGTAATTGAGAGGTTTAAAACATTAAACGACCCTTATCCTTATTTAAGAGGTTTAATTTTTGAGTTAGGATATAAGATAGATACTATCAAATTTAATCAGCCAGTTCGCAAAAAAGGTAAAACTAAACATAATTTTTTTTCAATGTATGATATTGCAATGCTTGGTATTGTTAAGCATTCTAAATTACCATTAAGATTAATGACAATGTTTGGTTTTTTATTATCAATGATATCTTTGGGTGTTGGACTATTTTATTTTTTTTATAAGATATTTTTTTGGAATACATTCTCGGCAGGCGTTGCACCTTTAGTTATTGGATTGTTTTTACTTGGTGCTGTGCAAATTTTTTTAATTGGTTTATTGGGTGAGTATATTGGTGTGATATTATTACATAGTAGAAATTTGCCTTTAGTTGAGGAAAAAGAAAGATTAAATTTTGATTAATTAGTTAATTTGTATAAATAAATTTGATCGTACTCTTTAATTAGTTTAATAGAAAAGATAATTATGCATATATTTATTACTGGAGTTGCAGGTTTTTTAGGATCAAATTTAGCCGATTATTATCTATCTAAAAATTTCAAGGTAAGTGGCAATGATAACATGGTTGGAGGGGATCTTCTAAATGTTAATAAAAAAGTAAAATTTTACAAATCTGATTGTGAAAATATAAATGAAATGAAAAAAATTTTAAATGGAGTTGATGTTGTAGTACATGCTGCCGCATATGCTCATGAGGGTCTATCAGTTTTCTCACCACATTTAATTAGTAGAAATATAGTTGCAGGTTCTACTTCGGTGTTTAGTGCAGCAATTCATAATAAGGTAAAGAGAATTGTTTTTTGTTCATCAATGGCCAGATATGGAGAAATTAAAATTCCTTTTAAGGAAAGTGATATTCCCGACCCTATTGACCCTTATGGTATATCTAAACTTGCAGCAGAAAAAATATTAATAAATTTGTGCAAGTTACACGGCGTAGAATACAACATAGCTGTGCCCCATAATATAATTGGAGAAAATCAAAAATATGATGATCCATTTAGAAATGTAGCATCAATAATGATAAACTTAATGTTGCAGAATAAATCTCCAATAATTTATGGTGATGGTGAACAGAAAAGATCTTTTTCTGATGTGAAAGATTGTATTTATTGCTTAGATAAATTAATCACAGATGAAAAAATCCAGTCAGAGGTATTTAATATTGGTCCCTCGGATGAAAATTTTATGACTATTAATAGTCTATTTAAATTAATTTCAAACCAATTAAAATTTAACAAAGAACCTATTTATTACCCAGATCGCCCTGGAGAGGTTAAATTTGCTAATTGCGCAAATGATAAAGCTAAAAAAATATTGAATTATTCAACCCAGAATTCTGTCGATGAAACCATTACCCGTCTAATTAATTTTATAAAGAAAAGAGGACCCAAAGAATTTTCTTATAATTATGATTTAGAAATATTAAATCATTTGACACCTGAAACTTGGAAAAAGAAAATTTTTTAAAAGATTAAGGTATTTTTAAAAGATAGTAATAAAAAATGCTGTTATTATTAGAAAATTATATTTTATTTTTATAATTATTATTATTTACAATTAAATAATTTTCAATATAAGTTCTTTGCCTGGTAATTATTGCGAAAGTGTAATACCCGATACCATTCCGAACTCGGAAGTCAAGCCTTTCAGCGCCGATGGTACTTTGTCTTAAGACACGGAAGAGTAGGACATTGCCAGGCAATTTATAATATGAAAATAGCAAGCTCATTAAAATCTTTAAAAAAAAGAGATCTTAACTCTAAATTGGTAAGACGGAGAGGAAGAGTCTATATAATTAATAAGAAAAATCCTAAATTCAAAGCTAGGCAAAAATAATGTCTCAATCATATAAGAATTAAATATGATAGTTGGTTCGATATCTGAAGATAGAAGTTTTGAAAATAGAGTTGCAATAACTCCAGAAGTCTTAAAAAAATACAAAGCTTTAGGTATAGAGGTTCAACTATGCAAAGATTATGCAACACACCTAGGAATTAATGATGAAGAGTACAAAATTGAAGGTGCTAATATTATCGATCAAAATGACGATATTTTTTCAAGTTCAAATGCAATACTTCAAATGAATATTCCAGGAGATGATAATTTAAATAAACTTAAAAAAGATCAAATTTTAATTGGTGTGCTAGACCCTTATTCTAATGAAAAGAAATTAAAAGAAATATCATCAAAAAATGTAAAATGTTTTTCACTTGAATTACTACCAAGAATTACTAGAGCACAGTCTATGGATATACTTTCATCCCAAGCTAACTTAGCAGGCTATAAAGCAGTTGTAGATTCTTTTTCACACTTTCAAAAGGCAATACCCATGATGATGACTGCAGCTGGAACAATTTCTGCAGCAAGAGTTTTGGTAGTTGGTGCAGGAGTTGCAGGTTTACAAGCAATTGCAACAGCAAAAAGAATGGGAGCGATAGTTTTTGCCACAGATGTTAGGTTAGCATCCAAAGAACAAGTCGAGAGTTTGGGTGGAAAATTTTTAACTGTAGAAGGATCAGAAAATTTAGAAACTGAGGGTGGATATGCAAAAGAAGCCTCTGAGGATTTTAAAAAAAAACAAGAGGAATTATTGAGAGAAACATTAAAAAAAATTGATATAATTATTTGCACTGCGCTTATACCGGGAAAAAAAGCTCCAATAATAATAAAAAAAGAAATGATTGAGGTGATGCAAAGCGGTTCAATTATTTACGATTTGGCAGCCTCACAAGGTGGAAACTCAGAATTAACCAAGGTAAATGAGATTGTAGAAACTAATGGTGTAAAAATTATGGGTGAGACAAATATATTAAATAAATTACCTATTTCTGCATCAAATTTGTATGCAAAAAATATGTTTAATTTTATAAATAATTTATATGATAAAGAGACAAAAAAATTTAAAATTAACTTGGAAGATGAGATAATTCAAAAAACAATGGTTAAATAATGGAAATAGATCCTTTTATATTCAGATTAAGTATATTTATTTTATCAATTTTTGTTGGATACTATGTTGTTTGGAGTGTTACACCATCTTTGCATACCCCATTAATGTCAGTAACAAATGCAATCTCTTCAGTGATAATTGTTGGGGCAATAATTGCAGCTTTATCAGGTTCATCAGAAAATATTTTTGAAAATTCTACTATTTTTGGTTTTCTTGCAATAATTTTAGCTGCTGTAAATATTTTTGGTGGTTTCCTTGTTACCCAAAGAATGCTGCAAATGTATAAGAAAAAGAAAAAATAGATATGTCTGCAAATCTATCAGCAATATTTTATTTAATTTCAGGTATATTATTTATTCTAGCTTTAAGAGGCCTTTCTTCTCCTGAGACTTCAAGACAAGGAAACTATTTTGGTATTGCAGGGATGATCATTTCAATAATTGTAACGTTTTTATCAGTGGGAAATTTTGGGCCAGGCTTCATTTACGTTTTAGTTTTTCTTTTATTAGGAGGTTCTGTAGGAGCATTTATTGCTTTTAGAATACCAATGACAGCAATGCCTGAACTTGTTGCTGGTTTTCACAGTCTTGTAGGATTAGCTGCTGTATTTGTTGCAATTTCTGCATTTTTAAATCCAGAGGCATTTAGCCTTGGAATGGTAGGGAATATTAAACTAGCAAGTCTTATAGAAATGTCTCTTGGAGCAGCTATTGGAGCTATTACATTCTCTGGTTCTATAATTGCATTTTTAAAGCTTAGAGGAATAATGTCAGGTGCCCCAATTACCTTTAAGGGGCAACATTTAATAAATCTATTACTAGGATTGGCAATTATACTTTTGATTTATTATTTATGCATATCACAATCGTCAAATATATTTTGGTCATTAGTATTGATTTCATTTATTGTAGGTGTGTTATTAATAATACCAATTGGTGGAGCGGACATGCCAGTTGTTATTTCAATGTTAAATTCATACTCAGGATGGGCAGCAGCTGGGATAGGCTTTACGTTAGAGAATACAGCATTAATAATTACAGGAGCGTTAGTTGGATCTTCAGGTGCAATTCTTTCATACATAATGT
This sequence comes from uncultured Pelagibacteraceae bacterium, assembly GCA_902580945.1. GTDB lineage: Bacteria > Pseudomonadota > Alphaproteobacteria > Pelagibacterales > Pelagibacteraceae > Pelagibacter. The sequence goes on along the minus strand of CACHML010000002.1, from coordinate 112,033 downwards.
GCAAAGGAATGAATAGGTCCTTCTTCAATGTAATCTTAGGAGGGTGGGGAGCGACAGATCAAGCCACAAGTGGACAAGCAAAAGAACAAAAGCCTGTAAAGAGTGGAAATGCTGATGACGCAGCATTTTTAATGAAAAACGCCTCATCAGTAATAATTGTGCCGGGTTATGGGATGGCAGTAGCACAAGCACAACATGCATTAAGAGAAATGGTAGACTCGTTAAAAAAGAATGGTGTAAAAGTATCATATGCCATTCATCCAGTTGCAGGAAGGATGCCTGGACATATGAATGTTTTATTAGCTGAAGCTAATGTACCATATGATGAAGTATTTGAATTAGAAGAAATAAATAATGATTTTGCAAATTGTGATGTTGCATATGTAATAGGCGCAAATGATGTTACAAACCCTGTTGCCAAGTCTGACCCACAGAGTCCAATATATGGAATGCCGGTTTTAGACGTTGAAAAAAGCAAGTCAGTTTTATTTGTAAAAAGAAGTTTATCTCCCGGGTATGCAGGAATTGATAATGATCTCTTTTACAGAGACAATACATTGATGTTATTTTCAGATGCAAAAAAAATGACAGAGGAAATTGTTAAGAGTTTATAATTGACTAAAATTTTTTGTGATATAGCTGATATATTGGTAAGGGTTTTAAAGAATTAACTACCTAGACTGTAAAAGGTTTCTTTAAAGATAAAAAAGTCGAAATTTTCTTAATAAGATTGGTTGCGGGGGACGGATTTGAACCGCCGACCTCAAGGTTATGAGCCTTGCGAGCTACCAGGCTGCTCCACCCCGCGATATTTAAATTCTATTTTTGAGCTTGTTAAGTTTTTTAACTCTTTTTATATTTTCTTGAAGAATTCTTTTTTTCTTTTCAGAGGGTTTTTCATAAGTATTTTTCAATTTTATTATTTTGAAAAAACCGTCCCTTTGAAGCTTTCTTTTTAAAACTCTCAATGCTTGCTCAATATTATTATCTTTAACTTCTATTTTAATAACTACCTCCAGAAAGGCCATCTGGTAGCACTTTATCTTTAATTTGTCTATTATAATTATTTTTAAAATACATTCTTTTAAAGTTGTTTTTTTTCTTTTTCTTTTTTCTCTCTTTTAATTCTTCTCTCTGCTTTTTCTAATGCATCTATGAGCTCTTTCTGTGTAAACAAACCCATAGCAACAGGATCTTTTGGATTTAAATTATTAAAATTCCAATAACTTTTGTTTCTAATTGCAGTAGCAGAATTTTTTGTTATCCCAACTAATTTAGCTATTTGAGAGTCTTTTAAAATTGAGTGTTGTTTAATTAACCACAAAGCTGAGTCTGGTTTATCTTGACGTTTTGATAATGGAATATATTTTTTAGTTTTCTTTTCATCGCTTTTAATTTCAACTTCATTCTCTTTCAATATCAAAGGCCTAGTTTGATCTTCTGAAGACAATTCAATTTCCTCTTTTGTTAATTGGCCAGATATTATTGGATTATACCCAACAATCCCTTTAGCAACTTCACCGTCCGCTATACCTTGGATTTCAACCTCATGAAGTTTACAGAAATCTGCAATCTGTCTAAAAGTCAAAGAAGTATTCTCTACAAGCCACACAGCTGTTGCCATTGGCATTAATGGGGCATTACTCATTATTTTTTTTCTGATCTAAAATTTTGAAATTTTTTATTAAATTTACTTACTCTACCTTTATCTAGAATTTTTTGTTTACCACCTGTCCATGCGGCATGAGATTTAGGATCAATCTCAAGTTTTAATGTTTCTCCTTCTGAACCCCATGTTGATCTAGTCTCAAATTGACTTCCATCAGTCATTTCAACTTTTATTTTGTGATAATCTGGATGTAAGTTTTTTTTCATAGGCGGTTTTATAGCAAAAAACTTATTAAAAACAATTAAAAGTTATCTATATTTTCAATCATTTTTGAATAAATATTAGTACTAGATGCCTTTAAGCTTATATCAGATATTTTATTTTCAAGCATACCATCGATTTTACCTCCTGCTTCTTCAATTATTAAAATCCCTGCAGCAACGTCCCAAATATTCAAATTACTTTGAAAAAAACCATCTAATCTTCCCGCACCAACGTAAGCTAAATCTAATGCAGCAGAACCTGAGCATCTCAAATTTAAATTTGTAAACTTTACTCCTTGAATGTTAGTCCCAAAAAGACACTCATCTATATTATTTTTTTTTGAGACCCTTATTCTTTGATTATTAAAATAAGATCCGTGATCTTTTTCAGCATAAAACATTTCATTTTTAATAGGATCAAATATAACTCCTGAAATTAATTCATTGTTAGTTCTTAGAGCAATTGAAATTGCAAAATGCGGTATTCCATGTAAAAAATTTGTTGTTCCATCTATTGGATCAATTATCCAAATATTTTGACTATCTAAATTTTTAATTATTCCAGTTTCTTCAGTTATAAATGAATATTTTTTTTTTGATTTTGATAATTCTTCTATTAATATTTCTTCAACTCTTTTATCTGTTTTGGTAACAAAATCTTTAGGTCCTTTCCTAGATACCTGTAGATTTTCAATTTCGCCAAAATCTCTAATTATTACTTTAGATACTTTTTCACAGGCTTTTATCATTATATTTAAATTAGGTGAAATTGAATTCATAAAGCTAAATTTTTTTTACATACTCAATGGTTCTAGTATCTAAAATTATTTCATCACCAGACTCAACAAAGGGAGGAACTTGTATCTTAATTCCATTATCGAGAATTGCAGGTTTGTAGGATGAGGAAACAGTCTGACCTTTTATTGCAGCATCTGTAGATTCAATCTTATATTTAATTTGATTTGGTAGTTCAATAGATATTGGTTTTTCATTGTAAATATTAACAGTAACTTCAATGTTTTCTTTTAATAAATTACCTTTCTCTCCAACAATCTTTTTTTGAATTTCTATTTGATCAAATGTTTTTGGGTTGATAAAAAAATAGTAATTATCGTCTGCATATAAATAATTAAATTTATTTTCGTCTAATGAGGCCTTTTCAACACTTTCACTAGACCTAAATCTCTCATTAATCTTCGTATTTTTGTCAACATTTTTCATTTCAACTTGCGCAAACGCTCCGCCTTTACCTGGTTTAACGTGCTGAGTCTTAAGAACTTCCCACAGTTCATTTTTATGTTCTAGAATCATTCCAACTCTGATTTCTCCAGCATTTATTTTCATTTAATTTTTTTTATAGCTTCTAAAGGTTTATATATTTTATTATTCCAAATGTAGCTTGAGATAGCTAAAAAATTAGCATTATTCAACAACAGTTTTTTATAGTTCTTAGAGTTTATTCCACCAATGGCTATAATGGGTATCTTTGTTAATTTACTTATCTTAATTAAATTTTTTGTTGAGCATTTATACATAGTTTTTTTTGTTTTTGTGGAATAAAAGGAACCAATCGCTATATAATCTGCACCTGCTTTTACTGCTCTTTTTGCCAATAAAGCTGAATTATGACATGTAATTCCAATAATCTTTTTTCCGATTATTCTCCTTGCCTTTTTAATATCCATATCTTTTTGACCTAAATGGCATCCATCTGCATGGAGTTTTTTTGCGAGATAAGGGTCATCATTTACTATAAATCTTACGTTATAATTTTTACATATTTTTTGTATTTTTTTTCCGATTAAAATTTTTTGTTTTTTTGAATATTTTTTTAACCTCATTTGAAAAAAACTTACTTTGTTTACACTTAAAACTTTTTGAAGGTTTCTATAAAAGTCTTTAGTAATTTTATTTGGAGTAATAAGGTAAATGAATTTTTTTTTACTTATATTCAAGATTGATAGACCATTTTCCCTGAGCTGCTAAGGAGCACATTTTAGCTCTGTGATTAAAGGTATTTTGAGTTGATTCTATATCCTTTGTATTTTTTGACCATGTCTTAAGAGCACTTTGTTGGAGAGCTCTACCATAAGAATATGTCATTATGAATTTAGTTCTATTATTTTTATTTATTAAATTTAAATTCTCTGAAGCTTCTATCTCCGACTGGCCTCCAGATAAAAAGGCAATACCTGGAACCTCATTTGGAACTGAGTTTTCAAGACATTCAAGTGTTTTTTTTGAAATTTCTTCTCCGGCTATTTTATTTTTTGACTGACTACCAGGTAAAATCATGTTTGGTTTTAAAATAATTCCTGAAAGATCAACTTTATTTAATATTAACTCTTCAAAGCATTTTTTTATTACTTCTGATGTTTTTTTAAAACAAATATCAATAGAATGGTCTCCATCCATTAAAACTTCAGGTTCAATTATTGGAACCATTTTGCTTTCTTGAACTAAAGCGGAATATCTGGCAAGAGCATGAGCATTGGTATGGATTGCTAATTTACTAGGGTATTCATTACTTATAGAATAAACACCTCTCCATTTTGTAAATCGTGCTCCAAGCTCATAATATTTTTTTAATCTTTCCCTTAATCCATCTAAACCTTCAGTAATTTTTTCCTTAGAGGAGTTAGCTAAATTTTTTACACCTGTATCAACTTTAATTCCAGGTATTGCGCCAGTTTCAGAAATTAGATCAGGGATTGGTTTTCCTAAACTTGTTTTTTGGTTTATTGTTTCATCGTAAAGAATAACACCACCAATACATTCTTTCATACACTCTGATGAAAAAAGGGTCTCTCTGAAAGCAAGTCTATTTTCTGGGTTTGATTTTACATTTACAGCTTCTAGTCTTTTTGTCATAGTTCCATTACTTTCGTCTGCAGCAAGAATACCTTTGCCACTAGAAATTATTTTGAGAACAATTTTATTTAAATCAGACATTTTAGTTTAATGCTTTTATACCAGGAAGGTTTTTACCTTCAAGATATTCCAAGAAAGCTCCACCTGCGGTTGAAACAAAATTAAAATTATTTTTAGCATCGAGTGTATTTATAAAATATACGGTGTCTCCACCACCAACCACTGAGAAAATTTTATTAGCTAAATGTTTTTCAATAATTTTATTTGCAATTTCAATACTCCCGCTTGCAAAATACGGATTTTCAAAATATCCAGCGGGACCATTCCATAAAATCGTTCGACTTTCATCTATTATTTTATTAATTTTTTTTGACGTATTCGGGCCAATATCTAAGATCAAATCATCCTTATCTATTTTATTGAGTGCTTTAATATTTGATTTATCATTTAAATTCTTTCCTACTAGAACATCCTCAGGATAAACAATTGAACAGGAATGTTTCTCAGAGATACTAAATATTTCATCTATAATTTCCTCACAATTATCCTCATTTATTGATTTGCCAATCGGTATGCCTTTATATTTTAAAATATTATTAGCCATTCCACCAACAATTATCATGTTATCTAATTTTGGAATTAAGTTTTTAATTAAATTAATTTTTGTAGAAATTTTTGAACCGCCAATGATACAAGTTATTGGTTTTTTTATTTCGGATGTAATTTTTTTCAAAGCATTAATTTCTTCAATAAGTTGAAAACCTGCAAATGAAGGTATGTATTTTGTTATTTTATCAATTGAAGCATGAGACCTGTGCGAACATGAAAATGCATCATTTACATATATATCACCTAAAGAAGATAATTTTTTTGCAAAACCATCATCATTCTCCTCTTCACCTTTATAGAACCTAATATTTTCAAGCATTACTATTTTTTCAAAATCGGATAAAAAAATATTTTCTTTATTTATCTCATTTAAATTTTTTTTTATTAGTCTTAAATTTTGTTCCGGACCATAAACAAATTCTGAATCAGGGTATGTTTTCAAAATATATTCTAATTTTTCTGCAACAGGCTTAAGAGATAATTTTTCATTAATTTTTCCATTCGGTCTTCCAACGTGGGAAATTATTATAATTCTAGTTTCACTTTTAAGTAAAAATCTAATTGTATCAATTATTTTGTGTATCCTGGTTTCATCAAGGATTTTATAGTTTTCTAATGGAACATTTAGATCCAACCTAAGCAATATTGTCTTATATTTTATTTTTAATATGGGTTGATCTTTTATATTTTTCATTAAGAGATTTTATGTAGATTTTCAGCTATATCACACATTCTGTTGGAAAAGCCCCACTCATTGTCATACCAAGCTGAAATTTTACCCATATTAGCACCTATCACATTTGTTAAAGAAGCATCAATTATTGCAGAAGCTGAATTATGATTGAAATCAATAGAAACTAATTTTTCATACGTAACTTCTAAAATATTTTTTAGTTCATTTTTTGAAGCTAATTCGAATACATTATTTATTTTTTTAATATCAATTTTTTTTTTTGTACAAAATATAAATTCAATTAGCGATACATTGGGTGTTGGAACTCTCATAGCTATCCCCTCTAATTTACCTTTTAATTTTGGAATTATTTCCCCTATTGCTTTAGAAGCCCCTGTTGATGTAGGAACTATAGATTGATAAGCAGATCTTGCTCTTCTTGAGTCTTTGTGAGAATTATCCAAAATTCTTTGATCGCTTGTAAACGCATGTATAGTGGTCATAAAACCTTTTTCGATTTCAAAATTTTTATTAAGCACACTTACAACTGGAGCTAAACAATTAGTTGTACAGGAAGCAGCAGAAATTATCTGGTCATTTCTTGATAGAATATTTTGATTAACTCCAAATACTATGGTTTTATCTGCATTTTTACATGGAGCAGAAACAATAACTTTTTTTGCGCCATTTTTGATATGTGGTAGAAGTTTTTCTTTGGAATTGAATTTTCCAGTACACTCAAAAACGTAATCAACATCATGTTTTTTCCAATTTATATCTTCAATTGAGGTCTCTTGAGAAAATGTAATTTTATTTTTATTTATTAACAAATGGTTTTGATCAAATTCAAGATCTGCATTAAATCTTCCATGAATGGAGTCATATTTAATTAATTTACAAGTAGCTTCTAAATTAGTTCTGTTATTTATATGTTTAATTTTTAAGTTCTTATTTTGACTCTCAATAATTGATCTAATCAACATACGACCAATTCTTCCCATCCCATTAATTCCGATTTTAATTGCCATATTTATTCTTCACTAATTTTTTTATCTTGCCCGATATGTTTGTACTTTCTAATCCAAAATATTTGAAAATATCTTTATAAGGGGCGCTTTTTCCAAATTCATCTATTCCAAAAGTTATGCCATTATTTCCTATGTACTTCTTCCAGCAATCACTTGATCCTGCCTCTATTGATATTTTAAATTTAGTTTCATTGAGAATTTTATTTTTATAAGATTTTGATTGTACTTCAAAAAGGTCCATACATGGCATTGAGATTATTTTAGAGTATATTTTATCTTTGGATAATTTATGGCCTATTTCAATTGCTAAATTTACCTCAGACCCGCTTGCCAAAATTGTTAAATTAATTTTCTTATTTGTTCTTAAAACTTCATATGCTCCCAAAGAGCACTTATTCTTATTTGATAATTTATTTCTTATAGGAAAAAGATTTTGCCTTGTTAAGGATATAACGCTTGGAGTTTTATAACTTTTTAAAGCATGCTCCCAACATTCAATAGTTTCAAATCTATCTGCAGGTCTAAATACATTAAGATTAGGAATAGCTCTTAATCCAGATAATTGTTCAACTGGTTGATGTGTTGGTCCATCCTCCCCAAGTCCAATGGAGTCATGGGTCATTATATATATAACTTGCTGCTTCATCATGGCAGCTAATCTAATCGATGGTTTACAATAATCAGAAAAAATTAAAAAAGTTCCTCCATAGGGGATTAAATTACTATGTAAAGCCAGACCATTCATTATTCCGCACATTGCATGTTCTCTCACTCCATAATGAATATAGTTTCCTTCAAACTTTCCAGGTTTTAATATCTGATGATCTTTAGTTTTAGTATTGTTTGACCCAGCAAGGTCAGCTGATCCACCAATTAAGGTGTTGCTTTCTTTAATTAAAGAACTTATCACAGACTCAGAGGCTTTTCTTGAAGCCAGAATATTTAATTCTTTTATTGCAACTTTCTTTTCTTTCTTTAAAGATTTTGAAAAATTATTTTTTAAAGTTTTATTAATTTTATTTTTTTTTTTATCATAAATTTTTTTCCATCTCTTTTCACTTAATTCTCCTTTTTTACCAATTTCTCTCCATGCATTTAAAATATTTTTTGGAATTTCAAATTGCTCATATTTCCAATTTAGTACCTTACGAACTAATTTAATTTCGTCTCTGCCCAAAGGGCTTCCATGCGACGAAGCTTTTCCAGATTTATTTGGTGATCCATAACCAATTTTAGTTTTACAAGCGATTACAGTTGGTTTTTTAGCACTCTGAACTTTCTTAAGAGCTTTAAATATCTCATTTTCTTTGTGTCCATTGATATTTATGTAATTCCAACCGTAACTTTCAAACCTTTTTTTAAAATTATCTGAAACTGCTAAGCTAGTTGGTCCATCAATAGAAATTGCGTTATTATCAAATAACATAACTAAGTTTTTAAGTTTTAAATGCCCTGCTAAGCTCATTGCTTCATGGCTTATTCCTTCCATTAAACAACCATCACCAGCAATTACATAAGTCTTGTGATTAATTATATCTTTACCAATTTTTTTTTTTAATATTTCCTCTGCTATCGCAAACCCAACAGCATTAGAGATACCTTGGCCTAATGGACCTGTTGTTGTCTCAATACCAGATCCTCGAATGTATTCAGGATGGCCTGCGCAAATAGAATCTAGTTGCCTAAAATTTTTGATGTTATTTAATTTTACACTTTTATAACCTGTCAGATATAACAAAGAGTAAAGAAGCATTGATCCATGTCCTGCGGATAGAACGAATCTGTCTCTATTAATCCAATTAGGGTTTTTAGGATTAAACTTTAAAAAATATTTAAAAAGTATTGTAGACACGTCTGCCATACCCATAGGCATCCCTGGATGTCCAGAATTAGCTTTTTGCACTGCATCCATTGCTAAAGCACGTATGGAGTTTGCCATGTTTTTATTTAATTCTCTCAAAAATTTATCCTTTGTAGACTTAGATGAATCAATTTATTAATATAGATATATATATGAAATCAATAAGTGAAAAAGAAAAAAAATTATTAGAAACTTTAGATAAACTAAAAAAACTTGAAAAAATAAAACCAGAGAAAATATTGGAGTTAGAAAATCTAGCAAGCCAAAAAAATCAATTAGAAATTGAAAAAAAAGAAATAGTGAATAGGTATAATTTATTACAGCAAGAAAATGTTATTCTTAAACAAAAATTTGACGAATTTAAGAAAAGAGAAATTCAAGAAAAAAAGAAAGAGGATGAATTTTCAGAAAAAATTGATGAATTAAACCAAGAAACAGATAATTTAATGGAAGAAATAGATAAATGGCAAATGTAAATATAAAATTTAATGGAAAAGAATTTCTTCTATCATGTGATGATGGTCAAGAAGATCATTTAGAGGAATTATCTTTATATTTAAATGAAAAATTTAATAACTTAAAAAATTCTCTAGGAAATATAGGAGAGAGTAAACTTTTGTTGATAACATCAATAAGTGTTTTAGATGAGTATTATGAGACGAAAAAAAAAGTAGATTCTCAAAAGAGAGAAATAGCAAATCTCACTCAAAAATTTAAGGAACTTAAATCTTTAGTTTATAATTATAAAGATTTGAAAGAAAAAGAGATTTCACAATTAAGTAAAAACCAGAGTAATTTACAGAGTGAAATTGAGACTAGCAGAAATAATTATGAAACTCTGGTTGATAAAACTACTTTAGAAATAGAGAATTTTATAAAAAGAAACAACCCAGACTTTAAGATTCAATAATTTAAAGTGTCTAAGGAAATTTTAAGAAAAGAAATAATTAATTTAAGAAAAGAAAATTTTAAAAATAAGAAACTAAAATTTACAGAATTCAAAAAAATTTTACAAACATTAGAATTACAAAAAATCAAAAATATTGGTGGTTATTACCCTATTAATAGTGAAATTAGTTGTCTAGAATTGCTATTGAGGCTACAAAAAAATAATTTTAAAATTTCATTACCTGTAACTAAGAAAAATAGTGAAATGGATTTTTATGAATGGTCTTCGAAAGAACCTCTTAAAGTAGGCAAAAATGGTATTCCCGAACCCGAGTCAAAAAAAAAAATTTATCCAGATATTTTAATTGTTCCACTTGTTGGATTTGATAAAAATAAATTTAGATTAGGTTATGGAGGTGGTTTTTATGATAGATACATAGAAAAAATTTGTAGGTTTAAAAAAATTGCAACTATCGGTCTAGCTTTCTCATTTCAGAAAATTAAACAAACAATTCCTATAAATAAATATGACAAAAAATTAGATTTTATTTTAACTGATAAAGGAATTATAAAATGAATATTTTATTTCTAGGAGATATAGTAGGAAATAGCGGATGCAGTGCAATAAAAAAACACTTACCTTTAATTATAAAATCAAAAAAGATTAATTTTGTAGTTGCAAATGGCGAGAATGCTGCAAAAGAAGGTGTAGGAATTACAGAGAATATTACACACGAATTACTTAGTTGTGGAATTGATGTTATTACAACTGGAAATCATGTCTGGGATCAAAAAGAGACATTTAAATTTATAAAAAACCAAAAAAGGTTACTAAGACCGCTAAATCTCTCGAGTGATGCACCCGGTCATGGCTTTGGAGTTTTCGACTCTATTGGAGGATATAAAGTGGGTGTATTAAATTTGATGGGAAATGTTTTTATGAAAAAATGTGACGATGTATTTATTAAAAGTAAAAAATTTTTGGAGGAAAATAAAATTAAAGACAACTACGACTTTTTAATAGTTGATTTGCATGGTGAAATTACAAGTGAAAAGATGGCAATTGGCCATGTATTTGATGGTGAAGCAACATTTGTAGTGGGTACCCACACTCATGTCCCAACAAATGATGGAAGAATTTTAAAAAAAGGAACAGCATATCTGACTGACGCAGGTATGTGTGGAGATTATGACTCAGTTATTGGCATGAATGCAGAAAATTCACTAAATAGATTTTATAAAAGGGACTCAGTTAAACATTTTCCTGCTGAGGGAGAAGCCTCAATTTGTGGAGCAATTATAGAAGCAGATCCAAAAAATGGTTTAGCCTCTAAAATAAGTCAGTTTATATTTGGTGGTCAACTACAGAGAGATATCTAAATTATGGCGGGTCACTCTCACTGGGCAGGTATTAAGCATAAAAAGGGAAAAGCTGATAAACAACGATCAGCTATTTTTTCAAAATTATCTAGAGAAATTACGGTTGCTGCTAAACTTGGTGATAAAAATCCAGACATGAATTCTAGATTGAGATCGGCAATTCAAGCAGCCAGATCTGCTAACATGCCTAAAGATAATATTGAAAGGGCAATCAACAAGTCATCAACAGCTGCAGCCTCAAACTTTGAAAACATTAGGTATGAAGGATTTGGTCCTGCAAAATCAGCAATAGTAGTTATTACTTTGACAGATAATAAAAATAGAACGGCTTCAAATATCAGAACAATCTTTCAAAAATATGGGGGTGGACTAGGCACTCAGGGATCTGCCTCACACAATTTTGCACAACAAGGAGTCATAAAAATTAATAAGGGAAATATAGACGAAGAAATGATTTTCAATCTCGCAACAGATGCAGGAGCAAATGATTGTAAATTTCGTGAAGACTTTTATGAAATTCATACAAATAAAGATGAGATTTACGATGTTAAAAACATTTTAGAAAAGGAAAATTTAGATTTTATATCTACTGAGATTGAATGGATTCCTATTAATAAAATAAGTCTCAATGATGAAGAAAAGGAAAAAATGACAAAATTTTTGGAAATTTTAGATGAAGATGACGATGTTCAAAATGTTTTTACAAATGCAGTATAAAAAATAAGAATGCTTATTATTGGAATAGATCCTGGAATTACTGGAGCAATCTCCTTTTTTGAAAATGGAGAAATTAAAGATGTTATTGATATGCCTACAATGGCTTCGGGTAATAAAAATAAAAAGCAAATTAATGGCAGTCAGATATTTAATGAAATAATGTTAAGAACACAAAACTTTAAAGCTGAAAACATAAATGTAGTAGTGGAACAAGTCTCAGCAATGCCTGGTCAGGGTGTGACTAGTATGTTCAACTTTGGCCAGTCGTTTGGAGTTATAAAAGGTATATGTGCTGCAATGCAACTGCCGATCTATTTTGTAAGGCCAACTAGATGGAAAAAGCATTTTGATTTAATTAATTCTCAAAAAGACTCAAGTAGGGTAAAAGCGATTGAGATGTTTCCAAAGTTCTCATCAATGTTAGCTCGAAAAAAAGACTCAAACAAAGCAGATGCAATATTAATTGCTAAATATCACATAAATATTAGTGAAAAATAAAGTAAAGTTTATTTTTATAGTCAAATTCATGACACATTTTAGTGTGAAATCAATTAAATGGATGCAGAAATAACTTCTCAGGCAGTAGGACTAGCAAGTAATACAGATTTTTCAATTTTAAGCCTGTTTTTAAGAGCAGATTTTATAGTAAAATCGGTAATTATTATTTTAATCGCAAGTTCCGTTTATTCTTGGGCAATTATATTTGATAAAATCTTAATGTTTAGAAGAATAAATAAAGATTCTGAGGATTTTGAAGAAAGGTTTTGGAAGTCTAAGTCAGCAGAAACATTTTATAATAGTCTTCCTGCATCATTAGATAATCCAATGGCGCAATTATTTAAAGATTCAATGCAAGCTGTTATGAAATCTAGATCTAAAACCAATATAAGTCAAAGACTTGAAAATATTTTAGAAGTAAATATCGAAAAGCAAATGAATGTCGTAAATAATAAATTTACTTTTCTAGCAACAGTAGGATCCACAGCTCCATTTATTGGATTATTTGGAACAGTTTGGGGAATAATGAATTCTTTTCAATCAATAGCTATCTCAAGAAATACAAGTCTTGCTATAGTTGCACCAGGTATTGCAGAAGCTTTGTTTGCAACAGCCTTAGGTTTGCTAGCAGCAATACCGGCAGTGGTTGCGTACAATAAATTTGGTAATGACTCTAAAAAATACTTACAAAAATTAGAAAACTTTTCTAAAAGATTTATTTCAATAATTTAACATGGCATTTAACTTAAAGCGATCAGACAGAGAGCCTATAAGTGAAATTAATGTCACTCCTTTTGTTGATGTGATGCTGGTACTTCTAATAATTTTTATGGTTACAGCTCCTTTACTTACTGTGGGAGTACAAGTTGACCTACCTGAAACTTCAGCTGATACTTTACCAGAGGAAAGTGAACCATTAACATTAACTATAAATTCAAAGGGGGAAGTTTTTATTCAGGAAACAAAAATTGAATTTGATAATTTAATAAAAAAAATATTGGCTATTTCTAAGAACAGAACAGATACTAGAATTTATGTACGTGGGGATAAAACAATTAATTACGGAAGAGTTTTAGAAGTAATGGGTAAGCTTTCAGGCTCAGGCTTTACAAAAGTTGCCTTGATATCTGAACCATATAAAGAAAGATAAACTTGTTTAATAAGATTGCACTAAGTGTTGTTCCATATGATTTTAGTAATTTTTCATTTGGGATGTTGTTTTCTGTTGTTTTTCATGCATCGATATTTATGGCAACAATTTTTGCCTTACCTTTTGTTGCAAAGAAACCAATAGAACTTCTTCCAAGTATTTCAGTTGAATTAATTCAAATTTCTGAACAAATGAATATTCCATATGCACCTAAAGCAGCTAAAATTATTGAAAAGGCAAAAAATGAAAATAAAAAACTTCTTTCAGAACAAGCACCCCCTAAAGAGATAGAAAAAAAGACTAAAAAACAAGCAAAAATGGATAACCAAAAGGATGAGATAGACCTATCAAAATCTAAAAAGATTCCAGTTCCTGAAAAAAAAAAAGATCAAGTTAAACTTGATAAAGCCGAGTCAATTCCTTTGCCTGACAAAAAGTTAGAAAAAGTAGAAACAGAACAAGAAACTAAACAACAACCTTCTAAAGAAACTAAAAAAATAGTAGTTGAAAAAGAAAAGAGAAAAAAAATTGAAAAGGAAGTGAAAAAAGATCCAATAATTAAAGAATTCGTAAAAAAAACAAAACCAATTAAAAAAGACGATAAAGCAAGACAGGTTTCAGAGTTTGAAACAAAAGTAGTAGATGTTGATGTAGTTGCTAAATTGATTGCAAAGAATTTTCAGGATATAGGTGAAGTAAAAAAAAAAACAAAGGGAATTACACAATCTGAGGATAAATCTATGAAATTGTCTAAGTTAAGTGTTACAACAAAATATTCTATTCAGATGCAGTTTAGAGACTGTTGGTCACCCCCAATTGGAATGGAGTATAAAAAAGATGATTATATAGTCACTGTTAAAGTTGATTTAGAAAAAAGTGGAAAAATTAAAAGTAGAGAAATATTAGAAAGAAATAGAATGGGTATAGATGGTAAATATAGGATTTTTGCGGAGTCTGTTGATAGAGCAGTATTGATGTGCAACCCGCTTAGAAATCTACCACCTAAAACTTATGAAAATTGGAGTACTATGATTTTAAGATTTAATCCAGAAGGAATGATGGTTGGTGAATGAAAAAAAAATTATTTTTTATTTTTATTATTTATGCAATTTTAAAACCAAATATTAGTTTTTCACTTGTAGAAATAGACATCACTAGAGGTAATCTTGATCCAATGCCTATTTCGGTATCACCTTTTTTTTCTGATAAGATTACTGATAATAAAATTAAAGATAATTTAAATATTGAAAACTTAGGTTTAGAGATTTCAAAAATAATTGAGAATAATTTAGAAAAAACTGGACTATTTGATGCAATTGAAAAAGAAGCATTTTTACAAAAACCAGATATAGCTCATTTAAAACCAAGATTTGAAGATTGGGCTTTGATTAAATCCCAAGTTTTAATTACCGGTAAAGTAACATCGAAAAATATAAATGATAAAGATTATATAAATATAGAATTTAAACTTTGGGATGTTTTAGGCGCAAAAATGGTTGATGGTTTTTCTTTAACAACAACACCTCGTTCTTGGAGAAGAGTAGGACATAAAATATCAGATAAAGTTTATGAACGCTTAACTGGTGAAAGCGGTTATTTTGATACAAGAATAATTTACGTTGCTGAGGAGGGCCCTAAAACGCAACGAGTTAAAAAATTAGCTTTAATGGATCAAGATGGTTTTAACACCAAATATATAACTTTAGGAAATGAATTAGTTTTAACTCCTAGATTTAATCCAGCCAATGATAAAGAAATAACTTACATGTCCTACTTTAGAGACATGCCTAGAGTTTATGTTGTAAATCTTCAAACAGGTGAACAGAAGGTAGTAGGTGACTTTAGAGGTATGACATTTGCACCAAGATTTTCTCCTGACGGAAAAAAATTAATAATGAGTTTAGCAAAAGATGGAAATTCAGAAATTTGGGTTAGAGATTTAGAGACAAATATTCAAGAAAAATTAACTGATCATCCATCAATAGATACTTCACCCTCATACTCACCTGATGGAAAATTTATTACATTTAATTCAGACAGAAGTGGTTATCAGCAAATTTATGTGATGAGAAGTGATGGATCTAAAGTAAAAAGAATATCATTTGGTAAAGGTATTTATGGTACACCTGTGTGGTCGCCAAGAGGAGACCTGATAGCTTTTACAAAACTACACAAAGGAAAATTTTTTATTGGTGTAATGAGAACAGATGGATCTGGAGAAAGGTTACTTACAGAGAATTTTTATCAAGAAGCACCTTCATGGTCTCCAAATGGTAGGATTATCATATTTTATAGGGAAACAAAAACTGATGATGAAGGTCAGGGATTTTCAGCAAAATTGTGGTCTATTGATTTAACTGGATACAACGAGAGGTTGGTAAAAACTGAGACTGATGCCTCTGACCCGTCTTGGTCATCTTTGTTAGGAAATTAAAGAAAATTAAGGATTTTATTAAATTAGGTTGATTTTTGTGGACAAAACATCTAATTACATGATTAATTCATAATATTCTATTTAAGGAGAAAAAATGAATCTAAGCAAAATTTTTAAAAATGCATTTCTTGTATTTGTATTCGGTTTGATATTAGCTGCATGTGCAACTAAGAAGTCTGTTAAAACTACAACAGAGTCATCAACTACAACTAAAGCTGCTGAAACTGTTGAACAGCAAAAGGCAGATCCAATTGAAAAATTGGATGCATTAATGCAGGGAGATGTTTACGTAGGCTCTGACACTGTTGGGGAATTAGCTAGTGGGGTTCCAGACAGGGTATTCTTTGCAACAAATGAAACAATATTAACAACAGCATCTAGGGAGACCTTAAGAAAACAAGCTGCCTGGTTAAGACAAAATTCAGATGTAACAGTCGTAGTTGAAGGTCACGCAGATGAAAGAGGCACAAGAGAATATAACTTGGCTTTAGGAGAGAGAAGAGCAAATGCTGCCAAAGATTATTTGATGACTTATGGTGTATCTTCTGATCGAATAAAAGTTATAAGTTATGGTAAAGAAAGACCTGTAGACTCTGGATCTAACCCACTTTCGTGGTCAAAAAATAGAAGATCCGTAACAGTAAAAGCAAACTAAAATTAAAATATTATAGGGACCCTAACAAAATGTTAGGGTCTTCTTTTTGCCATTATTATAATTACAAATGTTTTTATGAAACCAATTATAAAGTTAATTTTAGTTAACTTTTTTTTATCTTTATTTTTTTATACGAATATTTCTTTTTCCCAAAGTCAGGAATTAATAGATACTGTTAAGGCACAAGGAGAAATTTTAGACAATATACAAAAAGATCTTAGAATTTTAGAAAGAGCGGTATTCTCGCAATCATTTTCTGAGAATTCAAATAGAAATGCAACAACAAAAGAAGCAGAGCAAGCTTTAACAAAACATCTTTTAAAATTAAGTGAAATAGAAAAACAATTTCAGGAATTAACAAATAAATTTGAGGAAATCAATTTTAAGTTAGAAAAACTTTCTACTCAGCTTTCTAGAGCTGAGAAAGATAATCAATTAAGATTTGATCAAATCGAACAAAATTCATTAAAAAATATGGATAATAATTCTTTAACGTCAGCTCCTAAAACTGAACAAAAGATAACAAATAAAGAAATTAGTCAAAAAAAAATATTACCTGGCTCTTCTCAGCCTCAATCACTAGGTGAGCTATCTTATAAAGATATAACGAGTAGTGATTCTAAACAAGTTATAGAAACAGTCGAACAGACAGAGGCTATTATTTCAGAAGTTTTTAATGCAGAGGAAAAAATATTACCTAACGCCACTCCAAAAGAACAATATCAATTTGCAAGAAATTTATTAAAAGTTGGAGATTATACTAACGCTGAAAAGGCATTTAGAGAATTTGTATTAACTAACCCTGATAATGAATTATCAGGTAATGCACAATATTGGTATGCTGAAACATACAGAATAAGACAGATGTATACAGATGCTGCAAGTGCTTATTTAGAAGGTTACCAAAAGTATCCAAAAAGCAAAATTGCTCCAGAAAATTTATTAAAACTTGGAGTATCGTTGGTTCAAATGGGAGAGAAAGATCAAGGATGCTTGATGATTGCTGGAGTAAAAAAACAGTATCCCAATGCTACTCAATCAGTACTTCAAAAAGCAAAGTATTATGAAGAAAAAGAATTTGAGTGCAAAAAAGAAAATTCCTAGTTTTTTTTCAAAAAAATTAGAAGATCCAAAAATAAAAGGAATTTATTTAAATTTTAAAAAAAAATTACCAAAAAATGTCTCTAATAATATTTGTGTTGCAGTCTCAGGAGGAGTAGATAGCATTGCGCTGTCATTTCTGGCAAAGAGTTATTCATTGGAAAAAAAAAAGAAAATTTATTTTTTTATTGTAGATCACAAAATAAGAGAAAAATCTACTTCGGAGGCTAAACTTGTAAGAAGCAAACTTAAATCATTTGGAATAAATTGTGAGATACTTACTTTAAAAAAGATGAAAAAATTATCAAATTTACAATCATATGCTCGAGATAATAGATATAGTATGATTATTAAAAAAAGCCTACCTAAAAAAATAGACTTTATTTTAACAGCACATCATAAAGATGATTTATTAGAAAATTTTTTTATTAGGTTGTTGAGGGGCTCAGGTTTAAAAGGTTTAATTTCATTTAGCAAAACTAAATCAAAAGTAAAATTTGATCATCAAATTTACACGTTAAGACCTTTGATAGATGTATCTAAAAAAGATTTAACTTACATTTCAAAAAATACTTTTAATTTCTATGTTGAGGATGAATCTAATTTTGATGATAAATTCCTAAGAGTCAAAATAAGGAAACTAATTTCAAAATTGGAGGATGAAGGTTTAACATTTAACAAATTTAAATTATCTTTAAATAGTTTAAGCGAGAGCAACCAAGCCATTGATTATTACGTATTACAAAACTTAAAAAATAACACAAGCTTAATACCATTTACTAAAACAACTATTCTAAAAAAGGAGTTTTTTATGCAGCCAGATGAGATTATTTTTAGATCACTATCAGAGGTAATTCAAAAAACTGGAAAAAGACAATTTTATGCAAGGGGATCAAAAGTCAAAAATTTAATTAATTATATAAAATCAGATGAAAATTTCGTAAAAAAAACACTTTCAGGATGTATAATTCAAAAAATTGAGAATTCAGTCGCTATTTCCTCAGAAAATAAGTAAATTAGTTTAAAATTGACACAAATTGACACTTGTTAAATTGATAATAATTCTTAATTTATAAACATGAATTTCAAAAACATAGCCATGTGGGCAGTAATAGTTATCCTAACTATTGGTCTTTATAACATGTTTAAAAATCCACAAGGTTCAATAAATCAAAAAAATAACATAATATTTTCTGAGTTTTTAACTCAAGTAGACAATGGAAGAGTTGTTCAAGTTGAAATTCAGGGGAAGAATATTAAAGGCGTAATGTCTAATGGAGAAATTTTTAATACTTACGCTCCTGATGATCCAAATTTAATACAAAAGCTTAGTGATAAAGGTGTAAGTATATCAGCCAGCCCATTGGAAGAAAAAATGCCCTCATTGTTTGGAATACTCTTATCTTGGTTTCCTATGTTGCTTTTGATTGCAGTGTGGATTTTCTTCATGAGACAAATGCAAGGTGGCAAAGGTGGAGCAATGGGTTTTGGAAAATCAAAAGCAAAAATGATGAACGAAATAAAAGGAAAAGTTACATTTAATGATGTAGCTGGGGTAGAAGAAGCCAAAGAGGAAGTAGAAGAAGTTGTAGAATTTTTAAAAGATCCAAAAAAATTTAGTAGACTTGGAGGTAAAATTCCCCGTGGTTGCCTTTTAGTCGGACCCCCAGGAACTGGAAAAACACTACTTGCAAGAGCGATAGCTGGTGAGGCAGGAGTTCCATTTTTTACTATATCAGGTTCTGACTTCGTTGAAATGTTTGTTGGGGTTGGAGCTTCAAGAGTTAGAGATATGTTTGAACAAGGTAAAAAGCACTCACCATGTATAATTTTTATAGATGAGATTGATGCAGTTGGCAGAAGTAGAGGAGCAGGTTTAGGTGGGGGCAATGATGAAAGAGAACAAACTCTTAATCAGTTGTTAGTAGAAATGGATGGATTTGATACTAATGAAGGTGTTATTATTATTGCAGCTACCAATAGACCAGACGTACTAGACCCGGCACTATTAAGGCCAGGTAGATTTGACAGACAAGTAGTAGTTTCAAACCCTGACTTAATAGGAAGAGAAAAAATTTTAAATGTACACGCAAAAAAAATATCAATGGCACCTGATGTAAATTTACGAACAGTAGCAAGAGGAACGCCAGGTTTTTCGGGAGCAGATTTAGCTAATCTTGTAAATGAAGCAGCATTACTCGCAGCAAGAAAAAATAAAAGAATTGTTACTTATCAAGAATTTGAAGAAGCTAAAGATAAAGTAATGATGGGATCGGAGAGAAGATCTATGGTAATGACAGAGGAGGAGAAAAAATTAACCGCATATCATGAAGCTGGACATGCCATTGTAACAATAAATGAAAAAGCCGCGTATCCTATACATAAAGCAACTATTATACCACGTGGTAGAGCTTTAGGTATGGTTATGCAATTACCAGAAAGAGATGAAGTTTCACAAACAAGAGAACAACTTCATGCTCAAATGGCAATTGCTATGGGGGGTAGGGTTGCTGAGGAATTAATTTTTGGAGACGATAAAGTAACTACAGGAGCGGCTAGCGATATTGAGCAAGCAACGAAAAGAGCAAGAGCAATGGTTATGAGAGCTGGATTAAGTAAAGAAATGGGTCCAGTCGCCTACGGTGAGAATGAAGAAGAAGTATTTTTAGGAAGATCTGTAGCTAGACAACAAAATATGTCTGAAGAAACAGCAAGGAAAGTTGATAGTGAAATCAGAAGGTTTGTAGATATGGGTTATGATAGAGCAAGAAAAGTATTAACTGAAAAAATGGATGATTTACACAAACTTGCAAAAGCCTTACTTATTTATGAAACTTTAACAGGTGCGGAGATAGAGGATTTAGTGAATAAAAATATATACCCAAAAAATAAAGAAGATCTTAAAGTAGAAGATGATGATCAAAATTCGGCGTTAGGCTCGATGGGCTTAAAACCAAAGATAGTGCATTAAGCACTAATGAACAAATATTACACTAGAGCGTGTAATTTTTATTTCGGTTCAAAATCTAAAGAAAATATTGCAAAAAAATTATCTGTTCCTCTTAATGGAAATAATCTAATTTCTTTTGATGAGATAGAAATAATAAATAGAAAAAACAGTAAAGTAATTAATATTAAAGATATTAAAAAACTTCCAAGAAATCTAAAAATTAAAATTAATAAAGATTTAAAAAAAATAAAACAAAAGAAAACTTTTAAACAATTAACTCTATCTGATATCCCAATTTTTATGGGCATTGTCAATTTAACACCAGATAGTTTTTCAGATGGTGGAAAATATAATAAAAAAAATTTAGCCTTAAAACATATTAATAAGTTATTATCAAATGGTGCAAAAATACTCGACATTGGAGGAGAGTCTACAAGGCCTGGAGCAAATGATATAAGCCCAACAAAAGAGTGGGATAGAATTAAATTAGTTTTAAAAATGTTAAAAAATAAAAAGTATTTTATTTCTTTGGATACAAGAAAAAGTTTTGTTATGAGTAAGGCTTTTAAATTAAAAGTTGATCTTATTAATGATGTATCTGGCCTAAGTTACGATCCTGATACAATAAATTTTTTAAAAGAAACAAAAAAACCATTCGTCATTCACCACATGAAAGGAACACCAAAAAATATGCAAATTAAACCATCATATAAAAATGTGTTACTTGATATATATGATTTCTTTGATGCAAAATTAAAATATATAAGAAAAATAGGTATTAAACATAATAATATTATATTAGATCCAGGAATAGGATTTGGAAAAAATTTGAAACATAATATTACTCTTTTAAAGAATATTTCTATTTTCCATTCATTAGGTCTTCCTATAATGTTGGGTTTATCTAGAAAGAGATTTATTAAAGAAATTTCAAAAGAGAATGATACTAAAGAAAGACTTGGAGGTACAATATCATCCTGCATTCAATCATATTTACAAGGTGTTC
The DNA here is from genome assembly GCA_902580945.1 of uncultured Pelagibacteraceae bacterium. GTDB lineage: Bacteria > Pseudomonadota > Alphaproteobacteria > Pelagibacterales > Pelagibacteraceae > Pelagibacter. The sequence continues at coordinate 90,340 of CACHML010000002.1, read as the reverse complement.
AAATTTTAAGAGTCCATGATGTTAAAGAAATTAATCAAGCACTTAAAGTATTTAAAAAATTACAAAATTAAAAATGGTTAAAAAATATTTTGGAACAGATGGTATTAGGGGTAGAGTAAATGGATCTAAAATAAATGGTGAGATGTTTTTTAAATTTGGATTAGCAGCAGGAACATATTTTAAAAATTTAAAAAAAAATAAACAAACCGCAATTATCGCAAAGGATACAAGGTTATCAGGCTATACACTTGAGCCAGCCTTAGTTTCTGGATTAGCTTCTGCAGGCATGCATATTTATACTCTAGGACCACTCCCTACTAATGGTTTAGCAATGCTAACAAAGAAAATGAGGGCAAATATGGGGATAATGATTACCGCATCTCACAACCCTCATTACGATAATGGTTTAAAGCTGTTTGGACCAGACGGACTAAAGTTATCTGATAAAATTGAAAAAAAAATTGAAAAGTTGATTGATTCAAAGATTATAAATAATCTATCAGGACCAATTGAATTAGGAAGAGTTAAAAGATTAGAGGATGCGAATGAAGATTACATAAAAATTCTAAAACAAAATTTTCCGTCATCATTTAGTTTGAAAGGCATTAAAATTGCATTAGACTGTGCTAATGGTGCAAGTTACAAGGCTGGACCTGAATTGTTTAAATCATTAGGGGCTAAAGTTTTTAAATTTGGTACAAATCCAAATGGATTAAATATTAATCTTAAATCTGGTTCTACTTATCCTAAAAAAATTTGTCAAATGACAAAAAAAACAAAAGCGCATATAGGTATTGCATTAGATGGTGATGCAGACAGAATAATTGTGTGTGATGAAAAAGGAAAAATTATTGATGGAGATAAAATACTTGCAATGTTAGGAGAGAGATGGAAAAGGAAAAAAATTTTAAAAGGTGGAGTCATTGGCACACTTATGTCAAATTATGGTTTAGAGGAGTTTTTTAAAAAAAATAGAATTAAATTTTTGAGATCAGATGTAGGAGATAGATATGTTAAGGAAAAAATGAAAAAAAACAGATTTAATTTAGGAGGAGAACAATCAGGTCATATAATTCTTGGTAAGTTTGCGACGACTGGAGATGGATTGTTAGTTGCTTTAGAAATCCTTTTTTCTTTAAGAAAAAGAAAAAAAACAAGTGAACTTTTTAACAAATTTAATCCCACACCTCAAATATTAGAAAATGTTGAAGTTAAAGATAAATCAATGATTGACAGTCCAAAATGTAAAAAAGCAATTTCTGAAGCAAAAAAAATTATAAAAAATAAAGGTAGAATATTAGTTAGAAAATCTGGTACTGAACCAAAAATAAGAATCATGTGTGAGTCTGAATACTCAAGATTAAATAAGTTATGTATAAATATAGTAAAAAAATCTATACAGTAAATTGAAAATAAATTCTAAAATATTAATTATCGCAGGATCAGATTCATCTGGAGGAGCAGGCATTCAAGCAGATATTAAATCTGTGACATCGCTAGGTTCTTATGCAATGACAGCAATAACCGCAGTCACAGCTCAAAATACAAAAGCTGTTAAATCAATAATACCAATCCCAACTAAAGAAATTTCTAATCAAATAGAATTCACTTCAAATGATATTAAACCAGACTCTGTAAAGATTGGAATGTTACATTCGACACAAGTTATAAATACAGTTTTAAAATCAATAAAAAAATTAAATTTAAAAAAGATTATATTAGACCCTGTAATGGTAGCTAAAGGTGGAACTAGACTTATTAATGATAAAGCAGTTTTAATCTTAAAAAATAAACTAATTCAAAAAGTAGATTTAATCACGCCAAATATTCCAGAAGCAGAAATGCTTACTGCAATGAAGATTAAATCTATGAATGATATGAAAATTGCTGCTAAAATATTGTTAGATTTAGGTGCCAGAAATGTTTTAATTAAAGGTGGTCATTTAGAATCTAAAATTTTGAAAGATATTTTTGTCAATAAGAAAGAAATTTCAATATTTACCAATAAAAAAATTATAACAAAAAACACTCATGGAACTGGATGTACATTATCAAGTGCTATTGCAACCTATTATGGATGTGGAAAAACATTAAAGAAATCTTGTGAGTTAGGTATTAGATATGTAAACAATGCTATTAAGACAAGACCAAACTTTGGAAAGGGAAATGGACCAATTAATCACTTAAATAGTTTTATTATTGAAAAGAAATTTAGATGAAAAATGTAGTTGTAGTCGGTTCTCAGTGGGGAGATGAAGGAAAAGGGAAGATAGTTGATTGGTTATCAAGCGAAGCCGATGTAGTTGTAAGATTTCAGGGGGGTCATAATGCAGGTCATACCTTAGTCATAGATGGTATTACTTACAAATTGAGACTTCTACCATCTGGTATTGTTAGAAAAAATAAAATTTCAATAATAGGAAATGGGGTTGTTGTTGACCCATGGGCTTTACTTGACGAAATTGAAGAAGCCAAATCTAAAGGAGTTAAGATAAATGAAAGCAACTTAATATTATCTGAAGCAGCTACATTAATTTTACCATTTCATAGAGAAATGGATGAAATTAGAGAGGACTCCGCAGGCAATTCTAAAATTGGAACTACAAGAAGAGGAATAGGCCCAGCTTATGAAGATAAAGTTGGAAGAAGATCAATAAGAGTTATGGATCTTGCGTCAAAAAAAAATCTTGAAAATAGACTAGCAGTAGTACTCGAGCATCATAATGCAATACGTTTGGGATTAGGTAAGCCTAAATATGAAAAAAATAAGTTAGTTGAAGAGTTATTAGAAATAGCACCAGATGTTTTAAAGTATTCAGCCCCTGTTTGGAGAAAAATAGATCAATTTAAATCAGAAAATAAAAAGATTTTATTTGAGGGAGCTCAAGGAGTATTGCTAGATGTTGATCACGGAACGTATCCATATGTAACTTCGTCGAATACTGTTGCAGCTTCTGCAGCGACAGGAACTGGATGTGGCCCCAATTCTATAAGTTTTGTTCTAGGTATAACAAAAGCCTATACAACAAGAGTAGGTGAAGGACCATTCCCAACAGAACTTAAAGATAACATTGGTAATCACTTGGGAGAAAAGGGACACGAATTTGGAACAGTAACTAGCAGAAAAAGAAGATGTGGTTGGTTTGACGGTGTTTTAGTTCGACAAACCATAAAAATTTCTGGTATTGATGGAATAGCCCTAACAAAATTAGATGTTTTGGATGAACTTGATGAAATAAATCTTTGTGTAGCTTACGAACTGAATGGAAAAAAAATTGATCATTTTCCTGCTGCTGTAGAGGATCAATTAAATGTTAAACCAGTTTATAAAAATTTTGAAGGATGGAAATCTAAAACACAGGGAATTAAAAAATTTGAGGATTTACCAAATAATGCAAAAATTTACATAAAAGCTATCGAGGAGTTTATTGAGACCAAAATATCAAGTATTTCAACAAGTCCTGAAAGAGAGGACACTATTCTTTTGATAGATCCTTTTAATTAGCTGGTAACAGATTTTTAGATTTTGCGGAATTTAACATATGCTTTTGAAGTTTTTCAAATGCTTTGTTCTCTATCTGTCTGATTCTCTCTCTGCTAATTTTGTATTTTTTACTTAATTCATCTAAGGTAACTGGCTCATCATTTAGCCTTCTAGAGTATAAAATATTTTTTTCTCTTTCGTTCAATATTTTAATTGAGTCTTGCAGTAGATCTTTTCTTTGCTCCATCTCATCACTTTGTGCAATTTTTAATTCGTGATCCATTTCATTATCAACCACCCAATCTTGCCATTCATCTCCATCTTCACCTATTGGAGCGTTTAGAGATTGCTCTCTACCTGAGAGTCTTCTGTTCATGGAAACAACTTCATCTTCACTTACTGATAGTCTCTTTGCAATATCTTCTACATGTTCTTTCCTCAAATCTCCCTCAGATCGAGGTGATATTTGATTTTTAATTTTTTTTAAATTAAAAAAAAGTTTCTTTTGAGCTGTTGTTGTTCCTATCTTTACTAAACTCCAAGATCTTAAAATATATTCCTGTATTGAAGCTTTAATCCACCACATTGCATATGTTGCAAGTCTAAAACCTTTTTCTGGTTCAAATTTTTTCACTGCCTGCATTAGTCCTACATTTCCCTCTGAGATCATTTCATTAAGTGGTAAACCATAACCTTTATATCCCATTGCTATCTTCGCAACTAATCTTAAGTGGCTGGTTACAAGTTTTTCTGCTGATTTAACATTTCCAGTTGATTGCCAATTTTTTGCTAACATATACTCCTCCTCAGCAGCAAGCATGGGGAATTTTTTAATCTGCGCAAGATATGCCGCCAGTCCACCTTCATTAGAAAGTGTTGGGAGATTATAACCATTATTGTTCATTCGAAGTATTTATTTAATAAATAAATTAGTTTTTACAATGCTTTAATTACTCTATTTTTCTTAGTTTTTTCAAAATATTTTCCAAATTTAAAGGTAATTTTGACTTAAATTCCATTCTTTTGTTATTTTTTGGATGACTGAAACCAAGAGTTTTGGCATGAAGAAAATGTCTACTAAGAGAATTTATTTTCTCTTCAAGTTCTGTGTTAATATTAAGAAATTTTTTATATTTTTTTTTGTATTTTTTATCACCTAAAATATGGTTACCTTTATTTGAAAAATGAACTCTTATCTGGTGTGTTCTTCCAGTTTCTAATCTACATTCTACAAGACTAAAAGTTGGAACTTTATCATTTTCAAATGTCTCTAAGGTTTTATAATGTGTTATAGCTTTTTTACCTTTTTTTAAAGATACTTCCATCATCTGTCTATTTCTTGAACTTCTAGTAATAAATGTTTCAATTTTACCATTCTGAGGTCTGATTTTACCCCAGACCAAAGCTTGATAAACTCTTGTAATAGTATGCTTAGAAAATTGATTTGATAAATTCTCATGTGAGAAATTATTTTTTGCAATCACAATTAATCCAGATGTATCTTTATCTATTCTATGAACAATGCCTGGTCTTAATTCATTTCCAATCCTCGACAAATTATTTCCTGTATAGTTAATTAATGCATTAACAATTGTGTTGTCATAATTCCCTGGTCCAGGATGCATTGAAATTCCAGCTGATTTGTTTATTACAATCAAATCATCATCTTCGTGAATTATTTCAAGAGGATAATTAAATGGAGAAAGTGTTTCTTTTTTTGGTTCTACAACTTCAAAAAATATTTCATCGCCGATTTTAACTTTTCTGGATGGATCTTTAACAACTATGTTATTTATTTTTAAGTTATTTTTTAAAATTAAATTTTTTACTCTTGATCTGCTTAATTTATCGTCCTGATTTGATAATAAAATATCTATTCTTAAATTTTTTTCTTTATTTTTGACTTTTATATTTATATTACTTTTCATATTATTATAATTATACAATATGCGCTTGTAGCTCAACTGGATAGAGCGCCAGATTTCGGCTCTGGAGGTTCAGGGTTCGACTCCTTGCGGGCGCACCATTACTCACCCATGTTAATTAGTGTACCTTTATTTTTTGCAGCATTAAATGAGTAATAAAATAAAATAATTGAAAGGGTGAAATACAAAGAATTCCAAATAAACGCATTGTAAATATTTTCAATATTTACAGTTTGATTTATCAATATGTTTCTAGCTTCCTCAAATATATATACTAACGGTAAAATATAAGCTATTTTTTGAAATACTTCTGGAAGAGTTTCAATAGGGTAATAAATACATCCAAATGGTGCGAGTAAAAACATTGTCGACCATGCTATATTCTCAAATGATGGGCCAAATCTAAGCAATCCTGAAGAAACTAAAATTCCTAGTGTAATCCCAAAAATATAAAGACTCAAAAATAAAAAAAACAAGAATATTCCCAACTCTAAAATTGAAATTCCGAATAAAGGAGAAGTAAGCAAGATTGCCGGAACTAAACCAATTAAAGATCTTATTAAAGCTGTTATAACAAGTGAAGTTAAAATTTCTCCAATTTTCATAGGTGTTATAAAAAGATTAGTAAAATTTCTACTCCAAATCTCCTCCAAAAAAAGCATATTAAAACCAATACTTGTTCTGAATAAAAAATCGTAAAGTATTGCACAAGTCAAAATCACGCCAACCGCATTGTTGTAATAAGTTGTGTGTGTAGCAAAAAAATTTGAGATAAATCCCCAAAGAGTAATTTGAATAGTAGGCCAGTAAACTAAATCTAAGATTCTAGGAAATGATCTAGTTATAAGATAAAAATGTCTTAAAAATAAACCGTATATTCTAGTTAAACTCACTTTTACTCCTTGAAAGTTTTAAGAAAACTTCTTCTAAATTTGTTCTTCCGTGTTTAGTAATTAAATCATCAGGTTTACCTTGGTCTATAATCTCTCCATTTTTCATCATTAGTACTGACTTGCACAATCGTGTGACCTCACTCATATTATGAGAAGCTAGAAGTATTGAAATTTTTTTTTCTCTTTTGTATTCCTCTAAAAAAGTTCTAACAAAATCACCCACCTCTGGGTCTAAAGATGCGGTTGGCTCATCAAGTAAAAGTACTTTTGGTTCATTAATTAATGCTTTTGCTAAACTTACTCTATTTTTTTGACCTGAAGATAATTCGCCTGTAATACTATCTAATAAATCTTCTATTCTCAGTTTTTCTGAAAGATATTCAATCCTCTCCTGAATATTTTTAACTTTATAAAGTTTTGAATAAACATATAGATTTTGCTTTACAGTAAGCTTTTTTGGTAATTCAATATATGGAGATATAAAATTAATCATTTCAAGTATTTCAATTCTGTGATTTTCAAGTTTAAGATTATTAATAAATATTTGCCCGCTTGTAGGCTTTAGTAAACCAAGTAGCATTCCAATAGTTGTAGTTTTACCAGAGCCATTTGGTCCAAGTAAACCAAGAATTTCATTTTCTTGAACATTAAAGGAAATACCTTTCACAGCCTCTTTTTTTCCATAATTTTTTTTTATATCTTTAACTTCTATTAAATTTTTCATTTCTTTGATGCTCTTAAAAGTCTATCATTAATTGCCTCACCAATTTTAATATTTGGTATTTTTTCAACTGCAATTTGTTTATATCCATTTTTTTTTATTTTTCTTAACGTTTTGTATAAATTTTTTGCTGCTTCTTTTAAATTTTTAGTTTTACTTAAATAAAAATAATTTTTATTTTTTTTTTTCCTTTTTTTTATCAAAATAAAAGCTTCTCCATCTTTATTTTTTTTGGCATTTAGTCTCATGGGTATACCAGGAGAATAATGCAATTTACTGCTACCTGGCATTTTTACATTTACTTTTCTATTTTGATTATTTTTTAATGATTTAAGAAATTTATGAATTGTTTTTCTGTCTATACCCCCCAATCTAATAATATTAGGCTTACCGACAAGATTTAGTATAGTAGACTCCAAACCTACCTTTGAAGAGCCTCCTTCTAAAACAAATTTAATGTTATTCCCAAATTCATCAATTACGTCTTGTTTTGAAACTGGACTAATACTTGACGAAATATTTGCACTTGGAGCTGCGAGGGGATAATCAATTTCTTTTAATATCTTTTTGGTTAAATAATGACTTGGAAATCTTACTGCTACCAAATTTGAGTTATTTGTGACTATTTTTGAAATTTTACTAGTCTTTTTAAGTTTCAAAACAAACGAAATTGCTCCTGGGCAAAATTTTTTGTAAAGTCTCATGAAAATACTATTTAATTCACAATCCTTTTTTAATTGATTGATATTATGATAGTGAACAATTAGAGGATTGCTACTGGGCCTTTTTTTTAATTTAAATATTTTTAATACAGCCTTTTTTGAGTAGGCATTTGCAGCCAACCCATAAACAGTTTCGGTGGGGATTGCTACACATTCATCATTATTCAAATATTTTATTGTTTTTTTAATATTTGAAATGTCATTTTTCATATAATATTACCAACTAATATATGAATGAAAAAAATTTGCTAGATGATATTACATCAAAATCTTTAAATGAGCTTACAGATTTAGCTGATAAAATAATTAAAAATTTGGAAAATGAAATAAATTTAGAAAACAAATCAGAGGACTATGCAAATTTGATTAAAATAAATAAACTTATAGAAAAAAAATTTCAACAAAACTTTAAAAAAATATCAGAAAAATCATATTCAAAAATTAAAGAGATAAAATCAAAAAAAGATGGAAAAAAAACTAAATAGAATTGTTAAAAAAACTAACGATTATCTTTATCGATATTTTTCTAAAGAAAAAAATACAGATCTAATCAAACCGATGTTGTATGGACTTCTCCCTGGAGGGAAAAAAATAAGATCAAAAATATTATTTGATGTTGGTTCAATATTTAAAATTAATAAAAAAACTATCTTGCAAGTAGCTGCTGCAGTAGAATGCATTCATGCTTACTCACTCATTCATGATGATTTACCCTGTATGGATAATGATAATTTAAGGAGAGGAAAGTTGACGACTCATAAGAAATTTAGTGAGTCCACAGCAATACTTGCTGGCAATTCTTTACTTACAATAGCTTTCCAAATTTTGAGCCAGAAAAAATTAAATTTAAGTGAAAAGAAGAAAATAAAATTAATAAACTTACTATCAGAGAGTTCTGGTCATTCTGGTATAGCTGGAGGCCAATATCTAGATTTAAGTTATGAAAAAATAAAAAAAAATAAAAGACAAATTATTGATATGCAAATTAAGAAAACTGGTAAGCTTTTTAGTTTTTGTTGTGTGGCACCAATTATTATGTCAGGTAAAATAAAATATTTAGGAATGTTTAATAAAATTGGTAATGAAATAGGCCTATTGTTCCAAATTGCTGATGATTTAATAGATTTAAAGGGAAAAACAGCAACCGTTGGAAAAAAAACTAGAAAAGATTTAAAAATGGGAAAAGCTACTTTAATAAGTTTACTAGGTAATAAAAATACTATTAAATATGCAAATAACCTAAAATTAAATATATTCAAAAGTTTAAATAAATTTGGAAAAAAAAGTAGAGATCTAAAAGAAACCATAAATTATATTTTAAGTAGAACAAAATGAGCAGTAATTACAAATTTTTAAACAATGTCAATTTTCCAAGTGATATCAGAAAATTATCTCAATCTGAGATAAAAGTTTTGGCTGACGAAGTCAGGCAAGAATTAATTGACGTTGTATCAGAAACTGGTGGACACCTAGGAGCAGGTCTTGGAGTTGTAGAGCTCACTGTGGTTTTGCATTATATATTTAATACTCCACATGATAAATTAATTTGGGATGTTGGGCACCAAACTTATCCTCATAAAATATTAACTGGTAGGAAAAATAAAATTAGAACACTTAGAAAAGGGAAGGGATTATCTGGTTTTACAAAAAGATCAGAAAGCGAGTATGATCCTTTCGGCGCTGCTCATAGTTCAACTTCTATATCTTCGGCATTAGGAATGGCAGTTGCTAATAAATTGTCAAATAAATCTGATAATGTAATTGCAGTCATAGGTGATGGAGCGATAAGTGCTGGTATGGCATATGAGGCAATGAACAATGCAGGAGAAAGCAAGACAAAAATGATAGTCGTTTTAAACGATAATGACATGTCAATTGCAAAACCTGTTGGAGCTATGAGAAAGTATCTTGCAAAAATTCTGTCTGGTAAGATTTATTTTAGTTTTAGAGAGACATTAAAATTAATCATATCTGCCTTCTCAAAAAGATTTAAAAACAAAGCTGGAAAAGCAGAGGATTTTTTAAGGTCTGCAGTTACTGGTGGTACTTTATTTAATTCCATGGGATTTTATTACATTGGGCCAATAGATGGACATGATATAGATACAATGGTTTCTGTATTTAAAAATGCAAAAGAAATTAATTATGATGGTCCAATTTTAGTTCATGTAAAAACTGAAAAAGGAAAAGGTTATAAATTTGCAGAAAAATCAGAAGATAAATTCCATGGAGTTTCAAAATTTAATGTAAAAACAGGAGAACAGATAAAATCTTCATCTAATGCACCATCGTATACAAAAGTATTTGCTAACACCTTAATCAAGCATGCCGAAAAGGATAGTAAAGTTGTTGGTATAACAGCAGCGATGCCATCAGGAACAGGTATGGATTTATTTGGAAAAAAATTTCCTAACAGAATGTTTGATGTTGGAATAGCAGAACAGCACGCAGTAACTTTTGCCGCTGGAATGGCTACAGAGGGATTTAAACCTTATGCAGCAATATACTCAACTTTTCTTCAAAGAGCTTATGATCAAGTTGTTCATGATGTTGCAATTCAATCCCTGCCAGTAAGATTTGCAATTGATAGAGCTGGACTAGTTGGCGCTGATGGACCAACACATGCGGGCTCGTTTGATATAACATACTTATCAACACTACCAAATTTTGTAGTAATGGCAGCTAGTGATGAAGCCGAACTTGTAAGAATGATCAATACCTCAATAGATATTAATGATAGACCTTCAGCTTTTAGATATCCAAGAGGAAATGGTCTAGGGATTGAATTACCAGAAATAAATGAAAAAATTGAGTTGGGTAAAGCAAAAATTATTAAAACTGGAAAAAAAGTTGTAATTTTAAATTTTGGTGCAAGACTTCATGAGTGTATTTTAGCATCTGAAAATTTATCTAAAAAAGGAATTAATATTTCTATAATTGATGCAAGATTTGCAAAACCTTTAGACGAAAATTTAATCTGGCAAATTGCAACAGAGCATGAAGTTTTAATCACAATAGAGGAGGGATCTATTGGTGGATTTGGATCTCATGTTAGCCAATTTCTTAGTGAAAAAAATCTTCTAGATAGCAATTTAAAATTTAGATCAATGATATTGCCTGATAGATTTATAGATCATGATAAACCAGAGTTAATGTATAAATATGCAAATCTTGATTCAATTGGAATAGAAAATAAGATTTTAGATACGTTAAATTCAAAAGTTTTAATAAAAAAATCTAATTAAATTTTATTTTGAGCAGTGTTCATTAAATAGTGGTCAAGAATTACACAATGCATCATAGCTTCTCCTATTGGGACTGCTCTAATTCCCACACACGGGTCATGTCTTCCTTTAACTGATATTGTTGTATTTTTGCCGAACTTATCAATCGTTTTTCTAGATGATAAAATCGATGAAGTTGGTTTAACAGCAAATGAAATCTTTATTTCTTGACCTGTCGAAATTCCACCCAAAATTCCACCAGCATTGTTTGACTTAAAACTAGTTTTACCTTTTCTTTGTAAAATCTCGTCAGAGTTTTCTTCCCCAGTTAGCATAGCTGAACCCATTCCTGATCCAATATTTACCCCCTTTACAGCATTAATGCTCATCATCGCAGCTGCTAAATCCATATCTAATTTGGAATATATTGGCGCTCCAAGTCCTAAAGGTACTCCTCTTGCTCTAATCTCAATTATTGCTCCACAAGATGAACCAGCTTTTCTTATGCCGAGTAAATATTTTTCCCAGAGCTTAATTACAGATTTGTCAGGACAAAAAAATGGATTTGTGGATATAGTTTTGTCTTTCCATTTGTTTATATCGCACCCTAAAATTCCTAATTGTATAACCGCACCGACTGCTTGATATTTAGCACCAATCTTATTTTTCAAAACTACTTTTGCAATTGCCCCTGCTGCAACTCTTGCTGCAGTCTCACGGGCTGATTGTCTTCCACCTCCTCTATAATCCCGAATTCCATACTTTTTAAAATAAGTGTAATCTGCATGTCCTGGTCGAAATTTGTTCTTTATTGTCTCATAATCTCTAGATCTCATGTCTTTGTTATAAATTATTAAAGATATTGGAGTTCCAGTAGTTTTTCCCTCAAAAACACCAGATAAAATATTAATTTTGTCATCCTCTTTTCTTTGTGTTGTGAATTTAGATTGACCTGGTTTTCGTTTATTAAGTTCTTTTTGAATATCACTTTCCTTTATTGGAACATTTGGTGGGCATCCGTCCACAACACACCCAATTGCAACACCATGAGATTCTCCCCAAGTGGTAAATCTAAATAACTTTCCAAAAGTATTAAATGACATTATCTTACTGTATAAATTATTTTTTTAAAATTATGAACGAAAAAAACTCACTTGGATTAAATCTTTGCTTTAAAGATCATAATAACCCAATAAAACTTTTTGAAGAATGGTTCAATAAAGCAAAAAAAACTGAAATTAATGACCCAAATGCGTTTGCTGTAGGCACTGTTAATAAAAAAGGATTTCCAACAGTCAGAATGGTTCTTCTTAAAGATTTTGATAAAAATGGTTTCATTTTTTACACAAATTTAAAAAGTGATAAAAGTAAAGCCATTAAAAATTCTTCAAAAATTTCCATGTGTTTTCATTGGAAAAGCCTACAAAGACAAATTAGGGTAATTGGTATTGCATCTAAAGTTTCAAAAAAAGAAGCTGATGATTATTACAAATCAAGAGCATATGGAAGTAGAATTGGTGCTTGGGCTTCACAGCAGAGCAGCATTTTAAAAAAAAGAGACGATTTATATAAATCTATAAAAGAGTTTAAAAAAAAATTCCCAAATAAAGAAAAAGTACCACGACCAGAATACTGGTCAGGCTGGAGAATAAAACCTAAAGAAATAGAATTCTGGCTTGATGGTCAAAATCGAATTCATGAAAGATTGAAATACATTAAAAAAAATAAAAGTTGGAAAAAAGTATTGTTAAGCCCTTAGAAATTTCTCTCTATACTAAAAGATGTTAAATTTTTAAGCACATTTTTTTCATCTGAGTCCTCAAATACACTTAAAGAATTAGAAGCTAAATTTATATAATGCTCTGCCTTTTTATAACACTCTTTAATTATTTTATTTTTTTTTATGAGATTTAGAACATATTCTAAATCTTTCTTTTCACGAATTTGTTTTTCAAATAAAGATTTTAATTTTTCTTTTTCAACATCATCTAATTTTTGATAAAGTAGAATTATAGGTAAAGTTACTTTTCCCTCATAAAAATCATTACCAATGTTTTTTCCAAATAATTTTAATTCGGAATTATAATCTAATGTGTCATCTGCAATTTGAAATGTGAGACCTAGGTTTTTTCCATAAAATTCTAAAGCATTTTTAAATTTTAAATCTTTTTCTGAAATAATTGCGCCAACTTTTGTAGCTGCTGCAAATAATGATGCAGTCTTTGAGGAAATAATATTTAGATATGTCTCCTCTAACATGTCTATTTCTTTATTGTGTTGTAATTGCAGAACTTCACCTTGAGCAATTTCTGATGATGTGTTGGCTAAAAGTTTAAGTAATTCTAAATTTCCATCTTCAACCATCATTTCAAAACATTTGCTTAAGAGATAATCGCCTACTAAAATTGATGAGTGATTTCCCCAGATCTTATTTAAGGTCTTTTTTCCTCTTCTAATTTTAGAGTTATCAATTACATCATCGTGCATTAAAGTTGCTGCATGGATTAATTCAACACATGCAGCCAGATTAACATCTCTTAATCCCTTCTCGTATCCACAAATTTTTGAGCATTGCAATGTTAATAGAGCTCTAAGTCTTTTACCTCCAGTGCTTAAATGATATTTTGTCATCTTTTGAACTAACTCAACTTTACTTGCTAATCTGGAATTAATTTTTTCTTCAACTAGAATCAACTTATCTTCAACTGAGTTTTTTAAGTCAGTATAAGAATTATTAATTTGTTTTTTAAGCTGTATTACAGTTCCCATGTTTTAAAACTATTATATACAAATTATTAATATACTTATCAATTGACGCACCTTATTCTTTAATTATAACTAGGGTTTATAATATATTTAAAAAACTTATAAAAATTTTAATGTTTTCATTTTTTAAAAAAAAAAAAGTTATTAGCCATCTTAAACTATCTGGTGTTATAGGAAATGTTGGAAAATTTAGACAAGGAATAGATTATTCAAGCCAGGAAGAAATAATTAAAAAAGCTTTCTCACTAAAAAAAGCATTAGTAGTAGCAATTACAATAAACTCACCAGGAGGATCTCCAGTTCAATCACATCTAATATATAAACTTATTAAGGAACAATCAAAAAAAACAAAAAAAAAAGTGATTGTCTTTGCTGAAGATGTGGCTGCATCCGGTGGATACCTGATCGCTTGTGCTGGTGATGAGATATATGCAAACTCAAGTTCGATAATAGGATCAATTGGGGTTATTTCTGCATCATTTGGATTTAAAAACTTAATAGAAAAAATTGGAGTTCAAAGAAGAGTATATACAGCAGGAAAGAATAAAAGTACTTTAGACCCTTTTCTTGATGAAAAAGAAGAGGATATAAATCGGTTAAAAAATATTCAATTAGAAATTCATCAGGACTTTATTGATGTCGTTGAGGAGAGTAGAAAAGAAAAACTAAACAAAAACTCTGGTATCGAACTTTTTTCAGGTGAGTTTTGGGCTGGAAAAAAAGCAAAAGAATTAGGTTTAATAGATGGTTTGGGTAATGCAGAACAAATATTAAGAGAAAAATATGGAGATCAAATTGAGATTAAGAAATTTGAAAAAAGTAAAGGGTGGTTGTCAAAAAAATTATCATCCTCAGAAAATTATACTGATAAAGTAATCAGTTTATTAGAAGAAAGATCAATCTGGCAAAGGTATGGTCTATAAAATAAAAAAAAAAACTTTATCTTTTCAAGACACAATCTTTAATTTACAAAAGTACTGGTCAAAAAAAGGTTGTGTAATATTACAACCATATGATCTAGAGGTAGGAGCTGGAACATTTCATCCAGCAACCACTCTAAGATCGCTTGGTCCAAAACCATGGAAAACTGCATATGTTCAACCATCACGTAGGCCGACTGACGGAAGATATGGTGACAATCCCAACAGATTACAACATTACTATCAGTTCCAAGTATTAATTAAACCCTCACCAAAAGAAATAAAAAAAATGTATTTAAATAGCCTGTCATCAATAGGTATTAATTATGAGGAACACGATATAAGATTTGTTGAAGATGACTGGGAAAGCCCTACTCTTGGAGCAGCTGGCCTTGGATGGGAAGTTTGGTGTGATGGTATGGAAGTAACGCAATTTACCTACTTCCAACAAATGGCTGGAGTTGAATGTAAACCTGTATCTGTCGAAATTACATACGGATTAGAGAGATTGTGTATGTTTATTCAAAACAAAAAAAGTGTTTTTGACTTAATTTGGAATGATGAAGGAATAACTTACAAAGATGTTTTTCATAAGTCAGAAAAAGAATTTTCAGCTTATAATTTTGAATATGCCAACACTGATAACTTATTTAAAATATTTGATATGCTTGAAGAGGAGACAAAATTATTAGTTGAAAAGAAAATTTCACTTCCAGCATACGATCAATGTTTAAAATGTAGCCATGTGTTTAATATTCTAGATGCTAGAGGGGTGATTAGTGTTGCACAAAGGGCTGAATATATTGCAAGAATAAGGGAACTAACTAAATCAATTGGGAAAGTTTGGATTGAAAGCCAAAGTTGATGTCAGAATTATTTGTAGAGCTATTTAGTGAGGAAATTCCTGCAAAGCTTCAGATAAATGCAAGGAATGAATTAAAAAAAAATATTAAAAATTTTTTTATCGATAACCAAATTAAATTTAATGAAAATTTCAATGTTTATTCAACACCAAATAGACTAGTTCTTTATATTGATAAAATCCCTAATGAAATTAAGCTCAACCCAGAGGAAATAAGAGGGCCAAATGTTAATGCTCCCGAAAAAGCTTTAAAGGGATTTATTAGATCAAACAATACAACATTAGAAAAAATTTTTAAAAAAACTACTGAGAAAGGTGAATTCTACTTTTTTAAAAAAGAGTCTAGAAAAATAAAAGTTTCAGATTTATTAGAAAAAAATTTAAGTGAAATTTTAACAAAGATAACTTGGAATAAATCTATGAAATGGGCAAATTATGATCTTTACTGGGGAAGACCTCTCAAATCTATTTTAGCAATATTTAATAAAAAACCTCTTAATTTTGTTTTTAACCACATAAATAGTTCTAACAAAACTTTTACAGATAAATCACTAGAAGAAGGTTTAAAAATTTTTAACGACTTTAATTCGTATATAAAATTTTTTAAACAAAAAGGTATTTTAATTGATCAAGATTTAAGAAAAAAGATAATACAGAATAAGATTAATGAAATAATTAATAAAAAAAATTTAAAAATCGAACAGAATGAAAGGCTTATAGATGAAATAGTAAATATAGTTGAAAAACCATCAGTAATTATTTGTGATTTTGACAAAAAATTTTTGAATGTACCTAGTGAAATATTGATTACTACTATGCAGAGTCATCAAAAATATTTACCAACTTTTGATAAAAAAAATAATCTTACAAATAATTTTTTTGTAGTTTCAGATATAAAAGACACCAAAGGGTTTGTTAAATTAGGAAATGAGAGAGTGATTGAGGCAAGATTAAGCGATGCTGAGTTTTTTTGGGAAAAAAATAAAACTCAAAATTTAGTCAAACAAGTAGATAAATTGAAAAATATAAATTATTTTAAAGGTTTAGGATCCTACTTTGATAAAATTCAACGAATGAGAAAGTTATCATCATTAATTTCTGATGATTTTTTAATTAGTAAAGATAAAATTGAAATAGCCTCATCAATTTGTAAAGTTGATTTAATGTCCGATCTTGTTGGAGAATTTCCAGAACTCCAAGGTATTGTTGGGGGTCACTTTGCAAAGTTTCAAGGGTTTGATAAAGAAGTTTGTCTTGCTATATCTGAACAATATTTGCCTAACGGCATGGAAAGCAAACTACCAAAAAAAATGTACAGTGTTGCTTTATCTTTAAGCGATAAACTAGATTCATTAGTAGGCTTTTTTGGAATAAATCTGAAACCTACTAGTTCAAAAGACCCATATGCCATAAGAAGAATGGCTATAAGTCTTGTCAGATTAATTGTTGAAAATGAAACAAAAATCAAATTAAAAGATTTAATTGTTTACACTTGTTCAGCGTATAGAGATCAGGGCTATGATTTTGACACCAAAAAGATACAAAACGAATTAAGCGATTTCATAATTGAGAGATTAAAAAATTATTTAAAAGAAAAAAAAATAAGACAAGATATAATTGAAAGCTCAACATTTTTGCTTGGATTGGATGATTTATTAAAGGCTTACAAAAAATCTTTATGTTTAAATAAAAATATTAAAAAAGAAATCGGTTTTGAAACTATTGCAGTATACAAAAGATCTTCAAATATATTAAATACTGAAGAAAAAATATCTATTGAAACTCTTGGTTTTGCAGATCCAGGCTTATTTAAAAATGATTATGAGAAAAAATTATATAAAAAAATAAATGATATAAGAAAATATTTTTTGAGTATTGGTAAAGATGAAAATTATGAGGAAAGTCTAAAAATTTTATCAAGCGTTAAGAACGAGCTAAACGATTTTTTCGATAATGTTATTGTTAACGATGAAGATATAATAATTAAAAAAAATAGATTAGAATTATTAAATATGTTGTGCAAAACTTTTGATAACTATTTTAATTTTTCAAAAATAGAAGCCTAGTATGAAAAAAATAATATTTAATTTTAAATCAAATGAAATAAAAAAAATTAAAATACCAAAAAATATTCTTGGTGGCAAAGGTGCAAATCTTTCTGAAATGGGAAGAATGGGGCTACCTGTACCCCCTGGTTTTACAATATCTACTGAAGTATGTAATTTGTTTTACAAGAATAAAAAAAAATTAAATAAAAAAATACTTAATGAAATAAATAAAGAACTAAAATTTATTGAAAAAGATTCAGGAAAAAAATTTGGAGATATTAAAAATCCTCTCCTAGTTTCTGTAAGATCTGGGGCTAGGGTTTCTATGCCTGGTATGATGGATACAATTTTAAATCTAGGTCTAAATGATAATACGGTAACAGCACTTGCAAAAAAAACTTCAAATTTAAGGTTTGCAAATGATAGTTATAGGCGTTTTATTCAAATGTATTCCAATGTTGTGTTGGGTATCGAGGCTTATCACTTTGAGGATATAATCGAGAGCTACAAGTTAACAAAAGGAGTATTACTAGACACAGAATTAGATGAGTATGACTTAGAAGCTTTAATAAAAGATTTTAAAAACACTGTAAAAGAAAAAACAAAAAAAAATTTTCCTCAAAATGTCAAAGAGCAACTTGTGGGAGCTATAAGTGCTGTTTTTTTATCTTGGGAAAGTAACAGAGCAAAAGTCTATAGAAAATTAAATCAAATACCATCTCATTGGGGTACAGCAGTTAATGTACAATCAATGGTTTTTGGAAATATGGGAAATAATTGTGCAACTGGTGTAGTATTTACAAGAAACCCATCAGATGGATCAAAAAATATTTATGGAGAATATTTAATTAATGCACAAGGAGAGGATGTAGTTGCTGGAACCAGAACACCACAACATATTACAAAAAAAGCCAGAGTTGAGTCAAAAGAAACTCTTAAGTCAATGGAAGAGGCAATGCCAGAGACATACAGGCAACTTAAAAATATTTTAAATAAGTTAGAAAAACATTACAAAGATATGCAGGATGTGGAGTTTACTGTTGAAAATAAAAAACTTTGGATGCTCCAAACACGCTCAGGAAAACGAACAGCTAAGTCTGCTGTTAAAATAGCTGTAGATATGGTTAAAGAAAAGTTGATTACCAAAAAAGATGCATTATTACGAATAGAACCAAGTTCTTTAGACACTTTGCTTCATCCAACTTTAGATGAGAAAGCAAACTTAGAAGTAATTGGGTTAGGCTTACCTGCGTCACCTGGTGCTGCAAGCGGAAAAGTTGTTTTCACGTCTGAGGAGGCTGAAAGACTAAATAGTATGATGCAAAGTACAATATTAGTTCGTGTAGAAACTTCACCAGAAGATATACATGGTATGCATGCAGCAAAAGGAATACTGACATCAAGAGGAGGTATGACAAGTCATGCTGCAGTAGTTGCTAGAGGAATGGGACGACCATGTGTTTCTGGATCTAGTGAGATAGAAATTGATTACGAAAACAAATTATTCAAAACAAAAAATAAAGTAATTAAAGAGGGAGAACTAATTACAATTGATGGTTCTACAGGCAGAATAATTATTGGAGAGGTAAAAACAGTTAAACCAGAAATATCAGGTGATTTCTCAAAAATAATGGGTTGGTCTGATGATTTTAGAAAATTAAAAATTAGAACTAATTCCGAGACTCCATTAGATAGTAAAACTGCTAGAGAATTTGGTGCAGAAGGTATTGGTTTGTGTAGAACTGAACATATGTTTTTCGACGAAGAAAGAATTTTATCAGTAAGAGAAATGATATTATCAAGAACAATTGAAGATCGATCTAATGCACTCAAAAAGCTATTGCCGCATCAAAAAAAAGATTTTATTGAAATATTTAAAATAATGAGAGGTTTACCAGTAACAGTAAGGTTACTTGACCCACCACTTCATGAATTTTTGCCAAAAAGCAATAACGAAATTAATGATGTCGCAGTTTCACTAAATATTCCAGTTAAAGAACTTGAAATTAGAATTTCCGAACTCCACGAACAAAACCCAATGTTGGGTCACAGAGGTTGTAGATTAGCAATTTCATTTCCAGAGATTTATGAAATGCAGTGTAGAGCAATTTTTGAGGCTTTAATAGAATGTAAAAAACAAAGAATACAATCAACTATGCCAGAAATTATGATTCCTTTAGTTTCAACAGAAGCAGAAATAAAAATCATGAAAGAATTAGTCATCAGAGTCGCCAAAAAAGTTCAAGACGAAAATAGAATAAAAATTGATTTTTTAGTTGGAACAATGATTGAATTACCAAGAGCAGCAATAAAGGCAAAAGAAATTGCTAAACATGCTGAATTTTTTAGTTTTGGTACTAATGATTTAACTCAAACTACATTTGGAATTAGCAGAGATGATAGTGGTAAATTTTTAAATGATTATATTGAAAACAAAATTTTTGATATTGATCCTTTCATATCAATTGATGATGGAGTTGGTGATTTAATAAAAATTGCAACTGATAAAGGCAGAAAACAAAACAAAAAAATTAAACTCGGAATTTGTGGTGAGCATGGTGGAGATCCTAAAAGCATAGAATTTTGTGCAAAAACTGGATTAGATTATGTTTCTTGTTCTCCTTATAGAGTTCCAGTCGCAAGATTGGCAGCAGCTCAAGCTCAAATAAAAAAAAATTAAATCTCTAATTTTAAATCCAAAGCTTGGATACTATGAGTTAATTCACCGACTGATATTCTATCAACTTTTGTTAAGGCTAAATTTTTAATGTTTTTTAAAGTTACTCCTCCAGAGGCTTCGGTCTCATATTTTCCTTTTGCATGTCTAACAGCTACTTTTAGATTTTTTGGGCTCATGTTATCAAATAAAACTGTATTAAATTTTAGTCCATTAATTCTTTTAAATTGTTTTAAAGTGTCAACCTCAACAGTAATTTTTCTTCCCTTTTTAGTATTAATTGCTTTTTTCACTATCTCTTCAAATTTCTTTGATGATGCCAGATGATTATCTTTTATTAAAAACTCATCACTTAAATTAAATCTATGGTTAGTTCCACCTCCCAGTTTTACAGCATACTTTTGAATAACTCTTAAATTTGGAATTGTTTTTCTAGTACAACAAATTTTTGTTTTCTTACCTACTTTTTTTACAAATTTATTGGTCTTAGTTGCAATCCCTGAAATATGAGAGAGAAAATTTAGAGCCACTCTTTCTCCAATTAATATATTTTTAATTTTACCTTCAATTACAGCAATTACAGAACCTTTGGTAACTTTAGATCCTTCCTTTTTTTTTATGTGAAATTTAATATTTTTGTCTAATAAATTAAAAGTTTCTTTAGCAAATTCTAGACCTCCTATAATTCCTTTTTGATTACTTATTAATTTAACTTTTGAAATTGAATTATTATTTAATAAATTTGTTGTTATATCTCCTGAAGGGTAAAGGTCCTCATTAAGAGCAAGCTTACAGGTTGATCGGATAAAATTTTTACTTAATTGAATTTTTTGCACAGAATTTATCTGCCTATTTCAGCCATTCTTTCTACTGATTTCCTAGCTTTCTCAATTGTATCATTATCCATAATTAATTCATTACTTTCGTTTTCTAGGCAGTCAAGAATTTTTGGAAGTGTAATTCTTTTCATGTGAGGACATAAGTTACACGGCCTAATAAATTCTACGTTAGGATTATCAATTTGAACATTGTCACTCATTGAGCATTCTGTAACCATCATAACTTTTTCAGGTTGGTTGTCCTTTACATATTTAATCATTCCACTTGTTGAGCCAGCAAAATCACTTGCCTGTATTACATCTGGCGGGCATTCAGGATGCGCAATAATTTTGATTCCTGGGTTATTTTTTCTAATTTCATTTATTTCTTCATCATTGAACTGTTCATGAACTTCACAAGTACCCTTCCAAGAAATAATTTCCACATCTGTTTGGGAAGCAACATATTTTGCTAAATAATCATCAGGTAAGAAAATTACTTTTTTTACACCTAAAGAATTTACAATTTTAACAGCATTTGCTGATGTACAACAAACATCAGTTTCAGCTTTGACATCTGCGGAAGTATTTACATAAGAGACGACCGGAACTCCTGGATAACGTTTTTTTAAATTTATTACATCTTCTCCTGTTATTGATGAGGATAAAGAGCAACCAGCCTTCATATCAGGTAGCAAAACTTTTTTGTTTGGGCTCATTAGTTTTGCAGTTTCTGCCATGAAATGTACTCCACACATAACGATAATATCCGCCTCAGTTTTTGATGCCTCAATTGCTAAAGCCAATGAGTCAGCTGAGAAATCAGAGATACCGTGATAAATTTCTGGTGTTTGATAATTATGTGCAAGAATCACGGCATTTTTTTCTTTTTTTAATTTATTTATTTTATAAATGTATGGAGCGTGTAATGCCCATTCTATTTCTGGAATGGATTTTGAGACCTTCTGATATATAGGATCTGTTGCCAATTTTACTTCAGTCGTGAATTCCATAATAAAAACTTATCAACTTGAAATAGAATTGTCATTCATTTAATCTGACGCATTATTTGCGGCCATGCTGAAATTGGTAGACAGGCACGGTTGAGGGCCGTGTGAGCCTAGCTCATGAGAGTTCGATTCTCTCTGGCCGCACCATTATTTGGCTCTGAATATTAGAAAAGGGGCGTTCTGTTGCCAGGTGCCCCAAACCCCGTAACTTAATTAGTAAACTAATTAAGCTGCAAGTGCGTAACTTTCGTTAGCATTTATAAATTAGCCCGTTGCGGCGGAACAATACCGAACGAAAGAACAACTTTTAGACACCCGTCGATCCTAATTCACCCCCTTAAGTTGTAATTGGTGGAGGTGGTGGGTACTGCCCCCACGTCCGTAATGGTTATTACGAAATTCGTTTATCGTCATAGTTGGAAAACCAACACTATTAATATAAAACCTAATAATAGAGATTCAATAATTTATTCATGAAACTTACACAAGATCAAATAAACGATATAAAAGAACAACAATCTCAAGATAACAAGACCAAAAGAGTTACCGCTCCTGAATTAGAAAATATTTTATATGAGGCTTTGCCAGCCTTAGATCACGGATTTATTAGAGTTATTGATTATATGGGGGATGATAGCTCAATTGTTCAGTCTGCAAGAGTTTCATATGGTAAGGGGACTAAACAAGTTTCAACAGATAGTGGATTAATTAAGTACCTGATGCGTCATTGGCATAGTACTCCATTTGAAATGTGTGAGATTAAATATCATGTCAAATTACCCATTTTTATTGCTAGACAATGGATCAGACATCGTACGGCGAATGTAAATGAATATTCGGCAAGATATTCAATTTTAGATAAAGAATTTTATTTACCAGATTCAGAAAATTTAGCAGCTCAATCAATTGCAAATAGACAAGGCCGAGGGGATGTTATTGAAGGAGAGCAAGCAAAAGAAGTTTTAGAACTTTTAAAAAATGATGCAGAAAGAACATATCATAATTATGAGACCATGCTAAATCAAAGATATGATGGATCTACCATTGATGAGAATAAAAAAGGTCTAGCTAGGGAGTTAGCTAGAATGAATTTAACTTTGAATACATACACCCAGTGGTACTGGAAAACAGACTTGCTAAACCTGATGAATTTTTTAAGATTACGTGCAGATCATCATGCGCAATACGAAATTAGAGTTTATGCAGATATAATGTTGGATACATTAAAGAGATGGGTTCCAATAACTTACGATGCTTTCATGGATTATAGAGTGGGTGGGACAGAAGTTTCAGCTAAAGGTAAAATTATTATCCAAAAGTTATTAAAAGGTGAGGAAGTAAATATCGGTAATTCTGGACTTTCAAAAAGAGAGTGGAATGAACTTATGGAAGCTTTTGAAATTAAAGATAAGATTGTTTAATTTGTTCTGCAAATTTTAAATAAATTTTTGTTATTTCGTGATCTGGATCCTTTTCAACAATTGGAGTTCCCATATCTCCATATTTTCCTACATCAGCATTAATTGGAATTTGACCTAAAAATTTTTTTTCAAATTCTTTAGCTGTTCTTTCAACGCCATTCTCACCGAAAATTGTATATTTTTTACCATCATCCCCTATGAAATGACTCATATTATCTATTAAGCCAATGATATTCACTTTTAATTTATCAAACATCCTAATTCCTCTTTTCACATCTTGTAATGCTATTTCTTGTGGGGTTGAGATTATAATTGCTCCATCAACATTAATTTCTTGTGCAAAAGTTAATTGAGTATCACCAGTTCCCGGGGGCATATCAACAATAATAAAGTCTAAATCTTTCCATCCAACTTTTTGAGTAAAAGTTTTTATGGCACTTGTTACCATAGGTCCTCGCCATATCATTGGAGTTTGTTCATCAGTAAGGAAACCAATGGACATACATTGTATATCAAATTTCATAATTGGTTTTAAAATTTGACCATCGCTCTCAGGCTTTTCATTAATTGAAAACAATTTAGGTAAGGATGGTCCATAGATATCTGCATCTAAAATTCCAACTTTGCAACCAACTTTTTTTAGAGCTAAAGCCAAATTCGTAGCAAAAGTTGATTTTCCGACACCACCTTTTGCGCTTGAAATAGCAATTGTAAATTTAGTGCCTGGAATAGGGTTTCTTTTGAAGGTTTTTGGCTCTGTTTTTGCCTTCATTGTGTCACTAAGACCTACTTTTTTATCGTTCATAAAAATACACTTACCTTGTTTTTGACCATAAAGACACTATATAGAATGTCATAATGACGATTTATAAAAATCAAAGCCCATGGGGTACGCCACCAGGAAGCGGTGGAAGCGGTAGAAGCGGTGGAAACGGAGGAGGTTTTAGAAGAGGCCCAACTCCCCCCAACTTAGATGAGGCAATTAAAAAATTACAAGACACCATAAATAAATTTACAGGAGGTAGCGCAGGTGGAAAAAAACCCATCCTACTTGGATTAATAATATTAGTTGTTATTTGGGCATTAAGTGGTTTGTACAGAGTTTTACCTGATGAGCAGGGTGTAGTATTAAGATTTGGAAAATTTGTAAATACTACTCAGCCAGGATTAAACTATCATTTGCCATTTCCGATAGAGAGCGTGCTGACCCCTAAAGTCACAAAAGTTAACAGAATGGATATTGGTTTTAGATCAGAAAGAGACAGTGGATTTGGTCAAGGCGGAGGAGTTGCAGACGTACCAGAGGAAAGTCTAATGTTAACCGGTGATGAAAATATTGTTAACATAGATTTCTCAGTATTTTGGGTAATTAAAGATGCGGGTAACTTTTTATTTAAAATACAAGACCCAGAGGGAACGGTTAAAGCTGCAGCTGAAACTGCTATGAGAGAAGTAATAGCAAGATCAAATATTCAACCAATTCTTACAGAAGGTAGAGCAGTTATAGAAAGAGATACACAAGAAATTATTCAGGGTATACTTGATGAATATGAAAGTGGAGTACAAATTACCCAGGTTCAAACTCAGAAAGCTGACCCACCTGATCAGGTAATTGATGCATTTAGAGATGTCCAAGCTGCTAGAGCTGATATGGAAAGATCTAAAAACGAAGCAGAGGCTTATGCTAATGATGTAATACCTAGAGCTAGAGGAGAAGCTGCAAAAATTTTACAAGCCGCAGAGGCTTATAAAAAAGAGGTTGTTGCAAAAGCGGAAGGAGAGGCAAGCAGATTTTTATCAATTTACGCAGAGTACGCGAAAGCAAAAGATGTAACTCAAGAAAGAATGTATTTAGAAACAATGGAACAAGTCCTTGCAGATATTAATAAGATTATTATCGATAAAGACTCTGGATCTGGTGTAGTTCCTTATCTTCCATTGCAAGAATTAAAATCGGGGACAAATTAATGAAAGCTGGCAAATTTATATTACCAATAGTTATTTTGATAGCAGCAACGCTATTTTTCTCAATTTTTATAGTTAAAGAAGTAAATCAAGCAATAGTTCTTCAATTTGGTGATCCAAAGAGAATAATATTAAAACCAGGCTTAAATTTTAAAATTCCGTTTATTCAGAATGTAGTTTTTTTAGACAAAAGAGTTTTAAATTTAGACACTCCACCGGAGGAAGTAATTGCATCAGATCAAAAACGTTTAATTGTTGATGCATTTGCAAGATTTCAAATTGTTGATCCATTAAAATTTTATATTTCAGTGGGCAATGAAAGAGTTGCCAGATCAAGATTAGCAACGATTATAAATTCAAGAATAAGAAATGTATTAGGTCAACAAAAGTTACAAACATTACTATCTGAGGATAGATCCAAACAGATGGCTTTAATTCAACAAGGTGTAAACAATGAGGCAGAAAATTTTGGAATAAAGATCGTTGATGTAAGAATTAAAAGAGCTGACTTACCACAAGCTAACAGTGATGCAATCTTTAGAAGAATGCAAACTGAAAGGGAGAGAGAAGCAAAAGAATTTAGAGCAAAAGGTGCTGAAATGGCTGTAACAATCACATCTACAGCTGACAAGGAAGTTACAGTTATCCTTGCAGATGCTCAAAAAAAATCTGAGATTATGAAGGGGGAAGGAGACGGTCTAAAAAATAAAATCTTTGCAGATGCATTTGGACAAGACCCTGAATTTTTTGGATTTTATCGAGCAATGCAAGCTTATCAGAAAGCTCTAATAGGAGGAGAAACATCAATGATTTTATCTCCGGATAGTGAGTTTTTTAAATTTTTTGGGAATAAAGAAAATTAAATTAAAAATAATTTAAAATGACAGAATTGATCATAGCTTTTGGTCTTTTCTTATTTATCGAAGGTGTTTTATATGCCTTATTTCCATCAAAAATGAAAAATATGTTAAAGAAATTAGAAACAATTGCAGACAGACAATTAAGACTAGGTGGTTTAATTTTTGCAATAATTGGTTTTGTGATTATTTGGTATTTAAAAGTATGAAAAGTTTATTAAAAATTTCTGCTGTATTTTTAGTTTCAATTCATTATTTTTCTAACTCATTTGCAAGCTCAATCCCTTCATCTTTCGCGGATCTTGCAGAAAAATTAATGCCTTCAGTAGTCAATATATCAACAAAAACAACGGTTACTACAAGATCTAACCCTCTTCCATTTGAATTTCCTCCTGGGTCTCCTTTTGAAGATATGTTTGGTACACCGCAACAAAGACAGACTAGTGCATTAGGGTCAGGATTTATAATTGATGAAGAAGGTATAGTGATTACAAATAATCACGTAATTCAAGGAGCGCAAGATATAGTTGTAAGAGTAAATGGTGATAAAAATTATAAAGCAAAAGTTCTTGGTGCTGATGCAGGAATGGATCTAGCAGTTTTAAAAATAGAGTCAGATGAAAAATTTCAACCAGTAAAATTTGGAAATTCTGACAAGGCAAGAATTGGTGATTGGGTTATTGCTATTGGTAATCCATTTGGCCTCGGGGGAACAGTTACTGCAGGTATCATTTCAGCTAGGAATAGGAGTATAGGTTTATCAAGATACGAGGATTATATTCAAACCGACGCTTCAATAAATCAAGGAAATTCTGGAGGGCCTTTGTTTAATATGAATGGAGATGTAATTGGCATCAATACAGCAATACTAGGACAATCAGGTTCAATAGGAATTGGTTTTGCAATTCCATCAAATAGCGCGCAAAAAGTAATTGACCAGCTTATAAAATTTGGAGAGACTAAAAGAGGGTGGTTAGGGGTCAGAATACAGGTCGTTAACCAGGAGATTGCTGATATAGAAAATTTAGACAAACCAAGAGGAGCTCTAGTTGCAAGTGTTGCAGAAAATAGTCCTTCGGATAAAGGAGGTATTAAGCCAGGAGATATTATTTTAGAGTTTGATGGAAAACCAATAACTGAAATGAAAGAATTACCAAAAATTGTCGCTGAAACTGATGTAGGAAAAAAAGTTATGGTTAAAGTTTGGAGAAATAAAAGAGAAATAACTAAAGAGATAATTCTTGGAAGATTAGAAACATCTGAGGATTTTAAAGCACAAAAACCAGTAATTGAAAAACCCAAAGTGTCAAGAATAGATGGTTTAAAAATAGAAGTTCGTATTTTGAATAAAAAAGATATTGAAAAAAGAAACCTACCAAAAGGAACAAGTGGTGTGGTTATAACGAAAATAGATAAAGAAAGTCCAATAAATTACTTGCAAATAGATAACATAATAGTCGAGGCTAACAGAAAAAAAATTAATAAAATTAGTGATCTTGATAATATAGTTAAGCAGAAACTAAGAAGTGAAGAAAAAAATTTATTGATTGCAATATACAATAACCAAAATCAGAGAACATACGTAGGCGTTAAGCTTAAATAATCAAATGGACCTTAAGTCCAAAATAATTTTAATATCAGGACCTACTGCATCAGGAAAATCTAAATTTGCAATTAAATTTGCTAAAAAAATTAATGGAGAAATAATTAATGCAGATAGTATGCAGGTCTACAAAGAATTAAAAATATTAACAGCCAGACCCATTAAAGAAAATATCAATAAAATCAAACATCATTTATATGGCTTTAAAAGTGTTAAAAACGAATTTTCAACTGGCCAATGGTTAAAATTAGTTAAAAAAAAAATTAAAGAAATAAGAAATAAAAATAAAATACCTATTCTGGTTGGTGGCACTGGTCTCTATTTTAAAGCTCTAACAGATGGTTTGGTCAAGATACCAAAAATTGATAACACTATAAGAAATAAAATAAGAACCATGCAAAAACAAATGGGCCAAAAGAAATTTTATTTAAAACTTTTGAGACTAGATAAATTGGTAAAAAATAAAATAGATCAAACAGATGCTCAAAGATCAATAAGAGCTTATGAAGTAATCTATTTTACTAAGAAGTCAGTTTTTGAATGGTATAAAAAAACAAAATCACAATTTAAAAAAGATGAGTTTTATAAAATTTACATTGATTATCCCAAAGATGAATTGATAATTAAAATTTCAAAAAGAGTCGATCAAATGATAAAAGATGGGGCAGTCGAAGAGGTTATAAACTTTGAAAAGTTGAATTTAAAGAATGATAATAATATTTACAAAGTTATTGGCATCAGAGAGATAAAAGATTTTATTGATAAAAAAACTTCATTGAAAGAAATGAAACTAAATATTGCAATAAAAACAAGGCAATACGCTAAAAGACAGAGAACTTGGTATAGAGGTCAGATGAATGATTGGCAAAAATTTGATCCTAAAGAGCTCTTAAAATTTATAAAAAAATTATAATTTATCTCTACAATAACTTGACCAATGAGCACAACTTCAGCTAGATTGTCTGAATGCCAAAATTATATTCAGGAGCTGAGATTGTATTTAAATGTTTAGAGGATCAGGGCGTCAGTCATATTTTTGGATATCCTGGAGGGGCAGTACTTCCAATTTATGATGAGTTGAAAAATTTTAATTCTATAAAACATATTTTAGTGAGGCACGAACAAGGTGCAGGGCATGCAGCCGAAGGTTATGCTAGATCAACTGGCAAACCAGGGGTCTTACTTGTAACATCAGGACCTGGGGCTACAAATGCAGTTACAGCTTTAACAGATGCTTATATGGACTCAGTGCCATTAGTTTGTATCACGGGGCAAGTACCAACTCACTTGATTGGAACTGATGCATTTCAAGAGTGCGATACAACAGGAATTACTAGACCTTGTACTAAACATAACTGGTTAGTGAAAGATATAAATGATCTAGCAGAGATAATGCACAAAGCTTTTGAAGTAGCAACTACGGGAAGACCAGGGCCAGTACTAGTTGATATTCCAAAGGACATACAATTTCAAAAGACAAAATATAGAAATTATAAAAAAGTTAAAAAATTAAACGGCAAATCTCATGATAATTTTTCTCAAAAAAATATTGATGACTTAATTGGATTAATTAGTAAGGCAAAAAAACCGATATTTTATACAGGTGGTGGAGTAGTTAATTCAGGACCAAAGGCTAGTGAACTTTTAAGAGAACTTGTCTACGCAACAGGATTTCCTATAACCTCAACTTTACAGGGTCTGGGTTGTTTCCCTGCTGATGATAATCAGTTTTTAGGAATGTTAGGTATGCACGGTACCTATGAAGCTAACAATGCAATGTACAGTTGTGATCTTATGATAAATATTGGGGCAAGATTTGATGATAGGATAACTGGTAAGATTGATGAGTTCTCACCTAAATCAAAAAAAGTTCATATAGATATTGATCCATCATCTATAAATAAAAATGTAAAGGTGGACCTAGCGATAGTTGGAGATATTAAATCAGTTTTAACATCTACACTAAAAACTTTAAAAAAATCAAAAAAGAATTTTTCTAAATCAAATAAACATCAAATATCAAATTGGTGGGAAAAAATACAAAAGTGGAGATCTAAACGTTCTTTAGATTATATTGGCAGCGAGGAGACAATTAAACCACAATATGCCATTGAAAGATTATATGAACTTACAAAAGATAGAGATGCCTATATTACAACCGAGGTTGGTCAACATCAAATGTGGGCAGCTCAACATTATAAATTTAATAAACCAAATAGATGGATGACATCAGGTGGTCTTGGAACAATGGGATATGGTTTGCCTGCTGCAGTCGGAGTTCAAATAGCACATCCTAAAAAATTGGTTGTTGATATTGCTGGAGAAGCCTCAGTTTTAATGACGATGCAGGAAATGTCTACTGCAGTTCAGTATAATTTACCAATAAAAATATTTATTTTAAATAATGAGTACATGGGTATGGTAAGACAGTGGCAAGAATTACTGCATGATAAAAACTATTCTGAGAGTTATACTGCTGCGTTACCAGATTTTGTAAAAATGGCTGAAGCTTATGGATGTGTTGGAATACGAGCAAAATCACCAGAGGAATTAGACGACAAGATTATTGAAATGTTAAATACTGATAGACCAGTAATATTTGATTGTCTTGTAGACAAACAAGAAAATTGCTTCCCAATGATACCATCTGGAAAACCACATAATCAAATGTTACTAGGTCCCAAAGATCAAAAAGATAAAAAAATCACAGGAAAAGGAAGAACTTTAGTTTAAGATGGCTAACTCAAAATCAGCTTATAGTATTGCTGGAAAAAAACAGAAAAACGATACCCACATAATAGTCGTTTGGGTAGATAATGAAGCTGGAGTTTTAGCTAGAGTAGTGGGTTTATTTTCTGGAAGAGGTTATAATATAGAGTCTTTAGCTGTAGCTGAGGTTGATCAAAAAGAAAATATTTCAAGAATTACAATAGTTACAACTGGAACACCTCAAGTAGTTGACCAGATTAAACTTCAACTAAAAAAATTGGTACCTGTCCATAAAGTTGCAGATTTTAAAAGAGAAGATAAAAATGTTATTTTTAAAGAAATGGCTCTATTTAAATTTGTTGCTAACAGTGAAAAATTAATAAAAGCATTTAAAGCGTGCAAAAACTTCAATCCTGTTGTATTGGATGAGACAAAAAAGTCAAAAGTAATTCAAATTACCGCTTTAAGAAGAGAAATAGACAAAATGTCAAAAAATTTAACAAAGTTTGGTTTAGTAAGTGTTTCTAGAACAGGTGCTGTTGCAATGACTAGAGGATCAGATGTATTTAAATAATTAAAGGAGATAGCTATGAAAATGTTTTATGAAAAAGATACAGATGTAGATTTAATAAAAGACAAAAAAATTGCAATTTTTGGATATGGAAGCCAAGGACATGCTCATGCTCTTAATTTAAGAGATAGCGGAGTTAAAGAAGTAGTAGTCGCTCTAAGAGAGGGTTCATCCAGTATCGCAAAAGCAGAGTCAAAAGGTTTAAAAGTTATGAATTTGTCTGATGCAGCAGAGTGGGCTGACGTAGTAATGATATTAACACCAGATGAACTTCAAGCTGCCATTTATAAAAATCATATTGAACAAAGAGTTAAAGAAGGAACATCAATTGCTTTTGCACATGGACTAAATGTCCATTACGATCTTATAAAAGCTAGAAAAGATTTGGATGTTTTTATGGTAGCTCCTAAAGGACCAGGACATTTAGTTAGAAGCGAATATGAGAAAGGCGGTGGAGTACCATGTTTATTTGCTGTTCATCAAGATGGATCAGGTAAAGCTAGGGATCTAGCAATGTCTTATGCGTCAGCAGTTGGGGGTGGGAGATCTGGTATTATTGAGACTACATTTAAAGACGAGGTCGAGACTGATTTATTCGGTGAACAGACTGTATTATGTGGTGGATTAGTTGAGTTGATTAAAAATGGTTATGAAACTTTGGTTGAAGCTGGATATGAACCTGAAATGGCATATTTTGAGACAGTTCATGAAGTAAAATTAATTGTAGATTTAATTTACGAAGGGGGAATTGCAAACATGAATTACTCTATTTCAAATACTGCTGAATATGGAGAATACCAATCAGGTCCAAGAATA
Organism: uncultured Pelagibacteraceae bacterium; assembly: GCA_902580945.1. Classification (GTDB taxonomy): domain Bacteria; phylum Pseudomonadota; class Alphaproteobacteria; order Pelagibacterales; family Pelagibacteraceae; genus Pelagibacter. The sequence goes on along the minus strand of CACHML010000002.1, from coordinate 58,328 downwards.
ATTAAAAAAGAAGAAACAAAGCAAAGAATGAAGGAAGTTTTGGCAGAGATTCAGTCTGGTAAATTTACAAAGGAATGGATGGATGAATGTAAAAATGGCCAAAAAAATTTCCTTGCAACAAGAGCTAAGTTAGCAGAACATTCAGTTGAAAAAGTAGGAGCCGAATTAAGAGCTATGATGCCATGGATTTCTAAAAAGAAATTAGTTGATAGTGATAAGAAGTAGATCGATTATAGTATTTTTGGCATAAATTAGCCAATTTATTTTGCAATCTGAGCGTGAGCATGTATGATGCCTAGGCTTAAAATAATAAAATGACTGATAAAAATAGAGTTTATATTTTTGATACTACTATGCGAGATGGAGAGCAATCTCCGGGCGCATCAATGAGTTTAGAAGAGAAAATTCAAATAGCTAGAGTTTTTGATGAACTTGGAATTGATATTATTGAAGCTGGATTTCCAATTGCATCCCCAGGGGATTTTGAGGCAGTAACTGAGGTTAGTAAAATTTTAAAGAAATCGATACCTGCTGGTTTAGCAAGACATTCAAAAAAAGATATTGACAGATGCTATGAGGCGCTCAAGCATGCTCCTAGATTTAGAATTCATACATTTATTTCAACTAGTCCTCTACACATGAAGCATAAGCTTAACAAATCACCTGAAGAAGTTTATGAGGCTATTAAACAAAATGTAACTTATGCAAGAAAATTTACTGACGATGTGGAATGGTCATGTGAAGACGGTACTAGAACAGACATGGACTATATGTGTAAGACGGTTGAACTTGCAATTAAATGTGGTGCTAAAACGATCAATATTCCAGATACAGTTGGATATACAATTCCATCAGAATTTACAAAAATTATTGAAACTTTATTAAACAAAGTACCAAATATTGATAAAGCAATTCTTTCAACACATTGTCATAATGATTTAGGATTAGCAGTTGCAAATTCTTTAGCAGGAGTCCAAGCTGGCGCAAGACAAATAGAATGCACAATTAACGGATTAGGAGAAAGAGCAGGTAACGCTGCACTTGAAGAAGTTGTTATGGCTATGAAAACAAGACCTGACTTGATGCCTTTTGAAACAGGAATTGAAACCACTCTTTTAAATAAAGCGTCAAAAATTGTATCTAATGCTACAGGATTTCCAGTTCAATATAATAAGGCTATTGTTGGAAAGAATGCTTTTGCTCATGAGGCAGGAATTCATCAAGATGGAATGTTAAAAAATAGACAAACTTATGAAATTATGACACCTGAAAGTGTTGGAGTTCAACAAACATCATTAGTAATGGGAAAACACTCTGGAAGACATGCGTTTAAAGATAAATTAACTAGTTTAGGTTATCCTGATCTTACTGATGATGTCGTAGATAATGCATTTGCAAAATTTAAAATCTTAGCTGATAAAAAGAAGCATGTTTATGATGAAGATATAATTGCCTTAATTGATGATAGCTTAATTATGGACAATAAAGTGAATGCAATTAATCTAAAATCTTTAAAAGTATTTGCTGGAACAGGAGAACCTCAAAGGGCTGAAATGACATTAGATGTTTTTGGTGAAATTAAGCAAGCAACCGAAACTGGTGATGGACCAGTAGATGCAATTTTCAAATGTATTAAGAAACTATATCCTCATGAGGTTAATTTACAACTTTACCAGGTACATGCTGTAACAGAGGGAACAGATGCTCAAGCTACAGTAAGTGTTAAAATTGAGGAAAATGGAAAAACTACTGTAGGACAAGCAGCGGATACAGATACTCTAGTTGCATCTGCTAATGCTTATATAAATTCTTTAAATAAAATGATTATAAAAAGAGATAAAACAGCACCAGAACAAAATTTTGAAAATCAAAATTATGAAAATCAAAAAATGGAAGGTATCTAAAAATGGCAATGTTTAGCAACTTAAAGAAACTATGGAGTCAAGATATGGCAATAGATCTTGGTACAGCAAATACACTAGTAGTGCTAAAGGGCAAGGGTGTAGTTTTGAATGAACCATCGGTGGTTGCCGTAGTTGAAAATAAGGGAAAAAAATCAGTTTTAGCAGTTGGCGATGAGGCAAAAACTATGCTTGGAAGAACTCCAGGAAATATTCAAGCAATCAGACCATTAAGAGATGGAGTTATCGCAGACTTTGTTGTTACTGAAGAAATGATTAAACATTTTATTAAAAAGGTTCATAAAAAAACATTAGCCAATCCAAGAATTTTAATTTGTGTTCCAACAGGCTCAACGCCGGTTGAAAGAAAAGCTATTCAAGATAGTGCTCTTGCAGCAGGTGCACGTAAAGTAAATTTAATAGAAGAGCCAATAGCAGCAGCAGTAGGGGCTGGTCTTCCTATTTCAGAGGCGACTGGATCAATGGTTGTTGATATAGGTGGAGGTACTACAGAAATTGCAGTTTTATCTTTGGGTGGAGTAGTTTATTCAGAGTCATTAAGAGTAGCTGGAGATGCTATGGACAATGCCTTAAAAGAATATATGAGAGAAGAATACAACCTAATGATAGGTGATAGCACAGCAGAAAAAATTAAAAAAGATATTGGTACAGCAATACCAACAAATAATAATACCTATGCAGTTAAAGGAAGAGATTTGAGATCTGGAACACCTAAGGAAGTGAATATTTCAGAGGAAGATACTGCTGAAGCATTAAATCCGATTTTAAAAGATATTGTGTCTGCAATAAAAAAAGCTTTAGAAAATACTCCACCAGAATTATCTGCAGATTTAGTAGATATGGGTTTAACTTTGACAGGTGGTGGATCTCTTTTAAACAATATTGATAAAAGATTTTCTAAGGAAACAGGTTTACCTGTAAATGTTGCTGATGATCCTTTATCTTGTGTTGCAATTGGAACTGGCAAAGCGTTAGACCAAGAGGAAACTTTTTCATCAGTATTATCTGAGTATTAATTAAAATGTCTAGAGAAATGGGCAGAGATGATTTTGTTATATCTGCTCGTTCTGTTTTTTTAAAAAAAGGGAATAGACAAAAGTTCTCTTTATTGTCGCTTATTATTATATCAATAGTTATTATATCTCTAGAATACTTTCAATCTGGACCTATAAACCAGATAAGGATGATAACTAAAGACATAATTATAAAGTCATCATATATAGTTTCCACTCCTTTCAAATCAATTTCGAAAACGTATTACTCATTGACAGATCACTTTAATATGTATGATGAATATGAAAAGTTAAAAACAGCAGAAACAAAAAACAAAAACTTAATATTAGAAAATAACTTTTTTAAAAAGGAAAATCAAAGATTAAAAAAACTGATAGATGAAAAAAATCTTTTTAATGAAGAATTCTTTGTAACTAAAGTGTTATTAGATCAGAAAAGTCCATATTTGAGATCTTTGCTTATAAATAAAGGTTTTAAACATGGTATAAAATTAGGAGCCGCGGTAAGAAGTGACTCTTACTTTATAGGTAAGGTAATAGACTCAAACTATCTTACTTCAAGAGTATTACTTATAAGTGATTTAAATAGTAAAATTCCTATCATTATTGAGCCCGGTTCTGTAAGTGCAATTTTATCAGGAACTGGAAATAATGAATTAGGTGAAATTGAATATTTACCTGAAAAAAATAATATTGAAGAGGGTGGCATTGTTTATACGTCTGGATCAGATGGCGTAATTTCGTCGGGTATACCTATAGGAAAAATTATTTTAGACGACAATCAGTTTAAAGTAGACTACTTTACAGATTTTACTCAAATTGATTTTGTAAAGGTTTATTATAAAAAGTGAGCATTATAAATAAAACCTTTTCAAAGTTTCTAGGAATTTTTCCGGTTATAATTTTATTTATATCTGTTCTTACAAATTCAAAATATAATTTTGCTTATGATGAAAATTATTTAAATTTTAATATAAGTTACATAATTATTTTTTATTGGAGCTTAAAAAAGCCAGAATATTTTGGATATGGATTTATTTTTCTAGCGGGTATGTTAAACGATGTAATTCAAAATAATCCTTTAGGAGTCTCCTCTATCGATTATTTATCAATCTGTGTTTTAACCGGTTTTGTAAGAACAAGGATAGTATTACAAAATTTATTTTATGATTGGGTATTTTTTCTGATTTCAATTTTAATTGTAGGATCGATAAATTATATTATATTGGTATACATATTTAATACTCCAATCATTTATAATAGCCTGTTTTTAGGATTGTTTGCAACCTTTTTAATATATCCTATACTTGCCAAAATACTGAGTTGGATTGATAATATTCTTCAAGTAAGTATCTATGATAAAAAGAACCAGTAATTCAGATAAAAATAAAACTATTAATAGAAGACTTTTTATTCTTGGGTCAGCCAAAGTTGGCTTATTAGGATTAATAACTTCAAGATTATACAACCTTCAGATATCTGAAAAAAAAAAATATGAAACTTTGTCTGATAAAAATAGGTTTAGAGAATGGAAGACACCACCAAAACGTGGTGTAATCACAGACTTTTACAATAATATAATTGCAGACAATAAAAGGGTTTATCAAGTGTATCTTTCTTTAGATGAAACAAAAGATTTTAATAGTTCTGTATTTAAATTAAAAAATATAATTGGTTTAAGTAATGATGATTTAATTAAAATTTATGAAAAAAAAGAAAAAATTAAACCTTGGGATACCATCATTGTATCTGAAAATTTATCTTGGGAAAAATTTTCAAAATTAAATCTATATCTTCATGAAATCGAAGGAGTTAAGCCAGTTTTATCTACTTCTAGATATTATCCTTATTCAAATGATTTAGTTCATATAATTGGGTACGTGGGAGATGCGAGTGTAGATGATATCACTAAGAATAAAAAAATTGAGGAAAATTTTGTTCCTGGCTTAAAAGTTGGAAAAATTGGGATTGAAAATTCAACTGACCAAATATTAATTGGAAATTATGGTATAAAAAGATTTGAAGTCAATTCCTCAGGAAAAAAAATTAGAGAAATCAGTTATAAAAAGGAAACACAAGGAGAAAACCTAAGAACAACTATTGATGTAGAGGTTCAAAGACTTGCACAAAAACTTCTTGATAATAAAGCAGGCTCTATCTGTGCTATGGATATTTACAGCGGTGAAATAATTGCACTTGCATCATCACCAACTTATGATCCAAACAAATTTACATATGGCATAAACAAAAAAGATTGGAATGAAATAAAAAACAACAAACTGAGACCTTTGGTGAACAAATCAATTGCTGGCTTATACTCTCCGGGATCTACTATAAAACCATTGGTAGCTCTCGCAGCTTTAGAATACGGTATTATAAATCCAAAACTAAAAGTTAAATGTAAGGGACATGAGCATCCATATGAATTATATGGACAAAAATATCATTGTTGGAAAAAAGAAGGACATGGAATAATGAGTTTAAGAAATGCAATTAAACAATCATGTGATATTTATTTCTACGAAGTAGCAAGATTGCTTGGAGTTGATAAATTATCAATTATCGCAAAGAGATATGGCCTAGGCTCTAAAGTATTAGAGGATGTATTCCCTGAGGAAAAAAAGGGACTTGTTCCATCCACTAAATGGAAAAAACAAGTTCTTGAGCAATCTTGGTATCTTGGAGAGACTGTGATAACAGGAATTGGCCAAGGTTATATACAAACAACACCTCTACAGCTTTGTCTGATGACAGCACAATTGGCAAATGGTGGATTTAAAATAAAACCAAATATAATTTACAATAACAGTTTTAATTATGATGAAATTTTTTCAAAAATTCAATCTGAAAAAAATAAACCTATTGAAGCAAATATATTACAAGAACGAAATATTAATCTTTATGAGAAACTATATAAAAATTCTAATAACATAAAAATTGTTCTTGATGCAATGTATGGGTCAACAAATGAACAATTTGGGACATCATTCAAATCGAGACATAAAGAAAAAAAATATAGATATGCTGGAAAAACAGGAACCTCTCAGGTAAAAAGAATAACAGAAAAGGACAGAGAATTAGATCTAGATACATCTGAAATTGAGTACAAAAATAGAGATCATGCATTATTCGTAGCGTTTGCTCCTTACGATAAACCAAAATATGCAATAAGTGTTTTAGTTGAACACGGTGGATCTGGAAGTAAAGCCGCAGCACCTTTGGCTAATAAGTTGATAAAAAAAATAATTGATAGAGACAAACAAAGAGAGCTTAAAAGAAAGGAGCTTAAGATTATCTAATGATTTCCTCAACACTAAACTCATCAAATTATTCTTTAATTGATAAATTAAAGTCTATTGATTATTTTTTAATTTTTTTAATTTTATTAATTGGATCTATTAGTGTTTTCTCAATTTATTCGACAGAAAGTGGAGACTTTTCTTTTTATACAAAAAATCATTTAATAAGATTAGCTGCTTTTTTTTTATTGTTTTTAGTTTTATCATTTGTAAGAGTTTCAACTTGGTATAGGCAGGCATATACATTTTATTTATTAGGACTTTTACTTTTATTGTTAGTTATTTTTTTTGGGATTACAGCTTCAGGCTCTAAACGTTGGATTAATTTATTTGTTTTCAATCTACAGCCATCTGAACTTATGAAAATTGCAGTAATTGTAAGTTTTGCCAGATATTACCATAGAATACAAACTGCAGATATCGAAAGTTTTAAATATTTGTTGCAACCTATAATACTTTTATTAATACCCTGTTATTTAGTAATTACACAACCTGATTTAGGAACAGCTATTTTAATAGCAGGAAGTGGAATAACTATCATTTGGTTGGCAGGCTTGAACATCAAGTATTTTATTTATTCTGGCTTAATGGCTCTTGTTTCTCTGCCATTTATAATTTCAATTTTAAAACCATATCAAAAATCAAGAATTTTGACTTTTTTCAATCCTGAAAGAGATCCTTTAGGTGCTGGTTATCAGATTATTCAATCTAAGATAGCAATAGGTTCTGGTGGTATGTATGGAAAAGGATTTTTAAAAGGCACTCAAAGTTATCTAGAATTTTTACCTGAAAAACATACAGATTTTATCTTTACTCTTTTTTCAGAGGAGTTTGGGTTTCTGGGATCAATATTGCTAATATTTTTGTATGCTTTATTGATTTACAGGATAATCAAAATCGGGTTTTCTTGTAGAAGTTTCTTTGCAAAATTATACTGTTTTGGCTTTTCATCTGCTCTTTTTTTATATGTATTCGTTAATATAGCCATGGTTGTAGGATTATTACCAATCGTAGGTGCACCTTTACCGATTATGTCTTATGGAGGTTCATCAATGCTCTCAATTATGATCGGCCTGAGTATTGTAATGAGTTGTAAAATTTATAGTAAGGAAATAGTGTCAAATTAAACTTATTACATATCTTTATATCAGCCGCGATCAAATATCATATATAATTAAATACAACTCCATCTATATTTCCAGCATGTCTGATAAAAATTTAAAAATTGGTATTGTTGGTGCAGGCATTCAAGGAGTTTGTAATGCTCTTTTTCTTCAAAAAAAAGGCTATGAGGTAGTACTATTTGATAGGGACGAGCCTGGTAATGCTGCATCCTATGGAAATGCAGGACACTTTTCACCTTATGCATCAGTGCCATTAAATAGACCAGACATTTTGTCAGATGTTCCAGCAATGTTGATGAGCTCAAGAGGACCACTTGCTCTAAAGTGGAACTATGTTCCAAAAATGATCCCATGGTTTTCCAGATTTTTAGTCAACTGCACAAAAGATAAAATGATGCATACTGCAAAATATATGCATCAAATTTTAGACCAATCATTAATTGCCTATGACGAACTTTTTGATGAAATTGATTTAGAGGGCTTGGTAGAAAATAATGGAATACTTTATATTTGGAATGAGAAAAATTTAAAAAGCAGAGACTTGGAAATAAAGATAAGAGATCAGCTAGGCGTTAAACAAAAAGTTGTTAATAAAAAAGAAATTCATGATTTAGAGCCTAATTTGAAACCAATTTACTCAGGTGGTGTTTTCTATGATTATGCAAGACATGCAAGAAACCCAAAAAAAATTTTAGTTAAGTTATTTGAAAACTTTATAAAAAAAGGTGGTAAATTTCTTAAATTAAATATTCAAGATGTCAACTTTGATGAAGGTAAACCTGTATTAAGATCAGAAACACAAAGATTTGTATTTGATAAATTAGTAATTGCATGTGGGGCTTTCTCAAAAAGATTGACAGATAAATTGCATGAAAATATTCCTTTAGATACTGAAAGAGGATATCATGTTCATTTTAAAGATTTTGATCATTTAATTTCTAGACCAGTTGTAAATTCTAATAGAGGTTTTGGTATGTCTCCAATGGACCAAGGATTAAGAGTAGTTGGTACGGTTGAATTTGGTGGTTTAGAAAATGCACTTTCAAAAAATAGAATTAAAAATTTAATTCTTAATGCAAAAGAAATGTTGGATGGATTACCAGAGCATAAAGATGAGTGGCTTGGTTTTAGGCCGACTTTGCCAGACTTTTTGCCAATAATTGGGCCATCTAAAAATTATCAAAATGTATATTATTCATTTGGCCATCACCATTTAGGATGGACTTTAGGTGCAATATCTGGAAAAATAGTTTCAGGAATGATTGCAAATGAAAATACTAATATGGATTTGAAACCATATAGTTCAGTCAGATTTGCATAGTAAAGTTATATAGTGTGGATATTAAACTTGAGGATAAATATAAATTAAGTAAAGGAACTAGATTTTTAACTGGAGCCCAAGCTTTAGTAAGAGTTCCAATTGTTCAGTCTAGAAGAGATAAACGGCAAAATCTTAACACTGCATGTTACATATCTGGTTATAGAGGTTCACCCCTTGGTGGTTATGATCAACAAATAATAAAAAATAAAAAATATTTGAATGAAAATAATATTTATTTTCAACCTGGAATTAATGAGGAACTTGCTGCAACTTCTTTATGGGGTACACAACAAGTTAACCTCAGAAAAAAAGATAAATATGATGGTGTATTTGGTATTTGGTACGGTAAAGGACCGGGCGTAGATAGAGCAGGAGATGCTTTAAAGCATGTAAACTTAGCAGGTACCTCGAAGTTTGGTGGTGTTATAGCTCTAATGGGAGATGATCATATCTGCGAGTCTTCTACAACTTCGCACCAAAGTGAATTTGCGATGATAGATGCAATGATACCTTTTTTTAATCCAAGTGGTGTACAAGAAATATTAGATTATGGGATAATAGGAATTGAATTATCTAGAAAAAGTGGGTGTTGGGTTGGTATTAAGTGCGTTCATGACAATGTCAGTTCAGGTGCAACAGTTGATTTAGATGAAAACAGAGTTGTTCTTAAAGATATTTCTGAAGAAAATTATCCATCCGATGGATTAAATATTAGATTGAAAGATACAGCTCAAGAAAAAGAATATCGCTTACATCATCATAAATTAAAATACGTAAAAGATTATTGTAAAGCAAATAATCTAAACAGATTAATTTTTAACTCGGAAAAACCTAGAATTGGAATAATTAGTACAGGAAAATCTTTCTTAGATACAAAGCTTGGACTTGAAAAAATTGGAATAAATAAAAAAATTGCAAATAAGATAGGAATTAAATTTCTCAAAATTGCTATGCCTTGGCCATTAGAGGAAACAGTAATTGAAAATTTTGCAGAAAATTTGGATAAGATTATTGTGGTTGAAGAAAAAAGGTCAATTATTGAGACACAAGTAAAAGAAATCTTATTTAATAAAAACCTAAAAGTAAAAATAATTGGAAAAAAAGATGAGAATAGTAACGACCTATTTGTTTCGTCTGGAGCTTTAGACCCGGGAGAGATTGGCTTAAAAATTTATGAAACAATAAAATATCTACAATTACCTAAGGATGTGACTAATTTTTCAATGCAATTGAAATCTTTAACTGAGTCCACTAATTCAAATATTTCCTTAAAAAGAATCCCACATTTTTGTTCAGGTTGCCCTCATAATACATCAACTAGAATTCCTGAGGGAAGTAGAGCAATAACGGGTATTAGTTGTGCTTATCTTGTCGAACATATGGAAAGAGATAACGAGGGTTTTTCACAAATGGGATCTGAGGGAGCTACTTGGGTAGGAGAGTCAGTTTTTAGTAATACTGACCATGTTTTTCAAAATATGGGAGATGGAACTTATATCCACTCTGGAATTCTCTCGATTAGACATGCAGTTGCAGCAAAAACTAAAATGACATTTAAGATTTTATATAATGATGCTGTCGCCTTAACTGGAGGACAAGCATTAGATGGTTTACCAACAGTTGCTCAAATGTCCAAACAGCTTGAGGCAGAAGGAGTTGAAGAAATAGCAATAATTACCGATGAAATTGAAAAGTATGGTGACACGGGAGGCTTTGCTAAGAATTCGAAAGTTTATGACAGAAAAAAAATTATAGATGTACAAATTGAATTAAGTAAAATTAATGGAACAACTGTAATAATTTATGATCAAACTTGTGCAGCAGAGAAAAGAAGAAGACGAAAAAAAGGTATTTTAGAAGAGCCTAAGAAAAAAATATTTATAAATAAGGACCTATGTGAAGGATGTGGAGACTGTGGAATACAATCAAATTGTGTTTCAATTACTCCTGTTGAAACTGAGTATGGAAGAAAAAGACAAATTGATCAATCATCATGTAACAAAGATTACACATGTGTAGATGGATTTTGTCCAAGCTTTGTAAGTCTTGAGGGAGAGATAAGAATTAAAAAAAATTACGATGAAAACCTTATAAATAAAATAAATTCAAAAATTGAAGATCCAATATTACCCGAAATAAATAAATCTTATGGAATTATGATTGCTGGTATTGGTGGAACTGGTGTTGTTACTATTGGAGCAGTGCTTGCAACAGCTGCTCAAATTGATGGTAGAGGGTCCGGTGTTCTTGATATGACTGGACTAGCCCAAAAAGGTGGAGCTGTTAAAAGCTTTTTAAGAATTTTTGAAAAACCAGAACATGTTGGAGCAATCAGATTATCCTACGGGGATACAAACTTACTCTTAGGATTTGATTTATTAGTATCTAATGATTTAGAAATAATAAAAACTTTGGATAAAAAAATTTCAAAACTAATAATTAATACAGATGAGGTGATGCCAGGAGATTTCACGCGAGATAAAGATTTTTATTTACCATTCGATGAAATGCGAAACAATTTAATTAATTCTGTAGGATTAGAGAATATTAAATTTATAACATCAAATAAAATTACATCTAAGATCTTAGGAAATTCAATATTATCGAATATGTTTAATGTTGGGATTGCATATCAATCAGGCCTGATACCTATTTCAGCTTCATCAATAGAAAAAGCAATTGAATTAAATGGCGCCAGTGTGAAAGATAATATCGATGCTTTCCGATTTGGTCGACATTATGAAAATTTAAAAGAAGAAGTAATTAATATAGTAAAAGATGAACCTGAAATATTAGAGGGTTTTGATGCAAAATATCAGAATAGATTTAAATTCTTAGAAGACTATCAAAACAAAAAATATGCTCAAAATTATGAAGATTTGGTGAGTTATGCAAAAAAAGTTGATAAAGAAGTTGGAAATGGAAGTCAATTTTCCACTGCAGTATTAAAAAATTACTTTAAATTAATGGCTTACAAAGATGAGTATGAAGTATCGAGACTAATGACAAATAAAAAATTCTCAGATGATATAAATAAAAACTTTGAAGGGAACTTTAGTTATAACTTTTATTTAGCTCCACCAATCTTCAGTAAAAAAAGTAAAGTAGATGGTAAATTACTAAAGATTAAATTCGGTGGATGGTTGTTTAATGTATTTAAATTAATCTCAAAATTTAAATTTTTAAGAGGTACAAAATTTGATCCATTTGGTTATTTAAATGAAAGAAAAAAAGAGAGAGAATTAATAAGAGATTACAAACAAACTATCATTGATATTGGATCAAAAATAAATAAATCAAACTATGAAACAGCTGTCAAAATAGCATCAATACCTGATCAAATAAGAGGATTTGGACACGTCAAAGAAAAGAATATAAAAGAAGCTATAAACACTAGAACAGATTTACTTAATTCTTTTCATGAAAACTCTTAGTCCAATATATCTAGCCTCTCTATACTTGGTGCTAGCTTGTTTATTTTGGGCTGGTAATTTTATAGTCGGTAAAGCAGCAAGTATTATTGACATACCTCCAATATCATTAAATTTTTATAGATGGTTTTTAGCTTGGTTAGTTTTACTCCCATTTACTTATAAAGAATTATTAAGTAAGAAAAAAATTATATTGGATAATATTTTCTTATTTTCAATTTTAGGAATATTAGCTGTGAGTGTATTTAATTCTGCCCTTTTTTATTCTTTAAGACATACTCAAGTAATAACTGGAGTGCTTATGATATCTACAGTCCCGGTTATGATAATATTATTTTCATCTTTACTTAAAATTGAGAAAACAAATTTCTTTCAAATAACCGGTGTATTTCTCTCACTTACAGGTGTTTTGTTTATAATAACCAAGGCAAACTTAAACAATCTATTAAATTTATCGTTTAATAAGGGAGATATTTTTGCATTGATTGCCATGTTTGCTTGGTCACTATATTCAACTCTGTTAAAAAAAAAGGAATTTAATATATCTCCAATTTCCCTATTACAGGTCGTTATAACTTTTGGAGTTATTTTTTTAATTCCAATGTATTTTATTGACTACAGTTTAGGAAGCACAATCAAATTAGAATCTTCTTTTTATTTAGTTTTGTTTTATGTTGTTTTTTTCCCTGGTTTAATCTCGTTTTTATTTTGGATAAAGGGTGTAAAATTAATTGGTGCAAATAGATCTGGAGTTTTTTTGCATTTGATGCCCATACTAGGAGCTATAATGGCTATGATAATTTTCAATGAGAAAATATTATTTTATCATTTCTTAGGTGCAATTTTTATTATTGCTGGTATTACAATCTCGAATAAAAAAACTCAAAATGCTTAAAGTTGCTATTTTAGACGATTACCAAAACATTGCTCAAGAATTTATTGATTTGAAAAATCTTTCATCAAAATTTGATATTGAGATTTTTAGTGAACCTTTTGAAAACGAGGACGACGCCATAGAAAAATTAAAAGAATTTGAAGCTCTGCTTATTATGAGAGAAAGAACGTTAATTACTTCAAATATTATTAAAAATTTAAAAAAACTAAAATACATCTCTACAAGCGGAATGAGAAACAAAGCCATAGATCTTGAAGCAACAAAAAAAGCTAAAATTATTGTTACAGGCACAGAAATCAATTCAAATCCAACATGTGAATTAACTTGGGCCTTAATTTTAGGACTAGCAAGAAATATTAAAGTGGAAGTTGATAATATGTACCAAGGCTATTGGCAGACAACAGTGGGAGTTGAATTAAAAGGAAAAATTCTTGGACTCATTGGTTTAGGAAAAGTTGGATCTCAAGTTGCTAAAATTGGAAAAGCGTTTGGTATGCAAGTAATGGCATGGAGTGAAAATCTGAGTCTAGATAAATGTAAAGAGCTTGATGTTTTGCCTTCAAGCAAAGAAGATATAATCCAAAATTCTGATTTCATATCAATTCATGTGCAAGGAGGAGAAAGATATAAAGATTGTTTTAAACTTGCTGAGTTTGATAAAATGAAAAAAACAGCTTTTTTGATTAATACCTCAAGAGGTCCGATTGTAAATGAAGATGATTTGATTATAGCACTTTCAACTAATGTAATCGCTGGTGCAGGAATTGATGTTTATGATAAAGAGCCTTTGCCCTCTGGTCACAAACTAAGGTTTGTACCTAATGCACTTTTGCTTCCACACTTAGGCTATGTAACGGCAGAAAATTATTCTATTTTTTATACACAAATGATTGAAAATTTAGAAGCTTGTGTTGCCGGTAAGCCTATAAGAGAAATAAAGTAAAGTGGAATTACCAGTTGTAAATCATCCAGATTATGAAGCAAAGATTGGTGATGACAATAAATTTCCAATTAAAAAGTTTGGTGAATTAGCAAATTTTCTTAAAAAAGAAAAAGTAGTTAAAAAATTTTATAAACCTGAGCCATGTTCAATTGATACACTCAAAGAGGTTCACTCGGAGGAGTATATTTTAAAAATTAAAAATAAAACATTAGAAGAAACAAAAGTTAAAAAAATAGGCTTTCCTTTAGTTGATAGTGTCGTGAGAAGATCTTTGGTTGCAACAGGTGGAACAGTGTTAGCTTCTAAATTGGCCATTAATTATGGAATAGCTTGTAATACTGCTGGTGGAAGCCACCATGCAGCATATGATGAGGGAGCAGGATTTTGTGTTTTTAATGATGTAGCTGTTGCTGCAAAATATCTTTTAAATAGAGGACTAGCTAATAAAATTCTCATTCTAGATCTTGATGTTCACCAAGGAAATGGAAATGCAGAAATATTTAAAAATGAAAATAATGTTTTTACATTTAGCATGCACTCGAAAGTAAACTACCCTCCAATAAAATCAAAAGGTGATTTAGATGTTGAGCTTGAACAAGATATGGAAGACGAGCAATACTTGGATATTTTAAAAAAGAATTTAATTTTCTTGAACGATTTTAATTTTGATTTTGTATTTTATATTGCAGGTGTTGATATTCATTTAGGAGATAGATTGGGCAAGTTAAAAATTACCGATATTGGCATTAATAGAAGAGATGAAATGGTTATTAGAAACTTTTTTGAAAAAAGAATTCCTATTTGTGGTGTTTTAGGGGGTGGTTATAATAAAGACTTTGAAAAACTTATTGAATTGCACGCAAGTTTACATAAAAATTGTTCCAAATATTTAAATGACAAAAAATAACCCAAATTTATCAGATCGACAAAAAAAAGTTTTATTTGAAGAAGCAACAGAGGCTCCAGGTTCTAGCGATTTAAATTTTGAAAAGAGAGAGGGTAGTTATTATTGTGCAAATTGCGAAACAAAATTATTTGATTCTAATACCAAGTATGAAAGTGGTTCAGGTTGGCCTTCATTTTACGAGTCTCTCCCTGATGTATTTGAAACTAAAACTGATCATCATATTGGATATGCTAGGACTGAATATCACTGTAAAAAATGTGGCGGTCACCATGGGCATATTTTTGATGATGGACCACAACCAACTGGTAAAAGATATTGTAATAATGGGGTGTGCTTAGTTTTCAAGCCAAAATAATCAATTTCAAATTATGAATTTAATTGAAATACAAAATAGGATTATTTCAGAAAAAATTAAGCTCAGAAAAAAATCAAAAAACTTTGTTAATAATTTTAAAAAAATCGAAAAATATATTCAAAAAGAAGTTGCGATTATTAAAGAGTCAAAAGACTCAATTATTCCAGAAATAGAATTTGAAGATATTTCTATTAAGGATCAAACGATAATTAAAGATAAAGTATTCAAACGTGGATGTGTAATCATTAGAAACGTTTTTGATAAAAAAAAGGTGAGAGAATTAAATGAAGATTTAGATAAATATGTCTTAGAAAATAATTATTTTGAAGACCAAAAAAAAAAGATAGGTATAGATGAATACTTTAGCGACTTAAAATCAGGAAAACCTCAAATTTTTGGATTGTATTGGTCTAAAGCTCAATCAGAAATTAGACATTCTAAAGAAATGGAAACTGTTAAAAAATGGTTAAATAATCTTTGGAACTATAATTATGAGGGTAAAAATGTATTTGATCCAAATAGAGAACTTGTTTACGCAGATCGAGTGAGAAGAAGAGAACCAGGAGATGATACCTTAGGTTTATCCCCACATTGTGATGCTGGGTCAATTGAAAGATGGATAGATAAAGCTTATCAAAAAATTTATAATGATATTTTTTCAGACAATTTCGAAAATTTTAATCCATATGATGCAAAATATAGAGATGAAACAATTGAATTTGAATCGCCAGCCGTTGCACATGTATTTAGAACATTTCAAGGATGGACTGCCTTAACAGAACAAGGTCCAAATGATGGAACTTTACAATTAATTCCTATTGCAAAAGGAATGTCATACGTTTTAACAAGAGCTTTATTAGATGATGTTCCTGAAAATGAATTATGTGGATCAAAAGCAGGAAAAGCTTTATCGATAAATGAAAAATATCATAGTTTATTACTTGAAGGTTTAATCTCAATTCCAAAAATGAATCCTGGAGACACTATTTGGTGGCATCCAGATGTAGTACATGCAGTCGAGGAAAAACATCAAGGTAAAAATTACTCAAATGTTATTTATGTTGGAGCAACACCTTATTGTAAAAAAAATATTGATTATATAAAAAAGCAATCAAAAAAATTTATTGAAGGCAAAAGTCCACCTGATTTTGCTGCTGAAGATTATGAAGTAAATTATAAAGGCAGAGTCACAGTAAATGACTTAAGTGAATTAGCAAAAAAACAATTAGGATTAGTTGATTGGAATTAATTTATTTTAAAGATGCTTCTAATTGACCGTTTTTTTCAAGATCTCTAAGTTCTTGATAACCCCCAATATGCTCATCATTAAAAAAAATTTGGGGAATTGTTCTTCTTCCATTAGCTTTTTGTATCATTTCATCTCTAAGCTCTGGACCTGTAGATACGTCAATAACTTTGTATTCAAGATTATTTCTTTTTAATAATCTTTTTGCAGCATCACAGAATGCACACATTGGTCCTGAATACATTGTTATATTTTTCATACTTTAGATATAATTATATTTCTTGATTTTACCAGTTATGAATTTCATTTTTCTTTATCTTAACTCTTATTTGTTTTCTTGAATATTCAAACTTTTTTCTATGTTTAATACTTTGTGAATTTACTCTTTTTCTCCATAGCCTAAAAGACGAAGGTTTTAAACTTCTTCTCATAATCTTAATTACGTCAGACTCTGTTTTCCCAGTTTTTTTTTCTATATCTTCAAATGTAATTCTATCTGCCCATGCCGCCCAAATGACCCAGTCAGGACTACCAGGTTTTGGCTCAGGATTTTTAACTCTGGTTATGGGCCTGTGACTTTTTTTCATAAAATTCCAGTAATCTTGAAATAAATAAATAATGCAAATTTATATGTTTATGATAATATCATTTTTAGATAGTCCTATCTAGCCATCTTTAGCTCCCGGTTTTTTAGGGCTATCCATCATGCTTCCATTAAATTATTTTCTATTTCTTCAAATTATCTTATTCATGTTTATTACTCCTGGAACTCCTAGAATCGTAATCATTTCATATTCTATGAATTATGGAGTTAGAAATTGTGTTTGGACCGCACTAGGAGATGTAACTGCAAATATTATTCAAGCATGTCTTGTAATTTTTGTAATTGGGTCTTTTATTTCTGATAATCCAACTTTATTAAATATTTTTAAATGGCTTGGCGTAATTTATATACTTTACCTAGCATTCGACATTTATAAATCTAAACCTAGAGATATTAACTCAAGTGAAACTTTACAAAAAAGTTCGTTATCATTTTTTAAAGATGGTTTTTTGGTTGCGGGTACAAGTCCTAAAGCTTGGATGTTCTTCCCTTTTATTTTTCCTCAATTCATTGATTTTAATTCAAATTACGTTGCACAATTTTTAATTTTAATAACAACTTATGTAATATTAGATTTTTTATCTTTGGTTGGTTATGCAGTCTTAGCAAATAAAATGATTACATGGGTAAAAGCAAAAGCAAAGCTCATAAACACAATTTCTGCGTGCGTCTTAATTGTTATAGCTCTTATAATTGCATTTATGCAACAATATTGACCATTAATGCGATACTACTGTTACTTGAAAAAAAACTAAATTCTTAGTTTAATAAGGTTTAAATTAATTAATTAATAAGAGGAGATAAATGAAAATTAAAAACATTATAATTACATTTGTTTCTGCAATAGCAATTTTATTTTCAACTTCAGTTGTTTCATTTGCAAAAGTTGTTGGTGATAAAATTATCCTAGGTGCTGCAATTTCTTTAACTGGAAAATATTCATCTAACGGAGTTCACACTCAAAATGGTTATAATATGGCCGTTGATAGAATTAACGAGATGGGTGGTGTTAAAGTTGGAGGAAAAACTTACAAGTTTGATATTATCTATTATGATGATGAGTCAAATCCAAAAAGAGCAGCACAACTTGCAGAAAGATTAATTTCACAGGATGGTGTTGAGTTTATGCTTGGACCATACAGTTCAGGTTTAACAAAAGCAATTGCGCCTGTAACAGAAAAATATGGTGTTCCAATGGTTGAAGCTAATGGTGCATCAAGATCTTTATTTACTAAAGGTTATAAATATTTATTTGCAGTTCTTGCGCCAGCAAACTTATATTTAGATGTTGCAATTGAAACAGCCGTAGCACTGAATGGTGGAAAAGGTGTTAGAATTGCTCAAGCTTTCGAGCAAGATGCATTCTCACAGGACGTTAGATTAGGAATTCTAGATGCAGCAGAGAGAACTGGATCTAAAATCATAATTGATGACAAACTACCTAAAGAGCTAAATGATATGGCTGCAACTTTAGCAAAAGTTAAAGCTGTTAAGCCAGATGTGCTAGTTGTATCAGGTCATACAAAAGGTGCACTAACTGCAATCAGACAGATAGCTGAAATGAAAGTTGATGTTCCAATGTTAGCAATGACACACTGTGATGCTGCAAAATTATCTAAGCAACACGGTAAAAACTCACAGTACGCTTTATGTGCATCTCAGTGGCATAAAACATTAACTTACAAAGATGATTTCTTCAAAGACGGTATGACATATGCTGCAGACTTTGAGAAATTATTTGGTTATGATCCGCCATATCAATCAGCAGAATCATCAGCTGCTTTATTAGTATTCAAAGATGCATTTGAAAGAGCAAATACTTTTGATCAAAAGAAAGTAAGAGATGCTCTTGCAGCTACTAATATGCAAACATTCTATGGAAACATTAAGTTTGCCGAGGGTGGTCAGAACGTTGACAAACCAATGGTACTTTTCCAAGTAATGTGTGATGACGCAGGAAAATGTGAAAATAAAGTTGTAGCTCCATTAAAATGGGCTTCAGCAGAATTAATTCACCCAATTCCTAAGTGGTCTGAAAGATAATTAAAAATAATATTAGCCCCCTAGCAATAGGGGGCTTTTTTTTATATAGCATTTAGAAAATATGGATTTTTTAATTTTCCAAGTTCCGATGTTAACTTTACAAGCCGTGTTAGATGGTTTGTTACTTGGAATTTTATTTGCGTTAATCGCTTATGGAATGGCTCTCCAATGGGGAGTAATGAATATAATTAATATTGCTCAAGGTGATTTAGTTATATTAGGAGGATACATTGCATACTTCATGTATCTTTATGGAATTCATCCTGCGTGGGGAGTAATAGTTTCACCAATAATAATGTATTTTGTTGGTGTAGTAATTTATAAATTAGTAATCAATAAAGTAGTTGATAGAGATCTATTCATTTCGATTTTAGCAACCTTTGGTATCAGCATCTTATTCATGCAACTAATGAACTTTGCATTTGGTGCAGATGTCGTCCTTGCAAACTCAGGATATGGTACAACAATGCTGTTTGATAACTCTGTTACATTACCAAACTCAAAGATTTTTTCAGCATTTATAAGTATTGTGTTTGCTATCGGACTTGTGATTTATATGAAAAAATCTAAGCTTGGAAGGGCTATTAGAGCTACAGCTCAAAATGCTAGAGCCGCAAAAATATTAGGTGTAGATACTGAAAAAGTTTATGCAGCAACTTTTGGAATAAATGCTGCTCTTTGTGGAGTAGCAGGAGCACTTATTTCTATTACATTTACTATACACCCTTATATGGGCTTACCTTACACAATTAGATCTTTTATGATTGTAATTGTTGCTGGACTTGGAAATTTACCTGGTGTTGCAATGTCAGGTATGGGACTGGGTGTATTTGAGGAGTTTGCAGATTATATTTTAGGAACAGAATTTAGAATTGGATCAGTATTTTTATTACTAGTTTTAATACTTGTTTATAGAAGATTTAAACTTTCAAGAAAGAGAGAGTATTTAAAGTGAAAAAATTTTGCTGTATATTGCTCATCATCTTTTCTACTTCCCCTTCATTTGCAGATGTCTATTATTGTGCAGAAGATGCAAGAACTGGTTTTGATACTGAGGAAAATTTTAAGATACAAAATTTTAAACCAATAAAATTTTCAATCAAAATTGATTTACTAAATTATAATATAGCCTCTGAAGAGATCTTTTTTTTAAAATCCAAGAATACAAAGTATTGTACTTTTGATAGGGCTGACAATACGCTTTATTGCATGAACCCATTTGGACAGTCCTTCTCTTATAATGATGAGACAAGAAGATTTTTCTTATCATCAGTTTATAATAAAAATGGATTAAGAGATGATGCAACTATATCTTATGGAAAGTGCGAAAAATTTTAATGAAAAATAGTTTAATATTATATAGTGCTATTCTAATATTTGGTATTGCTGCACCTTTTATTTTTCCAGCATTTAAAGTTCAATTATCAATCCTTTGTATATTAATAATTCTAGCTATCACTTGGAACGTCCAAGGTGGTGAAATGGGTTATAATACTTTTGGAAATATTTTGTTTTATGGACTAGGAATGTATTTATGTGCCTCAGTTCAAGTAGGAATGTTTTTTCCTCTAGGAGAATGGACTGAGGGTGGTGGAGAAAAAACTTTTGTTCATACTCCTGCTCAATTCTTTCAAGGGTTTGCAGTTGGCTTGGCAGTCGCAGCGGTAGTCCCAGCAATTATAGCTGGTTTGATTGGTTATTCAATTTTAGGTTTAAGAGGACATTACTTTGCAATTTGCACATTGGGTTTAGGGGTTGCAGCTGGAGAAATTTCTGGTGGAATAGAAATCATTGGAGCAGGACAAGGTTTTACAACACCACCATTTCCTAATGTTGACAGGTTAGAAGCAAGAGGTGAGTTTTTCTACTTTTGTAGTTTTATAGTTTTGGTATTCACCTTTCTTGCAGTCAAAGCAATTTATTCAACAAGATTTAAACTTGTTCTTAATGCAATTAGAGATAACGAAGATAAGGCTGAAGCAATGGGTATTCAAACAATGAAATATAAAATTATTGGTTGGATGATCTCTGCATTTTTCTGTGGATTGGCCGGAGGTATCATGGGTGGACTAGTTGGATATATAGACTCAACTGATGTTGCATTTGATGGAAGAGAAATGGGAGTATTTATGGTCTTGATGGCTATACTTGGAGGAAAAGGAACTTTGTGGGGCCCAGTAATTGGTGCAACTTTATTTCATATTTTTAAAGAAGGTTTTTGGACTTTCTTCTTAGGTTGGCAGTATGTTGCTCTTGGGGTTTTGATTGTTGTAATTGTTATTTATTTCCCGGAAGGGATTATGGGCTGGTTGAGAGAAAAGTATCCAGAGAGATTTGGTGAAGTTGTAGATGAAGCAGATCGGAAAGCACAGGTTACACTTAAATGAGTATTTTAGAGGTAAGTAATGTGAGTAAGTCATTTGGTGGGGTTAAAGCGAATGTTGATATATCTATGTCAGTTGAAAAAGGAAAAATCGTAGGTTTAATTGGACCAAATGGATCTGGAAAAACAACATTGTTTAATTCTATAGTTGGAACATACCCTATAGATCAAGGGTCAATTAAATTTAATGGTAAAGAAGTATCTGAATTACCAGTCCCTGTAATAGCTAAACTTGGTTTGCTTAGAACTTTTCAGCAAACAAGAATTTATGGAAAATTGAATTGTGTAGACAATATGCTTATAAGTCACAAAGCAAGCGATGAAAGTTTAGTTTCTATATTTTCCCAGATACCACAAAATCTTACAGAAAAAGCTGAAAATTTATTAAATTTTGTTGGATTATATCAAAAAAGAAAACTAAGAGCGGGAGATTTATCATTTGGTCAGCAGAAGTTATTAGAATTAGCAATGGCATTAATGAATGAGCCTGAAATGTTATTGTTGGATGAGCCAACTGCAGGTATCAATCCTACATTAATCAATGGAATTATTGATAGATTGATAAAAGTAAATCAAGATTTTGGAATTACTCTGCTTGTTATTGAACATAACATGAGAGTAATAATGCAATTGGCTGAAAGCATCTTTTGTCTTGCACATGGAAAAATGCTTGCAAATGGCACACCTGATGAAATTAAAAATGACAAGCGTGTGATTGACGCTTATTTAGGAGCTCAATAATGGCAAATCAATACGAAGTTCTTGGTAAAGCTCCTGGAGCAGAGGATTTAAAAAAACTGTCATCTGAAAATGTTCACTTAACTATTAAGGGTTTATCAGCTGGTTATGGCAAGATGGAAATACTACACAATTTTGATTTATTTGTAAGTAAAGCACAATCTCTTTGTTTGATTGGTCCAAATGGTGCAGGAAAATCAACTATACTGCATTCAATATATGGTTTTACAAATATCTTTTCAGGAAAAATAGAAATTGATGGAAAAGAAATTACCAACCTCAGTCCTGCAGAAAAACTTAAATCTGAGGGGATAGCATATATTTTGCAAGATAATTCGGTTTTTCCAGATATGACAGTAGAGGAAAATCTTTTAATGGGTGGTTATATTAAAGATAAAACAGAGGAGTCTTTTGAAGAAGCAGAAAGAGTTCTTCAAAAATATGAAAGATTAAGAAACAGAAGAAATCAACCTGCAAAAGTATTATCTGGGGGAGAAAGAAGACTTTTAGAGATTTCTCGGGCATTAGTGATGAAACCTTCGATTTTACTCGTTGATGAACCATCAATTGGACTTGAGCCCAGATATATTCAAATGGTTTTTGAGATATTAGATGATCTTCAAAAAAATGAAAAAAAAAACAATTATATTGGTTGAGCAGAATGCCAAAAAAGGTTTAGAGTTTGCTGATATTGGTTATGTTTTAGTTTCAGGAGAAACAGCTATTGCAGGTAAAGGAGATGATCTTTTAAATAATCCAGATGTTGGCCGTCTATTCTTAGGCGGTTAATGATAAACTTAAAATATTTTATCAAAGGAATAGTCTGCTCAAAAAAATTTGATAGTCCAGCAATTGCATTAGGAGCTAGCTTCATTGCTATAGGAGCCTTGTTAAAAAATTTAGGGTTTAATATACAAGAAAGTATTTTCTCAACACTTTTAACTTACGCTCTCCCAGGATCATTAGTGATGGCGGAATCAATGTTAATTGGCGCGTCACTTGTAAATATTTTCTTAGCAGTATGGTTGGTAAATTCTAGACTATTTCCAATGACAGTATCAATTATGCCATTACTTAAACATGATAGCCAACCTAGATGGAAATATTATATATCTTGTCACTTTGTAGCTGTTTCTTCGTGGTTGATTTTAAAAAGTAATTATGAGGAAATTGAGAGGAAATATAGAATAGATTTTTGGATTGGTATAGGAACAGCTACTTGGCTAATTGCCATTTTTTCAACAGTATTAGGATTTTATGCTGCCGACTTTTTAAGCAAAGATATGATAATTGGGCTTGCTATAGTAAATCCAATTTATTTTATGTGTGCAATGATAGGAGTTATGAAAACTATACAACTTTCCTCTGCAATTATTCTGGGCGCTTTTTTAGGTCCAATTTTTTATTTTTTTTCACCAGAATGGAGTGTTTTACTTGGTGGGTTGGTAGCTGGTTCAATTGCATACTATATAGGAGAGGTTTATGACAGCTAATATTGTTTTAGCAATTTTAGTAACTTCTCTTGCAACTTATATTTCAAGATTTCTTGGTGCTTTAACTTCAGAAAAGATAGGAGAGACATCTAAAATTTATAAATGGTTTAATTGTGTAGCATATTCAACTCTTGCAGCTTTAATCTCAAGAATGTTAATTTTCCCATCTGGAGATCTTTCAGATGTACATTATATTTTAAGGATAATTGTCATTTTATTATCAATATTAATTTTTTATGTCACTAAAAGAAATTTAGTTTATCCGACCATATTATCTGCTATAATTTTGGGTACATTAAATAGTTTTGCTGTATGAAAAAACTTATATTTATTATATTTTTTCTAATACTTTCTAGTAATGCAAATGCTGGATGTGATGATCCAATAGCTGATGGAGTAGACTATTCTAAATGTAAATTTTCAGATGGTCAGGATTTACAAGGAACCTTTCTTCCTAACTCTAATCTCTCATTTGCTAGTTTTATTCAAGTAAATTTTGATAAAAGTATAATGATGAATTCAGATTTAACATTTGGAACTTTTTCAGAATCATCTTTCATACGAGCTAATTTATATGAGTCAAATTTAGGCGGTGGAAATTTTGAGCAATCAAATTTTACAAGTGCTAACTTGACTAGAGTAGATTTTACAGGTTCTACCCTCATAGATGCAAATTTTCAGAATTCCAATTTAATGGAAGCAAACTTTACGTCATCTAATATTTTAAATGCAAATTTTGATGGTGCGAATTTAATTGGCGCTACTTGGACAATGGGAGAAATTTGTGGACCAGAATCTATAGGTATTTGTAATAAATAAATTCGTGAAGAATCTTCTAAAATTAGATGGATTTGAAATTTCCTTTCATGAAAAATCTAATAGGATAATAAATATAAAAATTGAGGATCAAATTATTGACCGATTAGTGTTTCCATTTAAAAAATTTAATATTACAGCATTAGAGTATAAACCATTTACAAGGTTCACTATTGCAAAAAGTTTAGATGAAACTGCATCTAATAAATTAAGTAATTTTTTAAACGAAATTATTAAAGATAGAGATACTGGTTGTTTTATAATAGGTCCCAAAAACAAGTCTTCTAAAATAGATCAAACATTTTTAGTGAAACTATCAACTGCAATAACTCACTTAATTGGAAATCCAAATCACGACTCAATGGCTGGAAAATACTATGCAAGGTTTCACGTTAAACATGAAGATAATAGCGACTCATATCTTCGTAAGGCATATATAAATATGGATTTACATACTGATGGAACATATGTACGAGAAATAACTGATTGGATATTAATGTCAAAGCTAGAGGAGGAGAATGTGATTGGTGGAGAGACTGCTTTACTACATCTTGATGATTGGGAACATTTGTCTGATCTCTCAGATGACAAAATTGGACAGCAAAATTTTATTTGGGGATCTCCAAAAAGTAAAAATATTGATTATAAAGTTGAACATCCTGTGTTTTCTAAAGATAGAGATGGAAAACCTATTATTTCTTACATCGATCAATTTCCTGAACCAAAAAATATGGATCAAGGACTGTTTTTACAAAGATTATCTGATGCTCTTGAGGGTAGTAAAAATAAGATAATCACATCTTTACCAGTTGGTTGCGCTGTTGTAGCGAATAATTATTTTTGGCTACATGGTCGAAAACCTTTTAAAGAAAATAAAAATTTATCAAGAGAATTACTAAGAATAAGAGGTTCCTTTTTTAACAATTAAGTGTAGAAAATACACTTATGAAACTTGGATTTATAGGAACCGGCAAAATTACTTCAGCAGTGGTGACGGGTATATGTAATTCTAAAATCAAGTATTCTAAAATTATTGTATCCGAAAGAAATAAAAAAATTTCAAAACAATTAAAAAAAAGTTTCAAAAAAATTTATATTGCAAAAAATAATCAAGATATTGTTAATGACTGTAACTGGATTTTTCTAGCTATAACACCTACTGTGGCTAATCAAATTATACATAAGCTAAAATTTAAAAATAGTCAGGTAATTGTAAGTTTCATATCAACAATGAATCTTCAAAATATTAAGAAGGCAGTAAAAGTAAAAGCAAATATTTCCAGAGTAATTCCTTTGCCACCTATTTCTCTTAAAAAAGGACCAATTCCTATTTTTCCACCAAACAAGAAAGTTAAAAACTTTTTTAAACATCTTGGTACAGTTGTTGAAATTAAAAATGAAAAATTATCTAAAAATTTTTGGTCAACATCTGGAATGATGGCACCTTTTTATGAATTTTTAAGAACAATGTCTGAATGGTTAAATAAAAAGGGAATTCAAAAAGACCAGTCTCAGAGATATATAACTTCTCTTTTTTTAGCACTTTCTGAAGATGCTGTAGTAAATTCGAATAGAGATTTAAAAATACTTGTTAAGGACTCTCAAACACCTAAAGGATTGAATGAGCAAGGTGTAAATGAATTAAAAAAAGCAGGTTTCTATAAAGCTGCTAATAAAACCTTAAATAGTATTCTCAAAAGATTAAATAAAGTATAATTTTACATGCAGCAAGCTTCAAACATTCTGCAAATTGATAACTTATCAAAATATTTTGGTGGTTTGGCAGCTGTATCAAATTGCTCATTAAAAATAAAAGAAGGTTCAATTACAGGAATAATTGGTCCCAATGGATCAGGCAAAACCACTCTATTTAATCTTATAGCAGGCAATCTCAAATCATCTGATGGAAAAGTATTATTTAATAAAGAAGATATAACAAATGTTCCATCTCATGAGCTTTTCTCAAAAGGTTTACTAAGAACTTTTCAAATAGCACACGAATTTTCGAATATGACCGTTCTTGAAAATTTAATGATGGTACCAGGTAACCAGACAGGAGAAATTTTAATAAATGCTCTTTTAAAACCAAATTTAATTAAAAAAGAAGAAGATATAATTAGAGCAAAAGCATATGAAGTAACTGAATTTTTAAATCTTAAACATTTAGCCAATGAACGTGCTGGTAACTTATCTGGAGGTCAAAAAAAGTTGTTAGAACTTGGTAGAACAATGATGGTTGATGCAAAACTTGTATTATTGGATGAAGTAGGCGCTGGGGTTAATAGAACATTATTAAAAGACTTAGGAACAGCAATCTTAAGACTTAACAAAGAAAAAAACTATACTTTTTGTATGATTGAACATGATATGGATTTTATAAGCAGAATGTGTGATCCAGTTATTGTAATGTCAGAAGGCTCTGTTCTTTTTGAGGGAACTTCAGATGAAGTTAAGAAAAACGAAAAAGTTATAGATAGTTATTTAGGTAGAAAGAGGTAAATGGCATTTTTTGAGGGAAATAAAATGACAGGAGGATACGGCGATGGTCCTGATATTATTAGCTCATGTACTATAAATGTTAATAGAGGAGAGATAGTTGCGATCCTTGGACCAAATGGAGCTGGCAAATCTACAGCAATGAAAGCAATGCTTGGATTGTTAAATCTAAAATCAGGCAATATTTCAATTGATGGAGAAGATATTTCTAAACTATCTCCTCAAGAAAGAGTAAAAAAGGGAATATCATTTGTACCACAAACTAGAAATGTTTTTGCAGAACTCACTGTAAAAGAAAATTTAGAAGTTGGTGCTTTTTTAAGAACAGATAATGTAAATAATGTTATCGAAGAAATATATGATCTATTTCCGATTTTAAGAGAAAAAAAAGATCAAGTTGTAGGACAATTATCAGGAGGACAAAGACAACAAGTAGCTTTGGGACGTGCTCTAATGATAAAACCATCTGTTCTTATGTTAGATGAGCCTACAGCAGGTGTTTCCCCAATAGTTATGGATGAATTATTTGAACACATTATTAGAGTTAAAAATACAAAAGTAGCAATTATCATGGTCGAGCAAAATGCAAAACAGGCTTTAAGCATTTCTGATCGAGGATATGTACTTGTTACTGGTGAAAATAAATTTGAGGGATCTGGCAAGGAATTATTAAATGATCCAGAAGTTAGGAGATCCTTCTTAGGAGCTTAGTATGGATTTAATTAATGCAGTAATAGTTTTATTGAATTATACAATTATTCCAGCCTTAACTTATGGCTCTCAGTTAGCTCTTGGAGCAATTTTTGTAACTTTAATATATGGTATTTTAAGATTTGCTAACTTCGCAACTGGAGACATGATGTCATTTGGTACAATGTTTGCTGTACTTTTGACTTATTACTTTCAATCAATCGGAATTAGCTTTGGTTTTCTGCCCACTGCTTTGCTCACTATTCCTTTTGCAATTTTTATGATGATTTTATACATGCTTTTAATTGATCAAACAGTTTTTAAATATTACAGAATTAAAAAAAGTCCACCAGTACAGCTTGCTATGGTTAGTGTTGGGGTAATGTTTGTGACCCAAGCAGTCATAAGGATTATAATTGGACCAACTGATCGACGGTTTTTAGATGGTGAAAAATTCATTTTAAAAGCAACTGAATTTAAAGAAATGACAGGTCTTGCCGAAGGTTTGACAATTAAATCTACACAAATGATAACAATTGTAGTTACTATTATTGTTGTTGCTATTATGTTTTGGTTTTTAAATAAAACTAAGACTGGAACTAGTATGAGGGCCTACTCAGATAATGAAGATCTAGCACTTCTTTCTGGAATAGATCCAAAAAAAGTAGTTCTAATTACTTGGATCATTGCTGGAATATTAGCAACAATAGGTGGGATTCTTTATGGTTTAGACAAAAGTTATAGACCGTTTGTGTATTTTAATAATATGCTACCGATTTTTGCTGCTGCGATAGTTGGTGGAATTGGAAATCCATATGGAGCGTTCTTTGGAGGTTATGTTATAGCATTTGCTGAAATATTTTTAACTTATGCATATAAAAGATTTTTAGTTTATATTTTGCCAGAGTCTCTAGAACCAAATTCATTAATGCAATTATTATCAACTGATTACAAATTTGCTATTTCATTTTCGATATTAGTAATTGTTTTAATATTTAGGCCGTCAGGCATATTTGAAGGAAAACGTATATGAGGAATTATTTAAATATAATTGTAGCATATTCGATAATGATGCTTTTAATAATTTTAGTTGGTATCTTTCAGTCTTGGTCTATTGCACTAACAATTTTTAATTATTGTATGATTTCTGCAGTAATGACCTTGGGAGCAAATATTCAATGGGGTTATGCTGGTTTAATAAATTTTGGAATTATGGGTTATACGGCATTAGGAGGTTTAGCAGTAGTATTAGTATCAGTAGCACCTGTTCCAGAAGCCTGGAGTGTGGGCGGAGTAAATATGATGACTTGCCTAGGAATAATTATAATAATGATTTTTTCTACAAGGTATATTTTAAAAAATATTCAAAAATCTAAAAAAAGAAATTATTTAATAGCTGGAATAATTATAGTTGGATTAATCCTAATAAAAATAATTGCCGGACCTGCAATTGAACAAATAGAAGCTGTTGATCCTGCAAAGACAGGGTTTCTTGGAGGACTTGGTTTACCAGTTTTATTCTCATGGATAGTTGGAGGTCTTTTTGCTGCTGGGTTAGCATTTATTGTAGGGAAAGTTGCTTTAGGATTAAGGGCAGATTATTTAGCTATTGCTACATTATTAATAGCTGAAATTGTTGTCTCCATTATTAAACATGAAGATTGGTTGGCAAGAGGTGTAAAAAACGTTATTGGATTAAAAAGACCAGCCCCTTATGAAATTGACCTACAAACTTCTCCTTGGTTTATAAATTTAGTAGAAAAATTTCACTCAGCAAAATTAGATATAGCAAATTCATTGTCGGAAAGACAAGATATTTTAAATCAGTTAGTGATTGATGCATCATCTGTTTATGTAAAACTATGTTTTGCAGGCATGTTTTTAGTTGTAGTTATAATTTTATTAATAATTACACAAAAGGCTCTTTACTCGCCTTGGGGTAGAATGATGAGAGCAATAAGAGATAATGAAGAAGCTGCAAGTGCAATGGGTAAGAATGTAGTTAAACAACATTTATTTATATTTATTCTAGGATCAGCAATAGTTGGTATTGCTGGAGCTATGATGGTAACGAATGATGGCCTGTTTACCCCAGGAAGCTACAGACCAATGAGATATACTTTTGTAATTTGGGTCATGGTTATTGTTGGTGGTACAGGAAATAACTTTGGAGCAATTCTAGGAGGGTTTGTTGTATGGTTTTTATGGGTAGAAGCAGCACCAATTGCCTTGTTCTTTATAAATTTATTTACAGCTCATTTACCTGAAACTAATGAAATCAAAGTTCATTTGATTAATAGTGCTCCATATTTTAGATTTTTGCTTGTTGGTATTGGACTTCTTTTGATTATGAGATTTAGACCTCAGGGAATAATTCCAGAAAAAATTATAAAACAATAATTTACGATGAGTTTTTTCATTTTAGGGTTCTTTACAGGACTGAGCTTAATATTAGCTATTGGTGCTCAAAATATATTTGTAATTGAGCAAGGTTTAAAAAAACAATTTATTTTTATTGTATGTGTAATTTGTACATTTTCAGATTTCCTTCTTATTTTTTTTGGAATATTCTTATTTCATTATTTTGAAAGTTTTTTTTCGCCTTCAGTTGAGTTAATTTTAAATATCCTTCTATTTTTATTTTTAGTTCATTTTATTTGGAAAAAAATAAAAAATATAAATACAAATTTTGAAATAAATCAAAAAAATGAAACCAAAGGTCTAGGTTCTGTAATAATTAAAACTCTTGGTTTTACTTATTTAAATCCCCATGTTTATTCTGATACTGTATTTTTTTTAGGAAATTTTTCTAAAAGTTTTTTAATTAATCAAAAACTATTATTTGGATTTGGTGCAACTCTTTCCTCAATTATATTTTTTTTTACATTAGGATACTTATCTAAGTTTTTATCTAATTACTTGAATAGCAATAAAGTTTGGAAAATTATAAATATGCTAATAATTTTATTTATGTCAGCACTTAGTATTTTTGTATTAATTAATATTTTAGGATAAAAAAAACTCCAGCGATTTTCACCGCTGGAGTTCAATAATTAAGTATTATCTTTGTTTTTTGTCTACGAACTGACCTTTTTTGATTTCTTTTTCAATAAAGGCACCAGATGCTTCTCCAACATCTGTAAGCTCTACACTTGAAGCTCCTTCGTAATTTACAGCTTTTCCACTAGCTAATAAATCTAAAGCTTTTTTCAATTCACCAGGATAAATTTTTTCTCCTGGAGCATTCGCAACAGACATTACATTTGCTTGTACAGTTGCTCTGTCAGCTTTGCCACCAGCTTGCATAGCTAATACTATCAAAGCAGCAGCATCGTAAGATTCTGAAGTGTAAGGACCCGAAGAATCAATTCCTGCAGCACCAGCAACATCTTTAAATATTGTTGCACCTTTACCCATTGATCCTGGAAGTGATCCAAAAGATTTGTTTAAATCATTTCCAAATCTTTTAGTTAATGAATCGCCAATCATTCCATCAGACAATACAAACACATCAAATGCACCTGAGTCTAATGAACCATCTATAATACTTCCACCAGCTTGGTCTAAGTAACCTAATACAGCTAAAGCATCTCCACCTGCAGCTGCTAATGTAGCAACTTCTGCACCGTAGTCACCTTTACCTTCTTCATGAGCTGTTACAACAGTTACGTTTATTCCATGAGCTTTAACAGCCGCAACATATACATCTGCTAAACCTTTTCCGTAATCGTTATTTGTATGTGTAACTGCAATACTTTTAACTTTTCTATCTTTAGTTATATCTGCTAATACTTGACCACCTCTTGCGTCAGATGGAGCAGTTCTAAAGAAATATCCATTATCTTTAAGATCAGTTAATCCTGGAGAAGTAGCTGATGGTGAAATCATTACAACACCATTTGGAACAGCAACGTTAGTTGCTATAGCCCCTGTTACACCAGAACAATCAGCACCCATAATTGCTACTACACCACCAGATATTAAGCCTTCAGCAGCAGCTGTTGCAGCAGCTGAATCAACACAAGTTGAGTCTGCTCTTTCAACAGAAATTTTCTTTCCACCAAGTAGCGAACCTGAGTCTGAAGCTTCTTTGAAAGCAAGCTCAGCTGAAGCAGCCATTGCTGGAGTTAGGGACTCAATAGGACCTGTAAATCCTAAAATAATTCCCATTTTAATGCCATGTCCATCTGAATATGCTTTTGATGCAAAGCAAGAAACAAATACAAACATAGCCAATACTAGTTTTTTCATATATTCCCTCTAATTGTTAACAATTTATATAATTAAAATTAAATCCTATTAGTTTTAATTTTCAATGAGAAAATTATCTCATTTTTTGTGCAAAATACACAGAAGTTATAACAATTATTCCACCAATTATTGTGATGAATGATGGAATCTCACCGAAAATGAAAAAAGTGAGTATTAAACCAAACACAGGAAATAAAGCATAGAAAGGTAAAACCATATCAAGAGGATAAAATTTATACAAATAAAACATCATTAAATGTCCGAGAAGGGAAATAATTGCTCCAGCATACAAAACTGTAAACCAACTCTCTAAACTAATATTTGTTATAGTTTGAATAGCATTACCCTCAAATACAGATGATAATATAATTAATATTAAGAATCCTGTGAAACTCATTATTGTATTTGTATATTTAACATCTAAATCTTTTAAATATCTTGAAAAGACTTGTGACAGTCCATAAAAAAAGGCCATTCCACAAATTAGTAGTGATCCAATAATTTCATCAACGACTTTTGGATCAAAAGCAAGAATAACAATTCCAAAAAACGATGTCATAATAAGTAGCCATTTTTTGAAACTTATTTTTTCATTTAAAAATATTGAACTTAATATTATTCCAAACGGAATTGAAAGCTGAGCGCCTATTGTTATTGGTGCTAGTATGCTTGAGGCATTAATAGATAAATATAAAAACATATTCACCGCAACACCAAAACAGATCGAAAATCCTATTAAAGGAATAATAAATTTTTTTTCGGGAATATAAAATTTAAAGAAAGGAACTAAACAAATAAATACAACAGCCATCCTTAAAGCTCCAAAAAGAATTGGAGGAATTGAATCATTTAATCCAAGTTTCCCCGTTGGATAAGCACTTCCCAATAGAAAAACTACAAACAAAATAAGTAATGTGTGTTTTGTCGACAAATATTATCTTATAGAGAAAGGATCTAAAGTTGGTTCATCAGAAGTGTAATACCATGTAGTTTTTACTCTAGTATAATCTTTAATTGAATCCATTCCCGCTTCCTTTCCATATCCACTATCTTTAATTCCACCAAAAGGTGCTGATGGTGAAATTAATCTGTAAGTGTTAACAAATGTTATTCCAGCTCTAATTGCATTCGATACTCTTAAACCTCTAGCAAAGTCGCTGGTATAAACTCCTGAAGATAGTCCATATTGATTATCATTCATTTTTTCTATTACTTCTTTTTCATTATCAAATTTCATGACAGACAAAACTGGACCAAATAATTCGTTTTCAGCGGTTGGAAGGTTATGATTATCACATTCAATTATAGTTGGAGGAAAATAATATCCTTCATTAGAAAAAGGATGTCTTTTACCACCACATCTTACTAGTCCACCTTGTTCAATTGTTTTTTTTATGTTTTTTTCAATAATTTCAAGTTGTTTAAAGTTACTTAAAGGACCCATTTCAGTCTCAGGATCCATTGGTGCACCTATTTTTATTTTTTCAGCTCTTTTTATGAGTTTATCAAGAAACTCATCATAAATTCCTTTTTGCAAATAAAGCCTTGAACCTGCAATACAACTTTGTCCACTAGCACCAAATATACCTGCAGTAATTCCATTGATAGCATTTTCTTGATGAGCATCATCAAATACTGCAACAGGACTTTTTCCACCTAATTCTAAACTTACCTCAGATAAGTTTTCTGCAGAGTTTCTAATAATATGCCTTGCAGTTTCAGGCCCTCCTGTAAAGGCAACTTTTTCAACTAAATCATGTGTCGTTAAAGCTTTACCGCATGGATCTCCAAACCCTGTAATCACATTTACTACTCCCTTTGGAATACCAGTTTCCTCTATAAGTTTTGCAAATTCAAACATCACAGCAGGAGCAAGCTCAGAGGATTTAATTACAACGGTATTTCCCATAGCTAGAGCAGGAGCAAGTTTTGTTGCTGTTAAAAACATTTGAGAGTTCCATGGCACAATTGCAGCAATAACACCTATAGGTATTCTTGAAGTTATGGCTTGAATGTTTGGTTTATCTATTGGAAGAACAGTACCTTCAACTTTATCAGCCATACCAGCGTAATAGTCATAATACTCTGCGATATAGTTTGCTTGTTTGTTGGTTTCTCTAAATAGTTTTCCAGTATCAATTGTTTCAATCTTACCAAGTAATTCTGCATTGTCTCTAAGTTTGTTTCCAATAGCTCTTAAAAATTTAGCTCTTTCTCTTGGCAATATTTTTGGCCAATCCCCTTCAAAAGCTTTTTGAGCAGCTTTAACTGCTTTATCCACATCATTGGCACTAGCCTCTGGAACAACAGCCCATGGTTTGTTATCTTCTGGGTTTAATGTTTCAAAAGTTTTTTTAGTATCAGATGCAACCCATTCTCCTCCAATAAACATTTTATATTTTTTTAATTCAGGCATTTTGTATATGGTCTTTTATTGTATTATTTACATCATCTGAGCATTCAATACTACAGAGATGTTTTCCTTTAGGAATAATTTTTACAACAGAATTTTTAATTTTTTTGCCTAAATTAATTGACATTTCTGGAGTTGATCCTACATCACCTTCACCCGTTATCACCAAAGTTTTAGTATTAATGTTTTCAAATTTTTCATTGTCTTGATGTTTCACAAATAAGGAATAGATCTTTATAAAATTATTCATATTATTGTTTTGAAGAATAGTGAAAATTTTATCTGAAATATCTGGATTTTTATTTAAAAAATCTTCTGTAAACCATCTTTTAAGAGCATCTTTAGTAAGTTTATGATCTTTTTTGGTTTGTTCAAATCTATCATTTACTATTTTCTGCTCTTTATCAGATCGATTAAATATAGAGCATAAAAGTGTAAGAGAGGCCAATCTATTATTAAATCTTGTGGCAAAATTTCTTGCAATTAATGAACCTATAGAAAAACCAACTAAGTGAACTTTGTTAAATTTTAATTCATTAATTAAGTTTATTATTTGATCCGAAAAGTCATCAAAACTTAAATCATTTTTGTTTAAAGGTGTTTTACCATGACCTAGAATATCATAAATTAAAACAGTATTATCAAATTCATTTATCTGCGGATCCCATATAGAGTGATCAAGTCCCACGCCGTGTATAAATATGATTGGAGTTCTATCTTTTTTATTTAATATATAAAATGTACCTTTAGAGTCTGTTGCATTGATCATTATTACTTTGGTTCAATGCCCATTTCCTTCATGTCTTGGTACCTATCACCTGTTCTTGCATGCGCTCTTCCGGTTGAAGCACCTCCAATGGCAATTACAATTTCGTCATCAAAAGGAGCATCATGTATTGTAAACTCATGAGTTAAATAATAAGGTCTTAAACCTGAGTCAGTTTTATGCATCATTGGGATTGATATTTTTGATCCGGCAGGACCCCTTGTGTTCGTAAAACTTAGGTAAGAAGTACCACCGACCGCATCTCTAAATTTATTACCAAATCTCAACGTGTGAATGAAAGCAGATGCATGCTCAATTTCTCCATTTAATCCAACTACACCGGCTTTTCCATAAGCTAATATTTTATCAGGAGAACCTATTTCTTTAATTAATTCTGGGACAAGTAAATCTCCAAGTTTTGGAGCTAGATCTAAAATTATGGGTTTTAAATCTTCTACAAAACCTTTCCCGTCCCAAGGATTTTTGAAAACTGCTGCTACAGAAACCATTAAAACTGGATCTTTAGCTTCTTTTCCACCCTCAATAAAAGTTTTATCTACAAATTTATTAAATTTTCTTAATTCTAATTTCATTTTTTAATTCGATGTGTAAAGCTATCTCTTCTAAAACTGTATAATGCTTTTGGATCTACATCAACATCTATAACAACTGGTTTGTTTGCTTTAAGTGCACTTTTAACTGCTTGATTTACCTCTGATAATTTTTTCACTTTAATTCCTTTTGCACCGTAAAGTTTAGCAACCTCATCAAAAGGAGGACTTTGAATATCTGCGCCCAAATACCTTTCACCATAAAAATCTTTTTGGTAAGCCTTTTCGGCACCCCAACTTTTATTATTCATAACTATTGTAATTGTATTTATTCCATGCTCTACGGCAGTGCTTAATTCTGAAATAGTCATGCCAAATCCACCATCGCCCATTAAACTAACTACAGTTTTATTAGGTTTCGCAACCTTAATGCCTAAACCACAAGCATATGAAAAACCTACTAATCCAAAATCTAAAGGAGTAAAAAGAGAAGGAGGATTGTAATACTCTAAAGCATCAGTAGCTTGAAGGCAAAGTGTGCCAGCATCAAGTGTAATAGCTGAATTTTTAGGAAGAACTTTTCTTAACTCTTTAAATAGTCCATTTGGTTGTATTGGATAATTTTTAGATTTTATATTATCCCTATTTATTAAAAACTTTGATCTTTCTAATAAAAAATTATTTGTCCATTCTTTGTAACTTAAAATTTTCTTTTGTTTTTTTAAATCATTCAACATTTGATTTGCCACATTTGCAGCATCGCCATGAATACCAATACTAATAGGAAAATATCTTCCTAACATTTTTTTTTCTAGTTCAACTTGAATAATTTTAGCTTTCTTGTTTATATTATCGTAAGAATAGAAAGTAGAATTAAAACCAAGTCTTGTTCCTAATGCAATAATAAGTTCTGCTTCTTTAACCAGTCTTGAAGCAACTAAATTGCCTCTTGGCCCCATTTGTCCAGCATTTAGTTTGTGACTAAATGGTATTGCATCTCCGTGTCCAGCGGCTGTTACTATTGGAACGTTTAAAAATTCAGCAAGATCAGTTACAGATTTAAATTTTGAATTATATTTTACACCTCCACCAGCAACAATTACAGTTTTCTTGGAATTAAGAATAAGTTTTGTTGTTTTCTGAATTAAATCTTTTTTGCTTTTTAAATTACTTTCATTTTTAAAAGACTTTTTATTTTCATTGATTTTAAATTTTGATGTATCTGAAAGTACGTTTCTTGGTAAGTTTATACAAACTGGACCTCTCCTTGGTGACATTGCAAGATTGAATGCATCACTGAAAGCTTTTGGAATATGACTTGCCTTTTTTACAGTCCAAGTCTTTTTGGTTATTGGATTAAATAGTGACTGTTGATCAAGTCCTTGAAATGCATCTTCCATTTTATCCTTGGTAGAATATAAACCGGCAATAGATACAACAGGCGAAAATGCTGCTTTTGCTTGAGCAATTCCTGTAACTAGATTAGTAGCTCCTGGACCATTTTGTCCTGCAATAATTACTCCTGGTTGATTAGAAGCTCTTGCATAGCCATCGGCCATGTGTGTTCCTGTTCTTTCATCTCTTACACCTATAAATTTAATTTTTTTTTCATGATACAACGCATCAAACATTTCCATTGTAGCAGAACCAATTAAACCAAAGACGTGTTTAACTTTTTCCTTTTTTAGGCATTTCACTGCCGCTTGACCACCGGTCAAGGTATTCTTGGACTTAATCACGATACTTTTTTAACTTCAGTATCTAGATCATCTTTAAAGTTAGGCATTACTTTTTCAGTGAATAATTTAACACTTTTCATACAATCTTCATGTTTAACACCTGGAAAGTTAGACCAGACTTGAAGATTTTGAAGATTTAGCTCTGATTGAAGTTCTTTAATCTTATCTGTTACATATTCAGGAGTTCCAAATAACATATTTCTCTTGTGTAAAAACTCATAATTAAGAAGATCTAATTTACCTTTTGTTTGTGGGAGTTCTTCACCTGGATCCATATGATTTCCTAGGCCTCTCCAATGACAAACCCATCTCATATAATTTACCATGTGTTCTCCAGCTTTCTCTCTAGCCTCTTCCATTGTATCTGCAACAAACATATCTCTTACAAGTGTTACTCCTTCTCCTAAAGGAACATTTTTTTTAGTAACTTCTGATCTTTTATTTTTGTATGCTTCAAATCTTATTTTGAGTGCCTTAACAGTAGGTATCCACATAATTACATTAATATTATTTTCTGCAGCCCACTCAATAGATCTTATACCATCTACAACTTGATGTATTGGAGGATGTGGATTTTGATACGGCTTAGGCAGAACACTAATTTTTTTCATAGTACTATCTTCCATATTCATAAATTCTTCACTAGGCGGACTCATATCATGTTGCCATACATAGTTAGGTGATGGATAAGTATAAAACTCTCCTTCGTGATTAAAAAATTTTTCTGACCAAGCTTTTTTTAAAATTTCTAATGTTTCTGCAAATAATCTAAAGTTTTTTGCCTGATCTTTTAAATCTGCTTCTTTATTTAAATTTATTGCTTCTCGACCATAAACTCCTCTGGCTACACCAACTTCTACTCTTCCTTTAGAAAGTTGATCAAGTGTTGCAATATCTTCTGCTAATCTTATTGGGTTATGAAAAGTAATTACGTTTGCAGCTTGTCCTATTCTTATATTTTTTGTTCTTGCTGCAGCATCTGCTCCCAACATTAAGGGATTAGTACACGACTCCATTCCCTCATGATTAAAATGATGTTCTGTAAACCATATTGAATTCCAATTATTTTGATCACAAAATTCTGTGATTTCTTTAGTCTCATCTAATAGCTGGTGATATGGTTTGTGAGTCCAATTTGTGGTATTACAAAAATAACCAAACTTCATTAAAGCCTCCTTTAAAAATTAATTTAAAGACGACCGATCCCACTTTCGTATAAGATTTTACGACGAGTTATGTATCGCTTTATATGACAATATTATTATTCTTATCTTTGATATTCAACGAATTTTTTTAAAGACTTATTTAGAAATTTATCATATCTGATGCCACCGATACTAAATCTTCGCTTATTTAAAAAGGAAAGATTCATTTTAAAGTCATAAGAGGGCTCAAAAAAGAAAGGAACAGAGAGCCTTTTTTGCTTATTCCACAATACCCTATGATTTGTTGCTTTAAACTTGCCTTTGCTTAAATATTCTAGCGCTCTACCTGTATTCACTACCAAGGCATTTTTATTGAAAGGAACATCATGCCATTTTTTTGTTTTCCGGTTTTGAACTTGAAGACCACCTTTTTTGTTTTGATATAAAACTGTGAAAATACCACTATCAACATGTGTTTCACATCCAAGTGCGACCCCATCTTGTTTTGATATTTCAACTGGTTTAGACTGATTTGGGTAATAATTAAATCTTAAAGTGCTAAGTGTTTTTAGTCTCGAAAAGGCTTTTTTAGATAAATTGGGGTCTTTTTTATAAAGTTTTATAATACTTTTAAAAAGAGTTTCGCTTAAATTAAATAAATTTTCAAAATA
Source organism: uncultured Pelagibacteraceae bacterium (assembly GCA_902580945.1). Lineage (GTDB taxonomy): Bacteria > Pseudomonadota > Alphaproteobacteria > Pelagibacterales > Pelagibacteraceae > Pelagibacter. The sequence continues at coordinate 19,073 of CACHML010000002.1, read as the reverse complement.
ATCTGCTAGTTTTTCAATAGATTGCTTATTAAATGACTTCTCTATACTTAAATGCTCTATGTATTGATTTCTAGTTTTTTTTGAAAAATCCTTTGTTACTTTTAAGTCACCTAAGTCTAATCCTTCTTTTCCATTAACATCATTTGGAAAATATCCTCGATAAATATTTTTACTCTTTTTATTCCATTTCTTCGGAGCCAATTTAAATTTATTGTTCTTATTTGATTTAAAAAAATTTTCTCCGATTTTACATACTTTATTTATTTTTTTTAATTTTATTCCATGACCAACTATTTGAAAAAAACCAACCTCAACACAAGCTTTTTCAATTTCCCTTGTAATTTTTAATGTTGCTTTTGAATTGAAGTTATTTTTTAGAATAGGATTTATATTTATTGTTGGAATATAATTTTTTCTTATCATCTATTCGCTGGTGTATCTGTAGCAATCATTTGTCCTCGGACTTTTTCTCTAAAATAAATATATACGCCAGCACCAATAATTATTGATGCACCTAGAAAAGTTCTTGGCACTGGTATTGTTTCAAATAATATATAACCAGCTACCATTGCAAACACTATGTATGAATACTCAAATAATGAAACAACCGATGGTGAGGCAATACTATAAGCAGTAAATACACAAAAAAACGAAATCGAAGCAACTATTCCCATAATTAAAACATAGGGCCATGCCTCTCCTGGGTTAGTAAACCATTCTCTAACAATAAATTGTAAAGTTGGATCTGTAAAAGTGTTAAATTTTCCATCTCCGCTAACAAAAAATATTACCAAACTTGCAAATAATGCAAAAACATAAAGCCAAGTCATTTGAGTATAAATACTATCTTTATCGGATGTATATTTTGTTATTGTCATCGAGATTGAATAGCAAAGCGCACATGCTACAGGTGCTAATTTAAAGAAATTAAAATTATCTAAAGATGGATTTAAAACAATTAATACTCCAATAAATCCAACTACAATTGCACTCCATCTTCTAATTCCAATTTTTTCTTTTAAGAAAAATTTAGCAAACATAGACATAAAGAAAGGGCAGGAGAAAAATAGTGCACTTGTCATCGCAAGCGTCATAAAAGTCAGTGAAATATAAAAAAAACTAAAACCAAAGAAAAAACATACAACTCTTATTAATGTTAATAATGGGTAATGTGTTTTTAAAGATATTGTTTTTTTAGTGATTAAAACAAATGATAGCAAAAATACTGATTGTATAAGGGTTCTTCCAAAATAAAGCTCGAATAAAGCAATATCCTCAAAAATAAATTTAATTAAAGAGTCTTGTATTGAAAAAAAAGCCATACCAGTCATTATAAAAAAAATACCTCTGGTATTTTGGTTTGTGTCCATGAGACACCTATATCAAATCATTGGTGATAATAATATTAATTATTTAAAATTGCCTCTGAACCTTTTTCAGCAATCATAAGTGTAGGAGCATTTAGGTTTGCACTTGGTATTTCAGGTATCACTGATGCATCAATCACTCTTAAATTTCCAATTCCATTTACCCTCAAATCCTGGTCTACTACTGCCATATCATCAACTCCCATTTTGCATGTTCCACAAGGATGATATGCAGTGTCTGCTTTCGATCTAATATATTCATTTAATTCATCATCTGACTGTGCATCAAAACCTGGCCCAACTTCATCACCAGCGTGCTCTGCTAAAGCCGGCTGTGCTAGAATTTTTCTTGCAACATGAATACACTCTCTTGTTTGTTTAAGATCTTCTTCTTCTTTTAAATAATTAAATAAAATTTTAGGGTAATCGTATGGGTCTGAAGAATTAAGTGTTATTTCACCTCTACTTTTTGGATGATTTGGACTTGCATGTAATTGATAACCATGTGTATCAGGTTCTTCTAGGCCATGATTTATCACAAATGATGGAAAAAAATGAAATTGAATATTAGCAACTTTTCTATCAGGCGATGATTTTGCAAAACCACCAGCCTCTAAAAATGATTTTGAGCAGGGTCCAGATTTAAACATAAACCATTGCATACCTGCTAAAATTTTAGGAATTAATTTTGTGTATGTGTAAAGTGTATTAGGAGTTTTACATTTTTGCTGTATGTAAGTTTCAAGATGATCTTGTAAATTCTTTCCAACACCCTTTGAGTGATGAACAACTTCAATACCATTATCTCTAAGATGGGTTTCGTCGCCTATACCAGATAACATTAATAATTGTGGAGAATTTATAGATCCTCCACTCAAAATTACTTCCTTATTTGCATAAATCTTTTCAACTTTGTTATTTATTTTTACTTGAAGACCAACTGCTTTTTTTCCCTCAAATATTATCTTTTCAACAAATGAGTTTTTTAAAATATTCAAATTTTTTCTATTTTTAACAGGGTTTAAATAATACTTGGCAACTCCAGCTCTCTCGCCTTGATGCATTGTAGTATCAAACATGCCAAAACCTTCTTGTTCCTCACCATTCATATCTATATTTGTTTTGTGACCTGCTTCAGCTGCAGCATCAATAAATGCTTTAAATAATGGATTTGAATTTTTAGATAAATTTACTGGAAGTGGTCCCAATGAACCTCTATATTGATTTTCACCTTCAGACCAAGTTTCAATCTTCTTAAAATAAGGAAGAACTTTATCATAGGACCAATTATCCAAACCAAAATTTTCCCATCTAGTATAGTCATCTCTATTTCCTCTGACAAAGACCATTCCATTATGAGATGAGCATCCTCCAATCATCTTTCCTCTTGGGCAAAAAACACGTCTATTGTTCAAATATGGCTCAGGTTCTGAATAATATTTCCAATTATATTTGGGGTCATGCATTGTATATAGAAGAGCTAATGGCATTTTAACCTTCCAAATATCACTAGATCCACCTGCCTCAAATATAGCTACAGAATTATTAGCATTCTCAGATAATCTGTTAGCTACTACACATCCAGCTGAACCAGCACCAACTATTAGATAATCAAAAGCTTGCATTTAATTTGGATGATCACCCTCGACTGCAATCCTGTCCATAACTCTTTCATGGCCCAATCCTCTGCCAGGAAAAAAATCAGTCAAACCTTGGTGAAGGGTGCTTCTATTGTCCCAAATTGCTACAGCATTTTCAGTCCATTTAAATCTGCATGTAAAATCAAGTCTTTCTTGATGTAAAAATATTTCATTTAAAATATCTGAACTTTCATTTTCATCTAAATCTAAAATTCTTTTAGTGTACATTGAATTTACATACAAAATTTTTTTTCCTGTTTCAGGATGAGTTCTAACTACTGGATGGGAATTTGAATATTCATCTAGATTACCATTCCCTTCCATTTCCTTATATGCATCAACAAATGCTGCTGCCCCTAGAGAGCTATGAATGGCTCTCTTATCATTAACCTTATCTTTAATTTTATCGCTTAATGTGTCGTAAGCGATTTCCATATTAGAAAACATTGTATCTCCACCAACTGGTGGTACTTTAATTGATCTTAAGATAATTACTTTTGTAGGTTTAGGATTATAACTTACATCAGTATGCCAAGTTTCACCCCATTGTCTTTTTTCTTCTGGAGCTTTAATTATTCTTAATATTTCAGGATAATCTTTTCTTCCTTTAACATAAATATGTCTTTCTAATGGACCAAAATGTTTTGCTAAATTTATCTGTTCTTGCGATGTAATATCTTGATCTCTAAAGAAAAGAGCTTTATGTTCTAATAATAGGTTATTTATCTTCTTCCAATTTTCTAAAGAGCTATCTTTTAAATCGATACCTCTTACTTCTGCACCTAATGCACCTGATACTAATTTAATTTCCATAATTTATTTTTTTAACCTACCAGATAATTCTAAATTTTCAGACTTAAAACTTGATTTATTTTCGTCAATAAATTCACCCATAATTTTAAGCTTATCTTCCTCAAATTCTGTGACCTTTCTTTTCCCCAAGTCAATATAAAGGGACAAACTCTCCATAGTAGCAGCAAGAGTTTTAGTTTCTTTTTCGTACATTTCACATTTTAAATGTAATCTTTTTTTATCGTGATCAAAATGTGTGCAATATACCTCTACTTCTTGATTTTCTTTAACCTCATTATTGTAAGTGGTTCTAGTTTCAACAACCATAGTACTTCTCAGATTTGATTTTGCATTTTCACCACCCATTTGAAATTTATTAAGCATCGTTTCCCATGCTTGATCAAAGATTAAGATATAATAAGCCATATTCATATGTTCATTATAATCTGTCCACTCTTTGATTATTTTTCTAGTTGCTAGATGATACGACATTTTTTATCCTTTATTAATTTTATCAGCTATGAGTATTTTTCTTTTCATTTCTCTAAGGACTGGTTTTTCAATTAACTTACCATCTATAACTACTAAACCTGTATTTGAATTGTTAAATTCTTCTAATATTTTTTTTGCCTTAGTAATTTCATCTTTTGGAGGTGTAAATACTTCATTTAAAATTTGAATTTGTTTGGGATGAATAGAGCCTTTTCCAGTAAATCCAAGATTTCTGACTTGTTCAGCTTCTTTCCTCATTCCATCCATGTTTTCTAAATCTAAATAAGGCACATCTATAACGTCTACACCGACACTAGCTCCCGCATGAACCAACTTTGATCTTGCGTGAACAAGATTTTCCCATTTATTCTCAACTCTAAGCTCTGCTGCCATATCAACTCCACCAAAATATAAAGCTACAATTCTCTTACTAGCATGAGCGATATTATAAATATTTTCTAAAGCTTCATTTGTTTCCATTATAACATGAAGATCGGTATCTAAATTACAGTCTGTAAGAAGATCGTCTATAAATGTTATTTCATCTGGTGTTTTAACTTTTGGTAACATAATAGCCTTTAGATTTACTTTACTTGATATAAAAGCTTCTAGATCTAAAAGACCAAATTTAGTTCTTTGATTATTAAACCTTACAACCAATTCTACATCATTTTTAACTTCGAGCGTTTTAAGAGCTTCTATAGTATTTTTTCGAGCTTGTTCTTTGTCATTTATTGCTATCCCATCTTCTAATTCAATACAAACCATATCAGCACCTGATGCAATCGCTTTTGGAAACATTTCAGGGTGGAGACCTGGTGTAAAAATAAAACTTCTTCTTACTTTTAATTTATCTAAGTCCATCTTAATTTTTATAATCTGGCTCTTCTTTGTCTAAAATGATCCTGATTTGAGATAAAAATAAATTTGCAAAATCTGTAGGAAAATTTTCATGCTCCTCTGCAGTTTTTTCTGCAATTTCATGGCTTACAACATTAAGTTCCTGGTTTGTTGATAGAGCTGTAAGATATGTTTCTGCTGCTCTCTCAAAATAATAAAGAGAGTTAAAACCTTCGGCCACTGTTCTTCCTGTGGTTAAAATTCCATGATTTGCAAGCAACATGTGTTGTTTGTTTCCTAAAGCATTTGCCATCTTAATAGACTCCTCTTCTAGTCCTAGACCTCCAAATTCTTTGAATGCAGATACTCTATTGTAAAACATCATTGTATTTTGATCGATAGGTTTCATAACAGGATCTTTAAGAGTGGAGAGGGCAGTTGCATATTTTGAGTGAACATGAAAAATGCATCTTGCATGCGGTGCTTTTTCATGTATCGCGCTATGTATATATAGGGCTGTTGGATCAATTATGTCTGGTTTATTCTTTAGTTCTTCCTTATTTTCTTTAGTCACCAAGATTAAATCACTTGCCTTCATATTACTAAAATGAATGCCTGCCTTATTTACGTAAAAATCAGAAGAGTCAGGGACGCATGCACTAAAATGGTTTGCAACACCCTCGTGCATATTTAGTCTTGCTGTCCATCTAAAAGTTGCAGCTAATTCTTTCTGTAATTCAGATATTTCCATTTGTATGATTTTAAAATATAGTTGAAAAATAAATTATGAACAATAACGTTTTTATCTCATGCGCGGTTACTGGGTCTGGAGATACTGCAAGCAAACATCCTGATTTACCAAAAACTCCAGAGCAAATAGCTAAATCAGCAATAGAAGCAGCAAAAGCAGGAGCTGCAATTGCCCATATTCATGTAAGAGAAGAGGATGGAACGCCAAGCAGAAGGCTAGAATTATATAAAGAAGTAGTAGATAGAATTAGATCAAGTGAAACAGATGTTATTTTAAATTTAACAACTGGGATGGGTGGAGATTTAGACATTGGTCAAGGTAAAAATCCATTAGAGTTTGGTCCAATGACCGATATGGCAAATGTGATGGAAAGAATTGCTAATGCAGAACAATTTTTACCTGAAATTTGTACTCTAGACGCAGGTACATTAAATTTTGGAGACGGTTCAGTAATTACAGTTAATACACCAAATGATTTAAGGAAGGCTGCAAAAAAATTACAAGAGATTAAAGTTAAACCAGAAATAGAGGCATTTGATTTAGGAAATATGTGGTTTGGATCACAATTGTACAAAGAAGGTTTGCTTGATGATCCACCAATGTTTCAAATGTGTTTAGGTATTCCTTGGGGAGCTCCCGCTACCCCACTAGCAATGCAAGCTATGAAAGACATAATGCCTAAAGAAGGAGTGTGGTCAGGTTTTGCAATATCAAAAAATGAAATGCCATTTGTAGCTCAAACAGTTGTAATGGGAGGAAACCCAAGAGTAGGTTTGGAGGATAATTTGTATTTATCAAAGGGCAAACTAGCAACAAATGCTCAATTAGTAGAGAAAGCAATTAGGATAGTTACAGATCTTGGAGCATCAATAATGACAGCAGAGGAAACTAGGACAAAACTTAAGCTTGTTAAACACAAGTAATGTTAAATATTAAAAAAGTTGCTGTAGTTGGAACAGGTGTTATCGGAATAGGGTGGATTATAAGATTTCTAGCTCATAATAAAATCGTTTATGCTTATGACAAAAATCTTAAGCAAAAGAAAATTTTAATAAACGAAATCAAAAGAGCACTCCCATATGTAAAAAAACTTTTTAACAAAAAAAAAATAAACTTAAATAATTTAAAATTTTTCTTATCTTTAGAAGAGGCAGTTAAAGATGCTGATTTTATTCAAGAATGTGCACCAGAGAATTATAATTTAAAAACTGTTTTAATGAGGGAAATTTCTAAAAGTTGCAAAAAAAATGTTTTAATTTCATCAAGTTCTTCAGGATTGTTGCCATCAAAGATTTTTTCAAAATGTAAAAATATTCAGAGAGGCATAATTGGCCATCCATTCAATCCTGTATATTTATTACCTTTGGTAGAAATAGTACCTGGTAAAAGAACTAGTGAGAAATCTTTAAAAATTGCAAATAAATTTTATAAGTCAATTTCAATGAATCCAATAGTTCTAAAAAAAGAATTACCTGGTTATTTATCTGATAGACTTCAAGAAGCCTTATGGAGAGAGGCGCTTCATATTATTAATGAAGGATACGCTACAACAGAGGACTTAGATAGAGCCATAGAGGATGGTCCCGGTTTAAGATATTCTTTGATGGGAACATTTTTAACCTTCCATTTAGCGGGTGGAAAGGCTGGGATGAAGCATATGTTAGAACAATTTGGGCCAGCATTAAAACTTCCATGGACTAAGCTTAAAGCGCCAAAATTATCAAAAAAACTCTCAGAAAGGTTGATTTCAGGCACAAAAAAACAAGCTAAAGGAAAATCAATAAATCAACTGTCAAATATAAGAGACGAGTATTTAGTCAACTTACAACTATTTAGAAAAAAATATGAAAATAAAATTAGAAAATAGATATCTAAAGAAAAATTAAAATGGTAAATTAAATACATGGACTTCAATCACTTCTTAACTAGCTATATGCCAGATACAAATGTAGGTTCAAAACAACATTTTAAAAATATGTTGGAAGAATGTGTTGTTGCAGAGAAACTTGGTTATGCAACAGTATCAATTCCTGAACATCATTTAATAAATTTACTTATGATGCCATCACCTTTGCAGATGGCTGTAAAAATTGCATCTATCACAAAAAATATTAAAATCACGACTGGAATAGTTGTTTTACCTCTTCATGATATGAGAACATATGCTGGTGAAGTTGCAACAGCAGATATTTTAACTGATGGCAGGTTAATTTTAGGAGTTGGAAGAGGTGCTTTTGCTTGGGAGATGCAAAGATTAGGAACTCCCATAGAAAAGTCAAAGGAAAAATTTATAGAGTCACTCGAGGTTTTACAATTACTGTTAAAAAATAAAGAAGTTTCATACAAAGGTAAATTCTATGATTTTGAACCAATTACTATAATGCCTCGACCTATAAGTAACCCTGTACAAATGATGATAGCTGCCATGAATTTAGAAAGTATTAAAGATGCAGCATCAAGGGGATTTCATGTACAATCAACGGTATTGTCAGGTACTAAAGATCTTTTATTAAGTAGAGTGAATGCGTTTAAGGAGGGTTGTACAAAGTTAGGTGAAGAAGGAAAACTACTAAAACTGTCTATGCAACGCATGGCTTATTTAGCAAAAGATGAAAATGAAGCTAGAGAAAAAACTAAACTTGCTTACGAATATTATAAACGATTTGATAATATGTTTACTGGCCCTGGTAAAGTAAATGAAGGGAATATTGAAGCTTTGCCTAGAAAACAAACTTTAGATGAATTAAAAGAAAATCTTTTGATCTGTCCTTTGAATGAAATGATTGATAAATTAAGTATCTATGCCGAAGCGGGAGTTGATGAAATTATTCTTAGTTCAAGTTTTGGTCAATCACAAAATGATTTAATTGAGTCGATGCATAGAATTGGTGAAAATGTAATTCCATATTTTAAAAAATCAAACATACAAGTAGCATAAATATCTATGAGCATCATAGATTGTAATTATTCAGTAACAGGATCAGGACCTGCAATTTTTTTTACCCATGGAGTAGGAGGAGCAGAGGATGCATGGAGATTCATAGTTCCAAAACTCAAAGATAAGTTCACAGTTGTAACCTATGATTTAAGAGGTCATGGAAAATCACCTGTGAGTAATAAAGATTTTAATCTAGATGATCTTGTTTTAGATCTTGAGAGAGTTAGAGAAAGAACAGGTATAGAAAAAGCCCATTTTATGGGGCATTCTCTTGGAGGAATGATTGCACCTGCTTATGCAAGGAAATTTCCAGACAGAGTAAATTCAGTAGGTTTATTGTCAACAGTGGCAGGAAGATCGGATGAAGATAAACAAAAAGTATGGAATGTGATCTCTGATTTAAAAAATAAGGGTGTTGAACAAACTTTAAAAAATTTAACCACGAGGTGGTTTACAGATGACTTCATAGAAAAAAATCCTGATCTTGTATCAAGAAGATTAAAACAGGTTATAGATACTGACAAAGATGTTTTTATTAATGTATTTAAAATATATGCAGAAACCGAGATGATTCCTTGGTTAAAAGAAATTAAGAAGCCATGTTTATTTATGACAGGAGAAAATGATGGAGGTTGTACACCTTTTCATAATGAAAGAATGTCAAATGAGATTGAAATTTCTAAATTGGTTATAATACCAAAGGTAAAACACTCTTTTTTGATAGAGGCTCCTGAGCAAATAACAAAAAACTTATTAGAATTTATTGAAAGTTTATAAAAACTTAATGCATTCTTAATGTATTTCCATCAACCCCAACCACTTGTCCTGAAATTCTAGAAGACTCATCTGAAATTAAATAGCAACACATATTTCCAATATCTTTCTCATAAACCCAAGTGTTAAGAGATGTCATAGAAACAAACTCACTCTCAACAGCTTTCTTAGAAATTTTTAAAAATTTTGCTTTATCTCTGATTACTCTGCCCATCCTATCTCCTTTGACAGTTCCTGGACAAATCGCATTTACTCTTATTTTGAATTTTCCTAATTCCATTGCTAAGGTTTTTGTCATACCCACGACTGCCCATTTACTTGCTGAATACGGAGATCTTAATGGAAAACCAAATATACCTGCAGTAGAAGATAAATTAACAACAGATCCACCTTTATTTTTTTTTAACATTGGAATTGCTAATTTTGAGAAAATAAAATGACTTATTACATTTATTTTTAATGTTTGTTCCCAATCTTTTGTCTTAAGTTTATCCATAGTTCCAGTTGGACCTGCTACTCCAACATTATTAATTAGAGCATCAATTTTTTGTGTTTTTTTTTTAATTTCTTTAAAAAAATTAATCACATCGTTTTCATTTGAAGCATCGCAATGAAAACTAAACAATCTTTTATTATTTAACGGATGTTTTTTTAATTTATTTATTGATTTTAGATCTATGTCACACAAAAAAACTTTTGCACCTTTTTCAAGACACTCTTTTGCTGTCGCCCAACCAATCCCTGAAGCACCAGCAGAAATAATTATTTTTTTACTTTTAAAATTATATGACATTAATAAATTTAATCGGTTAAACCATCAGATCTAGCTTTATTTCTTTCTATATGTATGGGCAACACCTTTCCATAAATTGCTTTAGAATGTTCAGGTGTATTTACTCTCCATGGATCTAATACATATGCTGGTATACACATGTAACGTGAGGTTTTTCCTATTATTTTGGTTACTCTATGCATAGTAAATCGTCCTTTAAATATTTGTAAATCACCAGGTTTTAATTCAAGTTGTTTAACTTTTGAACGATCTCCATCTAACACTTTTCTTACTTCATCAAATCTTTCATTTCCTGGTTCTCTTATATTTGGACAATACTCAAATATTCCACCTTGCTCTGGTTTTTGTATCATAAGACTTAAAGTAAATTCACAACTATCAAAATGCCAAGGCAATATACCATCAGGCTCCATTACATTATAAGCATGACAAGCTAAAGGATCAGCCCATCTATAAATGGGAGAAATCCCTAAACAAGCAGATACAAATTTAAGTAATTCTTCAGTTTCGTAAAGAAATTTCATTTCCGAGTCCTCAGCAAAGCAATCAGAGTTTAGATATCCATTGTATCTGTTCATAAATATTCTTTTTGGATGATCCTTCGGAAGAGAGAGGTCATCTTTTGCATAAAGATATGCATTGATACTTTCTTTAGACATATAAACTTCATCAAGCTGTTGCTCTAATTCTTTTCTCATAACTTCTAAAGAATTTGGTAAAATAAAGTTTGGGATTACCGAACAACTATCATTTTTTAATTCTGATTTACATTTTTTGATTATTTTTTTTATCTTAGGAGATTGTAAGTCATGAATAGGATATTTTTCTAAATCAACAATTTTGTCTAAGTTTTTTTTCATAACTAATTTATATAAATTATGAGCTTCTCAGTGATTCTTGTAATTCTTTATTTGAAATATAGCCTTTAGCATTTCCTTGTTTATCAATAACTTCACAATTGGAATTACTACAAACAACTTGAGGTAGAAACTCTTCAATAAATTGGTCCTCTTCAACTTTAATTAGGTTTGTTTTATCAATATCATCTGATTGATTAATAGGTTTCATAATAATTTTTGCTTTAATGACTTTGGTTCTATTCACATCTTTTACAAATGCCTCAACATATTCGTCTGCTGGGTTCATAATAATTTCCACTGGTGTTCCCACTTGCACAAGTTTTCCTGCATTTAAAATTCCAATATGATCTCCTAATCTAAGTGACTCATCAAGATCGTGAGTTATAAAAACTATAGTTTTTTTTAATTCTGCTTGGAGATCTATCAATTGTTTTTGCATATCACTTCTTATTAATGGATCTAATGCTGAAAAAGCTTCATCCATAAGCATAATGTCAGTATCAGTGGCTAAAGCTCTTGCAAGTCCTACTCGTTGCTGCATTCCACCAGATAGTTGAGCTGGATATTGATTTTCAAATCCAGATAAACCTACAGACTCAATTTTCTCCATCGCAGTAGCATTTCTTTTTTCAATTTCCACACCTTGCATTTCGAGTCCGTAACCAACGTTTTGTAAAACTGTCTTATGCGGAAATAAGCCGAACCTTTGAAATACCATACTCATTTTTTGCCTTCTAAATTCAATTAGTTGCTCTTTATTGAGAGTAGTCACGTCTTTGCCTTCAACTAAAATTTCCCCAGAAGTGGGATCTATCAATCTATTTAAGTGTCTGATTAATGTAGATTTTCCTGATCCAGATAAACCCATGCAGACAAAGGTCTCTCCCTCCTCAATTTTTAAAGAAACATTGTCTAATCCAACTGTATGTCCTGTTTGCTCTAAAACATCCTCTTTTGTAGCACCATCCTGAACCATTTTGAGAACGCTGGACGGCTTAGGTCCGAAAATTTTATATACATTATTGATTTCAATTTTTGACATTTCTAAAAGTCTAATTCTTTTAATGCATCAAAGCAAACCTACAATTAAATAAATAAAAAGCTTTCAACCATTAATTGAATTGAAATTTTTACCATTTTATATAATTATTTATAATGAATTCAATTTCTAAAATCTCAAAAAATAGCACTTACCTTCAAATTATTTGGAATGATGGGGAGGAGAGTAAATTCAATTATATGTGGCTAAGAGATAATTGTCCAACAGCACATGACAAGGACTCACGACATAGAATGTTTAATATTTTAGAAGTTTCTAAAGATATAAACCCTAAAAAATATTCTATTAATGATGATGGAAAATTAGAAATTGAGTGGAGTGAGGGAGAACATACAAGTTATTATGACCCAAAATGGTTAAGAGAAAATTGCTATACAATCAAAAATAAACAAAAATATAAATCTCCTTATCAACTTTGGGATAATAATTTAAAAAATAATTTTGAAAGTATATGTATTGATCATGATGAAGTAATTGACTCTGATGAAGGTTTAATAAAATGGCTTGAACTATTACATCATAAGGGTATTGCCATAGTTAAAAATTCACCAACTGAAAAAAAATCAGGATTTAAAATTCTTCATCGAATAAGCCATGTCAGAGAAACATTTTTTAAAACACCTTTTGAGGTAATCAATATTCCAAAACCAAATAATTCTGCATACACGGCGCATGCTTTAAGAAATCATATGGACTTACCCTGGTTTGAATTGCCCCCTGGTTATCAGTTTTTACATTGTTTAGTAAATGATGCAAATGGTGGAGACTCTTCAGCAATCGATGGATTTGCTGTGGCCGATTATTTAAGACAAAACGAAAAAGATATATTTGAAACACTAGTTTCTGTGCCTCTTAAATTTAGAGATAAAGATTATACTCAAGAGTCTCATAGAAGTTATCATGCACCTGCAATTAGTTTAACAAAAGATAAAGATTTTCATGATATTAGATTTAGTGTTGCAACAATGGATGCTTTAGATTGTCATCCAGATCAAATGGATAAAGTTTATAAAGCCCACCATAGATTTGGAAATCTTCTACACAATGATAGGTTTCAGATTAAATTTAGATTAGGACCTGGAGACATATTTTCTTTTAATAATAGGCGTGTTTTACACGGTAGAACTGCTTTTGATCCAAATTCAGGTCATCGTCATCTTCAAGGATATTATTTAGATAGAGATGAAATACTTGGACGATTGGAATATCTTAAAAAATATAAATTATAAGTTTTCAAATATAAGATTGTTATTTTTTTTGTATTTCAAAAACTCCTTTTTGTTTTTAATTGTATAATAATATTTCTCTTTATTAATCATTTGTATTCTTTCATTATTTAAAAACTTTTTATCTAATATCAGATATTTTATTTTTTTATTTTGGCTACTTTTCAAAATAGATTTTAGACTAGATTTGTTAGAAAATGATAAACCTACTGATAGTTTTGAATTAAGTTTAAGAAGATTATATATATTTTCATGCTTAAAAGAGATAAAAATACATTTTTTGAAACCTTTGGTCTCTTTAATCAAATTAGATAAAAGTTTTTTATTAAATAATGGCTTTATTTCAATAAAGACAGGAAATTTATTTTTAGAAATTTTTAGAACTTCTTTCAATTGTGGTATTTGAAAGTTTTTATTTTTAATTTCTTTTAGATCTTCATAATTAATATTTTTAATACTTTTGTTTATTTTAAAAATTCTCTTTAAAGTAAAATCATGAAAACATACAAACTTTTTATCCTTGGTTGAATGAATATCTGTTTCAATCCCAAATCTTTTTTTAAATGATGCTTGAAATGACGTTAAGCAGTTTTCTTTGTAATTCTTGTTTACAATTCCTCGATGAATAATGTGCATAAAAAAAAAGGGCTTCGTTCTCACAAAGCCCTTTTAATTAATTAGTTTAAAGATTTATTTTGGAATCCAACTTTTCCATTTGTCTGGATTGTTGTCTTTCCATTCTTTAACAACTTCTTTAAGATCTCTATTTTTCTGTTTTACTTCAACCAACATTACAGCTTGATCAGCATTATCGAATTTCATTTTAGTGAAAAATTCAGCTGCTTTAGCATGCTCTGGCTTAGCAAAAGTATCAGGATTACCATAATTGAAAGTGTAGTCCTTTGCCCAACCAGTTGCTGGCCATGCTGCAGTTCCACAATCTTTCCAATTGTTTGCTTCTGTGAATGAATCACAAGTTTTATGTGCAGGAAGTTTTACACCAACCATGTCATAAGCACCAAAAAACCAGTGAGGCTCCCATAGATATAACAAGAAAGGTTCTTTTCTTTCATAAGCAGCTACAGCTTCTGCAATTGCTGCCGCTTCTGTTCCTAATTCATCAGCTTGGAAATCAATACCTAAAAGATCAAGTCTTTTTTGGTCGTGACAGTTCCACCCTGCAACAGGACATGCAATAAGTCTTCCTTTGCTTCCAGATTCAATTGTAGCAAATTTGTCTTTATGCTTATTTAAATCTTTCCATGATTTAATACCTAAACTTTCAGCAGCATATCTAGGAATGTAGTAGTCAGATAAACCTATAATTCCAGATGTTCCTAAAAGTTTAACACTTCCATCACCTTCATAATTAAACATAGTTTGACCATCGTAAATTAGCGGACCTTTCATCATTACTGTGTCTGCTTCGGCATAACTTGGCCAACTTTCACATGCAAAATCAATTTCTCCAGCTGCAATCGCTTCCCATAAACCTGTACCTGATGGGAATACAACTCTTTTGACTTTGTATCCTAACTCTTCTTCTAGCATACTCACAGCTACTTGACATGTAATCTCTCCACCAGTCCAGTCAGCTACTGCTGCTGTTAATCTTTTAGCATGTGCAGTACCAAAACTTCCTAGAACTAATACAAGTGACAATATCAATGCTGAAATACTTTTTGATATTTTCATATTATTTTCCCTCATTTTAATTAATTAAAAAACTTATTTTAGATCAAAATTGATAGTTATGTAAACTTCTAATATTGTAACGTTTTTGTTTAGAATGCTTATAAACCAAGTGCTTCTCTTTGCTTTTTTGTCCAAGCAAGAGAAATTCTATCAATAATAATAGCCAATAAAACTATTCCAATTCCTGCCGCAAGACCTCTTCCAGTATCTGATCTAGCTAAACCATTGAAAACTTCTAACCCTAACCCTTTTCCTCCAATCAGAGGAGTAACAATTTGCATTGCAAATGCCATAATTACTGTTTGATTAAAGCCAACAACTAAACTTGGTACAGCAAGTGGAAATTTAATTTTATTTAATGTTTGTAATAATGTTCCTCCAAAAGATCTTGAAACTTCAGAATATGTTCCTGAAACTTGTGTTAATCCCAGAGAAGTTAATCTTATAATTGGAGGTATTGAATAAATTACTGTTGCAAGAACTGCTGACACTGTTCCTCCTCCAAAAAACATTAGCACAGGTATTAGGTAGCAGAAATAAGGTAGAGTCTGCATAGCATCCAAAACAACGTTCTGAACATTTCTAAATCTCTCATTGTATGATGCAATTATTCCAAGTGGAACACCAATAGCGAAACACAAAATTACTGAAACTAAAACAGATGAAAGAGTGATCATTGCTTGGGGCCATATCCCGTTAGCACCTATAAATAACAATAATAGCAATGTAACAACAGCAAATCTCAATCCAACAGTAAAATATCCAATCGCCACAAATATACCCGTAGTGTACCACCATGGAATATGTGTTAGAAAAGTATCAAGTGGTCTTAAAAGATTAAGATAAATAAATCCCCTTAAACCTTTAGTAAATGCAATGAAGCCAGGGTTAACAGTTAATGATTTTACTCCATCGGCAATTGGTTGTCTTATAGAAAGTTTCCAGTCCTCAGGAAAAGTTCCTATTTTAAATAAACTTGAATCTATAAAAGAAATGAGAAAAAAAATAATAAATGAAGGTATGATATAATACCTTTTGCTTAATAACTCGCCTATATCTTTAGCGGTATCTTTATTAAATAAAGATATTAAAAATTCAAAAATATAAGCAATATATTTAGTGATATTTATGCAAACAAAATTTACTAAACCACTCAAAAATTCTAAAGGTTTTTCTATAATTCTAGCAATACTATATTTTTCCCAAGCTTGTGGTAGTAAGTAAAATTTTTGAACATCCGAAGGCAAAGTTGTTTTTGGTTTACTTAATGCTAAACCAAACCTATCAAACATAATAGCCATAAATAATATACAAAGCCCTCCTTCCATTGCCCAACCAACATCTAAGTTTCTTATTGCTAACCAAACTTGTCCCCCAATACCTTCGGCTCCTATAAAACAGGCAAGTACAACTAATGCTAATGCCATCATTATTACTTGGTTTATTCCCATCATTATGCTTGGAAGAGAAAGTGGTATCTTAATTTTAAATAATAACTGTAACCTACTTGACCCAAAAGATGTAGCTGACTCAATCGTTTGTTCAGGAACCTGTCTTATACCCGTATTAGTTAATCTAATTATTGGAGGCATTGCATAAATCATTGTTGCCAATATTGCTGGCGCCCCACCTATTCCAAAGAAGAATAAAGCTGGGAAAAGATATACAAAGGCAGGCATAACCTGCATAGTATCCAAAATAGGCTTCATAAAATTATCAAACCTATCACTTTGAGAGCACATCACACCTAATGTAACGCCAAATACAACACACAGTAATACAGACAAACCCATTAAGGCCAAGGTCTGCATGGACTCATCCCACATTCCTGTTCCTCCCCAAAAGTAAATAACAAATAAAGAATATAGTCCAAGCCTTAAGCCACCTGCTATTAAACAAGGTAAAAAAATTATCGCTGCAATTAACAACCAAGGTGAGTCAATTAGAAAGTCCTCTAGGAAATAATATCCATTTTTTATATATCCAGCTATTATCTTGGTAAACCATCTGTAATTTTTTTTTAAATAATCTTCGCCATCATTAACCCAGGCAGTAAATGTAAATTCATCAGTGACTACCTTGGGCATTTTGGATGGACCTTCACTTTGAAAAGATAGCCATAAAGCTATAAGAAAAGTTATTAAGATTACCGAATATGTTATTATATTTTTGGAGTTATTTGATTTTTCTTCAATACTTGTAACTTCAGATGACATATTGATGTGAAACTTAAAATAAATAATTTTACATTTAAAGAAAAATATTGTCTATTTTTATGATATTAAAATAACAAAAAATATGAGTAATCAGCCAAAAATAACTTGCTCAAATGTCTGGAAATTATTTGGGTCGGATGAAAAAAGAATTATTAAAGATTTAGATAAAAATTTATCAATTAAAGAGGTTCAAGAAAAAACAGGGCACGTCGTTGCTGTAAAAGATGTGAGCTTTTCAATAGAGAAAGGCGAGACATTTGTTGTAATGGGTTTATCAGGAAGTGGAAAATCAACCTTAGTAAGATGTATTTCAAGATTAATCGAACCAACAGCTGGAACTGTAAAAATGGATGATGTTGACGTAACAAAAATGAGTGGCAGAGAACTATTAGATTTAAGAAGAAATAAAATGAGCATGGTTTTTCAACATTTTGGTTTATTTCCACATAGGACTGTTGTGGAGAATATTGGATATGGTTTAGAGATTAGAGGAAATAAAAAAAATGATAGAATAGAAAAATCAATGGAAGTTTTAAAAATGGTTGGCTTAGAAGGTTGGCACAACAATTACCCAAGAGAGTTATCAGGAGGAATGCAGCAAAGAGTGGGATTAGCTCGTGCATTAGCTGTAGATCCAGAAATTTTAATTTTTGATGAACCTTTTTCAGCATTAGATCCATTAATTAGAAGAGAAATGCAGGATGAGCTATTAAAGATTCAAGAAAAATTACAAAAGACAATGGTATTTATTACTCATGATTTCTTAGAGGCAATTAAAATGGGTGATCATATAGCAATTATGAAAGATGGAGAAGTTTCTCAAGTAGGGACACCAGAAGAAATTGTTGCTAACCCCAAAGATCAATATGTAAAAGACTTTTGCGAAGACGTACCAAAATACAAAGTCCTTAGTGCAAGCAAAGTAATGAGGGAGGAATGTTGTGATGATACAAAAAAAATGTTTGAAAACGGATCAAATAATATCCCTCACAATTCAAAAATAGAAACTTTAATTGATAAACTTGTAGATACAGACCAAAAATTTCCAGTTGTTAATAGTGAGACAGGTGAACTTATTGGTGAAATTGATAGAGCCATAGTTATGAAATCAATGAAATCTGCTAGTTAATTTCTCTACTCACTTTAGTTTTTTTTTGTTTTACTTTATCTCTCCAAATTATAATCATTCCAGCAAACACAATTACAAAAACTCCTGGAAATAATTGTTCCCAAGGAGCCTCATTAAAAAATAACCAACCTAAAACAAATGATGAAGGAATACCAAAATATTCAAACGAAGCCATCTTACTTGCAGAGATTAATCTATAAGAATAGATAAAAAGTATTGCTGCAGTACCTCCAAGAATACCAGTCAATGTCATAAGAAAAAAATCTTGGGTACTTTTTATTTCTGCATGTCCGGTAGTCAATAAAAACAACAAAACACCGCCAATTACATTAAATATTAAAGTGTATAATTGAATTTTTGCTGTTGAGTGACCATCCGGTATAAATTTTAAAATTATCACACTTAATGCCCAAGCAATCGCAGTTAGAATTGGAAATATTGAGTAAAAACTAAATATATCACTTCCTGGCTGAACAATTAAAACAACGCCAAAAAAACCT
>CACHML010000001.1 GCA_902580945.1 uncultured Pelagibacteraceae bacterium | reverse complement strand
CCACACACAGAATTGCTAAGAGCATTGTAACTATTGCTAAATATGTTTTTTTTAAATCTGTTTTTTCTGAAGAAATATTCATTTATAATTTTTTAAAATTGTATACTTTATAAAATAAATGCAAAGTTTTAAACTTAACGAAACCGATATTCTATCCAATCAAGATTGGACGTTTCCGACTAATATTGCATACGGTCCAGGTAGATTAAAAGAAATAGGTGGTATCTGTAATAATTTAGATATTAAAAACCCTTTAATTGTTACAGATAAAGGTAGCACAAAATTACCATTTATAATTAATTTACAAAATTATTTAAAAAGTTCTGATGTAAAATCCGATTTATTTTTTGATATATCTCCAAATCCAAGAGAAGATGAGGTTTCAAATGGTGTTAGTAAATTTAAAGATGGAAACCATGATGCTATAATTGCTATCGGTGGAGGCAGTGCCATGGATGGAGGAAAATTAAT
The DNA here is from genome assembly GCA_902580945.1 of uncultured Pelagibacteraceae bacterium. Lineage (GTDB taxonomy): Bacteria > Pseudomonadota > Alphaproteobacteria > Pelagibacterales > Pelagibacteraceae > Pelagibacter. The sequence goes on along the minus strand of CACHML010000001.1, from coordinate 148,225 downwards.
TTGCCTCACAGCAAACAATGACGTTCCATTAAGAGATTTTGAGTTTGAATTAACTCCGCCTAAAATTAGCAAGGATAACCCATTCCCAAAAATTATAACTATTCCAACAACTGCTGGAACTGGAGCTGAAACAGAAATTTCAGCTATGGTTACTTATTTAAAAGAAGGCATGAAATTTTGTATGTGGCATCCAGATGTTAGACCTTCCTTAGCATTGTTAGATCCAGAACTAACTATTGGATTGCCAGCAAATTTAACGGCATGGACTGGTGCAGATGCTTTAATCCATGGTATAGAGGGTTATTGTGTTCCTGGTTTCAATCCAATGTGTGATGGTGCTGCTTTAGAAGGTTTATCTTTGATATCAAAATCTTTAGTCACAGCAGTAGAAGATCCTAGCAATATAGTTGCAAGAGGTGGAATGCATGTTGGATCTTGTCTAGCAGGAATTTCCTTTTTAAAAGGTTTAGGATTAGTACATGCTATTGCTCATATGGTTGGAGCAGAATACAATACTCATCACGGACTAACGAATGCAATAATATTACCTGTAGTTTTAAAATATAATCTACCAGGTATGGAAGAAAAAGTTAAAAGAATGTCAGAGGCTATGCAATTTAAAGATCATTCTGTAGATGCATTTATATCAAACATTGAAAACATTCTTGATAGAATTAAAATTCCAAAAAGTTTGAGCGAAATTGGAGTCCCCGAGGATTGTGTTGATAGAATTGCTGAAAAATCAATGAAAGATCAAGCCTATGGACAAAATCCTAGAAAAGCAACTTTAGAAGAAATAAAGGAAATTACTCTAGCATCCATTAAAAAAGCTAGGTAATAGTAAATTCTCATGCTTGAAAATAAATCAGTTAAAGAAATTATTTCCTTAATTAAGAAAAAAGAAGTTTCAGTGAGAGAAATAGTTAGCTTTTATTTTGAAAGAATAAAAAAATTTAATCCATCTTTGAATGCTATTGTTTCAATTAAGGATGAAGAAGAAATAATTAAAGAAGCTGAGATTAAGGACAAAAATTTTGACGAGAATAAACCTTTATTTGGCTTACCTCTCGCCTCTAAAGATTTGCTAGATGTAGTTGGTTTTCCAACCACTTATGGTTTTCCTGGATATAAAGATTATTTTCCAAAAAAAAATTCTATAATTGTTGATCGTCAGATAGATGCTGGTGGATTAATAATTGGAAAGACAAATACTGCTGAATTAGGAGTGGGCGCTCATACAGCTAATAGATTATTTGGAATAACACCAAACATTTATGGAAATAGTCAATCATCAGGTGGATCAAGTGGTGGAGCTGGTGTTGCAGTTGCAGCAAATTTACTACCATTTGCTGATGGTACAGATATGATGGGTTCTTGTAGAACACCTGCTGCTTACGCAAATGTATATGGTTTTAGACCAACACCAGGATTACTTCCCGATTATCGAACAAATGAAAAAAGAAAAATCTTCCAGTTATTTCAACACCAGGATGTCTAGCCAGAACACCTGATGATATGTCTATTTTTTTAGATGTCATAGTTGGAGAACATAAAGAAGATCCAATTTCTTTCAGTTTAGATAATTCTTTTAGTGAGGTTAATTTAAGTGACCAGGAATTTTCAAAAATAAAAATTGGATGGTTATCTGATATGAATGGTAATTATCAATATGATCCTGAGATAATTGAAATATGTAACAAACAGCTTAACAATCTTGAAAAGCATAAAGTTATAATTGAAAACTTAAAACCAAAAATAGATGCTCATAAATTATGGAATTGCTGGGGAACGTTGAGAGCAAAAAGTATTTATGAGGATATTATTACAATGAATATACAAGATGTTAATGGAATGACTCCACAAGCGATATGGGAATACAATAAAGGTATCAAACTTACAGATGAAGATGTAAAATCTGCTCTTAACTCAAGAATTGAATTATCAAATGATGTAAATAGTTTATTTGGTGAATTTGATTTTTTAGCTTTACCATCTCAACAATCATTTCCTTTTGATAAAAATCTAAGACACCCAGAAAAAATTAATGATAAATTAATGGATACTTATCATAGATGGATTGAAATACATATATTTGCTAGTCTTTTTTACTTACCATCAATTTCTTTACCTATTGGTTTTAATAAAGAGGGATTTCCAATAGGTATTCAAATTATAGCAAAACAAAAAGAAGATTTAAAAGTGATATCTTTTGCAAAAAGATATGAGGAAATTTTTAATTATTCTAAAATTAAACCAAAATTAAACTAATGGTCAGACACAAACATCATTTTAAAATAGCTTTTGCATTAGCAATAGCTGCTGGATCATGGGGAGTTTATTGGCTACCTCAAAGAATTTTAGAAGATGGGGGACTTACTGGAGGTTGGGGAACAATTTCTCAAATGATGATCGGAATTTTATTACTTACACCCATCTCTTTGTGGAGAAAGTATAAAGGTCGTACATCTGGTTTAGAAATTCCTTTTGTTGGTTTTTTAACCGGCAGTGGTTTTATATGTTACGCATTAAGTTTCTTGCTTACAGATGTTGTACGAGCATTGATCATGTTTTACATGATACCTGTCTGGACGACTATTTTTGAAATATATTTTTTAAAAAAAAGACCAGGTTTAGAAAGAGTTTTAACTTTAAGCTTAGCACTAGGCGGTTTGTGGGTAGTTTTCAGTCAATCTAATATAATACCGTTACCACAAAATGCAGGAGATTGGTTGGCATTAATAGGAGGTGTGCTATTTGGGGCTGGGTTAGTGCGTTTAGAAATTTCCAAAACAGACGGGGTCTTTCCGGTAATCTTTTCTTTCTTCTTTTATGGGACAATATTTAATATTTTTGCTGGCTTTATTTTAAAAGATTACTTAGGACCTATGCCACCGATTGAAGCTTTTGCATCAATGTTTATTTTTTTAATTCTTATTTCAGTATTTTATTTTATTCCTACCGGAGTAGTTATAATGTGGTCTCCATCTGTTTTAGGTGCAGGCCTTTGCGCAATATTATATTTAAGCGAAATAGTAGTTGGAGTTATATCAGCTGGCATTTTAACAGATGAAACATTTGGTTGGAGAGAAGTTGTTGGAAGTACAATGATTGTTGTAGGAGGGGTATTAGCTGTTGTTCTAGCACCAAAAGAAGAAAAATAGATGCTGTTTAAAGAAAAGTTTAAATCAAATTCAAAAATATTCTTAGATGGTGGAAATGGTTCTGAGATTGCAAACTTAGGAGGTGAGATGACACCAGCTTTTTCTGCATTAGCAACAATCACAGCACCAGAAATTGTAAGACAAGTTCATGAAAATTTTATGGATGCAGGCTGTGATCTTATTACAGCAAATACTTTTAGCACTACAAGACACAATATGAATAGTATTAACAAAGGTAATGAAACAAAAGAGTTTATTGTTAGATCTGTCGATATAGCCAAAAAGGCAATTAAGAATAAGGGGAAAGAAAATATAGTTGGAATAGCAGGGAGTATGTCAAATTTTTTCTCACTGAAGGAAAATGAATTTGTTCCAGATCCAAAGTACATACCTTCATTTAGAGAGGAAGAGAGAAATTATAAAGAGGCTGCTAAAATCTTAAAAGAAGAGGGTGTCGATCTTTTAATTCTAGAAATGATATTAGATATAGATCACTCAAAAATCTTACTTAACTCTGCATTAGAAACTGGTTTACCTGTTTGGGTTGGACTTAGTTGCTGTATAAGCAAGTTTGATAATAATGTTATTGGAAGAAATTTTAGAGCTGAAAAAGAAAAATCACTTATTTATGATGAAAGTATATACAAAGAGCAACCAAAATTTATTCCTGATGATAAAATTGTTTTTTTAGATGATATTATGAAATCTCTAACAAATATCGGCGGAGATGTTTATGGTATTATGCATACTTGGCTTGTTGATGCCTTTGATGGATTGAGGGTAATTAAAAATAATTGGCAGGGTCCAATTATGTTTTATCCAGAGATACATAAGTTTGATACAAAAACACATAAGGCAACAGTGACATACGCAGAGGATGAATTTGCTGATGAATGTGGAAAACTAATTGATGACAAAATTCAAATTATCGGAGGGTGTTGTGGTGTCACAGACAATCATCTCAAAAAATTAATTTCAAGGTATTCTTAATTTTAATATTAATTGTTAACTAAGTTTATCAACATATTAATCATATCAACTTTATAACTCTCTTTTGTTGCAGATTTTGTTTCTAATACTGAAAAAAATGCTGCGACTTTGCCAGTTTTAAAATTTGTTGCCAAAAACTGACCTCCATATCCAGAGTGTCCAATCATGTTACCTGATACCATTGTTGAATTTGAGTAATACAAATATTTATTTTTTGATAATTCCATGTATTTAGGTCCTAAATTTTTAATAGTTTTGTCTAAAAAAGAAGGTGATCCAACTTTTCTATTTCCAACCCCCATACCTTTTCTTGCAAAAAGCAAACCCATTCTTAAAAAATCTCTTGTAATTAAACAACCACCACCAGACATCCATGGCATCCCATATCTATCAGAGGCAATATATAAACCTTCTTCAAAGCCAGCAGCTTCAACTGCCGATAAAACCCAATCTCTTAAAGTTCTTCCACTTACCTTTTCTACAATTAATCCAACTACATCAGTATTTGCAGATTTGTAAAATGCATATTCAGATCTATTTATTAAACTTTTGTTTTTAATTTTTTGAATTGTATTTAAATATTCTTCTTGACTTAAATGATTTTTTAAATTTTTTGGTAGTCTCCAACCTCCAACAGGCTCATGTAAAAAGGAGGAAGAATATGCTTTAGTATAATCTTCGGTATAGGAATTTATAATATTCATATTCAAAACATCTTGTACTTTTGCATCTGCGTAACCACTTCCAATTTTAGGCAAATAATATGAAACTTTTTTATTCAAATTTATTGAATTATTTTTCACAAGTTCACCTACAAATAAGTTAACAAACATTTTAGTTATAGACATAATTGTCTGTGGTTGATTTTTTTTGAAATCTTTAGCGTATTCTTCAAATAATATATTTTGACCTCTACCAACGATTATTGAACAAAAAGATTTATTTTTGATCATTTTTTTTACCAATGGTATTTTACTAATTTTATAATTGGGTTTTGACTTTAGTTTTAATACTAGATCAGATCTCAGATAAAGACTGTACCTATTTATTTTATGTAAATTTCTATAACCAACTCTTCTAGTTTTTGGAAGATTCCATAAAGCCTTATTATCTCTAATTGTTTTTAATTTAGGATTTTTAACAGAAGCTAATTTTTTTATTTTCAATATTTTAAAGATTTTTTTTGTTCGTATTTCTGATGATATCCTTCTGCTTTACAATAGTTTTTTTCCTTGGATATTTTTGTTGATACCTTACCATTTAATTTTTTGTTCACTTCATTTAATACTTTTTCAGCAATCTTTTTTTCTTCATCAGTATTATAAAATATTTCTGATCTGTATTGAATTCCTACATAAGTACCTTGCCGATTTACTTGTGTAGCGTCGTGTAATTCAAAAAATAGATTAACCATGTCCTCATACGATTTTTCTTTTTCATCATATTGAACTTTTACAACTTCAATATGGCCAGTGTCACCACCGCACACAGCTTTATAGGTTACATTGGGATCATCTCCTCCACAGTAACCACATTCGGTAGAGATTATACCTTCAATACCTTCGTACTTAGTTTCATCCCAAAAACAACCAATACCGCCAATAAATGTCTTCATTATTATTTAATTTATACTTTAGTTTTTTAAAATTGATATGGCTTTAATTTCATCAACTCCTATTCCACAACAGCCACCTATAATTTGAGCTCCATCTTTAATCCACGTTTTTACTTCATTTAAATAATCATTTGGGGTCATGTCATCTATAAATCTCCAGTGTGGTTTTTCATAATATCCTTTATTTGGATACGCTCCTATAGCTCCATCAAAATTTTCTCTCGCAGTTTTTATTGCCTTACCTGTAGTTTTAATATCAGAGTGGGCTACTAAAATTGGACCATTATGAATTTTTTTAAAATTATTTATAGATTTTTCAAAATTTTCGTAGACGTGAGTATCAGAGTCAATTGTATCGTTGTACCCGAGCATTATTTGATTTTGATCATTCGTTACACACGATACCGACAACCAAACTGGTATACTTATCTTTGTAGAACAGTTTAACATTGTTTCCACAATATCTGCTTGAGAAGACATAGCCTCTAAAATAATTAAATCTACTCCTTCACCTGATAAAATTTTAAGTTGTTCATCAAAGCCAGGTATCATTGCTTTAACTCCTAGTTTGTAAAAATTACCAAAAGTTGAAACACTTCCAGCAAGAGCAATATCTTTGTTTGAATTTTTAATTGCATCTTTTGCAACTTGAACACTTTTTTTATTAAATTCCTCTATTAAGTTTTCATAACCATACTGTCTCATCGATATGGGTGTAGTACTATATGTATTAGTAGTTATTACATCAGCACCCGCATTTATATAATCTTCATGAATTTTTCTTACTAATTCTGGATTATCTACTGAGCATTTTCCACACCACATTTTTTCATCCATTTTAGCGCCATTCTTTTCTAATTCAGCACCCATTCCACCATCTAAAATAATAGTTTTTTTATTTTCTAATTTTTCATGAATTGATGAATAAGACATAGTATTATTCTTTGCTATTTGTGAAGGTGCAAATTTTATTTCCATCAAGATCACGTACGTAAGAATAATAAACCCCTGATCCTTCTGGTCGTTCACCTCCTGATCCTTCACTAGTACCTCCAGCTTTTAGACCTATTTCGTGAAATCTATCTACAATAACTCTTGAAGATGTTATAAATGATATTTGTGTTCCATTTCCAAAAGTTGCTTCTTTTTTATTAAAGGGTTTTGTAATATAAAATTCTATTTCGTTTGTATCTTTTCTTCCATATGCTGCATAATCGTTCTCAACAGTTTCGTTTCTTGATAGTCCAATGACTTCCAAAACTTCGTCATAAAACTTAATGGCAGCATCTAAATTATTTGTTCCCACCATTACATAACCAATCATCTCAACCTCAAATATCTTGAATATATTTTTTTAATTCCAGCCAGTAATTGCCTTAACCTCTAGGTATTCAGTAAACCCCCAAAGTCCACCTTCTCGACCGTTACCTGATTGCTTAAATCCGCCAAAAGGTGCTCCAGTGTCTGCTCCTTGGCCATTAATATAAACTGTCCCTGCTCTTACTTTTCTAGCCACTCTTTTTGCTTTTTCTTTATCCTCAGTTTGTAAATAGTTACCTAATCCGTAAGACGTATCGTTTGTTATTTTAATTGCTTCTTCCTCTGTATCAAATGGAATAATTGAGAGCACTGGACCAAATATTTCTTCTCTAGCGATTTTCATATCGTTGTTAACATCTACAAATATTGTAGGTTTGACAAAATACCCCTTATTAAGACCATTTGGCAGATCGGGTCCTCCTGCAGCTAAAGTTGCACCTTCTCTAATTCCCTCATTTATGAGATTTACAACTTTATCATATTGAACTTTGGATACTAAAGGTCCAATGTGATCACCTTTTTTAGATGCCACATCTACTTTAATTTTATTTGCTTCATCTACAGCTTCTTTTACTGCTCTATCATAAATTGATCTTTGAACTAGCATTCGTGTTGGAGCATCACAAGACTGTCCAGTGTTACTCATTATACTTCTTACTCCATCTCTCACTGCATCTGGATACGAATCCTCAAAAACTATATTTCCACCTTTTCCACCAAGCTCAAGCGTTACCTTTTTAATTGTATCAGCTGCATTTTTTTGTATTAGTTTTCCTGCTCTAGTAGATCCTGTAAATGAGACCATATCAATATCGGGGTGGCCAGATATATGGTTTCCAACTACTTCTCCATTACCATTAACTAAATTAAATACTCCTGGGGGAAAACCAGCTTCATCAATCATTTCTGCAAACAAAACTCCTGATACTGGAGCAATTTCAGATGGTTTTAAAATCATTGTACAACCAGCTGCTAGTGCTGGAATAACTTTAAGTACGATTTGATTCATCGGAAAATTCCAAGGGGTTATTAGTCCACAAACTCCAATTGGCTCATATCTAATTTGATTGTTTGATTTTGGATCAAACTGATGTTCAAAATTAAAACTTTTTAAAATATCTATTGTATTTCTAGATATATCTGCACCCATTTTAGTATGAATATCTGATGCAAAATCTAATGGTGCACCCATTTCCATTGATTGTGCTTCAACCATTTCATTCCATCTTCTATTATAAATTTTATCAAATTTTTCTAATAATTTTACTCTCTCTTCTTTTGTGGTTTCTCTCCAAGTTTCAAATGCAACTTTAGCAGCACTTATAGCTTTATCAGTATCCTCAATAGATCCTAAAGAAATTACTGCAAAAGCCTCCTCAGTTGATGGATCAATTACATCTAAGTCATTAGGTTTGACTGGTGCAACCCATTTTCCGTTTATATAAAAATTTTTTTTTTCAATCATAATTGTACTTTAACATAAAATTTAAATTTCATAACCTTTTTCTTCAGGCTGATTATCAATCAACTCCTCTGGAAAACCTTTAGCTCTAAAATCAATTTTATTTAGATCTTCCATTCTTTTTACTATCATTGATGACCAGGCTCTTGAGCCATATTTTTTTTGGCCATCTTTAAAAATTTCAACTATCTTTGGAGAAATTTCCAAAGGTGCATTTAATTTTTTTGCGAGTTCATCGAATAGTCCTGTATCTTTTAAAACAAGATCCATTGTAAAATTTATATTATAAGAGCCATTTAAAATGACTTGGCTCTCAGTTTCATGAACAAATGAATTTCCTGATGATACGGCAATTCCTTTATAAGCTTTTGCAAGATCTAGATTTGATTTTTTAGCCACTGTCCATGCCTCTCCAAGAGCAACCAAATGTGTGGAGGCCAAATAATTTGTAATTACTTTAAGAACAGAAGCAGTACCCAATTCTCCTGTATGTAATATTTTTCGCCCCATTACAGTTAAAGCAGGTAAAATCTTCTCGAATGCATCCCTGTCTCCACCAACAAATATTGCTATATTTCCTGACGCTGCTCTATGGCATCCACCACTTACTGGACCATCTAGGGGTATTCCCTTTTTTTCAATTATTTTTTTACCAATCCTTTTTACCTCTGCCTCGTCAGTAGTACTCATTTCCAACCATATTTTATTTTCAGAAATACCTTCTAGAATTCCGTTTTGACCCTCCATCACTTCTGCACAAATTTCAGGAGAAGGAAGACAAGTTATTATTAAATCAACTTCCTCAGCTAGCTCTTTAGCTGAGTTTGCAATTTTAGCCCCCAAAGCTTGAAATTGTTTTGTTAAATTTTTATCTAAATCTCTAACTGTTAAATTAAATTTATTCCTCAACAAACTCCCAGCTAGTTTTCCTCCAACATTTCCTAATCCAATAAAACCTATATTCATTAATTTACCTCCTCTTTCTTTTTATATAATATCATTACGACACCAAATATTATTACTACTCCTCCAATAAATAATTCACTTGTTGGTTTCTCGCCTAATAAAAATATTGCTGCAAGCAATCCAGTCGGTGGTATACCCATAGTTACTACAGGTAACACTTTATATAACGGATTATTTTTTAGAACATAATAAAAGCATCCATAAGTTATAGGTTGCATAATAAATCCTATGTAAAATGCTATTAACCAATGATTAAATTTAGCAGTTGATAAATATGATATGGTATCACCTTCAATTACTGCAGAAATTAAAATTAAAGTGGGACCAGAAAATAATGCAAGCCATGCAACTAAAGCTAAAGGATTAATTTCTTTACTCAAAGGTTTAACAATTACTTGGCCAAGTGCCCATATTGCTGAACCTAGAATAGTAAGAGCGATACCAAATATTTTTCCATCTAAATTAGGTGATCCAGTTAAAATGTAAACTCCAATAAAGGCAACTCCTATCCCAATCAAAGCTCTTAAGGTTGGCTTCTCTTTCAACATGAAAAAAGCAAATATTACTCCAAATGGAACTTCTGTTTGTACTAATAATACTGCCGCTGATGCATCTATAAAATTTAAACCAGTATAGGTAATACTGTATTGCAATGTGTTTGCTATAAACGAAGCAAAAAAGATTTTTTTTAAGAAACCTTTTGGAATAGGAAACCACCAAATTAATATAGAAGCAGCAAAAACAAATCTTAATCCCATTAGAAGTATTGGAGGAAAAGACTCAAAAGCAGGTTTCGCAATTACAAAACCAAAACCTAAAAAGATAGGAACAAGTGATGCAACTAGAGTATCTTTAACATTCATTCAATTCATTTAATATTAATGATTATTCAAGAACTTATGATATATTCACTTTTTTAAAATATGAATTCAACAAAAATAGACCCAAAATACATAAGTAAATCAAATCCACGAGTTGGCCTTATTGCTCTTGCAAGTGATTTTATGATTGAGAGAGATTTTATTAATGTAATAAAGGATAGAGAAATTGATTTTTTTGTTAATAGAATAGAGTGTTATAATCCTTTAACAAAAGAAAATCTGATTAAAATGTCAGATAAAGTAACCGATGTTGCAAAAGATATTCTTCCAGACCAGGATATAGACTGTGTTGTCTATGGATGTACTTCAGGAACAATAGCTGCAGGTTACAATTCTATAGAACAAAAGGTAAAAGCTGCAAAACCTATGGCTGAGGTTACAACACCAAGCACTGCTGCTATAAAGGCTTTAAAGAAATTAAATATAAGCAAGCTTTGTTTATTTACTCCATACACCAAAAAACTTAATGATGATGTTGTAGAATATTTTAAGTCTGAGGGATTTGAAATAACCTCCAATTCTTATTTTGATATAGAGGCAGACTACGATATCGGTAAAGTAGATCAAAATTATTTATATGATGTATTATCTAAAATAGATTTAAACGGTGCAGATGCATTATTTGTATCTTGTACAGCTTTACCCGTGCTACCAATAATTGATAAACTTGAAAAAAAACTGAATACAATTGTTTTATCAAGTAATCAGGCTTTGATTTGGGATACTCTAGTCCAAATAAATAAAAATAATCTAGTTGAAGGTTTTGGAAAATTATTCAAATAGAAATTTATGTCATTTACTAAAGAGGAATACAAACAAAGATTAAAAAAAGTCCAGTCAATGATGGAAAAAAAAGGTATTGAACTTTTAATTTCTCACGACACTAATAATATGAATTATTTGACCGGTTATGACGCTTGGTCTTTTTATTATGCTCAATGTGCAATAGTACATGTCAATGCGGATGAACCACTTTGCTTTATAAGAGAGCAAGATGCTGGTGGTGCATATATTAAAACTTATCTTAAAGATGAAAATATAATTATTTATGATGAAAATTATATTCATACATGGCCAAAACATCCTTATGACTATTTAGTAAAAATAATTAAAGATCGAAAATGGGATAAACTATCGATTGGTGTTGAAATGGATGCCCATTACTTCACAGCTTTTTGCTATGAAAAGATAAAACAAGGTTTACCAAATGCGAAAATTAAAGACTCAGAGCGTTTAGTCAATTGGGCAAGATTTGCAAAATCTGATGCAGAGATAAAGTATATGAAAAATGCTGCATTGATTTCAGAAAAAGGAATGAAAACTGCAATTGAAGCAATTAAACCCGGTGTAAGGCAATGCGATGCAGTTGGAGAGATACAAAAAACTTTATTTTATGGAACACCAGAGTTTGGAGGAGAATATTCGAGTATTGCAACACTTCTTCCAACAGGAAAGGGAACTTCAGCCTCACATTTAACTGCTACTCAAGATAAGTTTGTAGAGGGGGAAGCAACAATTGTAGAGTTATCTGGAGTTTACAAAAGATATCATGCTCCAATGGCAAGAACTGTTTTGTTAGGAAAACCCGATCAACTAAAAATTGATACGATGAAAAAGACTGTTGAAGCTCTAGAGGCTGGAATTAAAGTAACAAAAGCTGGAAATACTGCAAATGACGTTGCCCAAGCATTTTGGGGGGTTTTAGACAAATATGGAATTGAGAAAAAGTCTAGAACAGGTTACTCAATTGGTATTGGTTACCCACCAGATTGGGGTGAACATACTTTAAATATATATAAAGAAGAAATGACAGAATTAGTCCCAAATTCTTGTTTTCATATGATAGCTGTAATGCAATTTGGTGATTGGGGAGTTGAAGCATCAGAGTCTATAAGAGTTACTGACAATGGATGTGAATTATTTTGTAATTATCCAAAAGAGCTACATATAAAGAGCTAATTAACTGTTGCAAATAGCATAACTAAATGTTTTAAAAACTACCTTATGTCAAAAAAAGCTGATTTCGTAAAATTTGATAAAGTAGACAAAAGTTACGACGGAAAAGTATTAGTAGTTAAAGATCTAAATTTAGATATTGAAGAAGGTGAGTTTGTGACAATGCTTGGACCTTCTGGTTCAGGGAAAACTACATGTCTAATGATGCTTGCTGGTTTTGAAACTCCAACAAACGGAGAAATATTTTTAGACAACAATCCAATTTCTAATATTCCGCCACATAAAAGAGGGATCGGAATGGTTTTTCAAAATTATGCTCTATTTCCTCACATGACTGTTTTTGAAAATTTAGCATTTCCATTAAAGGTTAGAAAAATGTCTCAAGAGGATATAGAGAAAAAAGTGGACAAAGCTTTATCAATGGTCTCCCTTGGTGGATTTGCAAACAGAATGCCAGGTCAACTTTCAGGTGGTCAACAACAAAGAGTTGCAGTTGCAAGAGCTTTAGTTTTTGATCCGTCTGTTGTTTTAATGGATGAGCCATTAGGTGCATTAGATAAAAATTTAAGAGAAAGTATGCAGTACGAAATTAAACATATTCATGAAAGTATTGGTGTAACAGTAGTTTATGTAACTCATGACCAGGGTGAGGCATTAACGATGTCAAATAGAATTGCAGTATTTAATGATGGTAAAGTTCAACAACTATCAAGCCCTGATAAGTTATATGAAGAACCAGTTAACTCTTTTGTTGCAGAATTTATTGGCGAAAATAATACTTTTGGTGGAGAAGTCTCTGAAATTTCAAATGGAACATGTAAAGTTAAATTAGAAAAGGGTGAAATAATTGCTAATCCAATTTCAGTTAAATCTGTTGGAGAAAAAACTACAGTATCAATTAGACCAGAACGAGCTTTGATAAACCCTAAAGACAAAATGGATAATAATCAAAAAGGAAAAATCGAAGAGGTCATTTATCATGGGGATCACACTAGAGTTAGATTAAATTTACTTGGCAATTCAGAATTTATATTGAAAGTACCAAACAGTTCTCAAAACCTAGATATAAAACTTGGTAATGAAATTAATATTGGCTGGAACAGTCATGACGCTAGAGCTTTAGACCCAAAATAAGCGAAATTATTACATTTTCGCCAAAATCACCTGTTGACTCTTATATTCTATGTTGCTGTACTCCTTTTTTTATAAAAAAAACGTTTAAACGGAGGATAAATGAAAAAAATAAGTAAATTATTACTTGCTTTAACATTTGCAGTTTCTGTATCTACATCCGCTTTTGCAGTAGTTGTTGCATCATGGGGTGGAGCATACACAGAAAGTCAAAAATTAGGATATGGTGATCCAACATCTAAAGCATTAGGTGTACCAATCGAGTGGGTTGACTATTCAGGTGGACTTTCAGAAATTAAAGCGCAAATAGAAGCAGGAGCAATCACATGGGATATTATAGACGTATTCGCTTATGATACTATTAATGGATGTGATGAAGGAATTTTTGTTGAATTTGATTTTGACAAAGATTTCCCGCCAGCACCAGATGGTACACCAGCTAGTGAAGACTTCTTTACTGATATGCCAAGTAAATGTGCGGTAGGAAATATCTTATATTCTTGGAACTATGCTTACAACAGTGATTTATTAAAAAGCACACCAAAGACTTTAAAAGATTTCTTTAACACAAAAAGATTTCCTGGAAAAAGAGCTATTTACAAAAGTGCATTAACTAACTTAGAAATTGCATTAGCAGCAGATGGCGTAAAAATGGGTAAAGGTGGAGAATTTATCTACAAAAAATTAGAAGAACCAGGATATGTTGACAGAGCAATGAATAAAATCAAAGCACTTTGTGAGGATCCAAATGGCGGATGCGTATTCTGGTCAGCTGGAGCTCAACCACCAGAATTATTAATGAGTGGTGAAGTTGTGATGGCAACTGGTTGGAATGGAAGATTTTTCAATGCAGCAGTTGGAGAAGGTGCTCCAATAGTTCAAGTTTGGGATGGACAAGGTCTTGACTATGAATATTTTGCATTAGTAAAAGGTGGACCAAACCAAGAAGACGCTATGAAGGCTTTAGCAATGATGACAAGTACTGAGATGTTAGCAGGAAGTGCAAAATACATTGCATATGCACCATGGAGAAAATCATCAATTGCAGTTATGGAAGCAGGTGAGCCTTGGTATAAAGATGGAAAAACTAACATGGTTCCACATATGCCAACAGCACCAGCTAACCTTAAAAGATACTTCTTAGTAAACGCTGAGTACTGGGCTGATAATGGTACAGAGCTTGGTGAAAAATGGGAAGCTATGAAAGCTAGCATTAAATAATTAAAGTTTTAAACACTTTAATTTTATATTATAGTAAGGGCGGTCACATTGACCGCCCTTTTTTTTATGAGCTCAGAAACAGGAAAAATTTTAACGACAGATGGAATTCCCTTAGAGGAAAGTCTAAAACAGGCAGAAAAGAAAAATAAAATTAAAGCTTTTCTACTAGTTGCACCATTATTATTATTTTTAATTATCACATACATGATCCCAATTGGAGACATGTTTTCTAGAAGCATAGATGATAAGATGGTTACAAATATGCTTCCCAAAACCTATAAAGCAATGGAAAATTGGGATGGAAAAGAATTACCTTCAGAAGAAGTTTTTGAGGCATTTTACTTAGACTATAAAATTCTAGTTAAAAACAAAACAGCAGGAAAATTGCAGACACAATTAAATTATGAAAAAAATGGATTTAAGAGTGTTTTAAAAAAACTAGCAAGAAAACAAAAGAAATTTGAGGAGGGAAACTACAAAGAACAAATAATGAAAGTTCATAAAAGATGGAGAAATGTTGAATATTGGAGAGCGATTAAAAGAAGAGCTCCATCTTATACATATTCAAAATACCTGAAAGGTGTAGACATGTACTCCAATGAAGATGGAAAAATTGTTCAAGTTTCTGAGGATAGAAGAATTCATAGAATATTATGGATAAGAACAGTTGAGGTAGCTTTTTTTGTTACTTTATTTTGTTTTTTAATGGCTTATCCAATTGCACATTTACTGGCAACTCTACCAATGAAATATAGTAATTTGCTGATGATCTGTGTTCTTCTTCCTTTCTGGACATCTTTACTTGTAAGAACTGCAAGTTGGATGATTTTGTTACAGCAACAAGGAATTGTGAATGATTTCTTTGTTTGGACAGGTCTTGTTGCAGACGATAACAGACCTGAGATGATGTACAATAAAACTGGAACTTACGTAGCAATGACTCAAATACTTTTACCTTTTATGGTTTTACCTTTGTATAGTGTTATGAAAACTATCTCTCCAAGTCTTATGAGGGCTGGCAAGTCTTTAGGTGCAACTCCAGCAGTTGCATTTTTTAAAGTTTATTTTCCACTTACAATTCCAGGAATAGGTGCAGGTTGTCTATTAGTATTCATTTTAGCAATTGGATATTATATTACGCCAGCACTTGTTGGAGGTGCATCTGGAACACTTATTAGTAATCAAATAGCATATCATATGAAAAGTACTTTAGATTGGAGTTTTGCATCTGCAATGGGTCTGATGCTTTTGACTGGTGTGTTAGCAATATATTGGATTTATAATAAACTTGTGGGAGTTGATAACATTAAATTAGGTTAATTATGGCATTACCAAAATATACAGAACCACATTATAGAATTTGGCATTACTTTTATTTATTAATTTGTGGTTGTGTCTTTTTCTTTTTGATAGCTCCTTTATTTGTAATTTTTCCATTATCTTTTAATGCAGAAGAATTTTTGGTTTTTTCTGATGGAATGAAAAGATTAGACCCTGATGCATTCTCATTGAGATGGTATAAAGATATGATTTATGGAACAAAAAATCCATGGGGTTTAGCTGCGAGAAATAGTTTTATTATTGCAATTTTTGCAACATTGGGATCAATTATTTTAGGTACTCTTGCTGCATTAGGCTTAAGCAGCAGACATATGCCTTACAAAGGTTTGATAATGGCAATTTTAATTTCACCAATGATAGTTCCGCTTATTATTTCTGGAGTAGCGATTTTCTTTTTCATGGCAAAGGTAGGTTTAGCAGCTACTCATTTAGGTATTATATTGGCTCATATTATTCTTGGTACCCCTTTTGTGGTGATAACTGTAACTGCAACACTTTCAGGTTTTGATCATAGTATTACACGTGCTGCCTCAAGTCTTGGAAGTAGTCCGTATAATACATTTATGAAAATTACTTTACCTTTAATATTACCCGGGGTTATATCTGGAGGCCTTTTTGCTTTTGTAACCTCTTTTGATGAAGTCGTCGTTGTATTATTCTTAGCTGGCTTAGATAATACTACAATACCAATTCAAATGTGGACTGGGCTTCGAGAACAATTAAGTCCAACAATATTAGCTGTAGCAACCTGTTTGATTATATTATCAGTATTGATTTTATTAACCGCTGAACTTTTAAGAAGAAGATCTGAGAGATTAAGAGGAATAAATAGATAGTTTAATTTATAGACTCAATTACTGTAGCTATACCCATTCCCAAACCAATACACTGAGTAGATAGGGCATATTTTTTATTTTCTCTTTTTAATAAATCAGCAGCTTTACCAGTAATTCTTGCACCTGTTGCACCAAGTGGATGACCAAGCGCAAGAGCCCCACCATCTAAATTAACTTTATCTTTATCTATACCTAAATCTTTAATACACGCCAATGATTGAGAAGCAAAAGCTTCATTCAATTCAACAATATCAATTTGGTCAGCTGACAAGTTTGCCCTCTTTAAAGCTTTTTTTGAAGCACCAATTGGACCTAGGCCCATGTAATCAGGGTCACAGCCTTCAACAGCAGTAGATACTATTCTTCCTAATATATTTAAATTATTTTCTTTTGCATAACTTTCCTCACAAATTAAAGTTGCTGCAGCACCGTCTGTTAAAGGTGATGAAGTTGCAGCTGTAACTGTTCCATTTTCATCAAAAGCAAGTTTTAATCCATCTAATTTTTCCATTGTACTATTTGGTCTAATATTTCCATCAGTATCACAATCACCAATTGATACGATTTCATTCTTAAAATTCCCTTTGGTCTGAGCCTCGTGTGCTTTTTGATGACTTGATATAGCAAACTCCTGTTGTTCATTTCTTGAAATGTTATATTTTTTTGCAACATTTTCTGCAGTTGTTCCCATTGAAAAATAAACATGTGGATTATCTGTCTTACTTTCAGGGTAGGGGATTGGTTCAAAACCAGTATTTACTCTTGTCATGCTTTCTACTCCTCCACAGACAAATACTTTTCCAGCACCCAATGAAATTTTACCAGCTGCGATATGTATAGCTTCCATTGATGAGCCACACCATCTATCTACCGTCATTCCTGAGGTTTTAACATTCATACCACTGAGAAAAGTAGTCAACTTTCCAATATTAAAACTTTGCTCTCCTGTTTGAAATGCACAACCAATGACAATATCCTCAATGTCGTCTTTTTTAACATTTGATTTTGATACTAAATCTTTAATTACTTCTGCTAATAGATTAACTGGTTTTGAGTCTATTAAGGCACCTTTTCTAGCCATAGTAAAAGGTGATCTTGAAAATCCTGCTATAACTGGTTTAAACATAATTTAAATATAAGGTTAATCAGGAAATGGTAAAGAAGTTATAATGCCTTTTCTGTTTTTTCCATTAAAAGTGTTTATAAAAACTTCATTCCCGAAATCCCAAAAATCTCTATTTATCATTGATAAACCTATATTTTTCTTAATTCTTGGGGAATAAATTCCAGAAGCAATTTGTCCAATCTTTTTATTGTTTTTTGAGTATACTGGCAAAGGAACTCCTGTTGGCTTGCAGGGTTCACCATCAAAAATTATTCCTCTCATCTGTTGTTTAATTCCTTCAGATTGAATCTTTCTCAAAGCATCTTTTCCAATAAAATCATGATCATATTCTTGCTTACAATATTTCTCAAGATTGCATTCTAGTGGGTTATTTTCTCTAGTGAAATCATTACCATAGGACATAAGTCCTGCTTCAATTCTATCAATTAGGTTTGGACATCCTGGAGATAAATTAAATTTTTGACCATGATCCCAAATCATATCCCAAAGCTTTTCACCAAGTTCAATTTCATTAAAATGAGTTTCAAATCCTTTAAAATAAATTTCAAAACCATCTTGCTTGCTATATCCTGACCTTGCGATTATTTGTTTTGTACCCAAAAAATCAAAAACTTTAAAATTGAAAAATTTTAATTTTTTTATGTCTTCACCAAATATTGAAACCAAAAGGTCTTCGGATTTAGGACCTTGAATAGCCAATGGATAAACATCTGGCTCTACTATTTCAACATTATATCCAGAACCTAATGCAATACCTTTTGCCCATAGCAGAATATCTGAGTCAGCTATTGAAATCCAAAACATATCATCGTCTAGTTTAAGTAAAACAGGATCATTGATCATTCCTGCGGTCTCATCTATTATTGGAATATAAAAACATTTTCCAGTTTCCATTTTTTTTATTGAGCGAGGTGTCATTTTTTGTACTAGTTTTGCTGCATCAGGACCTGAAATTTGTACTTGTCTTTGGCAAGATACGTCCCAGACTTGAACTTCCTCTCTTAAATGCCAGTAATCTTCCTCAACTGTATTTTTAAATCCTTTTGGTAACAACATGTGGTTTACAACGGTAAAATCTGACACACCACATTCTTCAACCTTGTTAGTAAATGGAGTGCGCCTTATACGTCTAGACATATTTAATTTAATATTTTTTTGATGTATTAAATTTTCACCACTCATTCTATTTTGACCACCATACAGTATAGCTATTTTTAGAAATTATTATGGGTATATGATATTTTTTATTATTATCTTCCATTTTAAATTTAATATTTATTTCAGAAACAATTCTTTTCTCAGAAAAATAATCACCAGTCTTGCAAATCATTTCATATTCGCACTTGATATCATCATCACTTAGATTAAATTCTTTATGTATTCTACCACCATCATCGGATTTACTTTCAAAGAAAATTTCTTTGTCTCCATTTTCTTTTATTTGATAAATTATTACATCAATATTCCCAGCATGAGATCCATTAGTAGCATCTAATAAGTGTGATGAAAATATTGCCATTTTATTCTATTGATGACTTTTCTCTTTTGCTTGCAACTGCAGAGACTATTGGGCTTAATACTGGTTTTGCTTTAACATTTACACATGCAGGTTTTCCACTTTCCATTGCTCTTTTAAGTGCCGGTGCTAGTTCTTCTCTTTTATTAACTAATTCTCCATACCCTCCAAAACCCTCAAAAATCTTATGAAATGGGATGTCTCTAAAATCAGTTGCAACGCTTTTTCCACTTTTAAATAATCTCTCTTGTTGTTGTCCAATTGAGGCCAATCCACCATTGTTATCAATTACAACAGTAATAGGTTTTTTTTCATAAAATACACTTTCAATAGACATACCTCCTGATAAAAACGCACCATCTCCACTTATAAGAACAACATTTGAATCTGGATTATGATTTTTAGCAGATAAAGCAAACGAAACACCAACACCTAACATACTAAATGTTCCAGGATGCAAGATACCTTTTAATTTTTTACCTTTTGCACCTGCAATATTAATTGCAATTTCTGACCAGAAATGTGTATTCCCTCCATCTATAACAAGCCAGTCATTTTCGCCCATTGCTTGTTGGACATCTAATGAAAGTTGTAGAGGATGAATTTTTCCCCCATTTTTTTTTGATGCCTCAGCCTCTATCTCTAAATCTTTCAAGGATTTATCTACCCATTCTTTTTTCTTTTTTTTATTTTCTTCGAACCAAGTTGTACCTAAAGTCCACTTATTATTTTTCTTTAAATTAGATAATGTATCCAGAAAAACACCAGGATCACTTAATAAACAAAAATCAGCTGCTCTATTAAGTTCTACTTCCTCGTGAGAACCATTTATACAAACTAACTTTGATGATTTAGGTATAAAAGGTGGATTTCCGAAATTCATTTGATTGTCTAAACGCGCTCCAACTACAAGTACTAGATCTGAGTTTTGTAGTGCATATTCTGAGGGAGGATATTGGTGTATATCAGCTAATCCCATATAAGCATTTGCTTCCTCACCTAATAATTTTTGATGATATGGGACATTAAAGATTGGTATATTTAAATTATTACCAGCTGCTTCAAGATTTTTTTCTGAATGAGACCACCAAACTCCGTGGCCACCTATTATAATTGGTTTTTTAGCATTGCAAGCAAGTTCTAAAACTTCTGATAGAGAATTTGGATCTGGCCAAGCTTTTGCTAAAGGTTTAGCTTTATGAGAAAATGGTCTTTCTTCTAATCCTACTTCTTCTGCAAAAGATGAAAACATTATATCTACCGGAAGACTAAGATGTACTGCGCCTGGATAACCGTTGGTGGCAATGTGATATGCTTTGTCGACAAATTCTCTTATTCTAGCTCCATCGGTAATGCTTGCACTGTATTTTGTTAAAGGGGCTGCAATTGAAACATCATCTATTTCTTTAAAACCACCTGAACCTTGCCTTTTAAGGCTGCTTGAACCTGTAATATAAATAACAGGACTTCTCTCACCCCAAGCCTCCATCATAGAAGGAACTGCGTTTGTAAATCCCTCTGGTCCTACTAAGCATACTGATGGTTTACGAGTAATTCTTGTATTGCCATCTGCTAAATGACCTGCAATTTGTTCGTGAGGAGTATTTATCACTTCAATTTGACACTCAGCAAACCCCTCAATTGCTGGATTACAAAAACCTCCCGCAAGAGTAAAAACTTTACTAATTCCTTTATCTTTTAGAGCTCTAGCTAATAACGCTCCGCCTCTAATTTTATTCTCACTCATTTAGTAATTTACCTTATTAATAGTATTGTCTATTACTATCTCAGATGTTACATCATTAATATCATTTAATCCAACCAACCCTAGAGTGGTACTAACTTCTTCTTTTATAATCTCAACTATTCTTCTTAATCCTTTTTTACCATCTGCTCCCATAGCATACATTACGGGTCTTCCAATCATTGCATAATCTGCACCAAATGCTAGCGCTCTCACTATATCACTTCCACTTCTTATCCCACTATCAAAGATTAGAGGAAAATTACTTCCAACCGATTTTCTGATTAGCGGAAGCATATTAATCGCTGCTGTAGCACTGTCTAATTGTCTACCACCATGGTTTGAAACCTGAATAGCATCTGCACCAGCATCTTTTATTTTTATTGCATCATCAGGAGACATTACTCCTTTAACAATAAGTTTGCCTTTCCATTTATCCCTTACTCTTTTAAGGGTATTCCAATCAGTAGAACCTCTACTTTCTTTTCTTTTAAAAATTCCATCTCCACTTTTTGACGTTACATAATTCATAGGCTTAGGAATTCCACTCATCAAAGTTGATATAGACCAAGTCGGATGAGTTGCAAAATCAAAAAATTGTTTTGGACCTATCTTAAATGGATAAGAGAAACCATTTTTATCATCTCTAGTTCTTCTAGATAAAACTGGTACATCTACAGTTAAAATTGCTACCTCATAACCAGTATTTTTTGCTCTTTCCAAAAGCTCCATCACAAAATTTTCATCTTGGAAAATATATAACTGCATCCAAGAATGACCTTCTGAGAGTTCATACATCTTTTCTAATGTTGTAGTAGAAGCCATAGAAACACAGGTTGGAATATTATTTCTTGCACTTTCAGCGGCTAACATAGAGTCTGCTCCTGGCCAAGATAAATTAGTCATTCCCATTGGAGCAAAACCAAATGGAAAATTAAATTCATATCCTAATACCTTTTTTTTAAGAGATCTTTTTTCAACATTTCTTAAAACTTTGGGCTCTAATCTAATTTGGTCTAGAGCTATACTGTTGATTTCGGCAAGTTTCTCATCTCCAGATGCACCATCAATAAAATCAAAAACTAGTTTGGGAAGACGTTTACGTGATAGTTCTCTCGCATCTTTTATGCTAAAGATTTTTTGACTTGGTAAAATATTATCACTCATTGTTCATTTTAATGTATTCTTTTAAGTTAAATTGTTTATTTTGATTAACAAAATAAGCATTATGACCTTTTCTAGAAGAATAAACCTCTGTTGGTTTTCCGTCAATAAAAAGTACTGCAACACCATCATCAACAGCAATACCATCAGGCAAAGTTTTGTTTTTAATATTTTCTCTATATTTTTCCGCTCTTTTTGAGTCTGAATAATGTGGTGTAAAACTTCCAGATAACAATCCAATGCCATTCATAGATTTAAATCCAGGTCCATCTGAGTCCGTTAGAAAGCAATCAAACCAACACGCGGCACCAGCACTTATACCTGATAGAATTGTCCCTGAATTGTAGACTTCTTTAAAAAGCCCAGTTAAATTATTTTCTTTCCAAAATTTGAGCATGAATTTTGTATTTCCACCACCAACATAAACTACATCAAGATTTGAAAGCCAATTTTCAAAACCTTTTACGCTAGAGATAAGATTAAAGTGAGAAACATTTAAACCTGAAATTTCAAATCTTTTATAAAAGAGCTTAGTTTTGCTTGAGTCATCGTTACTAGCTGTTGGCAAAAATCCTAATGAGCAATTTTTTTTGTTAATACATTCTAAAATGAATTGTTCCTGATCATCATCTTGATTATGAGTAAACCCTCCACCCCCAATAGTAATTATTTTTTTTTTTATGTTCACTAATTATATTTTTAATAATTTAAGCTTAAACACCAACCCAAGGTTTTGGCTCATTTGGGATATTTCTGTCTATACCTCTAACTATTTCTCCCTGTTCATCATACATTGGCAATTTGCAGATTTGACCTTTATGTAATTTCCCATCTGTACATTTGACTTCAACTACATCACCTGGTCCATTTTCATTATTGTTAAGGTGTACTATACCTACACCACATACTTGATATGGTGACCATGTGCTAGAAGTTATTTTACCAATTTCTTTTTCATTTAATTTAATACTCTCTCCTTTAATTGCTGTTCCAGACACAATCCGAATTCCCCAAGTCTTACATTTTTTATCTGATGACATAAGTGCCTCTTTTCCAATAAAATTCTCTTTATCAAAATTTATAAATCTTCCAAGTCCAACTGAAAAAGGATTGGTATTTTTTGAAAAATCTTGTCCAGCAGATAAAAGTCCAGCTTCAATTCTTCGACATCTAAATCCTGGTGTAGCTACCAATATCATACCTAATTTTTTTCCTTGCTCGAGAATATAATCTCCAATTTTCTCTGTTTCATTTTCAGGTCTAAAATAAATTTCCCAACCAAGTTCATTAGTAAAACCACTTCTACTTACTATTACTCTTTGATCTAAAATTTGTAACTCTTTCCAATCAAAATATTTCCAATCATTCTCTGAAAAACCATTACTTAAATTTTCAAGTAGTTTCATGGACAATGGACCTTGAACCTGGCTTACCCAAACATTTGGATCACCAATCTCTACATTTAAATTTTTAGAATGTGCTTTATACCAAGAAAATAGGTCACCATCCGCTTGTGCAAACCAATATTTATCTTTATCAATTCTTAAAAGTATACCATCAGTAATCATCCCACCATCATGATAACAGGCAAACTGATATGAACATCTTCCAACAGCGATTTTTGAAATATCTCTTGGAAATATTTTTTGTAAAAATTTAAGGGCATCTGGTCCTGATATTTCAAATGGATGCTCTCCAGTATGCCTAAGAATAATTTCTCTCCTTGCTTTCCAATACATTTCTTCAGGACTGACATTAGATAATTTTTCAAGAGTTAATCTTCCTGCATAATTTGAATACTCTGGATCATATGGCAATTCTTGATAAGTTAAGGGATGAACTTGAATTGATCTTGCAAGCTCTAATGAATTAGAATTTTCAAGGCAAACAGGCTTTACAGTAAACCTATATTTATTGATTAAATCATTCATTATTATTTTTGTAGATAATCAGAATACACCAATAAAATAAATAAAAAATGTCCATTTTGACTGTTGCTATATAAGTATCTAATTGTTACCTTTTGTTTTTTTAAAGAGAGGAAATTATGAAAAACATTTTAAAATTGATATCAATTTCATTGGTATCACTATTTGTAACATTTTCATTTGCCAACGCATCAAGTGGGGTTTTTAAGTTATCTCATGATCTTGGTTTTGGAAAAGATACAAATTTAGATGCGATTACTAAAGGAAGACTATTTCAAGTAGTAATAATGACTCAAAACCGTCTTGTTAGAAAAGATCTTAAAGGAGTTACTTCTCCTGAGTTAGCTACTGACTGGTCAGGTAACGCAGATGCAACAGAATGGACTTTTAATTTAAGAAAAGGTGTTAAATTCCATGATGGATCTGATTTTGATGCAGAGGATGTAAAATACTCTTTGATGAGAGTTAAAGATCCTGAAATTGGTTCGCCTGCTAAGAAGAGTATGAGTGCAGTAACAGACATTGAAGTTGTTGACTCACATACAGTAAAAATAAAGTTGAACACATCATTTGCAGATTTTCCACTTTTATTAACTGATTATAGATTAAGAATGATACCAAATGGATCAGGCGATACTATTGGGAAAACAGGTATTGGAACAGGACCATTTATGGTTGATAAGTTTGATGCTGAAGGAACTACAATTCTTAAAGCTAACCCAGATTATTGGGAAGGGGCACCGAAACTCGCTGAGGTACATGTAATAGCTATCCCAGATGGTCAAGCTAGAATTCAAGCCTTGCTGACAGGTCAAATAGATATGAATAGATATGTTCCATTCAATCAGAAAAAAATATTTGATGGTAATTCAAAATTTAACGTTTCAGTTATACCTACAGGAAACTGGAGAGGTATGGTAATGAGAACTGACGTAGCTCCATTTGATGACCCCAGAGTAAGAAAAGCTGTAAGAATAGCTGTGGATAGACAAGAACTTGTTGATCTTGTTATGGCTGGAGCAGCAACTGTATCTTGCGATACTCCTGTTGCGCCATCAGATCAATATAGAATGAAAAAGAATTGTCCACCACAACCAGCTACAGCAAAAAAATTGCTTGCAGAGGCAGGTTACCCAGATGGTATTGATTTCACAATTCATGTATCTACAAAAGAACCAACTTGGCCAACTATAGCCGAAGTTTTACAACAACAATTTGCTAAAGCTAATATCAGAGCAGATATTCAAATGACACCTTCAAAAAGTTATTGGAATGAAACTTGGATGAAAAAGGCTGTAGCAATGACGCGTTGGAATGAGAGACCAGCAGATAGTATTTTGCATGAGGCTTATCATAGCGAAGCAAAATGGAATGAGTCATTCTATAAAAGTGCTTCTTTTGATAAGAATTTAGCTGACGCAAGAGGTGAGTTAAATTTTAGCAAAAGAAAAGCAGCATACATCAATGCTCAGAAAACATTATGGGAAGAGTCTGGAACAATGATTCCTTACCATGTGTCTCGACTTGTTGTTACATCTTCTAGAGTGAAAAATCTTGACGAAGTTGAGTATTTTTCTATTAGATGGCACACAGTAAGTGTTCAGTAATAATTTTTGTTTTACAGGCCTTTAAGTAGGCCTGTAAAACCTCTTTCATTTCTAAATAAATAATTTAAAATTTAAAATTCTTATGATTTTTTTAATTATAAAAAGAATTTTATTAGGTTTTATTACCTTGTTCATTGTATCTATAATTACATTTGTTGGCACAGAAGTTTTACCAGGGGATGCTTGTACAACCTATTTAGAAAGACAGGCTTTTGGGGAGCAATTAGAAGCTTGCTACAGAAGACTTGGTTTAAATGTTCCAGCATATGAGAGATATGTATCGTGGGCATTAAATGCTATTCAAGGAGACTTTGGTTATTCTTTAAGTGGAGAGATGCCAATCAAAGATGTTTTAGGACCTAGAATTAAAAATTCACTAGTGCTAGCATCAGCTGCGATTTTTATAGGAATTCCAATAGCTTTAATTTTAGGAATTATTACTGCTCTTTGGAGAGACAAGTTGCCGGATGTTGCAATATCAACAGTAACAATATTTGCTATGACCATTCCAGAATTTATTAGTGCTACTTTATTAATTTTGATAATTGCCATATGGTTAGAGTGGTTACCTGGTATTGTTATAGTTCCGACTGATGTATCTTTCCTAGAATTGCTGCCAAATATAATTTTACCGGTTGTTGCTATAGCGATGATCATGACAGCTCACATGGCTCGGATGGTAAGGTCAAGTGTAATACAAGTAATGGCAAGTGAATATGTTCAAATGGCAATTCTTAAAGGAGTTCCATATTGGAAAATGGTTTTCAAACATGTTTTACCAAACGCTTTATTACCTGCTATTAATGTGGTGGCATTAACTATTGCATGGCTTTTGGGTGGAGTTGTAGTAACAGAAGTTGTGTTTAATTATCCTGGTCTTGGAAGATTAGTTATTGAGTCTATATCAAATAGAGACTTACCTACAGTTCAAGCACTAGCTATAATTCTTGCATCTATCTATGTAAGTATAAATTTATTAGCAGATCTATTGACACTAATGCTCAATCCTAGATTAAAAACATTACAGATAAGAAAATAATATGAAATTAGATAATATATATAAAGAGGAGAAGAAAAGCGCTTTTGCAAAATTATCAGAAATTATCATTACAATGGCTTCTAGACCATCTGGACTTATTGGACTTAGTATTTTAGTTTTTCATATAATTCTTGCATTTATAAGCCCTTATATTGCTCCTCATGATTTTAAAGCTATAGATCCAACATTAATGCTCCAGGCTCCCTCTGCCGAGTATTGGTTTGGAACAGACGATCTTGGAAGAGATGTTTTTACTAGAACAATTTTGGGAGGAAGAACGGCTCTTACAATAACTTTCTTTGGATCTTTAATAGCATTACTGTGGGGTGGTCTTTTAGGAATATTTTGTGGATTGGTTGGAGGAAAAATTGACGATGTAGTTATGAGAATTGTAGATGCATTCTTATCTATTCCGTGGATATTAGCAATGTTATTGATTGTATCTTTGTTAGGTACATCTACTGAAGTATTGATACCTGCTTTAGGTTTTTTTTATGGTAAAGGAATCGTGAGAGTTGCAAGAGCAGCAACACATGATGTTATTGCAAAAGATTTTATAGTCTCTGCAAGAGCGAGGGGACATAGTAATTTTTCAATTATTTGGAATGAAATAATTCCTAATGTAAGAGATGCAATATTAGTTGAAGGTGCAATGCGATGGTCATGGATGTTGCTTGGTTTTAGTTCTTTATCTTTTTTAGGTTTTGGTGTTAGCCCTCCAACTCCAGACTGGGGATTAATGATATCAAATGCAAGAGGGCTTATGTCTTTCGCTTATTGGGCAGTAATAGCACCAATTGTTGGATTAAGTAGTTTAATTATAGGTATTAATTTAACAGCAGACGCTTTTGCTAAAGCTTTAGGCATTGATAGATCAACTAAAGCTCCTGTTTAATAATGACCGATATAATTCAAAAAGTAAAAAACTTATCTATTGGATTTAGAAGTAAAAAAGGCGAAGAAATCTTAATTTTAAAAAATATAAGCACAAATATCAAAAAGGGTGAAACAGTTGGAATAGTAGGGGAATCTGGTTCAGGAAAAAGCACATTAGCATTAGCAATGATGGGATATGTTAAGCATGGACTTTATACTATTGGAGGAGAATGTCAGTTTAACTCGTCAAATCTATTAAGAATGAAAAGTAAAGATTTAGAAAAAATCAGAGGTAGAAAGATAGCAATGATCCCACAAAATGCAGGCCAAGCATTGACACCAAACTTAAAAATAGGTTATCAAATTGATGAAGCTTTACAATTGCACTCAGATTTAGATGAAAAAGAAAGAGAAAAAAAAATTTCTGAGTTGTTAAATAAAGTTAGACTTCCTTCACCAGAGACGATTGCTTTAAGATATCCTCATGAACTCTCAGGAGGTCAACAACAGAGAGTTGCTGTTGCTATGGCATTAGCTGGAACACCAGATTTACTTCTTTTAGATGAACCTACAACAGGATTGGATGTAACAACACAAGCGCATGTTTTGGAACTTCTAAATTTTATTGCAAAAGATACTGGAACATCGATGGTTTATGTAAGTCATGACTTAGGAGCCATTGCTCAAGTGAGTGACAGAATTATTGTTATGTATTCAGGAGAAATAGTTTTAGAAGGTCCATCAAGAGATATCCTAAAAAGACCAATTCATCCTTATACTCACGGATTGCTCAAATCTATACCAAAATTATCTTTAGCTGGTCTTCCAGAATCGATGCCTGGTAGTCAACCTCAACCGGGTACAATTCAAAGTGGTTGTAGTTTTTTTGATAGATGTAACTTTTCAGATGAAAATTGTAAAAATAATTCTCCTAAATTAGAATTTTTAAAAAATTTAAATACCAGTGTTAGATGTTTTAATTATGAAAAACTTGTGAATGAGAGTCAAGCTAGTCAAACTTTTAATAAAATTAAGAATAAATCACAAGATAAAGAAATATTAAATTTATCAGAAGTATCTATAAGTTATGCTAAACAAAAACTTTTAGATCAAATTTTCAATAGAATTTCTGATGATAACCCTACAGTTAAAGATATTAATATTAATATTAAAAAGGGAGAGACAATAGCTTTAGTAGGAGAGTCAGGAAGTGGAAAATCAACAATCCTGAAATCTATTGCCGGACTACTTAGAACCAAAGATGGTTTAATAAGGTTTGATGAAAATAGAAATTTATCGTCTGATTTGAAAGAAAGAGATCCCAATGATTTAAGAATTATTCAATTAATATTTCAAAATCCAGATGAGTCTTTGAATCCAAACCACACGGTAGAAGAAATTATTGCACAACCATTAAAACTATATTTTGGATTAAAAGGTGAAGAATTAAAAAAAAATATTATAGATTTACTTCAAAAAGTAAGACTTGGAGAATTTTATACATCTAGATACCCAAGACAACTATCTGGTGGTGAAAAACAAAGAGTAGCTGTTGCAAGAGCTTTTGCTGCAAAGCCAGATATTATTTTATGCGATGAGGTTACATCTGCTTTAGATGTTTCTGTGCAAGCTGCTGTATTAAACTTGTTACAACAACTGAAAGAAGACTTTGGAACTACATACATATTTGTGTCACATGATTTAGCAGTTGTGAGAGCAATTAGTGATAGAGTAGCAGTCCTTTATCAAGGAAGGCTTTGTGAAGTTGGACCCTCAAATGATGTTTATAAGTTTCCATCTCACCCCTATACAGAAGTTTTGTTGGGTGCTGTCTTAGAACCAGATCCAGATATAAAACCTAAATTAGTTGCTGAGGATATTGTTGAAGAAAGACCTCCTGAAAAAGGATGCAGTTTTCAAGGCAGATGCTCCAGAATTGTTGGAGATATTTGTAAGAAAGAAATACCACCATGGCAATTAACAGATAGTGGTAACGCTATCAGATGTCATATACCTATTAAAGAATTACAAAAAGAACAATTTTAAAAGATTAAATTTATTATTTTAAAATTTATTTATTTGTGCTTAAATAATAATGTATGAAAAACAATTCTACACTAATAAAAAACTTACTTTCAGATTATAGAATAAATGCCTTATTTCAAAATATTTCTTTAATGTTGATTGGTACATTAATTTTAGCATTTTCATCAAAAGTACAAGTGCCATTCTGGCCAGTACCAATGACTATGCAAACGTTTGCAGTATTTATAATTGGAATGACGTATGGTTCTAAATTAGCTTTCTTTACACTTTTACTTTACTTATTCGAGGGAGCTATTGGACTGCCAGTATTTGCTAAAGGAGGAGGATTACTTTATTTAACAGGACCTACTGCAGGATATCTTTATGGAATGACAATCGCAGCGGGGATTATCGGTTTTTTAGCTGAAAGAAATTTTAACGACTCATACTTTAAAAGTTTAATTTCACTACTGATTGCAACTTCAATTATTTTTATAGTTGGGGTGGGCTATTTAGGCTCAGTTATTGGATATGATAAGGCACTTGCTGGTGGTTTATATCCTTTTTTACCGAGTGAATTGTTTAAAATTGCACTAGCGGTTGTAATTATTCCTTCAATTACAAAATTTATTAGATAATATTTTAAGAGTTATTTAACTGCTTTAAGTTGCCCTTAAAGAAATTTTTTACTATAAGCATCTATTCTCAATATGAAAATTAATAAAGTTGTTGTAATTGGTTCAGGGACAATGGGAAGCGGGATAGCCGCTCAACTATGTAATGCAAATGTTCCAGTAACATTACTAGATTTAACAACAGAAATATCTGAGAAAGCTAGAGAAAGAATTCTAAAATCAAGACCTCCTTTATTAATCGATAAATCAAAAATTAATAATATTAATGTTGGTAACATAAATGATAACTTTAATGAAGTTGGTGAGGCTGACTGGATTGTTGAAGCTGTTGTAGAAAGAATTGACATCAAACATAATATTTATGAAAAAATTTTTAAAGAAAGAAAAAAAGGGTCAATTGTATCCTCAAATACATCTTCTATTCCAATCAAAGTACTTGCGGAAAAACTTTCAAATGAAGAAAAAAAAGACTTTTGTATAACACACTTTTTCAATCCAGTTAGATATATGGATTTATTAGAAATTGTGAAAAATGAAAATAATGATTTAGAACAGATAAATTCACTTAAAAATTTTTGTGAAAAAAATTTAGGAAAAGGAACTTTAATTTGCAACGATACGCCAGGCTTCTTAGGGAATAGGATTGGTGTCTATGCCATGCAAGTAGCAATGACAGAAGCATTTAAAATGAAATTAACAATTGAAGAAGCAGATGCAGTTTTTGGTCGTCCAATGGGAATACCAAAAACAGGCGTTTTTGGATTATATGATTTGATTGGAATTGATTTAATGGCCGATGTTTTAAAAAGTTTTATAAACGAACTTCCCGAGACAGATGATTTTCAAGTTGTTGCTAAAGAAATACCACTTGTAAAAAAACTTATCGAAACTGGTTACACAGGAAGAAAAGGAAAAGGTGGATTTTATAGAATGAATAAAACTGATGGTAAAAAAGTTCTCGAAGGTATCAATTTAGAAACTGGTGAATATTCAATATCACAAAAATTTAATCTAGGATCAGAAAAGATGGATATTGTGAACTTAATCAAAAGAAAAGATAAATATGGAGAATATGCCTGGTCTGTAATCTCAAAAATTATTAAATATGCATCTTCATTGGTTCCAGGGATAACTGACAAATTTAATGATATCGATGAAGCAATGAGACTAGGTTTTAACTGGTCTAAAGGACCTTTTGAAATGCTGAAAGAAATTGGAGTAAAAAATTTCTTTGAGAGAATAGATGCTTTTGAAAATAACAAGTTTCTTGAGGATTTATCGAAAAGTAAGGATGAAAATTTTTATGGAGAAAGACAACAATATACTGATCTAGAAACCCTTGGAAAAATTAAGCCGAGAGCAATCAAATTAGATAAAAACAATTCAGCTGAAATCTATAGATTTAATGACTTTAACATAGTTGAATTTACCACAAAAGCTAATGCATTAGATTATGACTCAATGGATAGTTTAAAAAATGCAACTGATAAACCCCTTATAATTATAAATGAGGCAATGCAGTTTTCTGCTGGAGTAAACTTATCTTATACAATGAATTTTGCTGATAAAGGTGATTTTAAGTCTATCGAGAAGTTTGTTAAATATTTCCAAGAAACCTGTAAACATTTAAAGTATTCGAAATTTCCTGTTGTGTCAGCTCCATCTGGTTTAGCATTAGGTGGTGGTTTTGAAGTTTTATGTCAAAGTAATTTTGTAGCTTCTCATACAAATATTGTTGTAGGTCTAGTAGAAACAATGGTTGGATTAATCCCAGCTGGTGGTGGATGTAAGGAAATGTTGTATAGGTGGTCTCAAACTGAAGAAGCAAAAAATGATCCTGATTATGCACCTCTTAAAGTATTTGATATTATTGGTTACGCAAAAACTGCAACTTCTCCGATTGAAGCTGAGCCATTAAAATACTTAAGACCTGAGGATAAAAAAATAATGAGTAGAAATAGTTTATTATCGGTTTCCAAAAATATTATTCACAATAATTCAAATTTTATCCCACCAAATGAGTGCTCGTTTAATCTTTCTGGAAAAAAAGTTTATGGAAAAATGATACAAATGTTAGAGAAATTATATAATGATAAAATTATACTTGATCATGGAATGGAAGTTGGAAAAGAATTAGCAAAAGTTTTGAGTGGTGGAGATACTACTTTGGAACATACTTTATCAGAGGATGATCTATACAAATTAGAATTAGATGCTTTTATGAAGCTAATAGAGACAGAAAAAACTCAAGATAGAATTAAACATACATTGAAAACTGGTAAACCTTTGGTAAACTAGCATTATGGCAAATAGACCAACAAAAAAACAAGTAGATAACGCTGAAAAGATTTTAATATCTTGGAAGAAAAAAATGCCATTTTATTATGCTGCAGCTATTATAATTGCTTTAATAATAATTCTATTTTCCTCAAATTCGAATAAAGAGCTTTCTATGTATCAAAAAAATATCAATGATTTTAAAAAAGCAGCTGAATTTATTCATAGAAATAGCTCGAAAAATTGAAAGATAAAAATAAAAAACCAATCCAACCAGTAAGTGGAACAAAAGTACCCAGATACGCAGGACCATCGACGTTTGCTAGATTACCTGAATTAAGAGATGTGGAAAGTTGTGACGTAGCGATAGTGGGAGTTCCATTTGATTCAGGAACAAGTTATAGACCTGGTGCAAGGTTTGGCCCACAGAGTATTCGACAGGCCTCAAGACACTTAAGAACTAATTACCATCCAAGTTATGATGTTGAACCTTTCAAAGTGCAACAAGTTGCAGACGCAGGTGATATTGCTTGTAATCCATTTAATATTGATGAGGCTATTAAACAAATTGAGGTAGGTGCAACAAATTTATTAAATAAAGTAGGAGGAATTATAAGTCTTGGTGGAGATCACACGATAGCAGTTCCTTTACTCAGAGCAGTAAATAAAAAAAACAAAGGACCAGTGTCTTTGGTTCATTTTGATGCACATTTGGATACTTGGGACACTTATTTTGGAGCGCCATATACTCATGGAACTCCTTTTAGAAGAGCACGTGAGGAAAATTTATTTTTAGATGATGCTTCCATGCATGTTGGGATACGAGGGCCACTATATAGCAGAGATGACATAAAGAATGATGAGAGTTTTGGTTTTAAAATAATTCATTGTGATGAATTTCAAACAGAAGGAACAGATAAAATTGCAGAAAGAATAAAAAAAAGAGTTGGAGATAATGCTTTGTATTTATCTATAGATATAGACGTATTGGATCCTGCATTTGCTCCAGGGACAGGAACACCTGAAATTGCAGGTATGACAACAAGAGAAATGGTAAATGTTTTAAGGGGATTGTCAGGTTTAAATCTAATTTCCGCAGATGTTGTAGAAGTTGCACCAGCATATGATCACGCCGAAGTTACTTCTCTTGCAGCTGCTACGATTATTTATGAATTGACAAATTTATTTGCAAAATCATAAATAAAGGATAATTTGCGCGCATGATTGAAAAGAAAAATTTTTATATTAACGGTTCATGGGTTGCACCAAAAAATCAAAAAGATATCCAAGTAATTAATCCTGCAACTGAAAAAAGTTGTGCAGTAATTTCTTTAGGAGGCAAAGAGGATATTAATGATGCAGTATTAGCATCTAAGGAGGCTTTTAAAACCTGGGGATATTCTTCAAAACAAGAGAGAATTGAATTATTGGAAAACTTTTATGTGCTTTATAAAAAAAGATGGAACGATATTACTGAGGCAATTATTCAAGAAATGGGTGCGCCAAAAGATTTTGCCTCAAAACTTCAAACAGGAACTGGCGCTAGTCATACAAAATCATTTATTCGTTATTTAAAAGAGTTTGAGTTTGAAAAACCACTTGGAGAACATGCTAAAAATCAAAGACTAATATATGAACCAAAGGGTGTTTGTGCATTAATTACTCCTTGGAACTGGCCTATAAATCAAGTTACTTTAAAAGTTATTCCTGCTTTAGCATCTGGCTGTACTATGATTTTAAAACCTTCAGAGTTAGCACCATTATCTGCAATGATTATTGCGGAATTAATTGATGAAGCAAAGTTTCCAAAAGGTGTATTTAATTTAGTAAATGGAGACGGTGCAACTACCGGTGATGCATTAACAAGCCACCCTGATGTAAATATGATTTCATTTACTGGCTCTACAAGAGCGGGAGCATTAATTTCACAAAATGCAGCCAAAGATTTTAAAAGAGTAAGTTTAGAGTTAGGGGGAAAAGGTGCAAATATCATATTTAAAGATGCTGATACAGAAGCTATCGAGAGAGGTGCTTTTAGATGTTTTAGAAATTCTGGGCAATCCTGTAATGCACCTACAAGAATGTTAGTTGAAAAACCAATTTATGACGATGCTATTGAAAGGCTAAAAAAGTATGCAAGTGAATTTAAAGTAGATGATCCAAATAAAGAAGGAGAGCATATAGGTCCTGTAATTTCAGATTTACAATTTAATAAAATTCAAGGTTTAATCCAAAAGGGAATAGACGAAGGAGCAAAATTAATTGCTGGCGGCCCAGGAAAACCTGAAGGATTAAAAGATGGTTATTATGTAAAACCTACAGTATTTGCAGATGTTAATAATGACATGGAAATTGCAAGAACCGAAATTTTTGGTCCAGTTTTATCTGTAATTCCATTTGAAACTGAGGAAGAAGCTATCCAGATTGCAAATGATACTGATTATGGTTTAACAAATTATATTCAAACTCAAGATAATGATAAAGTACAAAGGGTTGCGAGAAAACTTAGATCTGGAATGGTAGATGTTAATGGGGCAGGTATTGCAGTTGATGCACCGTTTGGGGGATTTAAACATTCAGGGATTGGAAGAGAGGCTGGAAAAGAAGGTCTGCTTGAATTTTTAGAAGTTAAATCTGTTGGTGGTTGGAATTAATTCAAAGACTTATTTTTTACACCATCTAAAAAACTAATACATTTTTTTATTTCAGAAAGTTTTATAAACTCATCAATCTTATGCGCTTGCTTAATTGATCCTGGACCACACACAACTGTACTTATTCCTATTTCTTGAAATAACCCTGCTTCGGTTCCAAAAGAGACTACCTCTCTCGAATTATCCCCAGTTATGCTAGATACAAATTCGCATGCCTCAGAATTTGAAATTCTATCAAAGCCAGTAATTTCACCAATAATATCTTTTTTTATACTTGATTTTGGATATATTTTTTTCATTTCAGGCAAAAGAGTTTCGTTAGTAAATTTATCTATTTGATCATTTAAAAAAATTCCATCTTCTTTCACAACAGGTCTTGTTTCCCAATTTACATGACATTTGTCAGCAATTACATTATGAGCAATTCCACCAAATATTCCACCAACTTGCAAAGTTGAATATGGAGGATCAAAGATAGAGTCTTTTAATTCTCTTTCTTTCAATTTCTCTTTTAATTCTAGAAGTTTATTGACATATCTTGCAGCAAATTCAACTGCACTTACACCTTTGTCTGGTTCCGAACTATGTCCAGCAAGACCTTCAAAATAGGTTGTATATTCATAGCATCCTTTATGTGCATCAATAATTTTCATATTTGTTGGTTCACCAACAATACAAATACAATCTTTAATACCTCTTTTTTTAAGCTCTGTTATCAAAATTGGTGCACCTTTACATGCCGTTTCTTCGTCGAAAGTGAATGAAAAATGAATATCTCTATCTAAATTTGATGAAGAGAAAATTGGTGCGTATGCTAATGCACATGCAATAAAACCTTTCATATCACACGATCCTCTGCCAAATAATTTATCTTCCTTGATTGTTGCATCAAAAGGGTCTGTTGCCCAACCTTTTGAAACTGGAACAACATCTGTGTGTCCGGATAAAATGATTGGTTTTTTATTACTATTTTTTTTTGCTTTTAAAGTTGAGAAAAGATTTACTCTTTTTTTTTCCTCATCATAAGTTTTAAAAGAACTAGCTCCTAAAGAACTTAATATATCATCACAATAATCTATAAGTTGGTTATTATCTACACCAGATACTGTTTTAAATGCAATTAAATCTTTGAGAATTCTTATCGAATTACTATATATATCTTCTAAATTATTTCCTGTACTCATTGGTTTTTAATTATATATTAAATTTATGAAAGAACAAATAACATACGATATATATGACAAAGTGGACATTAGGGTAGGAACAGTAATATCAGTAAAAAAAAATGAAAAAGCTAGAAAACCGTCACTAGTTGTTGAAGTAGATTTTGGAAAAGAAATAGGGGTTAAACAATCATCTGCACAGATAACTCATTATTACAATGAAGAAAACCTAGTCGGAAAACAAGTTATAGGGGTTTGTAATTTTCCTGAAAAAAATATAGCAGGTATTGTTTCTCAAGTTTTAATTCTTGGCTCTATTGATAATGAAGGAAAAGTTGTGCTTGTTCACCCATCTCAAAAAGTTGAAAATGGTTTGCCTGTAGCATAGTAATGCATCCTGAATTGCTGTCTCTTTGTTTATTTATGTTTGTGACAAGCTGTTCGCCTGGACCAAATAATATTGTAGCGTCACATTCAGGATTTAATCATGGATTTAAAAAAACAATTCCTTTGATGTTAGGTGTGATTTTTGGTTTTACATTCATGTTGGCAGTTATAAATTTTGGCTTAATAAATATTTTTAAGCTTTATCCTATAATTCAAAAGGGTTTAATTTTTACTGGCACAGTATTTTTAATATATTTGTCATACAAGATATCATTCTCGAAATCTTCAGATGAAAATGAAAAATTAAGACCAGTAAATTTTATGGAAACTTTTCTTTATCAATTTTTAAATCCAAAAGGTGTTATAGTTGCAATTATTGCAGTATCAACATACGTAGAATCAGGTAGTAATTTCATTTCTTATTCAATTTGGTTATTAGGTATTGCTTTCATATTTGCAGTTATTAGTATTATTTTTTGGACAATAATTGGAAAATTTATGAGGAAATTCGCGACAAATGAGAAATTTATTAAATGGTTTAATTATGTTATGTCGGCACTCTTACTAAGCTGTATAGCAACTTTTTATTACTAGTATTATGAAGCCTGGAAATCAAAATTCGTTCAATTCATTAAAAGAACTTAATATAAATGGGAAAAATTATTCTATTTATTCTTTAAAAGAAGCTGAAAAAAATGGCTTAGAAGGCATTAACAAGTTACCAAAATCAATTAAAGTTTTACTCGAGAATCTTCTAAGATATGAGGACAATATTACTGTAAATAAACAACAAATATTATCAATAAAAGATTGGTTAAATACGAAAAAATCAAAAACCGAAATTGCATATAGACCTGCAAGAGTTCTTTTACAAGACTATACCGGTATACCAGCTGTTGCTGACCTTGCTGCAATGCGAGATACAGTCAAAGAAAAAAATAAGGATCCAAATAAAATTAATCCTCTTTCTTCAGTTGATCTTGTAATTGACCATTCTGTTCAAGTGGATAAATTTGCTACAAAGAATTCATTAAAAGAAAATGTTGATATCGAATTTGATAGAAACTTTGAAAGATACTCTTTTTTAAAGTGGGGGCAGCAAGCGTTTGATAATTTTAGAATTGTTCCACCTGGAACTGGAATTTGTCACCAAGTAAATTTAGAATACTTATCAAAAGTAGTGTGGAATGAAAGGTTTGAAGAAAAAGAATACTTATTTCCTGATACACTAGTTGGAACTGATAGTCATACGACAATGGTTAATGGTTTATCAGTTCTTGGTTGGGGAGTAGGAGGAATTGAAGCAGAAGCAGGGATGCTAGGTCAACCAATATCTATGTTGATACCGGAGGTCATCGGATTTGAAATGAAAAATAAACTTCCTGAAGGTACAACTGCGACTGACCTTGTGTTAACAGTCGTAAAAATGTTAAGAGATAAGGGTGTTGTTGGAAAATTTGTAGAATTTTATGGTGAAGGACTTAAAAATTTAACACTAGCAGATAGAGCAACTATTGCGAACATGGCACCTGAATATGGAGCAACATGTGGTTTCTTTCCAATAGATGAGGAAACTTTAAAATACCTAGAATTTTCTGGTAGATCTAAAGAAAATATACAGATTGTAGAACAATATGCAAAAGAACAAAATTTATGGGCAAGTGATGATCTTGTTTTCACTGATACTTTATCTCTAGATATGTCTTCAGTAGTTCCAACTATTTCTGGACCAAAAAGACCTCAAGATAAAGTTCTTTTAACAGAAGCATCAAAAAATTTTATAAAAGTTTTTGAAGATGTTTGTAAAAAAACTGAGCCAACAATAGCAAAAATTAAAGACACAGATTTTGAGATAAAAGATGGAGATATATTAATCGCAGCTATTACATCATGCACGAACACCTCCAATCCAAATGTATTAATTGGTGCAGGATTGTTAGCCAAAAATGCAATTGAAAAAGGTTTAACAGTAAAACCATGGGTTAAAACATCATTAGCACCTGGATCACAAGTTGTTACTGACTATTTAGATAAAGCTGGTTTAAGTAAATACTTAGACGAATTAGGTTTTAATTTAGTTGGTTATGGTTGCACCACATGTATTGGTAACTCTGGACCTTTACCAGATAACATAACTGATGCTGTTAAAGAAAATAATTTATACGCAGTCTCAGTTTTGTCTGGAAATAGAAACTTTGAAGGAAGGATCTCTCCTTTAGTAAAAGCAAACTATTTAGCTTCACCTCCTCTTGTAGTAGCCTATGCAATTGCAGGATCTATGAGAATGGATTTGTATAAAGATCCATTAGGTAAAGATAACAAAGGACAAGATGTTTACTTAAAAGACATTTGGCCTTCTAATAAAGAGATTGAGGATACTCTTAAACAATCTTTAAACCCAGAAATGTTTGTGAACAGATATTCAAATGTCTCTGAGGGACCAGAGCAATGGCAAAAAATTAAAGTGGACAAAGGAAGTATATATAATTGGGAAGAAAATTCTACTTATGTAAAAAAACCACCATTCTTTGAAAATTTACCAGATGAACCAGAGGGCTTTAAGGAAATAAAAGATGCAAGACCGTTACTAATTTTAGGGGATATGGTAACAACAGACCATATATCTCCGGCTGGAAGTATTCAAAAAGAAAGCCCAACAGGAAATTATTTCATGAAGCATCAAATTTTGCCTAAGGATTATAATTCCTATGGTGCAAGAAGAGGAAATCATGAAGTAATGATGAGAGGTACATTTGCTAATATTAGAATTAAAAATGAAATGGCCCCAGGTACAGAGGGAGGTTTCACTAAACTATATCCTGAAGAAAAAGTAATGCCTATTTATGATGCTGTTGTTGAATACAAAAAAAGAGAAACTGATTTAGTAGTATTTGGTGGAAAAGAATATGGAACTGGTTCCTCAAGAGATTGGGCAGCAAAGGGAACAAAACTATTAGGTGTAAAAGCTGTAATTGCAGAAAGCTTTGAAAGAATACACAGATCTAATCTTATAGGCATGGGAGTTTTACCT
The DNA here is from genome assembly GCA_902580945.1 of uncultured Pelagibacteraceae bacterium. Classification (GTDB taxonomy): domain Bacteria; phylum Pseudomonadota; class Alphaproteobacteria; order Pelagibacterales; family Pelagibacteraceae; genus Pelagibacter. The sequence goes on along the minus strand of CACHML010000001.1, from coordinate 108,173 downwards.
TTGCAGTTTGTAGAAAATATGAATAGAAAGAATTTAAACCTAAAAGGGTCAGAATTAATTTCAGTATTAGGTCTTGAGAAAGGAATTAATCCTGGCGATTATTTAGAAGTTGAAATTAAATATACAACTGGGGACATTAAAAAAATTAAAATGTTATGCAGAATAGACACTAAAAATGAATTAGAATACTACAAGAACGGTGGTATTCTACAATATGTTCTAAGGAATATGATTAATGGATGAAGAAATAGAAATTATTAATACAAATACAAGAGTTGAAAAATTAAAAAACTTTTTAATATCAAAAAGAAAACAATTAATAACTTTGTTAATATTAATTGTTTTAATTTTGATCAGTTTTTTTGGTTATCAAGAGTTCAAGTCTAGCAGTAAAGAAAAGTTAGCAAATAAATTCAATTCAATTGTTACAAATTTTGAGGCGGGCAAAAAAGATAATATAAATAATAAATTGATAGAAATCATAAATGCTAAAGACAAAACCTATTCTCCATTAGCTTTCTTTTTCTTATTAGATAATGATTTAATAACGTCTAGTGATGAAATAAATTCATATTTTGATCTTCTTATAAATGATGTGTCTCTTGAGAAAGAAATTAAAAACTTAACCATATACAAAAAAGGTCTATTTAATTCAGACTTTGCAAAAGAAAATGAATTGTTAAATATACTTAACCCAGTAATAAAATCAGACAGTCTTTGGAAACCACAAGCATTATATCTTATGGCTGAGTTTTATTTATCAAAAAACCAAAAACAGAAATCAAAAGAATTCTTTAATCAAATTGTAGAAATGGAAAATGTTAGTCCAAAAGTTAAATTAGAAGTCCAAAAAAGGTTACGATCAGATTTCAGTGAATAAAGCTATTAAGTATATAATTATTTTAATATTTTTATCAAATTGTAGTTTTTCAAAAAAGGACGCAGTAGATAATGATAAATTAATAAATATTTTTAAAAAAAATGAGCCCATTGAAAAAGAATTTAATCAACAATTAAAGATTAAAAAGTTAAATACTTTTAAAATAAAACCTTTTCAAAAAAATAACAGTAATAGTAATGGAAATATTAATTTTGATTCTAATTTTGATAAATTTTTAACATACAAAATAAACAAAATTAAAAAATTTGATTCAAATCAGCCTGAATTATTTTTTACAGAAAACAAAAATGTTATTTTTTTCAATGGAAAAGGTTCGGTTATCAAGTTAAGCGAAGATCTTAAGAAAATATGGGAGATTAATAATTATAATAAGAAAGAAAAGAAACTTAATCCTATTTTATATTTTGCTCAAGCTGGCAAAAATTTGATTGTAAATGATAATTTGTCAAAAATGTATTCAATTGATTTAAATGATGGAAGAGTTGTTTGGTCAAAATATAGTTCGTCATCTTTTAATTCTGATATCAAAGTATATAAAGATAAATTTTTAACAATAGATTTCGATAATATTATTAGAGCCATATCCACTAAGGATGGAAAGGAATTATGGAATTTTAAAACAGACAATTCTTTTATAAAATCACAAAAAAAACTCTCAATAATTTTAAAGGATGAAATTGTTTTTTTTATAAATAATTTAGGAGATGTAACAGCCCTTGATGTAAATAATGGAAGTTTAGTTTGGCAAACACCAACACAAAGTAGTTTAATATATCAAGACGCATTTAGCTTAGAAAATTCAGACTTAGTTTTTGAAAACAATACAATTTATTTTTCAAACAACAAAAATGAGTTTTTTGCAATAGATGCAAGAACAGGAATAATTAAATGGACTCAATCGATAAATTCGAGTTTAAGACCAACTATAATCGAAAGTTTAATCTTTACGGTTTCTTTAGAAGGATACCTATTTGTAATAGATGATAGAACTGGCAATATTTTAAGAATTACAGACATCCTGACAAATTTTAAAAATAGAAGGCATATAAAACCAACAGGATTTGTACATGGAAAATACAAGATATTTGTCTCATTAAATAATGGACGATTATTAACAATTAATTCAGTAACCGGCTTACAAGAAAAAATTACAAAAATACACGGATCAAAAATTTCAAGACCCTATGTATTTAACAACAACATGTATTTTATAAAAGACAATGCAATAGCTAGAACAAACTAATGTTTTTAAAGATTTTAGAAAAACTTGGTAGAAAAAAAGTAGTATTTGACCGAGGTCCATCACATCCAGAGTTTGAAAAAGCAAAACCTTGGATGAATAGGTATTATGTCTTATTCAGACATAGACCAAAATGGTTTCCATTTAACATACTAATCCATGAAATGTTAGACGATGATCATGGAGATGGTGTCCATAATCATTTATTTCCTTACATCACAATCATTTTAAGAGGAGGATATTGGGAAACATTAAAAACAGGAAAAGTGTGGCGAGCACCAGGATATATCGGATTTAGATCTGCTAATAATTTTCACAGAGTAGACTTAGAGCCAGGAACTAAACCAATGACTATTTTTTTAGCAGGCCCATATGGATTGAGAAAAGGACCAAGATCGGAATATGGAATAGATTTTAAAACAAAAAAATGAGTTTGAAAAAATCTTATCTTAAACACTGCAAAGATAAAGACTTAGAGATAAACGAAAATCAAATCGAAATTGTCCAAAAATTAAGCGAATATTACAATCTTAACTTCAATCAGTCATTTATTAAAAAATTATTCAAAGATAAAAAAAAAAAATTAGGCTTTTATTTAGTTGGAGATGTAGGTGTAGGTAAAACTATGATTTTAAATTTTTTTTTTGAAAGTTTAAAAGAAAAAAAATCAAGATTACACTTTAATGAGTTTATGATTAAATTTCATGATTTTGTATTTGAAAATAAAAAGAAAGGAAATGACAATGGGTTAGAAAAATTTGTTAAAAATTTAAGCGACAAAACAAAAATATTATATTTTGATGAATTTCAAGTAACAAATATTGTTGATGCTATGATCTTAGGTAAATTATTTGAAAAAATATTTAATGAAAATATAAAAGTTATTTTTTCTTCAAATACAAATATTAAAGATTTATATAAAAACGGATTACAAAGAGATCAATTCATCCCTTTTTTAAATATTTTAAAAAACAATTGCTCTGAATTAGAACTTCATATTGAGGAAGACTATAGAGCTACAAAAAATTCAAATTTAAGTCGATTTTTGTCACCTATAGATAATTCATCTAATTTTAAGTTTAATAAATCTTTTAGAAAAGCTACTAAGAATAAAAAACAAACCACTAAGACATTAGATGTGAAGGGGCGCAAATTAGTATTTGAAAACTTTCATGAAGGAGTCCTTAAGGTTTCTTTTGACGAAATCTGTAATAGAAATCTTGGATCCGAGGATTACATTAAAATTGCGAGTGAAAGCAACTTTATTTTTATTGAAAATCTACCTAACTTTAATGAGAGTAATTCTAACCAGCAACAAAGGTTTATTACTTTTATCGATATTATTTATGAAAAAAAAATACCATTGATGATCAAATCAGAAGTTGAATTAAATTCACTCGAGTCTGTTAATAGCATGAAAAAGCCTTTCAAAAGAACAGTTAGTCGATTGTATGAACTAACATCACAAAACTTTAATTAATGTATGAAACAAGAATTCTACAATCTAGAAATTAATACAAATGGTCAAAAACTGTATGAGTTTACTGATGAAACAATAAAATGGATTAATAACAATAACTTTAAAAATGGAATTATTAATCTCAGCATCCAACACACTAGTGCATCACTAATTATCCAAGAAAATGCTGACCCAGATGTACAAAAAGATTTAATTAATTTTTTTGATAAATTGGCACCCATGGACAACAAGTTGTATGTCCATACTAATGAAGGAAAAGATGATATGCCAGCCCACATTAAATCTGCATTAACCAATAATCAAATCTCCTTAAGTATAAAAGATAGCGAATTACTTCTAGGAACTTGGCAAGGTATATATTTGTTCGAACACAGGTTAGAGGCAACAACAAGAACTGTAATTCATCATTTTATTGGAGACTAATTTTTTTTCTTAATTGATTGAAAAGCACTCAAAGCTTCAGCCCTAGCTTTTTCATGAATAACAATTGGCATAGGGTAATCGGAGCCTATGATAGTATTTAATGCTTCTTGATATTTTCTTTCCATTTCCCAGGGCTTATGAATAAATTTTGTAGGTACTTTATTTAGTTCAGGAACCCATTTTTTTACATATTCTCCTTGTTTATCAAATTTTTCACCCTGTAAAATAGGGTTAAAAATTCTAAAATATGGAGCAGCATCAGCACCACATCCTGCTACCCATTGCCATTGCGCAACATTATTTGCTTCATTAAAATCTAGTAGATAATTTCTGAAATGTTTTTCTCCTTCTTTCCAATTAATTCTTAAATGTTTAACTAAAAAAGAGCCAACAACCATTCTAATTCTGTTATGCATCCAGCCAGTTTCATATAATTCTCTCATTCCAGCATCAACAATTGGATAGCCTGTCATTCCTTTTTTCCATGCATTTAAAAATTTAGCATTATTAACCCATGGGAAATTATCAAATTCTTTTCTTAAATTTCCCTTTAGCATTTCTGGAAAGTAATTAATAAGACTATGTGAAAACTCTCTCCAACCAATCTCATTAGTATATTTTTTTACACTTACATTTTTAGACTTTAATTTTTTACATTTCTCCCAGATATCGCCAACATTAATCTGTCCATTTCTAATATATGGAGAAAGTTTTGATGTTCCATTAATAGATGGAAAGTCACGATTTACACCATAATTTAATATGTTTTTATTTACAAAGTTATCTAAATATTCTTGAGCTTTACTTTCTGAAGGTATCCAATACTTCTCAAACTTCATATACCATTTTGACTTAGGTAAAATCTCTTCAGGCTTTATTTGTTTTTTAAAGAGCACTTCTATTTTTTTACATTTTTTTACCTTGTTTATTTTATCTGGAAGTCTCTCTAAATAATATTGTTCTGCATTTCTCCAAAAAGGACTATAAACTTTAAAAGGTGTTCCATCATTTTTAGTAATTTTATTATATTCATTCAGCACATTCCCTTTAAAAAATTTAAAATCAATTTTTTTATCAATTAAATCTTTTCCAATTTTTTTATCTTTATCTAATTCAGTAGGTTCATAAACTTTATTCCAATAAATAGAAATTTTATTATTGGATTTTAATTTAGAAAAAAAATTAATTTCATCATCTTTAATTATTTCTAATCCAATATTAAATTTTTTTAAATCAGATCTAAAACTTTCAAGAGATTTACTTAGCCACCATTTTTGTGCCTCTCTTTTATTATCAAAAACATTATTATTAAAAATAAAAACTGCAGTTACAAGGTCATGATTATTTGTAGCATAAGTTAATGCATCATTATTGTTTATGCGAAAATCATCTCTTAACCAAACAAGAGCCTTATTGGACATTTGATAACTTTTCTGATCCTTTGGAAAGAAGTTTGTTATATAATTTTATATCAGTATCACCTTCACATCCAATCAATAAAACATTCGCATTCATATCTAATTCAAGATCCTTTTTAATTTCACCATTATTGCAACTTACGTTTAGACTTATTACAGCAGGTGCTGAACATTCACCCGCAATAATTTTGTCATCTCCAAAGTATCCTTTAGCCAACATTGCAACTGATAACGGAATGTCATCATCAGGAATACTTAGACAATTATTTACTGAATTCTTAAGAATTTGCCATGGGACCAATGATACTTCTCCACAAGACATTCCGCCCATGATACTTTCTTTTTCAATTTCAACTTTTGTTAGTTTGCCAACATCAATACTTTTCAATACACAATCTGCGTTTTCTGGCTCAATAACAATAATTTTAGGAATTCTTTTAAAATATCTCGCAACACCTGCTATTACTCCAGATGCCATACCTCCAACACCCGCTTGTAAAAAAATGTGCGTAATATATTGATTAGTTTGTTTTGATATTTCCTCAATCATTACTGAATATCCAGCCATAGTTAGTTTAGGGACTGTCAGATAATTATCCCAGGCCACATCTTGAACAATTTCCCAACCATTTTTTTCGGATTGTTTAATGCACTCATTTAAAGAGTTCTCATAGTTTCCTTTAACTTGAACTACATCAGCCCCAAGTTTTCTCATTTCGTCAGCACGTGTATCGCTAACAAATTCACTTATGAAGATCTTGCATGCAATTCCTAATCTTTTTGCTCCCCATGCAACTGATTTGCCGTGATTTCCTGCGGTTGCAGTCGATACAACTACATTTTTGTTTCCAGCAGAAACTTGCTCTACAGCATAAGCTCCACCAAGAGCTTTAAATGATTTGAGGCCAAACCTTTTTGATTCATCTTTGTAAAAAATATTTTTAAGTCCTAGATTTTTTGAAAGTTTTTTTAAATTAAGAAGAGGAGTAGGTTTATATGTTTCCCAATTGGATATTGTATTATACGCTTTATCAATAGTATTTTTGTCTAATACATTTAATATTTTTTCTCTACTAAATGAGTAATTTTTATTTTTGATAAATGAAGAATATTTTTTAATATGTCTATAGTCGATAGACATACTTTAACAATCTAAGGTATTAGATCTTTCCCATTTTGTAATAGGTTTAAGTTTATCAAAATTTTCTTTTAATTTAAAACTTTCAATTTCAGAATTTTTTAATTTTAAATAACTATTTAAAACATTTTTTCCAAAAGCATTTTTTAAGACGGTATTTGAATTTAACAAATTAAGTGAATCTTCTAAGGTATTCGGCAATTTTTTTAAATTTGGATATTTTTTATGATCTGTATACATATTACAAAATAATGGTTTGCCTGGATTTATTTTTTTTCTGATACCGTCTATACCTGCAGCCAAAACCCCCGCCTGTAATAAATATGGATTTGCTGAGCCATCCATTAGTCTTAGTTCAAATCTTCCTGGGTCAGGAACTCTTATCATGTGAGTTCTATTGTTTCCCGTATAAGAAATACTACTAGGAGACCAAGTCGCCCCAGAAGTTGTTGGTGGTGCATTTATTCGTCTGTAACTATTTAATGTTGGATTGAAAAATGCTGACAAAGAACCTGCATTTTTAATTATGCCACCTAAAAAATTATATGCCAATTTGCTTAGACCCAACTTATCATTTTTATCTAAAAATATATTTTTTTTCTTTTTCCAAAGCGAAATATGAGCATGACATCCGTTCCCTGTAAGTTTTTCAAAAGGTTTAGGCATAAATGTAGCTCTGAGACCATGTTTTTCAGCTAATGTCTTAACCATAAATTTGAAAAATGTATGTCTATCTGCTGTAGCTAAGCAGTCGGTATAATCCCAATTCATCTCAAATTGTCCATTCGCGTCCTCATGATCGTTTTGATATGGGTTCCATCCCATTTCAATCATGCAGTCACATATTTCTTTGATTAAATCATACTGTCTCATTAGAGATGACTGGTCATAACAAGGTTTGGATTGTGTATCTCTTGGATCAGCAATTGATGTACCATCAGGTGAAATAAGAAAATATTCACATTCAACTCCAGACTTCATTGAATATCCTTCATTAGATAGTGTTTTTATCTGGTTTTTTAACATTACTCTAGGAGATGCATCCACAGGTTTACCATCCATCCACAAGTCAGAGGCAAGCCATCCAACTTCTTTATTCCATGGTAATTGAATTAAACTATTTGGATCTGGAATGGCAAACATATCAGGGTCTGCAGGAGACATATCAAGCCATGCTGCAAATCCTGCAAAACCTGCACCAGTTTTTTGCATTTCTTTTATTGCACGTGCTGGTACCAATTTTGATCTTAATACACCGAATAAATCTACAAAACTTATTAAAAAATATTTAATTTTTTTTGATTTAGCAATATTTGATAAATTTTTAGGCATTCATAAATATACTACGAATTATTTTATAAGTATCAATAACTATTTCTTTTCAATACCTGGTATCCAGTTAGTTCCAGCTAAAGGAACTCTGGCCATCGCCGCAGCCTCAACAGTTAATGCACATAAATCTTCTGGCTCTAAATTATGAAGACTATTTTTTCCACAGGCTCGAGCTATTGTTTGTGCTTCAAGAGACATTACTTTTAAATAATTTGAAAGTTTTCTACCTGCTTTTTTTGGATCTAGTCTTTTCATTAATTTTGGATTTTGAGTTGAAATTCCTGCAGGGTCGTTACCTTCATGCCAATCATCATATGCTCCAGCTTTAGTTCCAAGTTTTTCATATTCTTTTTCCCACTTAGGATCATTATCACCAATTGCAATCATTGCTGCACTTCCAATTGATACCGCATCTGCACCTAAAGCAAGAGCTTTTGCAACATCTGCACCGTTCCTAATTCCACCTGAAATAATAAGCTGGACTTCTCGATGTGAATTTAAATCTTGCAATGCATCTACAGCAGGTCTTATACAGGCTAAAGTTGGTTGTCCGACATTTTCAATAAATACTTCTTGAGTAGCTGCTGTACCACCTTGCATACCATCTAGTACAACAACATCTGCACCTGCTTTAACAGCTAAAGCAGTATCATAATAAGGTCTAGCACCTGCAATTTTTATAAATATTGGAACTTTCCATTTAGTAATTTCTCTTAATTCTAGAATTTTTATTTTTAGATCATCTGGGCCTGTCCAATCGGGATGACGACACGCAGATCTTTGGTCAATTCCTTTTGGCAAAGTTCTCATCTCTGCAACACGATCATCTATTTTTTGTCCTAGTAACATTCCACCACCACCTGGTTTTGCCCCTTGGCCTATCACTACCTCAATTGCATCTGCTTTCCTCAAGTCATTTGGATTCATTCCATATCTTGAAGGTAAAAGTTGATAAACTAAATTTTTAGATTGACCTCTTTCTTCTGGTGTCATTCCTCCATCTCCGGTAGTTGTAGATGTGCCAGCTTCACTTGCTCCTCTACCCAATGCCTCTTTAGCTGGACCTGACAAAGCGCCAAAGCTCATTCCCGCAATTGTAATTGGGATATCAAGTTCCAAAGGTTTTTTGGCGTATTTAGTTCCTAATTTTACATTTGTAGTACATTTTTCTCTATATCCTTCTAAAGGATATCTAGACATTGAAGCACCTAAGAATAACAAATCATCAAAATGTGGAAGTTTTCTTTTTGAGCCTCCGCCTCGGATATCATAAATTCCTGTTTCAGCTGCTCTTCTAATCTCTGAATTAGTGTATTCATCAAAAGTCCAAGATTGACGTGGGTGAGTTTTATTTTTCATAATTAATAGTTAGATACATTATCAATATTAAAATTATATAACTTTCTTGCTGAGCCATATCTTTTAAATTGCTCTGGTTTAATGTTTGACCCAGCTTTTTTTAAAAGTTCTTTTAATTTTATTTTGTGTTGTTTATTCATTTTTTTTTCTTCACAATCTGCTCCTAAAGATTTTACTTTTCCTTTTACATATATATTTGTTTCATACAAGCTATCACCTAAAGCTTCGCCTGCATCACCAAAAACAACAAGGTTTCCAGACTGAGCCATAAATGCTGACATGTGACCTACAGATCCTTTAACTATTATATCTATACCTTTCATTGAAATTCCACATCTTGAACTAGTATCACCATCGATTATTAATGTTCCACCATGTGCGGTTGCGCCTGCTGATTGTGATGCATTTCCCTTTACATGAACATTGCCTGACATCATATTTTCTGCTACTCCTGTTCCCACATTTCCCTCAACTGTTATATTTGCATTCTGATTCATCCCAGCACAATAATATCCAACATGTCCTTTTATAGTTACATCTATGTTATCTGTTAAACCTGCGCAAACAGCATGGTTACCCTCTGGATTTGAAATAACAAAGTCTCTTTTATTTTTTTTTCTATCAATATTTTGTAATTTTTCATTTACAGATCTTAATTTTAATTTTTTTAAATCAAGTAACATTATTTACCCCAAGAATAAACGACGCCTGGTTCTGGTTCAAAAATTTTTGCACTATTAACATTTGGCAAATGTGCCATTGCTTGAAATTCTGAGGAAATTGCTACATAGTCCTTTGTTTCAGCAATAACTGCTGGCTTACAGGCTATCTCATCTCTAAGGATAGCAAAACCACTATGTGTTCCTGCAATAAAAGTATAAAACCCATCAAGGTCACTCAAACCTTTTTTTAATGTTTGTTTTAAATTTCTATCTTTCAAACTATTTGAAATATAGCCGGCTGCAACTTCTGTATCATTATCTGAATTAAATTTTGATCCATTCTTTTTTAACTTTCTTCTTAAATTATTATGATTAGATAATGAACCATTATGAACTAAACATTCGTCTTCTCCTGTAGAGTAGGGGTGAGATCCATCTGTAGTAATTGCACTTTCAGTAGCCATTCTTGTATGACCTATAGCGTGAGAGCCCGAAAATTTATTGAGATCAAATTTTTTGACAACATTGCTTGGTTTGCCAACTTGTTTAAAAATTTCGATAGATTTTCCGTAACCTACTAATGATATTTCCTTAAAATCCTCTAAAATAGGCACAATTTTACTCGGTTTTTCAGTAGATTTTAAAATTACGTGGTCTGAATTTTTATCTAATTTAGTTAATTTAATTTTTTTTTTAATTTCTTTTCTAAATCTTTCAAAACTCATTTCATTTAAACAAATTGAGTACTTGTATATTTTATTTTTATCTTTGTTGTATATAGCAAAACCTGCACTGTCTGGACCCCTAGACTCCATACTGACTAACATTTTAGAGAGCATTCCACCTAAGGATTTTTCAAATTTTTTTGATTTTAAATAAATACCAACAATGCCACACATAAAAAAATTTTAAAGTAGTGATAATAATTGGTCTTTATAGTAAAGCACATTGATTATAACAATAATAATGATTGCGGCATAGACACCATACTTAGCTTTTGGCCATGCTATTCTTGACATTTTACTAGGTGTTTTATTTATTTGATTTTCTTTATCTTTTTCTTCCATGATTATTTAAGGGCGCATAAATATAATGCGCCCTTATCAAGATTTATTTAACCATCAGTTATATTGCTTTTCCAAGCATTAGAACTAGGCCTTCTTCTAGCAAGTTTTTCTAGTTTATCGCTTTCTTGCCTAGAACTTATAACTGTCCAACCAATCCAAATTATAACTAGTATTATAACTAAGATACCTTCAGATCCGGCACCTGGAAAAATTGGTCCTGCTACTCCATCTGCATTGCTTGCAGCGGTTAAATGTTCTATCCAATTACTCACTGTAGCCATATTTTCCTCCTTTAACTAGTTGAAGAAGCAACAGTTTTTTCATCTTCTTTTGCCTCCTCCATTATTTGGTAGTCTAAACCAGCCAACTCAACCTCCCTAGGGATTCTAAGTTTGCCCATTCCATTTAACACTTTAGCAATTATGTAACCTGGTATCATTCCTAGAACAAAGAACATGATTATCGCACCAATAAACATTCCTAAAGGATTTATTGCAGCGTAATTAGTTCCATCCCACATAGCACCAACATCATAGCCTGATGATGGATAACCATTAAGAACAAAACCACAAATTACAAGTCCTGCAAATCCAGCATAACCATGTACAGCTACAGCACCAACAGCATCATCAATTTTGAACCTTCGTTCAACCCAGTAATGCATTTTGTAAGCAATAACAACACCTATCATTCCTATAATTAAAGATTGAATAGGATGATATAGGTCGTTACCTGCTGAAGCACATATTATTCCAGCTAGTCCACTAGAGTAAGTCCAGAAAGGGTCACCTTTCGATATTACATATCCTGCTAATAATCCTCCAGATAATGACATTAAAAAGTTCATAGTGATACCACCCAATGTCGTTGGGGTTAGATAGATATTTGTGGCAGTAAAGAAAGTTACGCCCTCCATACCATATTCTGGTCCAAGGTCATAAATTGGAACATTACAAGCTGCGTAAAAACCCCAAAAACCTGTATAAATTAAAAATAATCCTACAGTTACTAACCAAGGATTTCTTGGTCCTATATTTCTTGGTTCACCACTTGATGAAAATTTTCCAATTCTTGGACCTAATACAGCAAGCACACCTAAAGCAAATCCTCCTGCTACAGCATGAATTACCCCCGATGCATATGCATCATGATATCCAAGTATTTTTAACATCCATCCATCAAAGTGCCATCCCCATGCAGCATCTATACTCCAAAATACAGATCCGATTGCAATTGCAAGAATTCCAAATGCAAAAGTTGTAATTCTCTCAATAACTGCACCAGATACTATCGATGCGGCTGTCCAAGAGAATAAAAGGAAAGCTGCCCAAAAGACACCCATAAGACGATCATTTAATGTTATAGCCATATATTCACTTGTTGGACTTGCTAAAGTATTTCCACCATAATCTCCTCCAGTTATTAGTCCATCACCAATATCTGGAATTATAGATGTTGCAAGACCTGGGCCATTTGGAAAAGCCCAATAAATCCACCAACCAAACAAAAACCAAGTTACTGTTACCAAAGGTATCAGCATTGTATTTTTCATTAGTGTATGTTGGTGGTGTTTGTAACGCGATGCTCCAACTTCATACATACAGAATCCTACGTGGATCAGAAACATAAGTACTACTGTTATCCAATAGTAAAATTCTGTAAATATGGTTGTCAATGCACCTAGTTCGTCAGTCATTTAACCTCCAATTGTTTAAACAAATTAAATAAATATTAATAAATGGAACAACATGATCAATCTTAAATTATATTTGATAAATGTTGTTTATTTTGCAGAGAACAACCTCTGGTATATATAAATTTTCAGTGATTCTAGAATTTTCTGTAAGCTTTCTTAAGATCTACTAGTGGATGATTTGGAGACATTTGGAATTTTACTAACAATTCTCTGGCAATCATATCTCTATCTTGTTGATTATTTGGAAGTTTAATCTTCTTTGGAATTGTAACCCACCCATTAGCATTTCTGTCAAAAACTGCAGGTCTATCTTCTTCATATCCCATGTGAACATCTTCTAACCAATTTAAATCATCCCATCCCATTGCTTCTATGTATTTTTTTAAGAATGGTGTAATTCTTGAATAGTCTGGAAGCAGGTTAACATCATAACGATAGCCAATAGTTTGACCTATCATTTTTTCTCTAGCAGTCTCTTTTTTCTTACCTAATTGACCTTTAGTTTCTTTTTTTGCTTTTTTGTTTTTCTTTTTAGGCATAATTAAATTTTATGAAAATCATCAACTCCAACAGTATGATTTGTTCCAGAAAGTGGTACTTTTGCTAATGCAGAAGCTTCCATTGTTAAAGCTGCTAAATCCTCAGGTTCTAATGAATGAATATTAGTTTTACCACATGCTCTTGCTAATAATTGAGCTTCTAAAGTCATTGTATGTAGGTAATTATAAACTCTCAAAGCTGCATCATCAGGATTTAATCTTTTTCTAAGTTTAGGATCCTGTGTTGCAACACCAACTGGACAACGACCTGTGTGGCAGTGATAACAGTGACCTGCTGGAACTCCCATCTCTTTCTCAAAATTTGACTCAGGAATTTCTTTATTACAATTTAATGCTATCATTGCTCCAGTTCCTATAGCAATTGCATCTGCACCTAGAGCAAGCGCTTTAGCCATGTCAGCACCATCTCTTACACCACCTGCGTATATCAGTGTTACTTTTCCAGTTTTGCCAACATCATCGATTGCTCTTCGTGCTTCTCTAATAGCGGCTATCCCAGGAATTCCTGTGTTTGCTGCTGCTATGTGAGGACCCGCACCTGTCGATCCTTCCATACCATCTAGGTAAATTGAGTCGGGATCACATTTTGCTGCCATACGAACATCATCATAAACTTTTGCTGCTCCAAGTTTTAATTGAATTGGAACTTTATTTTTTGTTAGTTCTCTTAGTTCTTGAACTTTTAATGCTAAATCGTCCGGACCTAACCAATCAGGGTGTCTAGCAGGAGACCTTTGGTCTATACCAGCAGGTAATGATCTCATTTCTGCTACTTGGTCAGTAACTTTTTGACCCATTAAGTGACCACCCATTCCAACTTTTTGACCTTGTCCAATAAAGACTTCTATTCCATCTGCGAGTTGTGCATGATGTGGATTAAAACCATATCTTGATTGAATACATTGGTAATACCATTTTTCAGAATATCTTCTTTCATCTGGAATCATTCCTCCTTCACCAGAACATGTTGCACTTCCTGCCATCGTAGCACCTCTAGCTAATGCAGTCTTAGCTTCATAAGATAAAGCTCCAAAACTCATTCCAGTAATGTAAACTGGAATATCAAGTTCAACTGGATTTTCACATCTTGGTCCTATAACAGTTTTAGTTTCACATTTTTCTCTATAACCTTCGATTACAAATCTTGTAAGTGTACCAGGCAAAAATACTAGATCATCAAATGTAGGAATTTTTTTCATTAGCGCCATACCACGCATTCTGTATCTACCTAGTTGCGCTTTTATATGTATGTCGTCTATTACTTCTGGAGTAAATATTGAATTATAACCTAATAAACTTTTATTTCTTTTTGAAAATTCACTTTGACCATTGCCATTAGAATGACCATTTGTTTTTCCATTTTTCTTTTTTGCCATTATATAGCTCCTTTTTTTTCAGTTGGTTCTAACGCGTCATAATTCCAAAGTTTTTTACCCGCAACGACTTTAGTCATTTTAGAAACATCAAAATTTTCGCCAATTTCAGCAACCTTAAGTTTTCTTTTCAACCAATCTATATCACTTTTTGTCATAGGTGACTCAATCGCATCACTTCCATATGATCCAATTTTCCCCCCAACATAGATTGTTCCATCATACATAGAGTCTCCAAGGTTTATACCTACATTACCTAAGACTACTATTCTTCCTCTTTGCATCATAAATCCAGTAAAAGCGCCAGCATCACCACCAATTATTATTGTGCCACCTTTTTGGTCAATGCCTGTTCTTGCACCAACACTTCCTTTGCAAATTAAATCTCCACCTCTTACTGCTGCCCCAAAACACGATCCTGCATTTTTTTCTATTACAACTTTTCCAGCCATCATATTTTCTGCACATGACCATCCAACTCTTCCATTAACTCTTACCGTAGGACCATCTATAGAGCCAACTCCAAAATAACCTAAACTTCCTTCAAAAATTAAGTTTAATTTATTTAAAATTCCAACACCTAGACTATGTTTTCCTTGAGGATTTTTTATTACAATTGTTCCATAACCCTGACTCATCAATTCATCAATTTTTTTATTTGCTTCTTTGCAATCCATATCATTTACATCAAGCTCAGTTCTTTTATTAAAATCTACATCGTATGTTCCCCAATAATAAAAGTTTTCTGCTTCATCTGGATTAAAAAACTTTTGTTGTGTTTTTCCTGTAAGAACTTCAGTATGAAGTCCCATTGATTGAGCTTTTGTTTTTTTCTCAGTTGTTTTTAAATTTGCCATACTTTAACCTCTCCATCAAATGGATCATAAGTATCTATTTCTTGTGGAAGAACAGATCTGATTGCTATTTCTTCTGATCCCATCGCAACTAAATCATCTGACTCATATAAAACTAATGGTTTTGCTGCCATAGTGTCTTTAGCCATTCCAAGTGAATTTTTTGTTGCAACAAAGTAAGTGAATACTCCATCAAGTCCAGATAAACTATCTTTCATACCTTCTTCAAGTGTAGCTCCATTTCTCATTTTTTCTGCTAAGTAGACTGCTATCAATTCAGAGTCACATTCTGACATAAATCTCATTCCTTTGTTTTCTAAAATTCTTCTATTATTCCAATAATTAGTTAATTGACCATTGTGTACGACCGAAACATCACTGAAAGGGTAGCCCCAAAATGGGTGGGCAGATTTAATGTCTACACCAGACTCTGTTGCCATTCTAGCATGTCCAATTGCGTGAGTACCAACAAGATCACCTAAATTGTATCTATCACAAACAGCTTTTGCATTACCTAAATCTTTAATAACTTCCAGAGATTTTCCCATTGAAAGGATTTCAACTCCAGGAATACTCTCTATTTTCTGAGAAAATTCAAGCAAATCTCCTTTGTCATAGTCTATCTCATATCTTAGAGAATAGGGTAGTGTTCTTTCTTCTTTAACAATCTTTGCTCCCATTTGAGAAATATAACTATCAACAATTTTTTTTCTTTCATCGTAAACTGATACATCTTCCATTACCGAAGAACTGCCTTCACCAACATTTTCACCAACCTTAAATCTCATAATAAAGTTTTGACCGTCTGTATCCCCATAAAGAGCATAACCAGTAGAGTCTTCGCCTCTATGCTTTAATGCTTGAAGCATTCCTTGAAGTTCTTGGCCAACGTTTGAAGATTTTCCTCTATGAATTAGTCCAGCAATTCCGCACATTGTTTTATCTCCTATAATTTTTCCTTATGGTAAACAATCCAGATAAGTATCAAGATCCCATTGAGTTGTTGCACCAAGAAATCTTTCCCACTCATCATTTTTATACCAGTGAAAGACTTTATACATTTCATCTGGCATTGCAGATTTGATCACTTCATCCTCAGCAAGTCTATCAAGAGCTTCTCCTAGACTTAAAGGTAATTTTTTTACATCCTTACCAGCTTTTTGAGCTTCATAGATGTTTCTAGATTCTGGTTTTGCTGGTTTCATTTTTTTTGTAATACCTTCATCACATGCTTTGAGTAAAGCCGCACCAAGCAAATAAGGATTATGCATTGAGTCAACTGATCTATATTCAAATCTTCCTGGAGCAGAAACTCTTAACCCACATGTTCTATTTTGATATCCCCAGTCTGCATAAACTGGAGCCCAAAATCCTTGATCCCATAATCTTCTGTAAGAATTTACAGTTGATGATCCAAGAGCTGTTAAAGCAGGCAAGTGTTTCATAATACCAGCAATTGATTGTAGACCAATTTTTCCTGGCAACTGCATATCTTTTGTATCAGGCATAAATGTATTAGTTCCACCTGAAACATAACTGAAGACTTCCTCAACACCTGGAAGCTTTTTGTTTCCTAACTTGTTAACTGAAACTTTTCCACCTTTCCATAAAGACATGTTTGTATGGCAACCGCTAGCAGATACACCCATAAATGGTTTTGTCATAAAACAAGCTATTAGATTGTGCTCTCTAGCAACTTGAGCACATATTTGTCTATATGTTGATAATCTATCAGCGTTTCTCAAGACATTATCGTATGTCCAATTAAGCTCTAATTGTCCTGGAGCATCCTCATGATCTCCTTGTATCATGTCTAGACCCATTGCCTTTGAATATTCAATTACTTTCATAAATACAGGTCTTAATGATTCAAATTGATCTATATGATAACAAAATGGTTTTGAAAAACCTTTTCCTGTTGGTGTGCCATCTTCATTTTTGGTTAACCACATCATTTCAGGCTCTGTTCCAACTCTTAATTCTAAACCATGCTTCTTTTTAAATTCGTCCATGAAAATTCTTAAATTTCCTCTGCAATCAGAAGTTAAATGACCTCCTGGATTTTTTCTCTCTTCTCTATTTCTAAAACATGTAACAAATACTCTTCCAACTCTTTTATCCCAAGGTAATTGAACAAATGTTTCTGGATCTGGAATTCCAACTAGTTCCATTGCTTCAGGTCCATAACCAATGTAATTGTTGTGCCTGTCTAAAAATAAATTTGCTGTTGCTCCATAAACTAATTGAAAGCCTTTTTCTGCGGTTCTTTCCCAGTGATCAGCGGGTATCCCTTTTCCTACAACTCTACCTGTTACTGAAATAAATTGATAATAAATATAAGTTATTCCTAATTCATTAATTTTTTCTCTAACTTTTTTTACTAACTTTGCTCTGCCTGGTTGATTTACATGTTTTTCTAGATCAGTCATATTCCCCCTAAGAATTTTTAGTCCAAAAAGTTAACTGAAAATAAAACATCTGTCTACTCAGATAAATTAACTCCATGGAAACGGACTATTAGACGTTGGATGAAGTTCTCCTTTCGCGTATCGATTGAATCTAAAAGGTTTCAATAATTCGCTTTCTTTCCCTAAAACTTCCTGCGCAACTAAATGACCAACACCTAACATTTTATATCCATGATTGGCATCAGCAATCATGTAAACATTTTCAAAAAATCTGTCAAAAATTGGAAATGAGTCAGGAGTTAAACATCCAAGGCCACCAGATGGTCCTTTTCTATACAGGTTTGATTTTCCAACAAATCTTTTTTGAATATGTGCTAATGCTGCTGTCCACATATCTGAAAACTTATCTGTTGTTTGAAATTCAGGTGACTCAATTCCATAAGGATCAACATTAACTTGATCAAAATGTTTTTGTACTACATAAGGTGACGTACCTCCTTGCACACCCAATCCCTCTATATCAGGTTTGTAGTATATTCCCCAAAGTTCATCAGTTATTAATTTTCCATTCATATCTGAATAAAGAGGTGCATCTGTATCCACATGAATTACTGGAGGAGGTTTACCATCGTTTGTTTTTAAATAATCGGCATCAACACCTAAAACTCCTTCTTGTAAAAACCAGTACTTCCACATATCCACTTCATGCATCTTTCCATCTTTACCTTTTATTTCGGTAGTCTTTGGTAGTTCTAACATATTCCAAAAGTCTCTTACCCAGGGACCCGCACCTATTACTACTTGATCGCAATCTATTGTACCTTGGTCTGTTACAACACCCGTAATTGCATTACTGTTACTACCTCTTTTAAAACCAGTAACTTTTACACCTTTATGTACATTGACACCGTTTGAATTTGCTTTTTTCTCAAGAGCTTTAATTGAGTCTTTATTGAAAGCATAACCACCTTTTTTTTCATGCAATACAGAGGTAATACCTTTTGCTTGCCAATCATCAAAAATACCTTTCATGTATTTCATGCAATCTTTTTCACCTTCAACGAATACAGATTCATAACCTATTGCTTTTTGTTGTTCATAAATACTAGCTACATCTTTATGCATAACTTCTGGTGAAATCTGCATGTAACCAACTGGATTATATTTAAAAGCTTTCGCATCACTTTCCCATATACTCACAGAATGGGCCATCAATTCTCTCATTGCAGGTTGGAAGTAATTATTTCTCACAACACCACAAGCAATTCCACTTGCTCCAGAAGCAGTATCTTTTTTCTCGAGCACAACAACGTCGTTAGGATTTTTATATGTTTCAGATAATTTCCAAGCAGTACTTAGTCCGTGAATTCCTCCACCAACTATTACTACTTTAGCTTTTGTCGGTAATGACATAACGAAACATTATTTTTTGGAAAAGGTTAAATATATAATTTTTTTTATATATAAAATTTAGAAATAAAAAATTATACAACCTTAAATTAACAAACTATTAAAAACTTAAATTTTTAAGAGTGGACAAATAATCGTTAAATTCCTCAATAAATGAGGCGCTTGGTTTGATATATTTTTTCCTTTGGTCCTCTGAAGTTTTCTCTAAATAAAAAAACCCTTTTTCACACGCTTCATTAATAATTAAAGCAGATTTTGGTCGTGAAGTTTTAAATAATTTTGTTTTTAATTCTTCGACAGATAAATTTTGTTTTAATTTAAATGCAGACATTACAAGCAGCATCATATGATAGTGTGAAGGTGATTTTCTAAAAAAGTAGTTACTAGAAGTATGAGAAAGCTTCATTTGATCTTCCCAAAATTCTAATAGATCTTTTGTTGATTTAGGCATTAAGATCTAACTTTAGTTTTCTTAGGATCGTAATGAGGAAATCCTACAATTTTAGCTGGAATTCTTTTTTGATGACCATCTATTTTTCCAATTTCAACTTCATTTCCTATTTCTGAATGACCTACATCTATTCTGCATAAGGCAATATTTTTATTTAGTGTTGGTGAAATGCACCCACTTGTAATTACTCCAACTTGAGATCTTCCAATATGTACACAGTCTCCATGGTTTGCTTGTTCTTTACCAATCAATTCTAACCCAACTAATTTTTTTTGAGGGTTTTCTTTTCTTTTAATTAGGTTTTCTCTTCCTATAAAATCTTCCGTTTTAGATTTTAATGGTACAGAAAAACCGATCCCTGCTTCAAAGGGATCTTGTCGTCCGTCAAATTCATTACCAAATAATATTAAACCAGCTTCAATTCTTAAAAGATCTAAAGCAGCAAAACCAGCAGGTATCAAACCTTCGTCTTTACCTGCTTCCATTACTTTATCCCAAACAGTTGGTGCATCGCTTGGGTGACACCAAATTTCAAAACCAAGTTCACCAGTATAACCAGTCCTTGAAACAATTAATGGAATTCCATTTAATTCTTCTAATCTACAAATACTAAATCTAAACCATTCCAATTCAGATATAGAGGGCTGAGTAGGAGGTGTAAAAATTATTTTTTCTAAAATTTTTCTACTTTTTGGTCCTTGCAAAGATAGGTTATTTATTTGGTCTGTAGAATTTTTTATATGAACTTTATAATTTTTCTTTTTTGCCTGTTCTTTAAGCCATTCCCCACCATACTCATCTCCACAAACCCATCTAAAACCATGATCACTAAGTTTTAATAAAGTGCCATCATCAAACATGGTCCCATTTTCATAGCACATTGCTGAATAAACAATTTGGCCTACTGAAAGTTTTTTAACATTTCGAGTTAAAGTGTAATTCATTAATTCTTCAGCATCAGGACCAAGAATTTCAAACTTTCTTAAAGAAGATAAATCAATTAAAACAGCTTTTTCTCTACAAGCATTATATTCGTTAATAACCCCATGTTTTGTATAATCATTTGGTAACCAAAAACCTCTAGCATCAACAAAGTTTCTAGTTAGTTTAGAAGTTCTTTCGTAAAACCCTGTGTTCCTTGTAAGTTTATTTTCTGAGTCAGTTTTCATTCTAAATCCATAAGATTTTGTAAATTCTTTACTTTTTTCATAAGTTCTAACAAAAATATCAGTAGGGTTCCATCCATTACAGCTATCAATATCACTAGGACAAGCTGTTGTACCACAGGTTAAATCTTTAAGTGCTTTAAAAATTACATAATCACCTGGTCTTGCATATGACTCGTCAGAGGTTACTGAATTTAGACCGCCAGCAGATGTATTAAAAAAAAGATTTATCGCCTGCCAACCTTTTTTTTTCTCTACACCATATTTTTCCATAGAGTCATTTAAATTATCAGAACAATTTGCATGGCCAAAATATCCTGAGTCTTCATAATATTTTGAAGTACAGGCTAAGTTGAATGTATCATGTATACCAACAGTATCTCTTATCACTTCTATTAAAGGTTCATGATCAGTGTCATAAAATTTTGAATATAGCCCTGGACCAGGAAAAGTACGACCCATAAAAGTTCTAGTTGTTTGCCAATCAAGACCTCTCTCCAAACCTTTTTCTAATTTAGCTGTATCATAAGCAACAAAGTCCGAACACTGTCTTCCTGTTGGTGTTATAATTTGAATGTAATCACCAGCTTTGACTTGATAGCCAGTTGCAGTTTTTCTATCAATATTTACTTCATGATCTGGATCATAAATTGGATCTGGTATTAATGAAAATTCTTTATCATTATTTTTAATTTTAGCTCTTTTTATTATTATTGTTAAATCTGATGGTGGATTTTGATCATGAACAAGCATGTCATCTGCAGGCGCTGCAAATATGCAATAACATTTATCTTTAGATTTTAAATTTATTTTTTCACCAGCTTTAGTATTTTTATCAAATAATATTGCTGACTTAGCTTTTTCAATTTTTAAATTTCTTTTGTTTAGTTGAAGCAAAGCCTGCATAGAACTTTCTTCTTTTTTAAAAAGTATTTTTTTTATTTCAGAAGAATTTTTATTTTCTTTTAAATTTAAAAGACCTAATTCTGAGTTTCCGTTTTTATCGAAAGAATTGATTTCGCAAATTTGATTTCCTTCATTATTAATTATTTGAATTTCGTCATCAGGAAAAATTTGAATTCCAGTAATTCCACCTGCATTTACAATATATCTTTCAACTCCAGGTGGTAGTACATTTAAACCAGGTTCTTTTATTGCTAAACTAGTTTGCATATATAATTTAAATATGCCCAAACTATATTAAAGTATCAACAAATTTATATATAAATTTTATATATACATTTGTATCTATTTTGCTTGTTGACTGTCTCTTTAATAGAGAAGATAATTTAGTTCTTAATATTAAGGAAAGGGGAAATAATGAGAAAAATAATATCTCTACTATCAGCTTTAGTGATTTCTCTTGTAAGTTTTGCAGGAATTTCGAACGCAGCGGATAGTAAAAAACCGATTGTTATCCCAACTCATAACTGGTCAAGCCAAATTGTTATGGCATATGTTATTGGTGGAATATTTGAAAGCATGGGTAACAATGTAAAATATGTAAATGCTGACTCACAGGCAGTATACGAGTCAATTAGAATTGGAGACGTAACTATATCTCACGAAGTGTGGGAATCTGCTTTTGGTAAATCATTCACAACTGCTTTAGATAAAGGTGGTTTAATCGATATGGGTGATCACGAAGCACGAACTCTTGAAGATATGGGTTATCCAAACTGGGTTGTAGAAAAAGGCTTATGCCCAGGTCTACCTGATTGGACTGCATTAAAAAATCCAGATTGTGCAAAAAACTTTACAACACCTGACTCTCCAGATGGAAAAGGAAGAATGTTGGAAGGACCACAAACTTGGCATGGAGATTTAATACCACAAAGAGTTGATGCTCTTGGTTTAGGAGATCTATGGTGGGTTAAATTTGCTGGTAGTGCAGATGCATTATGGGCAGAATTAGCAGCAGCTAAAAAAGAAGGAAGAGGAACTATCATATTTAACTGGACACCAAACTTTACAGATGGTGCTGGTTTTACTTTCATCGACTTTCCTCCATACACAGCTGGTTGTAGACCAGAAGATGGTGGAGATGGAAAATGTGGTTCTCCAGATGGATATTTGAAAAAAGCAGCGCATGAAGATTTTCCAAAAACTCATCCTGCAGCAGCTAAGGCGTTTCAAAAACTTTCTTTCTCTACAAGTCAAATTGGTGCAATGGCAGCTTTAGTTGACGTTGACAAGATGACTCATGAAGATGCAGCTAAAAAATGGTTAGCTGATAACAAGAGTGTTTGGCAAGCTTTCACAAAATAAGCTTTAAAAACTAAAAAATTAAATCTCTCCCAACTGTGTTGGGGGAGATTTTTTTTAACAAACTAATGTGTGATGATCAAATTATTTTATTTTATATTTTTTAGCTTTATTCCTCTGAGTAATGTTTTAGCAAAAAATATTAATATAAATGAAGATCTTAATTTGGAATTTAACTGTAAATTAGAAAAAAAAATAATAAAAAACTCTGAATATAATTACAAAACCTTTTTAGCGGAAGAAGTTGATGAACAGAATTTAAATTCTTTAAAATTATATACTAATCAACCAAGCACTTTGATGGTAAATGGCTTGTCTGATTTTTTCTCACAAAACTCAAATTTTGATGTGAAAATAGTTAATAAAGATGTGGTTTTATTTAAAGCATTTAATAAAGAAAAAAGTTATTCTGAGTCTGCGATAATTACTAGAAAAACCGGAGAATTAATTCACGAAATAACCAAGAACATTAACAGCGAAAATTCAGAAAAATATATAACTATTTATTATTGTAAAAATATAACAAAAAATGCCTAATTTTTTTTTTATAAATTATGTGTAAAATGAAATTATGAAAAGAGTATTATTTTGCATCCTTTTTTACCTTTTAGCAACATCAATTGCCCAGGCAAGAAGCACGGGTTGTAAAGAAGGAAACTGTGAAAATGGATATGGTAAATGGATTTACACAGACAAAACAACCTATGAAGGCGAGTGGGTTGCAACCAAAAAACATGGTCAAGGAGTAGAAACCTGGCCTAACGGATATATTTACAAAGGCGAATTTAAAAATAGTGAATGGAGCGGTATTGGAACTTTATTTTTTCCCGATGGCTCAACTTACAAGGGGGAATGGTCCAAGGGATTTATGAATGGTA
The DNA here is from genome assembly GCA_902580945.1 of uncultured Pelagibacteraceae bacterium. GTDB lineage: Bacteria > Pseudomonadota > Alphaproteobacteria > Pelagibacterales > Pelagibacteraceae > Pelagibacter. Next base: position 84,092 of record CACHML010000001.1, on the reverse strand, counting down.
AAGGAACTTTTACTTGGTCTGATGGAAAACAAAAAACTGGTATTTGGAAAAATGGAAAACTACAAGAGTAATTTTAAGGAATTACCAGAACCTATCAAACAGTTTGGTGGCCTAATAGGAATTATAGTTATTATATTTATAACTTTTTTTATATTAAATAAAATGTTTGGTGAAGGTGACGAGTTGGTTGCTAAAATGAAAATAGAAGAAGAAAGAATTGCTCAAGAGAGAAAATTAAATAAATTAATCTCAAGTCTTCCATCAGGAATTTTAGTTTCTTTTGATGGTACAGATCATTTTAAATTATCAGATGAATTATATGAGGCGGTTTGCAAAGCAACAAAACTTATTCCTCAACGTGCAATTATGGGAGCAAATTTTTTAAACTTTAGAGCACACGAAATTTATACTATCAATGGTAACAAGATTGATGAAACTTTTGTTAAATGGGATAAAGAAAAAAATAAGTGCTTTGCTGGTTTTGTAGTTAGTGGAAATAATGTTGGTGTAGATGAAACTATTTCTGTAAGCGGAGAAGCATTAAGTTTTTTAAGTACAGGGATTGATACAAGAGTTTATTTTATTAAAAATTTTTAGGAGGAAATTTAACAAATTAAAGAGATTTTATTTTATCTCAATTTCGTATAACTTTATTATATTTTATGTCTGAACCAGTAATTAAGTGTGAATCTGTTTATAAGATATTTGGCGAAAACGCTGAAACTATGCTTAAGGAAGCAAATGGCAATGTAGACGCAAAAACTTTTCAAGAAAATGGATGCATAGTTGGGGTTAATAATGCTTCTTTTGAGGTATCTAAAGGAGAAATGTTGGTCGTAATGGGACTTTCAGGATCGGGTAAGTCTACATTGTTAAGATGTATCTCAAGATTAACAGATGCAACAGGTGGAAAAATCTTCATTGAAGGTCAAGACCTATTAAATTTAAATAATAAAGAATTGATAGATCTTAGAAGAAATAAGATGGGAATGGTTTTTCAAAGTTTTGCGCTTCTTCCCCATAAAACAGTTGTTGAAAATATAGCTTTTCCTCTTCAAATTAAGGGTATTAACACTGAGCAGAGTATCAATAAAGCAATGGATATGGTCAAATTAGTTGGTCTTGATGGAAGAGAAAACTACTTTCCGCGAGAATTATCAGGAGGACAACAACAAAGAGTAGGTATTGCAAGATCATTAGCAGTTGAGCCAGATATTTGGTTTTTAGATGAACCTTTTTCAGCGCTAGACCCATTAATCCGAAAAGAGATGCAGGATGAATTTTTAAGACTTCAAGAAAAGCTTCAAAAAACAATTATGTTCATTACTCATGATTTTGACGAAGCTCTAAAACTTGCTGATCGTATTGCAATTATGAAAGATGGGATAATTGAACAATTAGATACTCCTGCAAATATAGTTTTAAACCCTGCAACAGAATATGTAAGAAAATTTACTGAGGAAGTTCCAAGAGAAAAAGTTTTATTAATTGAAGATGTAATGGACACTACAACTACAGAACAAATAGGTGATTTAAAAGTTTCAAAAGACGAAATAATTGAAAATGTGGCAGAAAAAATATTAACTCAAGAAAAGACTGTAGCTGTAATAGATAATAACAACAATATTGTAGGATCTATTAATCCAACAAAAATAATTAATACAGTTTTTGGAGGAAGAAAAAATAATAATTAATTTATGGAATTATTTAAAAAATACCCAAAATTGTTTCAGTGGATATTTTTATTAATAGTATTTTTTGCTTTATGTTTTGCAATTGATGTACCTGAAACTTACAAATTTATTAGAGGGCAAGCTGAATTTGTAAAAGACCCAAATCAAAGCACCTTTGTTTTTTTAGGAAAAGAAGTGAGGTATTACGCTTTTGATGTTTTTTGGAGACTGCCTCCTTTACTTGGTTGGTTACCAATTTGGATAAATGATTCATTATTTTTCTTAATGAATGATTGGATGCCAATGGAGTTTTGGAACGAAGATACTCAAGAATATAAAACTAGACCTTTAGTTTTACAAATTACAAGAAACTTAACTGCCTTTATGACTTTTTTAATAGAATTAATTAGAGAGATTTTACTTGGTGGGCTTGAAACTATCGTAGCATTTACAAGTTGGGATTGGATTGATGCTAATCCTTGGGCAGAATTACCTGGCCTACCGTGGACTATTGTTGCTGCAGGTTCAGCAATACTTGCTTATAAATTAGGTGGTAGAGGGTTGGCTATTTTTGCAGGTTTAGCAATGACTTATATTTCTATTTTTGGTCAGTGGAAACCATCAATGCAGACATTATCTTTTATTTTAGTTGCAGCACCTCTATCATTTATATTTGGATTAAGTCTTGGTGTTGCTGCCTTTAAGAGTAAAAGAGTTGAAAAAGCTTTATACCCAATACTTTTAGTCATGCAAACAATGCCTCAGTATGCTGTGTTAGTTCCTGCTCTTGTCCTTTTTGGTGTTGGGGATCATGCAGCAGTAATTATAACAATGATTGTAGCTGTACCTCCTATGATACTATTGACCTTATTAGGCTTAAGAGCTGTTCCACCAGAGGTTATTGAAGCTGGTAGAATGAGTGGATGTAATAATTGGCAACTAATGTTCAAAGTTTTAATTCCAACAGCAAGAAGAGATATTTTGATCGGAGTTAACCAAGTTATAATGGTTTGTTTTTCTATGGCTGTTATCTCCGCTTTTATTGGAGCAAAAGGTCTAGGTTTTAATTTATTGTTAGCATTAAATCAATTAAACATTGGATTAGCTTTAGAAGCAGGACTTTGTATAAGTTTGATTGCAATTCTATTGGATAAAATGTCCTTAGCCTGGGCAAATAAACAAGTTGATTATTTTGGGAATCTAAATTTTTTCCAAAGGAATAAAAACTCATTATTTTTTGGACTAATAATGATTTTAGGAATTGCGTTAGCGTATTTTGGATCTATTTATTTTAAAGGTGGATATAATTATTTATTTGAAGTTCCACATAATAAAGGGATATCAACTGCTGATTTTTGGAACAAAGGAGTCGACTGGATATTTGATACATTTTTTGTTTACATAAAAGCATTTAATACGTGGTTGATTGTTGAAGTACTTCAGCCAATGAGAGCTTTATATTTAAGAATGCCAGCGATAGCTACAATAGTGTTGGTAGTTGGAGCAGGATATTTGATTGGTGGCACAAGATCAGCTTTAGTAGTTTGTGGTTTGACTTTATTTATAGCATTAAGTCCTTGGTGGGATAGAGCTTTAGTCACAACTTATATGGCAACATTTGGTGTGATTGTGTCTTGTATTATTGGATTTACAGTTGGAACTTTATGTTTTCAAAATAAACACTCTACAAAATTTATGTTAAACGTATGCGATATTTTCCAAACCTTTCCATCATTTGTATATTTAATTCCTGTAATGATGCTATTTGGTATAACTGATACTTCTGTTCTTATAGCAGTAATAGTTTATGCAACTATACCTGCAACGAGATATACAATAGAAGGACTTAGAAGTGTCCCGTCTGGCTTACATGATGCTGCAACAATGTCTGGGGTAACAAAATTTCAAAGATTATTTAAGATAGAGTTTCCTTTAGCATTCCCACATATGATGTTAGGACTAAATCAAACTATAGTTTTTGCTCTATTTATGGTGATTATAGGGGCATTTATTGGTACGGAAGATTTAGGACAATATATTTTAAAAGCTTTGTCAGACAAAAAAGGTGCAGGAATTGGATTAACACTAGGAATATGTGTTGCTTTCATAGGTTTAATTTTTGACAATTTAATAAGAACTTGGGTTGATAAAAGAAAAAAACATTTGGGTATAGATTAAGCTTGTGAAAAAGTTTCTTGTCGCTATTGATCAAGGTACGACATCTTCAAGAGCAATTTTATTTGATTTACAAGGTGATATTAAATTCACATCTCAATTCGAATTTACTCAATATTTTCCAAAAAATGGATGGGTTGAACATAATCCAAACGAAATTTGGTCTTCAACTATTAAAGCTTTAAGAATTGTAATTAAAAAAGCTTCAACTTTAAAAGGTAAAATATTAAGTATTGGAATTACAAATCAAAGAGAAACTACCATCCTTTGGAATAAAAAAACTGGCAAAGCAGTTTATAATGCCATTGTTTGGCAAGATAGAAGAACACAAGAATATTGTGAAAAACTAAAGAAAAAAAAATATGAAAATATTTTTAGAAAAAAAACTGGACTATTTATCGATCCATATTTTTCAGCTACGAAAATAAAATGGATTTTAGAAAATGTAAAAATTTCAAAGAAACTTTTGAAATCCAATAATTTACTTTTTGGAACAGTAGACACTTATTTAATTTGGAAGTTAACTAATGGAAAGCATCATTTAACTGATGCAACAAATGCAAGTAGGACAATGTTATTTAATATAAATAATAACAAGTGGGATAATGAAATTTTAAAAAAACTAAATATCCCAAAAGGTATTCTACCGGATGTAAAAAATTCAGCAGATAATTTTGGAACAACAAATAAAAAAATAGTTGGATATGAAATTCCTATATCTGCAGTTTTAGGTGATCAACAGGCTGCAGCTGTTGGTCAATCTTGTTTTGAAAAAGGCTCAATAAAAAGTACTTATGGAACAGGAGCTTTTGCAATAATGAATACAGGATCTAAAAAAATTTTTTCAAAGAATAAATTATTAACTACTATTTGTTATAGATTAAATGGAAAAAATACTTTTGCTCTCGAAGGCTCTATTTTTATTGCTGGGGCAGGTGTTCAATGGTTAACAGATAAGTTAAAGTTAATAAATAATGCTTACGATACTGAACAAATTGCTAAATCAAAAAAAAATAATGAAGGTGTCTATGTAGTGCCAGCTTTTAGTGGGATGGGTGCCCCATATTGGAGACCTGATGCAAGAGGAACAATTACAGGTTTAACGAGAGACAGTGATTGGAAAATTTTAGTGAGAGCAGTCATAGAGTCTGTAGCATATCAAAGTTATGATCTTTTTAATGCAATGAGGAAAGATGGTTTGAAGCCTAATAAAATTAAAATTGATGGCGGAATGGTTAAAAATAATTGGTTTTCTCAATTTTTAGCAAATATTATTAATGTTAAAACAGAGAGACCCAAAGTTTTGGAAACTACAGCTCTGGGGGTTGCATTATTTGCCGGATACCAAATTGGTGTATTTAAATCATTAGATCAAATAAAGAGAACATGGAAAAAAGATAAAATTTTCAAACCTAAATTAGGTAATATTGTTAGAAACAAATTGTTGAATGGGTGGAAGTTATCCGTCAAAAAAACTTTATTATAGGAAATTTATTATTTTAAAAACGTATCCATAGAATCATCCATCGCAGATGCCCAAGGGGTATGGTGAATAGGGGCAATGGATCCAGTTACAGGTGATGAAAAAGATTTATTTCTGTAAGTAGAAATATCATCCATTTTATGATGTTCCCAATCCTTGAAATGTTTTCTTATTAATTCAAAATCAATTTTTGGATAATCTGACATTTCGTGAAGTTCTTTAGTATATTCAGTTTGAAAATCTATCATTTGATCTGGGTTTTCTAATTTTTCTTCCATAGAAACCCATTTAGCAATGTCTTTTTCTATTTCACTATCATTTGGAATTTTAATTTTATTCATTATCACATCTCTCGCAAACCATGCTTGGCAATCAAACATATTAAAAGTATGAAATTGATCCTGCATACCTAGGTACATTAGCTTATGATTATCTTGCCACACAACTCCTTTGTATAATTTTGGTGGATATAATCTATTATGAGTTTTTAAACTCAGTTTTTCATTTAAAAAAGGAAAATGATGCAGGTATCCTGTGCATAATATAATTACGTCCGCTTCTTGTTCTGTACCATCTTTGAAAATTGCTTTGCTACCCTCTAATCTATCTAAATAATAAACTTCTTTCATACCTGACGGCCATTTAAAACCCATAGGGTTGTGTCTATAACCAATAGTTACACTTTTAGCTCCATATTTATTACATTGTAGTGCAACATCTTCAGCTGAATAACTACTTCCAAGAACTATAACATTTTTATCTCTAAATTCTTCAGCATCTCTAAAATCATGAGAATGCATTATTCTTCCAGGAAAAGAACTCATACCTTTGTATTCAGGTATGAATGGAACTGAAAAATGTCCAGTTGAAACAACAACGTAATCAAATTTGTCGTGTAATATTTTATTATTAGTTTTATCTTGATAGCTAACTTCAAATTTATCCGAATTATAATTTACACTCTTTACACTTGTGCTAAATTTTATTTTGCTTTTAATGTTTCCTTTGCTAACTCTACCAATTATATAGTTGTATAATACTTCTCTTGGTGGAAATGATGGAATGGGTTTTCCAAAATGCTCATCAAATGAATAATCTGCAAACTCTAAACATTCTTTTGGTCCATTTGACCATAAATATCTATACATACTATTGGGGACAGGGTCACCATATTGATCAGAACCAGTTCTCCAACTGTAGTTCCATAATCCTCCCCAATCATCCTGTTTTTCAAAACATACAATTTCTGGAACTTTTTCTCCATTTTTCTCAGCATGTTCGAAAGCTCTTAACATCGATAGACCACAAGGCCCCGCGCCAATTATCGCTATTTTGTTCATATAAACTGTATAATTTTAAAAGTTATTTTATTAATAAAATCAAAAAAATAAAACTATTTTTTCTTTAAAATTACTTGTTAATAATAAATAGTTAAATTTAGTTAATTTATTTATGAAAAAAATTCTTATTATTGGAGGTGGTGCCATGGGCTCAGCCTTTTCTGTTCCATGTATAGATAATAATCACAAAGTATTTATAACAGAACCATACAGTCAAAGATTTATTAAAAATTTATCATCCAAAAATAAATTTCATTCAGCTTTAAAAATAAATCTTCCGAAAAAACTAAAATTTAAAAAATATTCCAATGAATTATTTTATGAAAAATATGATCTTATTGTTGTAGCATTAAGCTTAACTGGTATCGATTTTATAGCTAAAGAATTGAAAAAATTTAAAGTAAAATCTCCAATTTTAGTACTCACAAAAGGTCTTAAATATGAGAAACAAAATAAAAATATTATAACCATTTCACAAACTCTTTTAAAAAGTTTCCCTAAATTAAATTTATCAGTTTTGAAAGGACCATGTTTAGCTAAAGAATTAGCTAGAAAATGCCAAACAAGTGTGATCATCGCTAACAAAAATATTGAGATTGCAAAATTGTTAGGAAAAATGATTTCAACAAAATACTATTTGATTGAATATTCTAAAGACGTGGTTGGTGTTGAAATATGTTCTGCAATAAAAAATATTTATTCTATGATAATTGGTTCTGGTATGAGTTTGAATAAATCTTCAAGTTTGTTCCAAAAATCATTGTCAGAAATGAAATACATAACTAAACGATTAAAAGGAAAAGAAGATACAGTTTTAAGTTTAGCAGGTGTTGGAGACTTGTATGTAAGTGCTGCAGGTGGAAGAAATAGTAAAATGGGAAACTATTTAGGACAAGGTTTTACTTTTCAAAGGGCTAAAAAAAAGTTCATGGCAAATGATACTGTAGAAGGTGAACAACTTGTGAGAGAAATTGCACCTTATATTTTAAAAAAATTTAATTCAAAGACAATTCCTTTAATGTTTCAAATGATTAGAGCAATTCTAAAAAATAAAAAATTCGTGATTTAAAAAATATTAAATTTGCTGACTTTTTGAGCTACAAAGACTTTTTATACCTATTGTCATTCATTTCTCTCGCTGATACATTTGATTTATTAATCAACGAAAAGAGGGGAAATCAATGGTTAAAAAAATAGTAATAACTGTCTGTACTCTAATATTTTTTGTTACAAATATTAGTTTTGCAGACATCACTTTTTGGACTACAGAAGTTCAACCAGCTAGAATGGCAAAACAAGAAGCAATGGCTAAGGATTTTGAGGCTAAAACTGGCATCAAGGTTGAAGTTATTCCTGTAGAAGAAAAAGATTTAGGAACAAGAGCAACAGCCGCAGCTGCAGCTGGTGATCTTCCAGATGTAATATATCATACTTTGCAATACGTTTTACCTTGGGCTGAAGCTGGAATATTAGATGTAGATGCTAATAATGCAGTTGTTAAAGATCTTGGAAAAAAAACTTTTGCACCAGGCGCATTAAACATGGCAAAAAGTGGATCTAAAATAGCAGCAGTACCAGTCGATGGGTGGACTCAAATGGTAGTCTATAGAAAAGACTTATTTGAAAAAGCAGGTCTTGCACCTCCAACAAGCTATGAAAATATAACTAAAGCAGTAGAAGCACTTTCTGGGGATGGAATGTTTGGTTTTGTTGCAGCTACAAAAACTGATGAAAACTTCATGAGCCAAGTTTTAGAACATGTTCTTTTAGCTAATGGGGTTAATGTTGTTAAAAAAGGAGCAGTAAGAAAGCAAGGTAAAAAACTAAAGGCGGCTTTAGAATTTTATAAAGTTATTGCAAATGCTAGTCCTCCAGGAGAATTATATTGGAAGCAATCTAGAGAATTGTACTTTGCTGGAAAAACTCCAATGATAATTTGGTCACCATTTATAATGGATGAGCTTGCAGGTTTAAGAGATTCTGCACCTCCAACAATAAATGATGATCCAACTTCTAGTGAGCTAGCTTCTAAAACAGGTTTTATCACTAACTTTAGCGGTCCTAATAATAAAAAAGGTGCTGCATGGGCTGATATAAGATATTTTGGTATTACAGCTGATGCTGATACTGAGGAGGCAAGTGCATTTGTTAAATACTCAATGGATGAAGGTTATACACAAACTCTTTCTATTGCTCCAGAAGGTAAATTTCCTGTAAGAAGAGGAAATGCAAGTGATCCAGCAGCATTTACAAAAGCTTGGAGCAAATTACCTGTTGGAGTTGACAGAAAAGCACCTTTATCAGATTTATACTCTGAAGATGTTATAAACAACATTGTAGCTGGACTAGATAAAGCTAATAGATGGGGTGTTAAAGAAGGTGAACTTTCAAGAGCATCCAAAATTATTAATAACAAGTTTATTAATAGAATAACTAGACTATACGTTGATGGACAAATTGACATTGATCAAGCAGTAGATATGATCAATCAGAAACTGTCTCAATTCTAGATTATTAAATAAATTTTAATGAAAGCGGATAATGTGTATTATCCGCTTTTATTATGAGTGATAAACTTTCAAAAATAGAAAAAAGAACTGCATACATTTTATTGTTACCTGCAGTTTTCCTTGTTTTTTCAATTATACTTTTTCCCATATTTGCTAATGTTTGGATAAGTTTTAAAGAAGTAGGTTTAAAAGACATAAGAATTCCAGAGCCTAGAGCAAAAAAAATAGTTAAATCATTAAAAGATAGACCTGATGAAATAAAGATTATTTATAAATTAAGAAACAGTTCATTAATATTGGATATAAGAGATGTAAAATTTCAAGATAAAATTCCAAAAGATTTTGAACCTCTAAATTTAGACGAAAGATGTCAGCTGAAGTCAAATACAATTTATTGTAACTTTGGAAATTGGAAAGCTAAGTATAAAGAGAATTTTCAAATAATACTTGTAAACAATTCAGGGAAGAAAATAGATAAAAAAGAAATTAAATCAATCAAACCAAAATTATCAGGTAAATCAGATAATATTCTTTTAAATACAAATTTTACATTAAAAAATTTTAAAAAAGTTTTTTTTCAAAATGAATTTTTTGATTTACTGTCTACAACTTTTTATTATACTTTTTTTGGTACAGTAGGATCAATAGTATTTGGAATTTTAGCAGCTCAGCTCGTAAACCAAAAATTTTTTGGAAGAACATTTATGAGAAGTATTCTTCTTTTTCCATATGTAGGACCTGTTGTAGCATTAGCATATACCTGGGAACTATTATTGGATCCTTACAGTGGAACATTAAACAATCTATTGTTAAATTTTCAAGTTATTCAGGAACCTCTAAATTTATTAGGTCAACAATATTTAACTATAAATTTTTTTGGTTTTGATTTAAAGCTTAGACTAGCTTTAACAACTGTCATTATTTTTGAAATTTGGCGATACTTTCCATTAGCCTTTTTATTTATACTTGCTCGACTACAGGCTGTTCCAAAAGAATTATATGAGGCGGCAGATGTCGATGGAGCTGGACCGATTCAAAAATTTATCAGCATAACACTGCCTCAGATTATGGCAGTAATATCAATTTTGTTTATGATAAGATTTATTTGGAATTTTAATAAATTTGAAGATATTTTCTTACTCACTGGAGGAGCGTCAGGTACTAGAACATTGCCAATTAATGTTTACGAGCAAGGTTTTACAATATCTGATATTGGAATGGGATCTGCTGTATCAATAGTTATAGTTTTGCTTCTCTTAATATTTATGTTTATTTATTTTAGACTATTAGGAAGGCGAGCTGATGAAAATTAAAAGTCAAATATTATATTGTTTAATTTCATCTATTTTTTTATTTTCCCTAGTCTCAATCTGGAAAGTTTTATCAACATTACAAGGAATAGATCTGCAAAATTTTAATTTTGCAATTATCCTAACTCTAGGAATTGGAATATCTCTAATAAATCTGATTATTGGTGACAAGATTCATAAAGCTATAAAGTCAATAATATTTGCAATTTTATTTACTTTTGTTGATGGATATTTACTTCAATTGATGCCTATTTGGTACAATATTGGCATCTTTGGGATTTTAATCTTTTACTCTTTTAAAATTGATAAATATAATCAAAAAAATTTAAAACTCGATCATTCATCTCAAACAGTTGTATTTGAATTTTTAACTCTTTTTGGAATTGTATTATTTTCTTTTGTAATTTTATTTCCATTTTACATGATGATAGTTACTAGCTTTAAAACACAAGCTGCACTGCTTATAAATCCTTTGGATTTTAGTATTAATTTTGCACAGGATATTAAAGAACTATTTAAATCTTACTTTGTAATATTTGATACTTACAAATTTGGGAGATATATACTTATCAGTACATTTGTATCAGTTGGAACAGTTATAGTTACTTTAATATTTGCTATTCCTGCAGCATACGCAGTTGCAAGACTAAATTTTTTTGGAAAAAACTTTTTGTCTACTTCAATATTAATTATTTATATGTTTCCTGCTATAGTTTTGGTAATACCCTTGTATACCGTATTTAGTCAACTAGGGTTAAGAAATAATGTAGGAGGACTTTTAATAGTATATACAGCAACTACTTTGCCAGTTGCAATATATATGCTTCAAGGATATTTCAAAAGTATACCTAAAGAATTAGAGGAGGCTGCTATTATGGATAAATTAAACTGGTTTGGAATTATTATAAAAATTATCTTGCCATTGAGTATTCCTGCTATTTCTTCAGTTGCTCTTTATGTATTTATGATTGCTTGGAATGAATTCTTGTTCTCTTTAATGTTTCTTGATAATCCAAATTCATTCACTTTATCAAGAGCTATACAATATTTGAGTGGTGATGCAGAAACTCCTAGACAATATTTAATGGCAGGATCAGTTGTTGTCACTATTCCAGTTTTATTTATTTTTGTTTATTTTGAAAAATATTTAGTAAGTGGACTAACTGCTGGAAGTGTAAAGGGTTAATGAAAAAATTTATTAATTCAGCTAAAAAAGTTTTATTAGGTAATAAAAAAAAGGGATACACTTTACCAACCAACAATAAGTTATATCCCGCCCAATGGAATTGGGACTCTGGATTCATAGCTTTAGGTTATTCACATTTTAAACTTAAATATGCTTTAGATGAATTAAAGACACTTATTAGAGGTCAATGGAAAGATGGAATGATACCACATATCTTATTTCATGATTTAAATACTAATTATTATCCAAACCATTCTGTCTGGGCCTGTGGAAATAAAATTCATTCGTCTGGAATAACCCAACCTCCCATTCTTGCAATAATAATTAAGTTAATTTTAGATAAATATAAAATTAGAAAAGAAAAAGCTGAATTTAAAAAAATTATAATAGGTGTTTTAAAATATCACAAATGGTTCATTAAATTTAGAGACCCAAATAATTCAGGATTAGTCTCAATTTTACACCCATGGGAGAGTGGATATGATAATTCACCTCTATGGGATTATTCAATGAGTAAAGTAAAAATTCCAAAAAATTTGAAATATAAAAGAGGTGATAACAAAGTGGTTAAACCTGAATACCGACCTCTAGATATAGATTATGATAGATATGTAACAATCAAAAATCACTTGAAAAAAAACAATTATAATCCAAACAAACTTTTCAAAGCTTCATTATTTAACGTTGTAGATGTTGGATTTAATTCAATATTTTTGAGGGCAAATAAAGATCTTGTTAAACTATTAAAAATGTATGATTTGAAAAGTAATGAAATAGAAAAGTACATTTCAAGATCTGAAAAAAAAATTATTAAACTATATAATAAAAAAAATAATAGTTTTTTTAATCTTGATTTGAAAAACAAAAAAAAAATAACTATTCCATCTATCACACATTATTTTATTTTATTTGCTGATTTAAAAGATAAAAAATTAAATAACAATATTATCAAAAACCTAAAAAAACATAGCAGTAAAGAAAAATATTTTTTTTCAAGTATAAAATCAGATCATCGAAAATTTGAAGAAAAAAGATATTGGAGAGGCCCAGTATGGATAAACTGTAACTGGATTATCTATCAAGGACTAAAGAATAAAGATATTAAATTTGCAAATCAAATCAAAAAGAAAACAATAGATCTTGTAAAGCAAAAAGGTTTTAATGAATACTTTAGTTGCAAAACCGGGAAAGGATTCGGTGCAACTAATTTTTCATGGACTGCTTCCTTATTTTTAGATTTAATTTTTGAAAATAAATATGAGCAATTATAATTGGAATTATCCCACTACTATTTGGGTTGGGAAAGATAGAATAAAAGATCTTTATTTGGCCTGTTCAAATTTAAATATTCACAATCCTTTATTTGTGACGGATAAGGACTTAATAAACTTACCAATGGTTAAAGAAGTAGTTTCAAAAATTAAAAATAGAATTCATAATATAGCAGTCTTCTCTGATTTTTCAGGAAATCCTTTTGGTGAGAATGTTGAAGAAGGTGTTAAAGAATTTAAGAAAAATAATTGCGATGGAGTAATTGCTTTTGGAGGCGGAAGCGGACTTGATGTGGGAAAAGCAATTGCATTTATGTCTGTGCAAACAAGACCTATATGGGACTTTGAGGATATTGGAGATTATTGGAAAAGAGCAAACAATGAAAATATACCCCCTATAATTGCTATTCCAACCACAGCAGGAACGGGTTCAGAAACAGGGAGAGCTTCTGCGATAATAAATAAAGAAACTGGAATTAAAAAAATAATTTTCCATCCAAAATTTTTACCATCAATAGTTATTTTAGACCCAATTTTAACAAAAGATCTTTCTCCACGTTTAACAGGAGCGACAGGCATGGATGCACTAGCACATAATTTAGAGGCGTTTTGTGCACCAGGCTTTCATCCCATGGCAGATGGTATTGCAATTGAAGGAATGAGATTAATAAAGAAATCTTTATTAAATGCAGTACATAATGGTAATGATCTAGATGCAAGATCTGATTTATTAGCTGCTGCCAGTATGGGTTCAACAGCTTTTCAGAAAGGTCTTGGTGCCATTCATTCACTAAGTCATCCATTAAATGCTAAGTTCAATATTCATCATGGATTATCTAACGCAATATTCATGCCATATGTATTAACTTTCAATAGAGAAACTATAGAAGAGAGAATTATTTCTATTTGTGATTATCTTAATTTATCGAAAAGTTTTAATTCTTTCTTAGAGTGGATACTAGATTTAAGAAAAGAATTAGAAATTCCTCATAAATTATCAGATGTGATTGATATAAATAAACTCGATTTAGATGAACTCTCTGAAATGGCTTTGAATGACCCGTCAACTGCATCTAATCCCAAAACATTGACAATTTCTGATATGAAAATAATTTACAAAAATAGCATCTCTGGAGAATTATTTAAATGAAAAAGATATTAATAGTTGAAGGTAATCTTAAAGAGGAGAATCAAAGTTTTACTAAAGGTGGAATAAAAACTCACACTGAAAGTCTAAAAGATAGTATTAGTTATTTCACAAATGATTTAGAAATTGATGTAGTTAATCCTTCATCTGATAAAAATATTTCAGAAGTAGCAAAAAGTTTAGAAAAATTTGATGGAATGATCTGGGGAGGAAGTAGTCTAAATATATATAATGATACAGTAGAAATAAGAAGACAAATAGAATTTATGAGGTCATGTCAAAATAAAATAAATAAAATACTAGCAATTTGTTGGGGTCTTCAAGTAGCGGCTACTGTTGCTGGAGGACAAGTAAAAAGATGTATGACTGGATCTCATAGAGGAATAGCTCATGATATTGAAATCAACAGTAATGGATTACAACATCCAATTTATAAAAATAAAAGTGAAACTTTTAACACACCAGCATTCAATTTTGATGAAGTTGTAAAATTACCTAAAAATTCAATCTTGTTGGCCTCAAATCCTATAAATAAAGTTATGGGGGTCAATTTCAAATCTGGAGTAAGTGATATTTGGGGAATTCAATATCACCCAGAAATTACTTATGATAAAATGATAAGTCTTATTCATTTTAGAAAAGATCGTCTCTTAAATAACAAAGCTTTTGTTGATGAGCAGGAGATAAACAATCATGTAGCTATGATTGCGGAGGAAAATAAAAAATCAAATAAAGATCTTAGAATGCGAGAACTTGAAAATTGGTTAAATTATCTTTTAAAATAAACCTTCTGTTTCACCTTTATCATTAATTTTTATTTTATCTGCAGCTGGCACCTTTGGTAGCCCAGGCATCGTCATTATTGCACCGCAAACAACTACTATAAATTCTGCTCCTGATGATAACCTTACTTCTCTTATTGGTAGGACATGTCCAGATGGTGCGCCTTTTAAATTAGGGTCTGTAGAAAAACTATATTGTGTCTTTGCGATACAAATTGGTAAGGATTGGTAACCTGTCTCTTCAAAATTTTTTAATTGTTCTCTTATTTTAGTATCCGCTACAACTTCACTTGCTCTATACAATTCCTTAGCAATCGTCTCAATTTTTTTAAATAATGATATTTTATCATCGTATAAAAATTTGAAGTCACTTCCTTTTTCACACAGTTCAACAACATTGTTTGCTAAATCTACTGCTCCTTCTCCACCTTTTTCCCAATGTTTAGATATTGATGCTGTTACACCTTTTTGTTGACAAAATTTTATAACTTCATCGACCTCTTTGTCTGTATCCAAAACAAAGTGATTAATAGCTACTGTAACAGGCAAGCCAAATTTTTGAATATTTTCAATATGTCTTTCTAAATTCACCAATCCTTTTTTTACAGCATCTATATTTTCATTTTTAAGTTCATCTTTATTAACACCACCGTGCATTTTTAAAGCTCTTATTGTTGCTACAATCACCACACAACTTGGTTTTAATCCTGATTTTCTACATTTAATATCTAAGAATTTTTCAGCACCTAGATCGGCACCAAATCCTGCTTCAGTAACAACATAGTCTGATAGTTTTAATGCTGTCTTAGTTGCTAATACAGAATTACAACCATGCGCAATATTAGCGAAAGGACCTCCATGGATTATTGCAGGATTATTTTCCAAAGTTTGAGTTACATTCGGTCTAATTGCGTCTTTTAGCAAAACAGTCATTGGACCATGTGCATTTAAATCTTTTGCATAAATTGGTTTTTTATCTCTTGTGTAAGCAACAGTTATATTTCCAATTCTATTTTCAAGATCATGTAAATCATTAGATAAACAAAAGATCGCCATGATTTCAGATGCTACTGTAATATCAAAACCATCTTCTCTAGGGAAACCATTTGCAACACCACCAAGATTAATATTGATAGACCTTAGCGCTCGATCGTTCATATCAAGTACTCTTTTCCAAACTATTCTTCTTACATCAATATTTAATTTATTACCCCAATATATGTGGTTATCTATTAAAGCAGATAAAAGATTGTGAGCAGAAGTGATTGCATGAAAGTCACCTGTGAAATGAAGATTTATTTGTTCCATAGGAACGACTTGTGCATAACCACCACCAGCCGCACCACCTTTCATTCCAAATGAAGGACCTAAACTTGGCTCTCTTAAACAAACAATAGATTTTTTACCTATTTTATTTAATCCATCTGACAATCCCACTGAAGTAGTTGTTTTTCCTTCTCCAGCTGGAGTAGGAGTAATTGCTGTAACTAATATTAATTTTCCGTCTTTTTTATTTTTAAATTTTTCAAGATATTCGAGTTTGATCTTAGCTATGTATCTACTTATTGGACTATATGCCTCAGCCTTATCAGGAACACCAACTCCATCCAAAATCTCTTGAATTGGTTTCATATTTGCTTCTCTTGCAATTTGGATATCCGTTTTTGACATTTGGTTTAAAACCTATAATAAATTAGTGTGCAAAATTTCTATACTTTTTTAATAGGATTTTAAACATCTAAAAAATATATATATAAAAAATAAGAAAAAATTTAAGTTTAATTAGATAAAATTATACAATGCAAAAATACTCAGTTTTTAGTCTTATAAAAAATGCATTCTCAGATCATCAAAATTGGGAAGTTGCATGGAAAGACCCAACACCTAAAAAAGAATACGATGTAATTATCATTGGTGGGGGAGGCCATGGATTAGCAACCGCATATTACTTAGCAAAAGAACACAACATTACAAATGTTGCTATCATTGAAAAAGGTTGGATAGGTGGAGGAAACGTTGGAAGGAATACTACAATTATTAGGTCTAATTACATGCATGATGAGAATGGTTTGTTTAGTGAATTTGGTATGGATCTTTGGAGAAAGATGAGCCAAGATTTAAATTACAATGTAATGTTTTCCCCAAGAGGAATAATTAATCTTGCCCACTCAGATGCACAAATGAATGCCTATTCAAGAAGGGGAAATTCGATGCGTTTGAACGGCATTGATGCGGTTTTGTTAAATAGAGAAGAAGTTCAAAAGTTAATTCCAATGGCAGACTTTTCTGACAATGTAAGGTTTCCAATTTTTGGAGGCTTGATGCAACCAAGCGCTGGAACAGCAAGACACGATGCTGTTGCCTGGGGTTATGCGAGACAAGCAGACTCCATGGGTGTTGATATAATTCAAAATTGTGAAGTTACGGGATTTGATGTCTCAAATGGAAAAATTCTTGGAGTAAGAACTTCTAAAGGAGATATTAAAGCAAAGAAAGTTGGTTTATGTGTTGCAGGAAGTACAAATATTTTGGCAGAAATGTTAAATATGACTTTACCAATTGAAACTCATTTGCTTCAAGCATGTGTTTCAGAGCCTATTAAACCTTTGCTTGATCATGTTGTTACATTTGGTGCAGGACATTTTTATTGTAGCCAATCAGATAAAGGGGAAATGGTTATGGGTGGAGACTTGGATGGATATAATAGTTATTCTCAAAGAGGAAACTTACCTACTCTTCAACATGTTTTAACAGAAGGGATTGCGATGTTTCCATTTCTTAGCAAATTAAAAATGTTAAGAACTTGGGGTGGAATAATGGATATGTCCATGGATGGTTCGCCAATTATAGATAAAACACATATTAACGGATTATATTTAAATTGTGGTTGGTGCTATGGTGGATTTAAAGCAACTCCAGCTTCCGGATGGACTTTTGCACATACAATTGCTCAAGACAGAGTTCATGATTTAAATGCCGGTTACAGCCTCAACAGATTTAGCACTGGAAATTTAATTGATGAAAAAGGCCTAGGAACTAAAACCTGGATATCATAAATGTTATATATCAACTGTCCACATTGTGGACTTAGATCTCAGAATGAATTTGCTTATGGCGGAGATGCAACAGTAAAGCGTCCTGAACTTAATAAAGAAATAAGCGATCAAGAGTGGGATAATTTTGTATACTTAAGAAAAAGTCCAAGAGGAAAACATTTAGAATTATGGCATCATATTTCTGGATGTAGACAATGGATTAAAGTTGAAAGAGATACATCAACTCACGAAATTTTTAAAACTTATAAAGCAAACGAAGCAATAGAATAATGTCCCAGGATTTTAGATTAGATAACGTTGGAATGGTAAATAGAGAAAAAAAAATCTCGTTTAAATTTAATGGCAAAAAATATTTTGGTTTCGAGGGAGATACTATCGCATCTGCCTTAATTGCAAATGGAGTTCATTTAGTAGGTAGAAGTTTTAAATATCACAGACCTAGGGGTTTTTTTGGAGTTGGCGTTGATGAGCCCTATGCAATTCTACAGTTAGATAGAAATAATGAGAGAGATCCAAATATAAGAGCAACAGAACAAGAAATTTTTGAAGGGCTAGAGGTTAAGAGTGTTAATTGTTGGCCTAGTGTAAATTTTGACATTGGTGCGATAAACAATTTCTTAAAAATGTTTTTTCCAGCTGGTTTCTATTACAAAACATTTATGTGGCCTCCTAGCTTTTGGTATAAAATATATGAACCTTTTATTCGAATGGCGGCTGGATTTGGAGAAGCCTCTATCAAACATGATAAAGAAAGATATGAGCATAAATATGAGTATTGTGATTTATTAATAACAGGATCTGGGCCTTCAGGTTTAGCAAGTGCTTATGCCGCTGCTAAGAACGGAGCCCGAGTAATATTGGCTGAGGATAAACCAAGATTTGGAGGCAGTTTATTAACAAGTGATGTAAATATCGGAAACCAAACAGGTGTTGAGTGGACAGAAAAAATTATAGCAGAACTTAAGTCCATGCCTAATGTTACAGTAAAAAATAGATCGCAAGTTTTTGGTTACTATGATCACAATATGTTAGTAATGTCAGAGCGTATTAGTGATCACTTGCCAAAAACTCAAAAATATCTACCTAAACAACGTTTGTGGTACATAAGAGCAAATGAAGTATTGATTTCATCAGGTTCAATTGAAAGACCTTTAGTTTTTGGAAATAATGATACTCCTGGCGTTATGTTATCGTCAGCTGCTAAAGAGTATATGAAAGTTTACGGCGTATTAGTTGGAAAAAAACCTTTAATTTTCACAAACAATGATAGTGGTTATGAAACTGCAATTGAATTTAAAAAAAATGGAGTAAATCCAATCATATTGGATACAAGAAGTAATCCTTCTTCAGATATTATAACTGAGGCAAAAAATTTAAATATTGAAATTAGGTTCTCCTATGTAGTTGTTGCTGCAAAAGGCTATAAAAAAGTTAAATCAGCAGATATTGCTAAAATATCTGACGATAAAAAAGAATTATTTAACATAGAAAATATTGAATGTGATTGTATCTGTGTATCAGGTTTTTGGACACCATCTATTCATTTAGCATCACAGTCAGGAAACAAATCTAAATTTAACGAAAAAATTGATGCATTTGTACCAGATAAATCTAAACAAAAAGAAAATACAATTGGGTCAGCAAATGGAATATTTACATTGGAGGAAACTATTAAAGATGCTTTTGATAAAGGTTTTGATGTTTCAAATAAAATAACTGAAAAAAATAATAAAGTTTCAGTACCGACAGTAGTAGAAAAAAAATCAACGGATCATGACAAATTTTGGTGTGTTCCTTTACCAAAAGGTAAATCTTATAAAAGGTTTTTAGATTTTCAAAATGACGTAGCGGTTTCTGATATTGAGCTAGCTTTAAGAGAAGGTTTCAGGTCTATCGAGCATGTGAAAAGATATACAACACTTGGTATGGCTACCGACCAAGGAAAAACGAGTAATTTAAATGGATTACAATTAGTTTCTGATATTGAGAATAAAGTTGTTCCACAAGTAGGACATACGACTTTTAGACCTCCTTATACTCCAGTTTCAATTGGAGCAATTGTAGGAAGAGAAGTTGGTAAGCATTCTAAACCAACAAGGAAATCACCAATGCACTCATGGCATGAAAAAAATAATGCAGTTTTTGTTGATGCAGGGGTTTGGTTAAGACCAAGATATTACAAGCAAGGAAATGAAGGGTTATTTGAAGCATCAAAAAGAGAGGCAAAGAATGTAAGACAAAATGTAGGCGTATGTGATGTTACAACATTAGGTAAAATAGATGTTAAAGGACCAGATGCAGCAGAATTTTTAAATAGAGTTTATACTAACGCTTGGCTTAAACTTCCAGTAGGTAAAGCAAGATACGGTGTAATGTTAAGAGAAGATGGAATTGTAATGGATGATGGAACAACAACAAGGATTTCCGAAAATCATTATCACATGACAACTACAACAGCTCAAGCAGCAAATGTTCTATCTCATTTAGAATATTATTTACAACTAGTGTGGCCAGAATTAAATGTAAACGTTGTATCAACCACAGAGCAATGGGCAGGCGCAGCAATCGCAGGACCTAATTCTAGAAAATTATTAATGAAATTATTCCCTAATTTAGATGTTTCAAACGAAGGTTTGCCATTTATGGGTTATAAAGAGGCTGATTTATTTGGAGTTCCTGCAAAAATTTACAGAATTTCGTTTTCTGGTGAGTTAGCATATGAGATTAACGTTGAATCTGATAACGGATATTTCATGTGGGAAAAAATCATGGAAGTTGGAAAAGAATTTCAAATACAACCATATGGAACTGAAGCTTTATCAACTTTAAGAATAGAAATGGGCCATGTTGCAGGATCTGAATTAGATGGAAGAACAATCCCTTACGATGCATCTTTAGAAGGGCTAGTTAGTAAGAAAAAAGATTTTATAGGCAAAAGATCTTTAAACAGATCTGCCTTTACATCTACGGATAGAGAAAAATTAGTTGGCGTAGTTCCAATTGATAAAACTACAAGTATACCTGAGGGATCTTACATAGTAAAAGATCCAAAAGCAAAATTACCTAACCCAAAATTAGGTCATGTTTCGGCCTCATGTTGGAGTGTTGAATATGATAACCCATTTTCTTTAGCAATAATTAAAGATGGTAAAAATATGATAGGACAAAAACTCTTTGCTATGTCACCTTTAAAAAATAAAACGATACCTGTAGAGATTGTCTCTTCTCATTATGTAGATCCTGAAGGAAAGAGAGTTAGATCATGACGATGTTATCACCTTTGCAGAACATTCATTCAGAGGGCTCTTATGGAAATTTTGAAAATAAAACTGAAAATGAATTATTGAAAATTTCTGAGTTAAAAAATTTATTAATTGTTCAAATAGTTCAGTACAAAAATTCTTCAATTAAAATAAATGATATAAAACTTAATAATTTGCAATTTTTTAATGAAGCACAAAAAGTTGTCGCAAATGAAAATTTAAGAATATTGTGGAATTCACCAAACAATTGGCTTGTTGTTTCCAAAAAAAAAGAACTTTTTAGTGAAATTTTGAAAAATTTTAATGATAGCGACTTTGCTGTTACAGATCTATCACACTCAAAAGCAATTATAGAAATAGAAGGACCTAATGTTAAAGAGGTTTTAAAAAAAGGTTGTCCGTTTAATTTCAATATATTTAGTAAAAATATGTGCATCAACTCATCATATAACGGAATATCTTTTTTAGTTGATATGGTTGAAGATAATCCTGAAAAAGCTAGAATTTTTTCACTTCGTAGTTTTGGGGAATCTATGTACCACTCAATAACTGATGCTTCACTGGAATATGGCTATAAATGTATTTAGAAACTATTCTAAAGTTTTAAATCTTGTTTTTTGAATAATAAATACGAACAAAATTGGTAAAATTAAAGTCAGCAATGTTACAGTTATTAATAATATTCCCAATTCTGAGTAATCAGCAGTAGTCAATATTGCATTAGTCACTTTATCTTTGACTTCACGAGTAATTGTATAAATTTCATTTAAGTATTTTGTTCCTAAAGCACTTGCTGATAATGCTAAATTTGTAAAAGACGCAAAAACTGCAAAAAAAGTAGCTTTTAGGTTCGAAGGTGCATTTTTAGCAATCCATGCTAGTAAAGGTATCATAGAGACCTGACCTAAAGGCGACTCTAATGCTGTATTAATTAGTGCAATAAATTTAGCATCAACAATTCCATTTGTTATTGATGAGGTCCAATTATGAAATCCGTAATACATTCCTACACTTGGCAGAAATAATATTGCACCAGCGATTGACAAAACTACAATGATTTTTGCTATAGAATTATTTGACATAAAAGGTCTAAGCAAAATAATTCCTAACAATGTTAAGACCGAAGCTAGTAGTGATAATATAGAAAAAAACTGTTCATTAAATTTTAATTCATCTATTTCAAACCAAGATAGTCCCGGACCTGGACCTGGCATTGCTCTAAATACGAATATAATCACAGCCGTCCCGACAATCGTAGATCTTAAATTTTGAGGCAGTTCTTTTATCAATTTACTCATCAGGAACAAAATAATTACCATAGATCCTAAAAAAACTATTTCTTGAGCGAAAGGAACTCCGAAGGAGCCAACGCTGAGTGTAAAAATTACAAAAATTAAACTACCACCTAAAATCCACCAATTAATCTCTGTTTTTTTATGTTCGTAATTATCTTCGTTACCGACTAAACCCTGACCAATTAATTTATTTTTTTTTTTATTTTTAAGATAGTTAGCAAAAATTACTCCTAAAATTGAAACAAATGGTATTACTAGTGCATAAATATAAATTGATCCATAGAGCTCTATTTTGTCCGCTTGTTCTAAAGTATCTACGCCTTTAAATAAGATTACATTTACTAAAGCAACTAGAACAGTACCACCGATAATTGCAAATCGTCCAAGTGTCTGCATTGTAGTATGCATTGTTTTAATCTGATCTTGTGAAAATTTTTGACCTTCTTCATTAACAATTGGAACAGCTTCTACTGTCATTGCATCTGCGACAACATCTTGAACCACATATCCAATGGGAGCTAAAAGAACACTTACTACAAACCAAGTCTCTACTTTTAGAATTGTGGACATCCATTCTGTATGGATAATTAATCCATACATTATCAACAAGCTTAAACCAATTAGTGTAGCTCCTACATAAACCATATAATTTTTTTTGTTCCAAATTAGATCTACTAAATGACCTAATGGCATTTTTAGTGCCCAAGGAATACCAGCCCAAAACCCTAGCCCAGCAAGAAAGGCTGCTGATAAATTTAGATAATCTTTAACAAAAAATGTACCCACTATTCCTGTTAAACCTGAAATTCCAGCTGCAAGATAAATCATTAAAGGTGGTAAATAAGATAGTTTAAATTGTCTTCCTAAATCTAGTAAAGTGGAGTCGATAAATTTGGAAATTTGATTCATAAATTTATTCAATTATTTTTAATTTTATTAACTTAGTATTCTTTGTTTCATTACACCACAACTCGTAACTTTCACACACTCTCCACAGATGGTTAATAGCTCTTTGAGAGATATCTAAAGGAAAATGGCTTTTTGCATAGTATAAATCAGGAAATTTAATTAATTGCTTCATCATAGCTTCTTTTTGAAGATTTAAAAGTCTAATTACTTCGGTAGAAATTTTTTCCCCAGAATTAATATCAATATAATTATTTTTTTTTAACTCTTCAAACCAATCATCATGATACTTACCACTACTTATTTTTTCATATAATGGTGAACCTATGAATCTTTCCATAGCATCAATATTGCTAATATTCTGCTCTTTACTTTTTATTTCACTTATTGCTAAATAAATAACCTCAGCGACATAAAGTATATAGGGTTTGGCTAAATTTTTTTTCATGAAATTATAAATTTAAACTATAATAACACGAATTTGAATCCTCTTTGTAATGTGCAAAAGGTTTGCATTTTTTGAATCCAAAATTTTTAAATAATTTTCTTGCT
Organism: uncultured Pelagibacteraceae bacterium; assembly: GCA_902580945.1. Classification (GTDB taxonomy): domain Bacteria; phylum Pseudomonadota; class Alphaproteobacteria; order Pelagibacterales; family Pelagibacteraceae; genus Pelagibacter. The sequence continues at coordinate 60,143 of CACHML010000001.1, read as the reverse complement.
GGGGCAAAAAAATCTCCAGCTCCTGTTTCAACGCTTAATTTTTTAATTCCAATTTTTTTTGATTTATCTATTAAATGTGCAATAATTTTTTCTCCATATCTTTTTTTCCTAAATTTGTCTGCGACCCTTATTGACTTAAATTCCCCATGTTCTTCTGAAAGGGTTTTTAAAGCTCCGCATCCAATTAAATCATTATTCTCCCATAAACTCCAAAATTTTATACTGGGAACTCTCAAACCTTGCACATCTAATACATGTGAACTACCCTCTGGCGATACAGATCTTAATTCAATAAAATGAATTCTAAGAAGTTCATTTACCTGTGGGTTATCAAAGTTATTTTCTATTGATTTAATCATTTTGAAGAACATATAATCGAAAAACAAATTAAACCAATATTAAATATATGTGCGGAAGATACGTAATTACGAATGCTGTTACAAAAACAAAAAATATCGTGAAAACTGCGATTAATGTTCAAGACAGTGATAATTACAATGCACACCCATATCAAAATCTTCCTGTAGTCAAGAAATATAAAAACGGCAATACGGTTGAAAATCTTAAATGGGGAATTATTCCATCATGGGCAAAACAGAAAGACTTTAAAGCTTTGATAAATGCAAGATTAGAGACAATCGATGAAAAGGTTTCATTTAAAAAACTCATTAAAACACAAAGATGTGTAGTTGTTGCCGATGGTTTCTATGAGTGGAAAAGAACAAAAGATAACAAAATTCCATATTATTTTTTCAGAAATGATAAAAAGACAATTTTTATAGCTGCAATTTACGATGAAGGCCAATTTTGCATGATAACTGAGGAGGCAAACCAAAATATTTCAGAAATTCACCATAGACAACCAGTAATACTTTATGAAAAAGATATTGATAAATATTTAAACATTGAACATTTTGGTTCAACTTTTTTAAAAGAGTGTAATAAAGTAAGTTTGACTTTTCACGAAATATCTAAGGATGTCAATAAACCAACAAATAATAGCGCCTCATTAATTCAACAAATTTAAGATATTATTTTTCAATGATTGTTATATGACCCATTTTTCTTTTATTTTTTATATCTTTTTTAAGATAGTCAAAAAAGAATTCATTCTCAGAAAATTTTTTGTCTCTATACATTGAAATATCATCACCTATTAAATTTATCATTTTGGCATTATATATTTTTTTTGTTTTAATTTTTTCTAAACCACATACAGCCCTAACATGATTTTCAAATTGACTTATATTGTGAGAATTAATTGTCAAATGTCCTGAGTTATGAACTCTGGGAGCTATTTCGTTTGCATATAAATTATCATTTTTATCAATAAAAAACTCTACACATAAAGTTCCAATATAATCTAAATCCTCAACAATTTTTTTTGACCACTCAGTGGATTTGATTTTAATTTCATCCGAAACATCTGCAGGGATTTTAGAGTGCTTTAAAATTTGGTCTTCATGAACATTTTCAATTGGTTCATATATTTCATATTTTTGATTACCAAATCTTGAAATGATAACAGATATTTCTTTTTTTAAATTAATAAATTTTTCTAATATGTATTCTTTAGAAAAATCTATTTCATTAGATATGTCCTTTTTACTATTTAATTTGTATTGACCTTTCCCATCATATCCTAATGTAGTTGTTTTTAGCAATCCTGGTAACAAATTTTCATTTTCATTTAATTCATCCATATGTTTTATAGAGACATATTGGGTAGTTTGGATATTTATATCATTTAGAAAATTTTTCTCTGTCAATCTATTTTGGATTAAATTATTTATCTCAGGTTTAGGCAAAACTGTTTTTTCATTATTTATACTTTGAAGAATACGAAATGGAATATTCTCAAATTCATAAGTAACTAAATCGACACTATCGATAAATTCCTGAGTAATTGATTTGTTGTCATATTTTCCATATATGAACTTTTCCGTAAAATTTTTAGCTGGTGCATCCTCATCATCGCTTAAAATAACAGTTTTAATGCCAATTTTGTTAGCAGCTACTGACAGCAAACTTCCAAGTTGACCTCCACCTATAATTCCTAAAATAGGATTTTTCATTTAATATGGTTTTTTCTTAACAGATTTAGATTGTTTAGATCTCCACTTTATTAAGCTATTTTTAATTTTAGGATCAAAATTAGAAATTATAGATGCTGCGTACAATGCAGCATTTATGGCACCATCAGTCCCTATAGCAACTGTTCCAACTGGAATACCTTTAGGCATTTGAGCTATAGATAAAAGACTATCTAGACCTTTTAGTTTTTTACTTTCAATAGGAACACCTATTACTGGTATTCTTGTTAATGCAGCAATCATGCCAGGTAAATGTGCAGATCCCCCCGCGCCTGCAATAATAACATTAATGTTTCTTGACTCTGCTGATTTTGCATAATTGAACATTCTTTCAGGTGTTCTGTGAGCAGAAACAATATTAGTTTCATAGTTAACTTTGAGTAATTTAAGAGTTTTTTCACATAATTTCATTGTGGAATAGTCAGATTTACTCCCCATTACTATGGATACTCTGTGACTATATCTTTTCTTTTTCATGCTAAGTTTTTGAATTAATATAATCAATATAGTCTTAAAATTAAAACTAGTCGACAAAATTTGTAATAATTATAATGTATTTTTAATATGAATTATCGAATTGATAATCTTCAATATTGCAACTGGTCTAGAGATATTTTTAAAATTAACAGGGACGCAGGATTAAGCGCAGTACATGCAACAGTAGTATATCATGAAGACTATGATGAATTTTTAATTAAATTGAAAGAATGGGATAACTTACTTAGCGAAAATTCAGATCTAATATTTTTGGGAAAAACTTTTGAGGATATTATAAAGGCTAAGTCAGAAAATAAAACTGCAATATTTTTTGGTTTTCAAAACTGTTCTCCAATTGAGGATGATATTAACTTAATTGAAAAAGTTCATCATCATGGATGTAGATTTATGCAACTTACTTACAATAACCAATCTCTTTTAGCTACAGGATGTTATGAAAAAAACGACTCTGGTGTAACAAATTTTGGAAGAGAAGCTATAAAAGAAATGAATCGAATTGGAATAGTAATTGATATGTCGCATTCAGGTGAAAAAAGTACTTTAGATGCTATAGATATTAGCGAAAAACCAATTGCAATTACTCATGCTAATCCGTCTTTTTGGCATAGTGCTTTAAGAAATAAATCTGAAAAACTTTTAAAACATTTATCAAACAGTGGAGGAATGCTAGGGCTTTCTTTGTATGCGCATCATCTAAAAAATGGAACAGATTGTAAATTAGATAGTTTTTGTGAAATGGTAGCAAAAACTGTTGATATAATGGGAGTAAAAAATATAGGCATTGGCTCCGATCTTTGTTTGAACCAACCAAATAGTATCGTCGAGTGGATGAGAAATGGAACGTGGAGTAAAACAAAAAATTATGGTGAAGGGAGCAAAAGTAAACCAGAATTTCCTGATCAACCTGAGTGGTTTATTGATGCCAGAGGGTTTAGTAATTTAGATAAAGGATTAAAAAAAATTGGTTTTAATAAAAATGAAGTAAATGATATTTTAGGAAATAATTGGTTTAATTTTTATAAAGGAATTAATTAATGGAAGTTAAGTTAAGAGACCCTAAATTCCTGATGAAATTGTCTAAACTTGGCTCTTTTCATCAATCAAAACTCTCCTTTCTAAGATCTTTCTTAAAAGAATTTAAAGACTGGAGATATAGTAGAGATTTATTTCAATTAAATGACAAAGGATTTGGAAGAGCAATTTATTCTTTTACTAAAGAAAAAAAAACTTACTCTTTAATTTGTTTTGCCAATGAAATACAGGATGATGAAAGATCAGATAGAGTTATTGCCACTAGATGGGATGCTGCATTTACTCTATTTGATGGAATTCCAACAAAAGAAGATGTTGATAGACTTAGTAATAATGTGCCTAAACAAGAGGTTGGAAGACTATCTTACAAAGAATTAACCCTATCAAGAGCTAATAAATCTGTCAGGTTGTTTAATCATGTAGTTGAAAATTTATCAAAAGGTCAACAACCAGATAAAGAATTTATATCTAAAGTTGGTTATCTTTATAGAACTACTGCAGTCTATGGATCTGGTAAATTTGGTTTAGCTGATAGATTTAGGATTAAAAATAGGGATGAAATTTGTGGGCCATTTAGACTAGAAATGATGTTGGTCTATTTAGTAAGACAATTCACATTTGACCAAGTTAATCATATCGCAAAAAGCATTAGTCCGAAGAACGCTGTTGAACTAGATGATAATATCAGCAGAACTCTAGGAATAGGAAATTCTACAGGACTTGGCATGGCACCATTTATAGTAAACCATCCCACTTTACTTAATAACTGGATAATTGCTAGAGAAACAGTTTTAAAAAAAATAAGAGAAATAGAAAAAGTTTCTAAGAGTGATTTAGAAATTTTTTACCAGTGTTTAATTAAATCACTTAAAAATATTACTAGCTGGCATACAGAGAGTGAATTTCAAAGAGAAAAAATTAAAAATTTAACAATTGATTTAAAAAAATTTATAAAATTTATGAAAGATGAGTTTAAATTAGAAAATTCTTATCAATTTAATAATATTTATATGTGGGCTGAGGAGAATTTAAATGATGAATGTATTGAGTATATCGTTTCTATGATGATGGAGCCATATGATAAAATAGTTGATCCTTTAGTATCTAAAATGAGTTCAAATGAAGAAAAATACTTTAATATTCCTGTTGAAAGAACTATCGAGGATTTAAGAAATATAATTGAAAAGAATTACTCTGAAATTTTGAAAATTGATTTTAATAAGGAAGAAAATAATAAAAATTTCTGGTTTATTTCAAAAAACAAAGAGGAGCCAAGAATAGGGGATAGATATATCGATGATGGATCAAATTTAGAACAACCACTTGCAATTGCAAGAGATATCAAAAAGCTTTATGAAATAGTGTTCACAAAAAAAAATAGTTCCAAAATTGGAAAATTTTTATTGGATAATAATCATTTAAGACATGTAGTAAGAAGAGTATTTATTTCTGAAAAATGTCCTTATGCAGAAATTCAAGATAATACAATTGGTTCTAAATTAATGCCTATTGATATGTTAAGACTTAAGCTGTCTTTTTTTGGAGCAATAAAATTTGATCCTAGATCAGACAAGTGGTTACGTATTTGCATGTTTCAGGGAGCACCTTTACCGTCTGAACTCTCAAATTTTGATAATTATTGGATGTATAATTAATTCCGTATGAGAAGTTATAGCGAAATAGAAACTACAATTAAAAGGGCAACTAAGGCCAAAGGTTTTTCATGGGGAATATCTGAGGAGGTTGGAAAAAATATAAGATTACTTGAAATGTTTGGTTTACCAGGACTTAAAAATCTTAACCAATACTTTAAAATTTATAATATTAGTAACTTCGAAAATATTGGAGAAATTTCATCTTCAAATACAGCAAAAGGATATTATTGCCCAATACTTTGTGGGTTAAATTTTTTTGATCAGTCACCTATAATTTTAAAATTTAATGAAATTGAAATTAACAAAATAGCCTTTCCCCTCATATTTTTATCTTTTTTGAGTAGGGCATCAGAGATTGTTGGTAAAAGAATATTCTTAAAAATGGATAATAAAGAGTTTTTGTTTAATTTTAATGAATCAATATATTCTAATTATTTAAGTGGAGATATTTTAGAAAAATCAGACAAAATAAATATTAAATTTTTAGATAATAAAAATAATTTCTCCGAGGATGATTGGACAGAAATACATAAACTTTCTATTAAAACTTATGTTGAGGAAAGTGAGGAATCAAAAGCAAGAACGGCAGGAGCTGGATTAACCGATAATGATTAAAGAACAAAATCAAGAAGATAAAGATGAGAACGATAAAAATGATATTTGTGAGGAGTGCCTAGATAATCACGAAAGTGTTTTTCAGAATTTAATACTTAATGGTTATAAAATTTGCAAATTTTGTAAGACATCAAAAACCATTTTTCCAATTTAACTAATTATTCCTGGAGTTATTTGGACTTGGGTTGAAAAAATATAAATTAAAAGAATTATTATTGGGGAGAGAACAACTAGCGTAGATTTGATTATATTATTGTAATTTAAAATAATATTAAGACCCACTATTAAAGATATATTATACCAAATGTAAGTAATAATTGCTAAAAATAATAAAGATGGAGTAAAAATTAAAAAATTAAATATCATTGGTGCATTAGCATATCCAATTAAAATTAAAATTTTTCTAAAATTACAATTAGTTTTTTTATTTGGAAAAACAATTACTCCAACAAAATATATATAAAATGATTTTATAATCCAAAATAAAACTGAGAAAAAAACAACATTTCTCAATGATGGTCCTTTTATTATTCCTATATTGTAATTTAGATTAATAACCTCAAATAATGATTTCTGTGGAATTAAATTTAAGAGACCAGTAATTATAATTATTAAAATTGCAAAATAAATTGAAGCCTCTCCAAAATTTTTATTATTTTTAAAGAACTCTTTTTTTATTGATATAATTTGAAAAATTATTCTTAAAAACTCTGACATAATTTTCTTAAGGGGAGGAAAACTCCCCATAAGTTTATCCTTTTACAACTTCTCTGGTGTTTGCGTTGTAAGATTCTTTGAATGGTATATCAACAACAACAGCATCAACTGGTTTTCCTGGAGTTTCTGAATACTTTTCAGGTAAATGAACTTTAAATTTTGTTCCTATTTTTCCTTTTGGAAAACCATTAGCATTCAGAGTTCCATCGAATGGCACATAACCCATTGCAATATTTTGTTTTTTTTCAGGGTGATACCATGGCGAAGTAATAAACCCAATTGGCTCTCCACCACCTTCATCTGAAATTAACCAAAAATCAGGAGCGTATTCCTCAATTGGCTTTCCACCTAATTCTAGTCCAACCAATTGAAGTTTATAAGGTTTATGTCCAGCTTTTAAATCAGCTTTCATTTTTTCAAGAGCTTTTTTTCCAACATAATCTGCCTTCTTATTCCACTCTCCTTTACCTGATAATGAAACTTGATAACCTAAATTACATTGGAATGGGTTATGTTGATTGTCCATATCTTGCCCCCAAGAGAGAATGCCAGCTTGGATTCTTCTGTGGTGAGCTGGAGCAATTACCATTAAGCTATGTTTTTTACCTGCTTCAAGAACTGCATTCCACATATCTTCAGCGTATAAAGTGCATTCTCTTAAATATATTTCATAACCTGCTTCTCCTGAAAAACCTGATTGTGATATTACGCAACTTCTTCCACCAACTTTAGCCTCAGCTAAACCATAGAAAGGCATATTGTCAAAATCAACCTGATCTCCACATAAATCTTTCATCAACGCTTTAGATTTTGGTCCTTGAATTTGAACAGGACTTACATCTATTTCATCAATTTCTACATTAAATCTTTCATCGGAGTTTACACCCTGTAAATAAAGACCTATATCACTATCAGACAAACTAAACCAAAATTCGTCTTTTGATATTCTTAAAAGTATAGGATCATTTAAAACGCCGCCATATGCATTACAAAGAATTACATATCTTGCTCTCATCGGAGAAATTTTTGTAGCATCTCTTGTAATTACATAGTCTACAAATTTTTCTGCATCTGGGCCCTTCACTCTAATTTGTCTTTCAACTGCAACATTCCACATTGTTACATGATTAACAATTGCATCGTACTCAACCATTGCACCTCCATCTTCAGGTTTTACATACCCTCTTGGATGGTAAATACGATTATATACAGTTGCTCTCCAACAACCAGCTTGCATTGATAAATGCCAGTATGGTGATTTTCTTACACGTGTTGAAATTAACATTTCAACTTTTGTTGGTCCGCTTTGTCTTAAATTATAAGGCACTTTTCTATCAGATTGATCTACTGATGTTACGTGTCTTAGCTTACTATAGTCAAATTCTTTAGACATAGTTATTCTCCTTCAACCACTTGTTTGTTTCCTTCAAGCCGCCGAATGTATAAATGTGAAAATAATCAGTATGCGATTTAACTTTCCCAATTAGATCATTAGGGTCTTTAGGTTTCAATAAATCTAATGCCTTAGTAAAATTAGATTTAAGAAAGTTAATGGAATTTTTTGCCCCTACAATATTTGCAAACTTTATTAAGCTTGAAATTTTCATTGGCCCAGTTATTCCAACATGAACTGGTATCGTTTGTTTAGAAATAAAATCTACAATAGGCTGAGCATCAAGTAACCATTGAGTAACAATATAATCAGCATAAGGCTTTTTATCTATCATAGCTTTTTCTAAATCTGAATCGGATATATCAGGACTCCCCTCTGGATGTCCAGCAATTCCGATCTTAATCCCATCAAAATATCCTGTTTCTAATATCTGATAGGAGCTATCAAATTTTCCAATTGGTTCACGACTACCTCCAATAACAAGAACTTGTTTTACACCTAAATCTTTACATCTTAAAACATACTCTTTTAATTCACTTTCGCTATTAATTGATCTAGCTGGAAAATGAGGAACTGGGTTAAAACCTTTTTTTACCAAATCTCCAGACTTGTCAGCAGTCTCCCTATAATCACCTCCAGGTAGCATTGTGACATATACATCTTTCACACTTGGTAAAGTATCAAGATCAGTGTGAGGTCCAATTTCTAATGAAAAATTCATTAATGAATAATTATTTATTTTAAAATAACTGTCTAGAAAAATATTAGATCAAAGTGTCAGGGTTATTTTTTCTGACCTCTGTGTTTTTGAATTCTTTGACCATACTGCTGTGTAACTCTGTCAAAGATGATTGCTAGAGCTACTATTGCCAAACCATTCATCATTCCAAGTGCTAAATATTGATTAGAAATAGCTTGTAAAATAGGAACTCCAAGCCCTTTAACACCTATCATTGATGCGATAACTACCATAGCCAACGCCATCATAATTGTTTGGTTAATTCCAGCAAAAATTGTTGGTAACGACAATGGTATTTGTACAGATTTTAATTTTTGCATTGGAGTTGCACCAAAAGCCTCACTTGCCTCAAGTGTTTCTTTATCTACTTCTCTTATTCCAAGATTTGTCAGCCTTACTACCGGCGGTAAAGCATAAATACAAACTGCCAATAAACCAGGCACTTTTCCAATACCTAAAAGCATAATTATAGGAATTAAATAAACAAAACTTGGAATAGTTTGCATCATATCCAAAACGGGTAAAATTGCTTTTTCTGCTCTGCTTGATTTAGACATTAACACACCAATTGGAATACCGACTACAATACAAACTAGTGTTGATACAGAAATGATAGCAACTGTTGCCATACAGTTTTTCCACATTCCAAAATAACCAATAATCATAAAACAAACTATTGTACCTATTACCAGTTTAATACTTCTTGATCCAATCCATGCCAACAAAGCAAATACACCTATTACTAATGGCCAAGGACTATTGACTAATAATTTTTCCAACCAAATTAAAAAATGCAAAAGTGGATCAAAAAAACCTTCAATTCCATCTCCATAGGCTCTTGAAAATTCTTTAAAACTAGAGTCTATTCCTTTTTTAAGCTCTCTTAAAGCTGTTCGATCCATTACAGGAATTTTATTAAAGAAATCCATAATTTTACACAACCAAACCCACTAAAGAGTGGGTTTGGCAATATTTTATTTTATTAAAGTGCTTTTTTTATTTTTGCAGCAGCTTCACTTGAAACCCACTTAGACCAAACATCTTCTTGGTTTGTTAGGAATTCAATTGCAGCATCAGCACCCTCTGCTTGGTTTTCACCCATCCAAACTAACATACCGTTCATTACTGGACCTGGATAAGTTCTTTTTTTGAAATAATCCATACCAGCACTTCCAGCTGTATTTTTGAAATTGTCAGTTACGATTGTGTAAACTTCAGATTTTGTCCATGAAGTTGCTTTAGGGTCTCCACATTCTTGTTCTGGTAAAACTATACATTTATCCCAGTTATCTTTTCCACCCCAAGCTCCCATGTCCACAGCTCTCATATCATATTTACCAATGATAGCTGTTGGTGACCAATAGTAACCAAACCAGTTTTCACCTCTTTCAGCAGCTTTAGCAATTGATCCATCTAATCCTGCAGCAGAACCTGTTTCAACAATAGCCCAACCTTTTGCTTCCATGTCAAAAGCTTTGTAAAGATTTCTATTACTTAGTTCACAGTTCCATCCTGGAGGACAAATATGAAACCCACCTTTTGATGGATCCTCTGGATGAGGAAATAGATCCGGTCTTGCCAAAATTGCTTCAGCAGTTGTAAGTTCAGGATGTTTTTCTAAAGTAGCAGGTAACACCCACCATCCTTCACCTAAACCAGTAATAGGTGCTTTATTAAGTGAGTGCATTTTTCCTTCATCAACTGCTTTATTTAAAGCAATGATTGCAGCGTTAGCCCAAAATTCTGGAGCAACATCTGGCTCACCTTTTTCTTGCATAGATGTAAATGTAGGCATTGTTGCACCTGGCACCAATTCAACAGAACATCCGTAACCTTCTTCTAATATGATTTTGTCAACTTCAGCCATGAAGTTTGCTGAAGCCCAGTTCATATTAGCGATAGTTATGTTCCCACAAGCTGCGTTGGCAACACTTCCAAAAGAAGTTAGTCCAAATATTACAGCAGCAGATAGAAGTAATTTTTTGATTTTCATTATTTCTCCTAATTAATTAATTATAAATCATCAGAACATATAGATGGAAAAATTGCAAACTAGTTTCAACTTTGAGTTGTGTTAAAATTGTCTTTATACTCTCTTTCTTTAGAAATAAATTATTAAATAAATTATTTAGAAATAAATTATTAAATAAATATGAATAAAAATTTATTATCAAGATTAGATGAGGGTCCCGTAATATTCGCAGAGGGATATTTATTTGCGATGGAAAGGAGAGGATATCTTTCTGCAGGTCCATTTGTGCCAGAAGTAGTGCTAGAACATCCTGATGTAGTTACACAATTACATAGAGAATTTATTAGAGCTGGTTCAGATATTGTTCAAGCTTTCACCTATTATGGACATAGAGAGAAATTAAGAATTATTGGAAAAGAACATTTGCTAGAGCCGATGCAAAAAAATGCACTTAAAATTGCAAAGGATGCTGCGAAAGAATTTAAAGATTTAGATTTAATGGTTTGTGGAGATGTTGCTAATACAAATATTTTTGATCCAAAAGACAAAAACTCATTCAAAGAATGTCAAAAGATGTACGAAGAGCAAGTGCTTTGGGCAAAAGAGGCAGGAGTTGACTTTGTAGTCGCAGAAACAATTAATTGGGTAGATGAAATGAAGATAGCTTTAAAAGCAATTAAGGATGAAGGTTTGATTGCAGTTGCCAATTATGCAATACCTCGTGGTGATTTGACAAGAGATGGCCACACTGCTGAAGATGCATGTAAAATAATTGAAGATCTTGGTGCTGATGTTGTTGGTTTGAATTGTTACAGAGGTCCAGAAATGACCATGAAACTTTTAAAAAAAATAAGAAAAAAAGTTTCCTGTCATGTTGCAGGTCTTCCTGTTCCATATAGAACAACAGAGGAAGAACCAGGATTTTTGAATCAAACAGATCACGGATGTGACTGCATTCCTGGAGGAAATGCATTCCCTGTTGCTCTAGATAATTTATATTGTAACAGATTTGAAATGGCTGAATTTGCAAAAGAATGTCTTAAAGAAAAAATTAATTTAATCGGTATTTGTTGTGGTGCTGAAGCTCATCATGTTAGAGAAATGGCTGTTGCAGTTGGTAAAAAACCAATTGCCATGAAGTACATGCCAGATATGACTAAACATTTTCACCATGGGACAGACAAGACATTGAAAGACGTCAATAAAGAAATAAAATACTAACATGCAAAATCATGCAAAAGTAGTCATCATAGGTGGCGGCGTAGTAGGCTGTTCCATTCTTTATCATTTATCAAAGTTTGGTTTAAAAGATTGTATTCTTCTTGAAAGAAATGAACTCACATCTGGATCCTCTTGGCATGCAGCTGGAAATGTACATGTGATTTCATCTGACCCAAATATTTCTAGAATGATGGCTTATACAATCGGATTGTACAAAGAAATTGAAAAAGAGTCTGGCCATTCAGTTGGATTCAAATCAAGTGGGGGATTTTATTTGGCTTCAAATGATGTTTGGGCGGATTATTTAAAAAGAGAGAGGTCTAAAGCAAGATATATGGGTCTTGACCAAGAGTTTGTTTCTTTAGAGGAAGTAAAAAAGAAAAATCCTTTAATTGATCCATCAAGATACCTTCTAGCATTGTGGGATCCTATTGATGGAGAAGTAGATCCATCAGGTGTGACTTATGCTTTTGCTAAAGCAGCAAAAGTTCATGGTGGAAAATATTATACACATACAGTTGTAAAAGACACAAAACAAAAAGAGGATGGAACTTGGGATGTTATAACTGACAAGGGTAATATAAAAGCAGAAATAGTTATTAACGCTGGAGGTTTATGGGCAAGAGAAGTTGGCCAGCTTGCAGGAATTAATCTTCCAGTTCAACCAATGGAGCATCACTACTTAATCACTGAAGCTATTCCAGAAATTGAAGCAATGGGTGATCAAAGAATTCCTATTGGAACTGATTTTGAAGGAAACATTTATTTTAGGCAAGAAGGAAAAGGAATGCTTCTTGGAACTTATGAACCAAAATCAACACCATGGAAGGTTGAAGGAACACCTATGAATTTTGGTCATGAGTTATTAGAACCAAAACTAGATAATATCCAAGATAGATTAGCAATAGGTTTTGAAAGAATGCCAGCGTTAGAAAAAGCAGGAATTAAAAATATTGTAAATGGGCCTTTTACTTTTGGACCTGATGGATCACCATTAATTGGTCCAGTTCCAGGAATGAAAAATTATTGGGTAGCAGTGGGAGTAATGGCTGGTTTTTGTCAAGGAGGTGGAGTTGGAAAATGTATTGCTGAATGGATAATTGATGGAGAACCATCAATAGATGTTTGGGCAATGGATGTTGCAAGATTTGGAGATTATGCATCACCTCAATACGGAACAATTAAATCTTCTGAAAATTATGAACGAAGATTTATTATGACATTTCCAAATGAAACTTTGCCAAAAGGAAGAAAACAAAAAACAACAGCTCTTTATGATCGGTTTGTAGAACAAGGAGCGGTTATGGGAGACAGCTTTGGTTTAGAAAATGTTTTGTGGTTTGCAAATGATAAAAAAGATGCATACGAAGAGCCAACTATAAAAAGATCTAGATCGCATAATTATGTCTCCAAAGAAGTTATTAATGTAAGAGAAAATGTTGGTTTTATTGAAGTTGCTAATTTTTCAAAACATCAATTTAAAGGAAAAGATGCAAGAAAATTTTTAGATCATATTATGGCAGGTAAGCTTCCAAATCCTGGAAGAATATCGTTATCTCCAATGTTATCTTATAGAGGAAAATTATGTGGCGATCTTACAGTTTCATGCCTTGATGAAAACGAATTTATGGTTTTTGGTTCAGGTGCAGCTCAAGAAATGCATAGACGTTGGTTTGAAAGCCATTTAGATAAATTTAATGTTGAATATAAAAATAGATCAGATGAATTTCATGGAATATCTATAGCAGGACCTAATTCGAGAAAAGTTTTAGAAAAAATAGTTAGAGACGATGTATCTAATGAAAAATTTAGATTTAGAGACTCAAGAAGAATGTTTGTTGGAGGTGTTCCAGCAATTATAAACCGAATTTCATTCACGGGTGAACTTGGTTATGAAATATATGTTGCGCCACATTTCCAAATTAAACTTTATGAGGAGTTAATGGAGGCGGGAAAAGAATTTGGTATTAAACCTTTTGGTGGAAGAGCTTTAATGTCTATGAGACTAGAGAAAAATTGGGGTGCGTGGACTTTAGACTATCGACCTGATTTTACTGCTAAAGAAACTGGATTAGAAAGTTTCATTAATTGGAACAAAGAATTTATTGGTAAAGAAAAAGCTAAACAAGATAATAGCTCGAATAGATTAGTTCCTTTAATAATTCAAACAAACGACATAGATGTCACAAACAATGAAGCAGTAATGAAGGGAGATAATAGCATTGGGTATATAACTTCAGGTGGATTTGCTCATTTTGTAAATAAAAGTGTTGCTTTTTCATATCTAGATCAAAAAAATTTATCATCTGAAGATGGAATACAAGTAGAAATTAATGGTGATTTATTCAATTGTTCAATTATCAAAGAACCACTTTATGATCCAAGTGGAGAAAAAATGAGAGGGTAATGGCCCAAAAAGATGTAGGTAACAAAGTTCCAATTTATAAACTAAAAGAAACAAAAGAGGTGATGGATTTTTATGACGAATGGGGTTTGGATAATAAATATGATAAAGATATGGTTGAATGGAATTATACTGGCCCAAAGGAAACAGCAGAAGTTTTCAATAAACATCAAAAAGAAAAAGATATTAATATTTATGATGCTGGATGTGGAACTGGATTGGTTGGTGTAGAATTGAAAAAGTATGGTTTCACTAATTTTTTTGGTGCCGATCTATCCCAAAAACTTTTAGATTTGGTTCCAAATAACCTTTATAAAAAATTAGATAAAGTAGATTTAAATAAACCAATCAAGGAAAAGGATGATCAATATGATGCTTTAATGTGTGTGGGCACATTTACTTTTGGACATGTAAAACCACCTGCATTAGATGAGTTTATTAGAATTACTAAAAATAAAGGTCTAATTTGTTTCACTATTAACGAGGGAATATATGAGGAATATGGATTTGATAAAAAAATCAAACAATTAAAAAATGAAAATAAATGGAAAGAAATAGAGTTTTTTAAATCTGATTATATTGCTAGTAAAGATGTAAATGCATGGCTTGGTCTATATGAAGTGACAAAATAAAATGTCAGCAATTTATAAAATTATAGATAAAAAAAAATTAGATATAGTTAAGAAACCAATTTCAAAAGCACATGGACTCCCCAACGAATGTTATACAAGTAAAGATTATACTTTAATAGAAAGAGAGAAAATATTTGAAAATAAATGGACTGTAATAGGAGTAGCAAGTTCTTTGCCAAATATCGGCGATGTAAAACCATTTAACTTGTTAGGACTGCCATTATTTTTAGTAAGGAATAAAAAAGATCAGATAAAAGTTTTTCATAACGTCTGTAGTCATAGAGGAGTAAAGCTAGTAAACAAAAAAGGCAATATTAGAAATGTTATCAGATGTCCTTATCATTCATGGTCATACACATCAGATGGAAAGCTAATTGCAACACCTCATATAGGTGGGATGAACCAACATAGTAGCCCAAAATTTAAAAAAAATAAAAACAATTTAAAAGAAATAAGATCATGTGTTTGGTTAGATTTAATTTTTATTAATATTAGTAACAACGAAATTCCATTTGAAAAATATATTAAACCCTTAAGTGATAGGTGGGCTAAATTTTGGAAAAAAAAAGATAGAAAATTAATTAATCATGCAAATGATTTTGGTTATTTTAAAATAAATGCAAAATGTAATTGGAAATTTGCAATTGAAAATTATTGTGAAAGTTATCATTTGCCATGGGTTCATCCAGGTTTAAATTCTTATTCAAAAATTGAAGATCACTATCATATTCAAGGATTACCAAACCGCTTTGCAGGCCAAGGCACAGTTGTTTACAATCCAAAATTTAAAGGTAAGAAAAAATTTCCTTGCTTTCCTAACTGGCCCAAAGAAAAAGAAAATATTGCAGAGTATGTAGCTTTGTTTCCCAATGTTATGTTAGGTATACATAAAGATCATTTCTACGCATATTGGTTAGAACCCATTAGTCATAAAAAAACTTTAGAGCACATGGAAATATATTATGTAGGTGAAAAAGCCGCAAAATCATTAGAATTTAAATCATTAAGAAAACAAAATCATAAATTGTGGGAAGATATTCAAAAAGAAGATGTTGGTATAATTCAAAGAATGCAATTAGGCCGCAACTCACATGCATATAATGGTGGAAATTTTTCTCCTGATATGGATAATCCAACACATCAATTTCACAAGTGGGTGGCAACTCACATTGTGTAGAAAGTGCGAAATATATGTACAGACCTTTACCAGATGCATTAACAATAAAAAGTTCACCAATCGAAGGTTTGGGATTATTCTCAACCAAAGAAATTAAAGCTAATACTTTTATCGGAATTACTCACATAAGAGATGAGCAGTTTGAAAATAAATATATAAGAACTCCATTAGGTGGTTTTTATAATCATTCTGACAATCCTACAGTTCAAAGAATGGTATCAAATATTTTACCTACATTAAAATTTGGTGATCCAATTGATCCTACCGCAAAAGCAAAAAAATTTAACGAAAATGATGATAATTTAGAAAACATGTATTATAATTTAAGAGAGAAACCAGACGCAAAATATTTTTTTATGGTTTCAATAAAAGATTTGAAACCAGGAGATGAGCTTTGTGCAAATTATAATTTATACACCTATCCAAAAACAGGAGTTGGTGTACAGATGTTATAGAGATGAAGTTTAACAGAAAAATTCTTTCAGAAAACCAACCAATTAAGAAATATATTTCAAAAAAAAGATTAAGAGAAGATGAAATAGATTTTGACGAACTTAGATCTTATAGACTTGACAGATTAAGAAATGAATTAAAGAAAAATAATATAGAGGCATGTATTTTATTTGATCCAGTAAATGTAAGGTATGCATTAGATACTGTGAATATGAGTGTTTATAATATGCATAATCTTACAAGATATTGTTTTATCTCTGTTGATGGTCCAACAATATTATATGAATATTTTAACTGTGAAATATTATCTAAAGGTCTCAATTTAATAGATGAAATAAGACCAGCAATTACTTGGGATTATTTTAGCAATGGTGACCAATCAGAGTTGCAACTTAAAAAATGGGTCAATGAAGTAAATGATTTATCTAACTCTTATTTTAAAAGTAAAAAAATCGCAATTGATGTAATCAATGGTCCAGCCGTAAATGAGCTTAATAAAAAAGGAATTCAAGTTTTAGAAGCGAAAAAAATACTTGAACAGGCTAGAGTTATTAAATCGTCTGAAGAAATTAAATGCATGCGAGCAGCTTTAGATGTTGCTGATATTGGAATAATTAAAATGAGAGATTATTTGAAATCAGGAATTACTGAAGATGAGTTATGGTCGATTTTACATAAAACGAACATTGAAAATGGTGGAGAGTGGATAGAGTGTAGAATATTATCTTCAGGCTCTAGAACCAATCCTTGGATGCAAGAAAGTAGTAATAAGATTATTCAAGATGGTGAGATCGTATCCTTTGATACAGATATGGTAGGCCCTTATGGATATTGTGCAGATATTTCTAGAACTTTTGTTTGTGGAAATAAATTTAATGAACATCAAAAAAAAATTTATTCAACAGCAGTTGAGCAGATTGACTATAATTCAAGATTAATTAAAGATGGAGTATCATTTAGAGAATTTACTGAAAAGGCATGGATACTTCCTGAAAAATATTACGGAAATAGATATTCAGTCATGCTTCATGGAATAGGTTTATGTGATGAGTGGCCAGCAATTAGATATCCGACTGATGGTGGAGAAAGAAGCGGTATATTTCAAAAAAATATGACAATTACCCTAGAAAGTTATATCGGCGAAGTTGGAGGTCATGAGGGAGTGAAATTAGAACAACAATATTTAGTTGGCGAAAATGGATTAGAATTAATGTCTCATCATCCTTTAGAACAAATTTAATGAAAATAGTTTTAATTATGGGTTTGCCTGGGGCTGGCAAAACAACATTGGCAGAAGAACTTGCTCCAAAACTGAATGCAAAAAGATTAAATGCTGACGAAGTTAGAAAAGAAGCAAATGATTGGGATTTTTCTGAGGAGGGTAGAAAAAGACAAGCTAAAAGAATGGCAGACTTTGCTTTAAAGCTGAAAAATCAAGGAAATTATGTTGTGGCAGATTTTATTTGCCCAACTCCAGAAGCAAGAAGTTTATTCCCTGCAGATTTTGTTATTTGGGTAGACACGATTAAAGAAGGAAGGTTTGACGATACTAATCAAATGTTTGTCAAACCAGAAAAATATGATTTTCATGTAACTACTCAAGATGCTAAGTTTTGGGCGGATAAAATAATAAAGGAGATATCATAATGAGTTATGAATGGGATAATAAAAAACCAACAGCACAAATGCTTGGAAGATGGCAGCCATTTCATGAGGGTCACTATACTTTATTTAAAGAGATCATCAAAAAAACCGGTCAAGTGTGTATTCAAATAAGAGACGTTCAAGGAGTTGATGATAATCCATTCGACTTTGAAACAGTAAAAAAAAATATTGAAAATAAATTAAATCCTGAATTTGAAGGAAGATTTAAAATAATGATGGTGCCAAATATTACAAATATTTGTTATGGGAGAGGAGTTGGTTACAAAATTGAGGAGATAGTATTATCTGAAGAAATACAAAAAATTTCTGCTACAAAAATTAGAGCTAAAATGCGTGAAGATGGTGAGTTAAAATAACTTTAATATGAATGTAAAAACAAAAAAATTAGGAAACGGAATTACAAATGTAATAATTAATGATCCTAAAACTTATAATTCACTGTCATTTAAAACTTTAAGAGATCTTTTGGATGCTTTTACTCGATTAGATAAGGATGATGATACAAGAGTAATAATATTAGAGGGATCAGGTAAAGGATTCAGTGCTGGTCATAATCTTAAAGAGGTTGGTGGAATTAAAAATAGATCAAATCACTTAAAATTATTTAATCTTTGCTCAAAATTAATGATGAAAATTGTTGAAGGAAAGAAACCTGTTATTGCAAAAGTGCATGGTGCAGCTTATGCAGCCGGATGTCAGTTAGCTGCAAGTTGTGACCTAGCTTACAGTACAACAAATGCCACCTTTGCAACACCAGGAGTAAATATTGGACTTTTCTGCAGCACTCCAATGGTTGCTGTAAGTAGAAAAGTAACTCGTAAAATCATGATGAAGATGCTTCTGACTGGAGACCCAATAAATGCAAAATACGCTAAGGAAATTGGTTTGATTAATGATTGTTTTTCAAACAAAAAGCTAAATGCAGAAGTTTTAAAAATTGCAAAAAAAATTTCTTCAAAATCAAATTTAACAATTAAAATCGGAAAACAAGCATTTTATAAACAATTAGAGATGCCACTAGGAGATGCTTATAAGTTTACAAGTAAAATGATGACTGTAAATATGGCTTCGCAAGATGCAAAAGAGGGAATATCAGCTTTTTTACAAAAAAGAAAACCTAGTTGGAAAAATAAATAATAGTTATTCAGAAAGAAAATAATGAACGATAACGAAATTAAATCCATTTTAAGAAAATCAAAAACCATAGCTATGATTGGAGTGAGCTCTGAAAAAAAAGGAGAGGATAGAAAAAATCTTAAGAGAAAACCAGCAAATGTTGTTATGAAATATATGCAAAATTTTGGTTATAAAGTTATTCCTATTAACCCTTTTGCAGTTGGTGAGATTGTAAATGGGGAACAAATGATCGAAAGTTTAGATAAGATAAAGGAAGAAATAGATATAGTTGATGTTTTTAGACCCTCAAAAGAGGCTGAAGGAATTGCAAAAGAAGCAATTAAAAAAGGAACAAAAGTTTTATGGTTACAATACGGAATTCACAGTGATGAGGCAAAAGTTTTAGCAGACAAAGAAAATATCCAATTTATTTCCAATAGATGTATTAAACAGGAGTACCAAAAACTTTTTCAAAAATCTAATCCAGTTTTTCCAGTGCTTAAAGATTAATGAAAAAAGTATTTTTGGTATATGGACATTATAACGATAAATCTTTTAATTCTGCTATAAAAGATAATTTCATAAAATCTGCGAGAGAAAATGGTCATTTAGTTGAATGTATAGATTTATATAAAGAAAAATTTGATCCAGTATATGCTGGTGAAAATGCTGATGATATTGTTTTGGATCACAGAAGAAAAATTGATGATTCTGATCTAATTGTTCTAGTTGCTCCCATATGGAATTATAGAATGCCTGCTATTGTAGAAGGTTGGATCGATAAGGTTTTAGCACCACCTTGGGCTTTTTCATTTAAGAAACTTTTCGGTAATTATGGATATGCTGTTGGTAAACTAAAAAGCAAAAAAGCTTTGATTTTTTGCACATATGGTTCACCTAGATTCTCAATTTCAGATTTTTTTTTAAATTTACCCCTTAGAAGAATTAAAAAAGGTATTTTTAATAAGTGTGGTATTTATGACATTACCTATAAACGATATTTTGCTGTACCATTTGTATCAAATGAAAAAAGAATTGAGTTTTTGGAAGATGTTAAAAATACAGCCAGACATTTATAGAATTTTTTTTGTATTTATATTTTTAATTTTTTCTACAAATGAATTAAAAGCTGAAATAAAAAAACCAAATCCAAATATTAAACCTAGAGAAGTAATTGAAATTCAACTTAATGCTTTGATGAAAAATGATACTCCCAGTAAAGATCATGGGATAATTCAAACATGGTTTTTTGCGCACCCAAATAATCAGAGAGTAACAGGACCTATTGAGAGATTTAAAAATATGATCAAAACAGATTCCTACTCAATGCTTTTAAATCACGAGAATTATGAAATTGTAGAGGTATATAAATCAAAGGGCGTATCGACTTTTGAAGTGACAATTATGGACAAAGACAAAAAGTATTATAAATTTAAATGGCAAGTTGAAAAATATGACCTCGATGGATTTTTAAAAAATTGTTGGCTTACCACTGCGGTCTCTCAACCTATGCCGATGGGTTCATCTATCTAATGAAAAAACCAAGTTTTCCAGTTAGAATTGCAATATTAATGGCTATTCTTTGTATCCCGCCAATTGGCGCGACCCAAATTGGATGGTATTATTTTGGACAAGAGATGGGTGTAAATTTTGGTATGGTTGCAGGTGTCATTAGTGTAATAACCGCAGCTTATCTGATGTATCAAATGGGATGGAGAGATGACGATGATGACGATGATGACGATTATGACTATTAGAATTATGTTTTGTTTATAAGAAAAATTAGGTAAAAATCGCATGATGAAATCAAAAGCAAAAGTCGTAGTAGTTGGGGGAGGCGTTGTAGGTGTCAGCGCGCTTTATCATTTAGCAAAAAAAGGTTGGTCTGATGTTGTATTAGTTGAACGAAAAGAATTAACTTCAGGTTCCACATGGCATGCTGCGGGACTTCTTCCATTATTTAATATGAGTTATTCAGTAGGACAACTTCATAAGTATGCAGTCAATTTATATAAAAGTTTAGAAGAGGAAACCGGAAAAAATGTTGGATTTAGCGTTGTATCAAATATCAGATTAGCAAGTAATAAAGACAGGATGGATGAATACCACCAGTATGCGGGTGTTGCTAAAACAATCGGAGTAGATGTTAAATTTTTAAATCCAGAACAAGTTAAAGAAATTTGGCCATTATGTCATACAGATGATCTAGTTGGAGCAATACAACATCCTGAAGATGGCTACATTCAACCTGCTGATCTAACTCAAGCGTTAGCAACAGGGGCGAGAAATAGAGGAGCTGAGATATATAGAAACACAACAGTTTTAGCGATGAGACAAAATAAAGATGGTTGGATTGTTGAAACAGATAAAGGGTCAATAGAATGCGAACATGTAATCTCTTGCTCTGGAAACTTTGCTAGACAGACTGGAAAAATGGTTGGTTTGGACATTCCGGTAATACCTGTTGAACATCAATATATTGTAACAGAGCCACATCCAGAAATTCAAAAAAGAAAAAAAGATGGATTACCTGAGATGGGAGTATTAAGAGATAGTGATAGTAGATGGTATATGAGAGAAGAGGCCGGTGGTTTAATATTAGGTCCCTATGAAGATGGAGCTCCAGCATGTTATGTTAATGGACCTTCCAAAGAGTCTGAATACGAATTGTTCCAAGAAGACTTGGATAGACTAGCACCACATATTGAAGGTGCGATACATAGAGTTCCTGCTTTTGGAGAAGTAGGAGTTAAAAAAGTTTACAACGGTGCTATCTGTTATACACCTGATGGAAATCCCATTGTTGGACCAGCATGGGGTTTAAAAAATTTTTGGATAAATGAAGGTCACAGCTTTGGAATTACTGCTGCTGGTGGAGCAGGTTGGCAATTAGCAGAGTGGATTATAGATGGAGAGCCAACAATAGATATGTTAGGTGTTGAACCGAGAAGATATGGGGACTATTGCTCAAAATCTTATCTTAAAGAGAAAAATGAAGAAGCTTACAGTCATGTGTTTATCACTCACTTTCCAGACGAAGAAAGACCAGCTGCCAGACCATTAAGAACAGCACCTTGTTATGACAGAATGAAAAATCTTGGTGCAGTTTTCGGTCAAAAGTTTGGTTGGGAACGACCTAATTTTTTTGCAACTGATGGGATGGAGCAAAAGGACGATTGGTCTTTTAGAAGATCAAATTGGTTCAAAGCTATTGAGAAAGAGTGCAAGAATGTAAAGGAAAATGTTGGTCTACTAGATATGACAGCATTTGCAAAATGTAGAATAAAAGGTCCTGGAGCTGAGGAATTTTTAGATAAGTTGGTCGCAAACAAACTTCCAAAAAAAATAGGTAGAATTAATTTATGTCATGCATTGAATACTAAAGGTGGTGTTCATTCAGAATTTACAATAATGAGAGAATCGGAAAGTAGTTTTTATTTGGTTTCTGCTGGAGCATTTCAAAGGTTAGATCATGACTGGATATTAGGTTGGATGCCAAAAGATGGATCTGTTCAATTTGAAAATTTAACAAACAGCAAAGGTGTTCTAGTTGTATCAGGACCAAAAGCCAGAGAGTTAATGCAAAGAGTATCTAATGATGATTTTTCAAATGAAAATTTTAAATGGTTAAGTGCAAAACAAGTAGATGTAGGATTTGCCCCAGTAAATGCAATGAGAGTAAATTTTGTAGGAGAGTTAGGTTGGGAACTACATCATCCTATTGAATATCAAAACCATATTTTTGATAAGTTAATGGATGCAGGACAAGATTTAGGTTTAAAACCATATGGTATAAGAGCTATGAACAGTTTAAGAGTTGAAAAATCTTACAAATTGGTTGGCACCGAATTATCCATTGAATATTCACCATATGAAAGTGGTTTAGATAGATTTGTCCATCCAAATAAAGGAAGTTTTATTGGTTTAGAAGCTTTGAATAAATGGAGAGAGAAAGGTTTTGATAACAAACTTGTTACTTTAGAAGTCCATGAAACAAGTGATGCAGATGTGCTAGGAAATAACCCTATTTATGAAAATGGCAGTGTAGTTGGTAGAGCAACAGGAGGTGACTTTGGTTTTAGACTAGGAAAATCTATCGCACTCGGAATGGTTAAGCCAGAGCTAGCTAATATTGGACAAAAACTAAAGATTGATATACTTGGTAAGATGCATGAGGCAACAATCTTAGAAGAGAGTCCTTATGATGCAGAAAATAAATTATTAAGAGCATAATGAAAATTTTAGTCGCTGTAAAAAGGGTAATTGATTATAACGTCCAAATAAGAGTAAAAGAGGATGGCAGTGGCGTTGTGACAGACAATGTTAAAATGTCAACTAATCCACCAGATGATAATGCAATTGAGGAAGCTGTTAAAATTAAAGAGGCTGGAAAAGCTTCAGAAATAATAGCTGTAACAGTTGGAGAAGAAAAAGCCCAAGAGACTGTTAGAAAAGCACTAGCAGTTGGAGCGGATAGAGGTATTCATGTAAAAGTGGATAGTATACTAGAACCTCTTGCTGTTTCTAAAATTCTTAAAAAAATTGTTGAAAAAGAAAATCCGGATTTAGTTTTCATGGGCAAACAAGCAATTGACGATGATTGCAACCAAACTGGTCAAATGTTGGCTGCACATTTAAACTGGCCTCAAGCTACTTTTGCTTCAAAAATTGAGGTTAAAGAAAATTCATTAGAAGTAACTAGAGAAGTCGATGAAGGTTTAGAAACTATTGAAGTTAATACACCTGCAATAGTGACATGTGACTTAAGACTAAATGAACCAAGATATGCATCACTACCAAATATTATGAAAGCAAAGAAAAAACCTATTGAACAAATTAATGCGTCAGATCTAGGAGTTGATACTAACCCTAGAATAGAACATATTAAAATTGAGGAACCGCCAAAAAGAAAAGCAGGTATAAAGGTTGCTAGTGTTGAGGAGTTGGTGCAAAAATTAAAAAATGAGGCTAAGGTGATATAATGTCAGTTTTATTGATAGCAGAGCATAACAATAAAGAAGTCAAATCATTTACTTTAAACGCAATTACAGCTGCATCTCAAATAGATCAAGACTTACATGTTTTATTAATTGGTCATAACGCAGATGATGTTGCAAAATCCTTATCTGAGGTGCCTTTGGTAAAAAAAGTACTTCATATGGACAATGAAATTTATGAAAATTATATTGCTGAAAATTATACTTCAGCAATTTTAAAACATGCAGATAAATACTCTCATATAGTCTGTTCAGCAAATACCTTTGGAAAAAATCTAATGCCTAGAATTGCTGCATTATTAGATATTTCACAAGTGAGTGATATAATAAAAGTAATTGCTCCAGATACATTCCTAAGACCAATTTATGCTGGTAATGCATTTGCTACTGTCAAAAGTAATGACGAGAAAAAGTGTATAACAATAAGACCAACATCATTTGAGGCGGCTGAAACCACAGGTGGGTCAGCAGAAATTGAGAAAGTGGATGCAGCAGATAAAACTGAAAACACAAAATTTGTGAACAGAGAGGAAATTAAATCAGATAGACCTGAATTAGGAACAGCTAGAATTGTTATTTCTGGAGGAAGAGGGTTGCAAAGTGGTGAGAATTTCAAATTAATAACTGATGTTGCAGACAAATTAAATGCTGCAATAGGGGCATCAAGAGCAGCAGTTGATGCAGGTTATATTACAAACGAACATCAGGTTGGACAAACAGGTAAAGTAGTAGTTCCAGACTTATATATAGCAGTTGGAATTTCTGGGGCTATCCAGCATTTAGCTGGCATGAAAGAAAGTAAAGTTATCGTGGCTATAAATAAAGATGGTGAGGCACCAATTTTTAGTGTCGCAGACTACGGCCTAGAAGCTGATTTATTCGAAGCACTTCCTCAATTCTTAGAGGAGTTGAACAAATTAAACACTATACAAAAATAACAAATACTGTAAAAAAATAATATGTCCAGAGAAGTGATGGAATACGATGTAGTAATCGTAGGTGGCGGACCATCAGGA
Organism: uncultured Pelagibacteraceae bacterium; assembly: GCA_902580945.1. Taxonomy (GTDB): domain Bacteria; phylum Pseudomonadota; class Alphaproteobacteria; order Pelagibacterales; family Pelagibacteraceae; genus Pelagibacter. Next base: position 34,748 of record CACHML010000001.1, on the reverse strand, counting down.
CTTTCAACTGCAATTAAATTAAAGCAGTTAAATCCAGATATTAATGTCTGCCTGTTAGAAAAAGCATCTGAAATAGGTGCACATATTTTATCAGGGAACGTGTTTGAAACACGAGCTTTAGATGAACTGTTACCTAATTGGAAGGATCTTAATGCACCAATTAAAACAAAAGTTACTAAAGAAAAATTTTTATTTTTAGGAAAGACTAAAAAAATTAGTTGGCCAACTTGGTTATTACCTAAAGTTCAACAAAATCATAATAACTATATAATTAGTCTTGCTAATTTATGTAGATGGTTAGCAGAGCAAGCTGAAAATTTAGGTGTTGAAATATTTCCAGGGTTTCCTGCAAGTGAGGTTTTATATAATGAAGATGGTTCTGTGAAAGGTATTGCAACTCAAGACATGGGTTTAGACAAAGATGGAAATAAAAAAGATAGCTATGAACCTGGAATGGAGCTCCATGGAAAGGTAACAGTTTTCGCGGAAGGCTGTAGGGGTCATTTAGGAAAAGAATTAATCAAAAAATTTGAATTAGATAAAGGTAAAGATCCACAACAATATGGAATTGGTTTCAAAGAGATTTGGGAATTAAAAGAGGAAAAACATGAAGAAGGTTTAGTAATGCATACAGCTGGCTGGCCTTTAGATAATAATACTTATGGAGGAAGCTTTGTTTATCATGCTGAAAATAAACAGATTTTTTTAGGTTATGTCATAGGGCTTGATTATAAAAATCCTCATTTATCACCTTTTGATGAATTTCAAAGATTTAAAACTCATCCTGCAATCAAATCAATGTTGGAAGGTGGTAAAAGAATATCCTATGGAGCAAGAGCACTTATAGAAGGTGGTTTTCAAAGTTTGCCTAAAATGTTTATGCCAGGTGCATTATTAGTTGGTTGTGATGCTGGTACTTTAAATATGCCAAAAATAAAAGGTTCTCACACGGCAATGAAGAGCGGGATGATTGCAGCTGAAACTATCGTAGATCATTTTAATCTTAACAAAGAATTATCTGTTTATGAGAAAAAATTTAAAAATAGTTGGGTTTATAAGGAATTATATGAAGCCAGAAATGTTAAACCAAGTTTTAGTTGGGGTTTAATTTTAGGTATAATATTTACAGGAATTGATCAAATTTTATTTAAAGGAAAATTACCTTTTACTCTTAAACATAAGCATGCCGATCACGAAACATTGAAGCCCGCTAATGAAATGCCAAAAATAGAGTATCCAAAGCCAGATAATGTGATTACATTTGATAAAACTAGTTCAGTTTACTTAACAGGAACAAACCATACAGATAATCAACCTGTTCATCTTCAACTTAAAGATAAAGATTTGCCAATTAAATATACCTTAGGAAAATATGATGAGCCCGCTCAAAGATATTGTCCTGTTGGTGTTTATGAAATACAGAAAGAAAATGAAGTTGAAAAGTTTGTTATAAATTCTCAAAACTGTATTCATTGCAAAACTTGCGATATAAAAGAGCCATCACAAAATATTACATGGGTTACCCCAGAAGGTGGCGGCGGACCTAAGTATGGAAATATGTGATTAGGAAAGATCTATTGCAAACTTTTTTAAAGTTTCAATTGGTACAAGTTTTAAAGTGTTCATATGAGTTTTTTTTAGATAAATAGAACATCCAATTCCTGCTTCTAAGGCTCTAGCAACCCAACCTGCACATACACACCAGTTGTCACCATCTTTAAGTCCAGGAAAACCAAACTCAGGGTGAGGCGTGATTAAATCATTACCAGCTTCTTTACACCATTGTAAAAATTCATCATTAACTTTTACACAAACTGTATGTAACCCATGATCATTTTCATCTGTATTGCAACAACCATCTCTAAACCAACCGGTTAAAGGATTTTTTGAACATTCTTCTAAATCTTCTCCAAGAACATTTTTTTGAATTTCACTCATTAAATTTTGGTAGGATTTGGTTGTCCTTTATAAACAACCTCTGGATCAAATTTTTTGTTTTCTTCTTCAAATTTCATTTCGACTTTTCGACCATTCTCAATTTTTCCCATTGGAACTGATCTATAGAAGCAAGATCTATAGCCAACATGGCAACTAGCTCCATCACCAATATCAACAGTAATCCATACCGCATCTTGATCGTCATCAATTCTTATTTCTTTTACTTTTTGAGTAAATCCACTTGTTTTTCCTTTATGCCAAATCGCTTTTCTAGATCTACTCCAGTAATGAGCTTCTTTTGTTTCAATAGTCAATTTTAATGCTTCAACATTCATATATCCATGCATTAGAATTTCTTTAGTTTTACTGCATGTAGTAATCACAGGAATTAAACCGTCATTATCAAATTTTGGCGATAATAGGTTACCTTCCTCTATATCAGCGACATTTTCTCTTTTTTTAAACATATATAATCCGCATTATCTAGCATATTAAGGAATATATTAAATATTTTAAATTTGACGATTTATATATATAAAAACCCTTCATGAAATTAGTAAAAAACGAAAATAACAAAAAACCAGAAAGCGTTTCCGATGAGGAGGCTAGAGAGGCATTTATTAAAATTTTAAGATGGATAGGAGAGGACCCTACTAGAGAGGGTTTACTAGAAACTCCTAAAAGAGTAACAAAAGCGTTTAAAGAATATTTTAAAGGCTACCAAGAAGATCCAAAAGAAATCTTAAGCAAAACATTTGGAGATGTAGAAGGATATAGTGATATGGTAGTTCAAAAAAATATATCTGTTCAAAGTCATTGTGAACATCATATGGCTCCAATAATTGGCATTGCTCACGTTGCCTATATTCCAAATGAAAGAGTCGTTGGTTTGAGTAAAATTGCAAGAGTTGTTGAAGTTTTTTCTAAAAGACTTCAAACTCAAGAAAGATTAACAGTTCAAATTGCAAATACATTGATGGAGTCTTTAGATGCCAAAGGTGTTGCTGTTACAATAGATTCAACTCATCAGTGTATGACTATGAGAGGTATAAAAAAAGAACAAGCAACAACAGTCACTAATTTTTATCTAGGTCAATTTAAAGATGATCTTAGCTATCAAAATAGATATTTGAGATTTATAGCAAAATAGAGTTTAATTAAAAAATGCCTGATACTTTTAAAGCCTTGGTTATTAACCAAGAGGGAGAAAAGTTCACTAGAGCAGTTAGTGATTTAAATTTAGATTTTCTAAAAGACGGTGATGTCTTAGTAAAAGTCGATTACTCTGATTTAAATTATAAAGATGCTTTAATTTTAAAAAATGGTGCAAAGTTAGTTAAAGAGTTTCCAAGAATTCCTGGGATTGATTTTTCTGGATCAGTTAGCGAAAGTAAATCAGATGAATTTAAAGTTGGAGATGAGGTAATTCTTACTGGTTGTAGAGTTGGTGAATTATTTCATGGTGGATTTTCACAATACGCAAGAGTTAAAGCAGAACATCTAATAAAAAGACCAAAAAATCTAAATAGCAAAAATGCAATGATGATGGGAACTGCTGGCTTAACAGCAATGCTATGTGCCTTTGCCGTAAAAGCTAAAGAAGAGTTATTTTTACAAAGCAAAGTTAACGATGTACTTGTAACTGGATCTACTGGGGGTGTTGGAATGGTTGCAGTAATGGTATTATCTAAAATGGGTTGTAATGTAACTGCATTGACAGGTAAACCAGATAAAGCAGAATATTTGAGGGAATTAGGTGCGAAAAACGTTATAGATCGTAAAGAATTTGAAGGTGAAGCTGGTTTGATTGGAAAAGGTACTTGGGATGGTGTTGTAGACACTGTTGGTGGAAATATTTTAGCTAATGCAATTTCTCAAACTAGATTAAAAGGAATAGTAGCAATTTGTGGTAATGCAAGTAGCAATAAATTAAATACTTCAGTTGTGCCTTTTTTTCTAAGAGCAGTTAAATTATGGGGCATCGACTCAGTAAATATTAGTAATAAAAGAAAAGAGTTTGTTTGGGGTGAAGTTCCCAAATATGTAGATTTCAATATTTTGGAAAAATCAATTAAAACTGTGGGTTTGAATGAACTTTTAAATGTTTTTCCTGAAATGTTAGAAGGAAAATTAAAAAATAGAATATTAGTTGATGTAAATAAATAATGGATTGGGATAAATTAAAAATTTTTCATGCAGTAGCCGAAGCAGGTAGCTTTACCAGCGCTACAGTTATACTTAATCTAAGCCAGTCTGCTATAAGCAGACAAATTCAGTCATTAGAGGAAGATTTAAAAGTAAAATTATTTGAAAGACATGCTAGAGGCTTAACGTTAACTGAAAATGGAGAGTACGTTTACAAAACAGCTCATGAGGTAATAAGTAAACTTAAAGAGGTTGAAACAACATTGGGGGACCAAAAACATAAGCCAACAGGAAAATTGACTATTACTACTGTAAGAAGTTTTGGTACCCACTGGTTAACACCAAGGATTCAAGAATTTATGCAATTAAATCCAGAAATTGAAATAGAATTAATTTTTGATGATAAAGAATTGGATTTAAGTACTAGACAAGCCGATATTGGTATTTTTATGAGAAGACCTAAACAATTAAATTATATTCAAAGAAAATTGATGGATATTAATTACCATATTTATGGGTCTACTAAATATTTAGAAAAATATGGAATACCAAAAACAATAAATGATTTAAGCAAGCACAAATTTATATCATTTGGAAGAGGGGCACCTTCTCCTGTTTTTAATCCTGATTGGGCACTGAAATTAGGAGTGAAAGATAATAAAAAAAGAAAAACTGTAATGAAGGTAAACAGTGTTATGGGTTTGTTACTAGCAGTTGAAAGTGGAGTAGGACTTGCTGCTTTACCTGATTATTTGGTATCATTATCAAGAAATGTAATTAAAGTTTTACCTAACGTTGAAGGCCCAATTACAGAAGCTCATTTCGTTTTTCCAGAATCTCTTAAAAATGTTGCTAGAGTTACAACCTTTAGAAACTTTCTTTATAGTAAAATTTCTGAGTTTAAGTCTTAAAAAACCCTAAAAATCACATAAATCATATCTGCGACACTATTGAGATTGATAATCATTCTCATTGCGAATAGTTCTCAAAATCATTATAAATACATTAACAATTAACATAGAGAGAGATTAATGAAAAAAATATCAATTTCAGCATTAATTCTATCCTTATTTGTTTCAACTTTTGCGATAGCAAATGAGGTGAATATATTCAATGCTAGACACTATAAAGCTGACGCAGAACTTTATAGTAAATTTACTGCAGCAACTGGAATTAAAGTAAATTTAATTAATGGTAAAGCTGGAGCTTTAGAAAAAAGAATGATCGAAGAAGGAGCAGACTCAGCTGCCGATCTTTACATAACAGCAGATGCTGGAAGATGTGGTGCTTTTAAAGCTAAAGGTATGACGCAAGCAGGACTTGTTTCGCCAACTATCAAATCTTCAGTTCCAAAAAACTTTAGAACAACTCACTGGGTTGGTGTAGCTAAGAGAGCTAGAATAGTCTATTACGCTCCAGAAAGAGTTAGTGGTGCCGAATTATCTGGATTAACTTATGAAAGTCTGGCGGATCCTAAATGGAAAGGTAGAATTGCAATAAGAGCATCTAGCAATATTTACAACAAATCTTTAGTAGCATCATTAGTAAAAAATAATGGGAAAAAAGCTGCTGGAGAGTGGGCAAAAGGTGTTGTTGCTAACATGGCTAGAGATCCAAAAGGTAATGATAGAGCTCAGATTATGGCAGTTGCAGCAGGAGAAGCAGATATTGCAGTTGCAAACACATACTATTTAGCTTTGATGTTATCAGGGAACAAAGGTGCAGAACAACAAGCAGCTGCTAAAAAAGTAAAAGCATTTTTCCCTAATCAAAACGATAGAGGAACACATATGAACATTAGTTGTGCTGCTCTTGTTAAAGGTGCTCCAAATAAAGCTAATGCAATTGCACTTGTAGATTATTTATTATCACCTGAGGCTCAAGAACATTTCACTAATAATACTTTTGAGTTCCCGATGATTTCAGGTGTGTCACCAAACCCATTAGTAGTAAACAACTTAGGTTTAGATTTTAAACAAGATTTAACCACAAGTGTTGCTAGTTATGGAGATAAACAAGCAGACGCATTAGAAGTAATGACAGCTGCAGGTTGGAAGTAACATTGACGAATAAAAAAAAATTTATATCTGATGTTAATTACAATAAATCAGCCAAGCCATGTGTCCCATGTGCTGAGGAGTGTAAAAAAATTAACAATAGAATAAATAAAAGAAAGTTCTCAGAGATAAATACTAAAGATTTTCCGCACATTCTAAAAGTATTCAATGTCTGACCTTTTCTTAATAAAAGTGCTTATGTATCTTTCGTAGGCACTTTTAAATTATTAAATTGAGACTATATTGAAGATTAAATTAAATTACTCTTATGAATTCAAACAAACTTAATATATGGTTTTTAAGCTCTTTATTAGTTTCATTACTTGTTATTATTCCAATTATAACCGTTTCAATTAGTTTTTTTGAAGAAACTTCTCGATATTTTGAAATTTTAAAATCCACTTTTCTATTTGAGTATATTCTTAATTCTTTATTGCTTTTGATTGGTGTTTTAATTTTAACTTTTATCTTGGGAGTAGGAGCATCATATTTAGTGTCGTTTTATGAATTTCCTGGAGTTAACTTTTTTAAATGGGCTTTAATTTTATCTTTTGCAATTCCACCTTATATATATGCATATTCGTTATTTGCCTTCTTTGATAATTTCGGAACTGCATTTACTATATTAAAGACCTTATTTGGTGAAGGCGAATTTAATCAACTTATACCAAAATTTGACGGTATGTTTGGATTAATTTTATCAATTTCATTTTCACTTTACGCTTATGTTTACATATTAGGAAGATCTTCATTTTTATATCAATCACAAAACTTAATTGAACTTGGAAAAAACTTAGGTTTTTCGAAATTTAAATCTTTTTTTTTTATTATTTTACCTGCTTCACGACCTGCAATTGTTGCAGGTCTATCTTTAGTTGCAATGGAAACATTGGCAGAATTTGGAGCTGTTGACTTTTTTTCAGTTAATACTCTTACAACAGGTATTTATAATGCATGGATAACATTTGATGATTTAGCTTTTGCAAATAGAATATCTTTCTTTTTACTATTATTCATATTCATTTTATTTTTAACAGAAAAACTATCTAGAAAAAAGGCAAAATATCATTTGGACTCTAGAGGTGGATTTAAACAAAAAGAAAAAATAAAACTCTCAGGTATAAATTCTTTTTTTGCATTCTTGTTTTGTTTTCTATTATTTTTTTTTAGTTTTTTATTTCCATTAAGTCAAATGGTCTATTGGACAATTAAATTTCCAGAAAACTTTTTTGATGTAAATGTAATTAACCTTTTATTAAATACTTTATATTTAGTGACACTATCCAGTATTGTTTTAATATTTTTTGCATTGCTTTCAAATTATGGTAACCGTGTTTCCAAAAATAAAACTCTTAATTTTTTATCGACACTATCAATATCAGGATATGCAATACCAGGTGTAATATTAGCTGTAGCCTTTATAACTTTTATTGCATGGTTTGATAATAATATAATTAAATCTCTTGGTTTTTTATCTATTAAAAAAATATTTATTGGGTCAATCTTAGGATTAATAATTGTTTATTTCATTCGTTTTTATTCATTAGCATTTAATGGGATTAAATCTGGTTATGAAAAAATAAATTTTTCAGTTGATGAAAGTGCCTATCTACTTGGTTATTCAAAAAGAAAGACTTTTTTTAATATCCACATTCCATATTTAAGAAATTCACTTTTATTTGTAATTATACTAATTTCGCTGGAAATAATTAGAGAATTACCAATTACCTTAGTTTTAAGACCTTTTAATTTTGAAACATTTGCAACAACAGCATATATTTCTGCATCCGAGGACATGCTTGAAGCAGCAGCAGTGCCATCATTATTTTTAATTTTAATTGCAGCTTTTTTTATTACAATATCTTCTAAATATATTTTAAAAGATAATAATGAGTAAAAATTTTTTAGAAATTAAAAATGTTGACTTTATAGTTAGTGGTCAAACTAAAGTAAAAAACGTCTCTTTTTCAATTCAAAATGAAGGCGATATAATTTGTCTATTAGGGCCATCTGGAATAGGAAAAACAACAATTCTAAGAACTATTGCTGGATTAGAGAAGATCGTTAATGGATCAATAACAATAAATAACAAGTTAATGTCCTCAAAGAACAAACATGTTGAACCAGAGGACCGAAACATATCACTTGCTTTTCAAGAAAATAGTTTATTTCCTCACTACAACGTTGAAAAAAATATTTTAATTGGTACTGAAAAAAAAAGTAAAAAGAAAAAGAAAATAAATCCAAAAGAAATAATTAGTTTTTTAAACCTAAAAAAAATATTAAATAAATATCCTCATGAAATAAGTGCTGGAGAAGCTCAAAGAGCATCGCTTGCAAGATCATTAGTTTCTAATCCAGATTTACTTCTTCTAGATGAACCACTTTCAAATGTTGATCAAAGTTTTAAAGAAGAAATTCAAGTTGAGTTAAAACAATTATTAAGCAAATCTAAAATAACAACTATTATTGTAACACATGACTCATATGAAGCTTTTTATTTGGGAAGCAAGTGTGGAATTATTTTAAATAAACAACTTAAACAATTTGACGACCCATACAATGTTTATCACTTTCCAAATTCAATTGAGGTTGTAAATTTTTTAAATAGAGGAATATTAATTCCAGCAAAAGTAACAAGTGAGAATAGTTTAGAAAATAAAGATCTAGGAACAATCCAAGGCAATTTTGTAAAACATTACCCTAATGGATCTGATGTTAAACTTTTATTGCAACCTGAAGATCTAGAGCATGATGACAAAAGTAATTTAAAATTGGAAGTAGTTGATCGAAAATTCAGAGGAACAAATTTTATCTACACCCTTAAAACTGAAAGTAACTTACAAATTCCTGTATTCGTACATTCTCATCATATTCATCAACATGAGATAGATGAAAAATTTGGTATTAAAAGACCAATTCATATTGACCACATTGTCTGTTTTTAATTATTATTGTACGTTAATAATAAATCCATGGATAAAGAATTACCAAAAAGCTCAAAAGTTGTAGTAATTGGAGGCGGTGTTGCAGGTACATCATGCGCATACCATCTTGCTAAATTTGGTTGGAAAGATGTCGTTTTATTAGAAAGAGATCAATTGACATCAGGAACAACTTGGCACGCTGCCGGTCTTATGGGCCAATTAGGAGCATCATCAACTATAACAAAACTTAGAAAATATACTTTAGATCTTTACCAAGATTTAGAAAAAAAGACTGGTTTATCAATTGGATTAAAACAAAATGGTGCAATTACAGTTGCAACAACAAATGATAGAATGCAAGAGTTACTAAGACAAGCAACGACAGCTCAATTATCAGATGTTGAAGTGCAAGTTTTAGATAAAAAACAAACAAAAGATTTATACCCAGTAGTAAATAACGAGGATATTATTGGAAGTGTTTTTATGCCTAAAGATGGACAGGCTGATCCAGTAGGTGTCACCAACGTTTTAGCAAAAGCGGCTAGGATGGAAGGTGCAAAAATTTTTGAAAAAACACCTGTTACAAAAATTTTGGTCAAAAATAAATCTATAGTTGGAGTAGAGACTGAACAAGGAAAAATAGATTGTGAGTATATTGTTCTAGCTACTGGTATGTGGTCTAGGCAAATTGGTGAAAAAATGAATGTGAGTATTCCATTATATCCTAATGAACATTTTTATGTGATCACGGAGCCGATGAAAGATCTACCTACAAATTTACCAGTTTTGAGAGATTATAATAATTGTCTTTATCTAAAAGAAGATGCTGGGAAAATGTTAGTTGGAATTTTTGAACCAAATGCCAAACCTGCTTTTAAAGATACTGGTATTGTACCAGAAAATTTTTCTTTTGGAGAATTGCCAGATGATTTTGATCATTTTGAACCTTATTTAAAAAAATCTTTTCATAGATTGCCAATGTTAGAAAATGCAGGAATTAGAAAATTTTTCTCTGGCCCAGAATCTTTTACACCTGATACGCAATATTTATTAGGAGAGACTCCAGAAATAAAAAACTTATTCACTTGTTGCGGGTTTAATAGCATCGGTATAGCAAGTTCAGGTGGTGCAGGTCGTGTTACTGCTGAATGGATGATCAATGGACATATTAATGAGGATTTATTCTCGGTAGATATAAAAAGATTTCAACAATTCCATTCTTCAAAAAAATTTATTATGGAAAGAGTGACAGAGACACTTGGCGATTTATATGGAATGCATTGGCCATATAAACAACATCAAACTTCAAGAAACCAAATCACTTTACCATACCATGAAGAATTAAAAAAATTAGGTGCTTGTTTTGGATCTTCAGGCGGTTTTGAGAGACCCATGTGGTATTCTTTAAATGGTGCAAAAGCTGAATATGAATACAGTTTTGGTTATCAAAATTGGTATCCATCTGCTGAATATGAGACCAAAAATACAAGAAAAAATGTCGGATTATTCGAATTAACACCTTTTTCTAAATTTGATCTTGCTGGAGAAAATGTCCATGATGAATTACAAAAATTGTGTACAGCAAATATAAAAGATGTTGAGGGTAGATCAACTTACACCCAGATGCTAAATGAAGATGGTGGTATAGAGACAGATGTAACTATAACTTGCCTGACTAAAAATCATTTTAGAATAATAGGTCCAGCTGCAACAAGAGAACACGATAAATTTCATATAAAAAAATACCTCTCAGAAAAAATAAACTTTAAAGATGTAACAGAGGATTTTGCATGCTTAGGATTGTATGGACCAAATACCAGAAAACTATTATCAAATATAAGTGATAATGATTTTTCAAATGAAGGAATAAAATTTAGTCATGGTAAAAAGGTGAATATAGATGGAATTGATGTTTGGGCTCAAAGACTGTCCTATGTGGGTGAAATTGGATTTGAGTTATATGTAAAGATAGAAGATAGCAAAAAACTTTTCTTAACTATAGTCAATGAAGGTAAAAATCATAATTTATCTCTATGTGGGGCGCACGCAATGGATATAATGAGAATGGAAAGTGGGTTTTTACATTGGGGGCATGATATATCCCCCGAAGAGAATCAATACCAAGCTGGACTTCAATTTGCTATCAGTTATAAAAAAAATATTAATTTTATTGGAAAAGAAGCTTTATTAAAAATTAAAGATCAAAAACCAACAAAATTGTTCGCAATGATGGTTCTTAAAGATAATAAACCAGGACAACCTCTGCTGCTTCATGAAGAACCGATTTACTTAGATGATAAAATAATTGGTAGAACAACTTCAGGGAATTATTCATTCAATTTTGAAAAAAATATGTCTTTTGGTTATGTAAATTCTGGTAATACAATTAAAAATTTAATTGATAAAAATTTATCTATTGAAATAGAAAAGAAAAAATATCCTGTTTCATTAATTCAAAAGCCACTTAATCAAAAAAACATTAAAAATGCCTAATGTTTAAAATTATTCCTAAAAAAAATAAGGCAGCAGAGATTATTTGTAATCTCAATAAAATTAATAAAAATGAATTGAAACAAATAAAATCTACACTTGATAAATATGGTATGATTTATTTTCCAAAACAAAAGCTTAATTCTAAAGCTTATCTAAATTTTGCACAAAAATTTGGGAAACCTGCGAACTATCCAAGGTTGAGAGGATTAAATAAAAAATACCCACAAATTACTGTTGTACAAAGAAAATCCTCAGACAAGGGACCAAGCTTTGGTGAACAATTTCATACAGACTCTTCATATACAAAAAAACCACCAAGATACACAATGTTGCTATCAAAATTGGTACCAAAAAAAGGTGTTGCAAATACTGAGTTTTCTTCACAGTATTTAGCATATGAAAAACTGACTAATAATCAGAAAATTAGACTTAATAAATTAAAAGGCATTTACTCATCACATGGACCTATATCAATTACCACAGTTGAAAGAGAGAAAGAAAAGGGAAAAATTTCAAAAGAATTAATTGCAAGTCACAAGATTATTAAAACTATTAATAATAAAAAAACTATATACTGTAGCCCTGGACACTTTATAAAATTTAACACAAATATGACTAAACATAAAAATAAATTAAAAAATTTTTTATTCAGTCACCAGACTAAAAAAAAATTTCAATATGCTTTAGAATGGGAAAAAGACCAGCTTGCTATTTGGGATAATAGAGCAATGCTTCATCAAGCTACTCCTTTTAAAGGAAATAGAATTCTTCACAGAATAACAATATTATAATCAAATGTATTCCATCTTTCTTGGGTTAACACCTTTTATTTTTATAACTTTGCTCGGATTTATATTTGGAAGACTGAAAATATTTGATCTAAGCCATGCAAAAGTTTTGAACTTATTTTTATTCTACGTTGCGGTACCTGCACTAATTATAAAATTTGTTGCACAGAGTGAAATTGGACAGGTAGACATTAAGCAAATAATTTCATATTTTTTAATGCAAGCTTCTCTAGGTTTGTTTACTTTTTTTGTGACAAGTAAACTTTTTAAAAGACCCATACCTGAGTCAATTATATGGTCACTTATGGTTTCCTTGTCTAACCACGTAACTTTATTATTACCAATTACAAAAATTTATTTTGGAACAGAAGTTATAACACAAGTTACCAGTATAATATTAATGGATGGAGTTATATTACTATCTGTGATTACTTTTTTCTTAGAATTAACTACAAAAAAAAATATTAAATTACTGTTTTTTCTGAGGAATGTGACTTTTAATCCAATGATATTTTCAATTTTAATTGGACTTTTGCTTTTTATATTTAACTATAAAATTGATAATACGCCGATTGATTACGTGCTATCTGTTTTAGCGGCCTGTGTTTCTCCTGTTGGTTTGTTTGCAATTGGTATTACTCTTTCTTTTTATACTCACAAAGTTATAAATAAATTAACTTCAACCATCTCTATTTTAAAGTTGGTAATATCTCCGCTAATTTTATTAATCATAGCATTTATATTTTTTGATGCTGGATTACCTGAAAAAATACCAGGTGCATTTTTTGTAAGTGTAGCACCGTGTGGACACACTGCGGTAGTATTATGTTCAGCTTACAATGTTAGTCCTGAAAATATTATTAAAGCTCTATTTATTTCTACTTTTGCCTCTATAGGTACAATTTTTTTTGCAATTCAATATCTACAAGTTGCTTAGAACTTTACTAGCACATTCTTTGGTGTTGCTATCACCATCTAAATCTTTTGTTCTATTATTTTTTTCTAATAAAGTCTTTTCGATTGATTTTACTATTCTTGATGCAGCTTCTTTTTCTCCCAAATAATCTAACATCATGGCACCAGACCATATTTGTCCTACGGGATTAGCAATACCTTTTCCTGCTATATCTGGGGCTGAACCATGCACTGGTTCAAATAATGATGGATATTTGTTTGTAGGGTTAATATTCCCAGAAGGTGCAATGCCTATAGTTCCAGTACATGCTGGCCCTAGATCTGATAAAATATCACCAAATAAGTTTGAAGCCACGACAACATCAAACCATTCAGGAGTTAAAACAAATCTTGCAGTTAATATATCAATATGAAATTGATCAGTTTCAATTTCAGGATAGCTTTTCTTGTTTTCATTAAATCTTTCATCCCAGTAAGGCATAGTAATTGATATACCATTAGATTTAGTAGCATTAGTTAATTTTTTTCTTTTACGTTTTTTTGCTAATTCAAATGCAAACTTTTGTACTCTGTCTATCCCATGTTTTGACATAATAGTTTCTTGAATTACAATTTCTCTTTCAGTGTTTTGATACATCTTTCCACCAACTGAAGAATACTCTCCCTCTGTATTTTCTCGAACTATCATCATATCAATATCTCCGGGTTTCTTATTAGCTAGTGGGGCATTTACACCTTCAAATAATTTTACTGGTCTTAGATTTATAAATTGATCAAATTCTCTTCTAAACTGAAGTAGTGATCCCCATAAAGTAACATGATCTGGGTATCGGTCTGGCATTCCAACAGCGCCAAAAAATATAGCATCATGACTCCCTATTTTATCCTTCCAATCATCAGGCAGCATTTTTCCGTGTTTTTCATAATAATCACACGAAGAAAAATCAAATTCATCAATTTGTAATTTAAATTGATGTTGATTGGCAACTTCTTTTAAAATTTTTTGAGCTTCTGGAACTACTTCTTTACCAATTCCATCTCCTGCAATGGATGCAATTTTATACTCTTTCATTTTTATTTTGTGAAAGTATCGTTAAATTGTTTTGCAACTCTTACAAAAGTAGTACATTTACTTAATTGTTTTAATGAAGGAGCACCCACATATGTGCAACTACTTCTAACGCCACCTAGAATATCTTGAATTGTATCTTTTATTTTTCCTCTATATTTAATTCTTACAGTTCTTCCTTCACTACTTCTGTAATTTGATAATCCTCCATAATGCTTTTTATTTGCTGTTTCAGAGCTTGAACCATAAAATTCAATATATTTTGAACCGTTTGATTTAACTATTTTCCCTTTGCCTTCGTCGTGACCTGCAAACATTCCACCTAACATTACAAAATCCGCACCACCACCAAAACCTTTTGCAACATCTCCAGGACATGTACATCCACCGTCTGCAATTATATGAGCTCCTAAACCATGTGCTGCATCAGCACATTCAATTACAGCACTTAATTGAGGGTAGCCAACTCCTGTTTGAATTCTTGTTGTACAAACACTTCCTGGACCAATCCCAACTTTTACAATATCTGCACCAGATAAAATAAGTTCTTGTGTCATATCTGCAGTAACTACATTTCCAGCTATAATAGTTTTTGTAGGATATTTATCTCTCACAGATTTAAGAAATTGACTAAAGTATTCAGAATAACCATTAGCAACATCAATACAAATGAACTTTATAAATCCAAATTCTCTTAAAACTTTGTTTAAATTTTCAAAATCTTCTTTTTTAGTACCAATGCTAATAGCTATATTTTTATAAATAGATTTAATTTTTTTAAATTGTTTTATTTTTTTTACATCATGTTGTTTAGTTAAACATGTAATCATGCCATATTCAGATAATTTCTCAGCTACTCCAAGCTCTCCGACCCCATCCATATTTGCAGCCATTATAGGAATACCCGACCACTCATTTTTACTATATTTAAATCTGTATGTTCTTAGAAGATTTACATCTTTACGACTTTGTAGCGTACTTCTTTTAGGTCTAAAAAGGACGTCTGAATAATCTAGTTTTAATTCTTCTTCAATTCTCACAAATCCGAATTTATACAGGTGCACAAAGTAAATTCAAATTAAATATTATTAATATTGATACTAAGCTTTCATTAGTTATACTTTCAAAAATTCATATTATTAAGCATGTTTAAAGGTTTTAAGTCAAAATACGTAAAAGTTAGAAAAGGTAAAATTTTCTGTAGAGTAGGAGGTGAGGGTCCGCCGTTACTTTTGCTTCATGGTTATCCACAAACACATTTAATGTGGCACAAGACTGCTCTAGAATTATCAAAAAAATTTACGGTTATTGCTGCAGACCTAAGGGGATATGGTAATAGTTTAGCTCCACCCTCAGATAAAAATCATTTTAATTATTCCAAAAGAGAAATGGCAAGTGACATGAAACAAATAATGGTAAAATTAGGTTATTCTAAATTCTTTGTAGCAGGACATGATAGAGGAGGAAGAGTGGCTCACAGATTAGCAAGGGACCATAGAAAAAATATATTAGCTTTGAGTGTTTTAGATATTTGCCCCACATTAGATATGTATGAATTAACAACTAAAGACTTTGCTAAAGCATACTTTCATTGGTTTTTTTTAATTCAACCTAAGTGGCTACCTGAAAGAATGATTATGAGTGATCCAAGAAAATGGATGAAAAACTGCCTAGATAAATGGTCTGGAAATCATAAATTTGGAAAAGTTGAAGAAGGTTATTTAAAATGTTTTAAGCAACCAAAAAGAATTCACGGATCATGTGAAGATTATAGAGCCTCTGCAACAATTGACTTGGATCATGATAAAAAAGACAGAAAGAAAAAACTAAATATTCCTATTCAAGTATTGTGGGGAAATAAGGGTGTAATTGGTAGACAATTCAAACCAGTAAAAATTTGGCAGAAATATACAACTAAAAAAATTGAAGGACATGCAATAAATTCAGGTCATTTCATTCCAGAACAAAACCCAAAAGCAACTGTAAAATATTTAACCAATTTTTTTTTAGATAAAATTAGCTAATTTATGTGTTTTGATGTGATCAATGATCGCGCATATCATTCTTGATTATAAATAATTCGCCCTTAAATATGATCTATGACCTCTTTACTAAAAAACTCAGAATTATCTCTAGAAAAAGCTGATAAAATTGTTTCAGAGACTTTAAATAGTTGTGATGATGGTGAACTTTACGTCGAAGATACAAAATCAGAAACTATCGTTTTAGATGATAATAAAATCAAAAGTTCAAACTATACCTCTGATTTAGGCTATGGTTTTAGAGCGGTCACAGGCGATACAGTGGCTTACTCACATTCAAATGAAATTTCAGAAAAATCGTTAAAAAATTCAAGTGATAATCTTAAATCAACCTTAAAAAACAATAGTGGCACTTATAATTCAGAAATAAAAAAAACTAATCAAAAACTTTACAAAGACATTGATCCGATTGAAAGCAAATCAATGAAATCAAAAATAGAGTTACTAAATAATATGAATGAGTATGCCAGATCTAAAGATGGTAGTGTAAAGCAAGTTACAGCTAGTCTTTTAGCTGAGAAGAAAAATATTGAAATTATTAGATCTGGTGGAGAGCTATTATCAGACAATCGACCATTGGTTAGAATTAACATGTCAGTGATGGTTGAAAAAAATGGAAGAAAAGAAACTGGTGTTTACGGAATTGGTGGAAGACAAGATTATGATGAGTATTTAAAGAACGATAACTGGAAAAAAGTTTGCGATGAAGCTTTTAGGATTGCAAATACAAACATAGAAAGCAAACCCTCACCAGCTGGAGAGATGAAAGTAGTACTCGGACCAGGCTGGCCTGCTATTTTAATTCATGAAGCTGTTGGTCATGGTTTAGAGGGAGACTTTAATAGAAAAAAAACTTCTGCGTTTCATGATTTAGTTGGAAAAAAAGTTGCAAGCAAAGGAGTTACAATAATTGACGATGGCACAATAGATAATAGAAGAGGTAGTTTAAATATTGATGACGAGGGAACTCCAACCGAAAGAACTGTTTTAATAGAGGACGGAATTCTTAAAAATTTTATGCAAGATAGATTAAACGCCAGATTAATGAATACAAAATCCACAGGAAATGGAAGACGAGAAAGTTACAAACATGTCGTAATGCCAAGGATGAGAAATACGATCATGCTAGGTGGCACAAACACTCAAGAGGAAATGATTAAATCAGTCGATAAGGGTATATTTGCGGTAAGTTTTGGTGGTGGTCAAGTGGACATAACATCAGGAAAATTTGTTTTCAATTGTACAGAGGCATATGAAATAATTAATGGCAAAGTAGGAGCTCCGATAAAAGGCGCAACTCTAATAGGTGACGGACCATCATCATTAAAAGAAATTTTAATGGTTGGAAATGATATGATGTTAGACCCAGGAATTGGTACCTGTGGAAAAGCAGGACAAGGCGTTCCTGTTGGTGTTGGACAACCATCTTTGTTGATAAACAATATGACAGTTGGTGGAACTCAATTGTAATTTCAATGATTAAAGATCAAGATTATCTAAAAAAAATTGCTGATATTTGTCTTAGCAAATCAAAAAAACTTGGCTCAACTGACGCAAGTATTTTGGTACAGAGTTCTGTATCTGAAAATATTAATGTTAGGAATAAAAAATTAGATGGTTCTGAAAGATCAGAAAATCTTGGAGTTGTTCTTACTACATATTTAGGAAAAAAAAAGTCCTCAATTGCATCATCAAACCTTAAAGAGAATAACTTAAATGAATTAGTTGATAGATGTATTGAAACAATGAAGATAACGCCCGAAGATGAATATAATTCACTGCCAGATAAAGATCTTCATTTTAGCGGTTTGAAAGATTTAGATTTATACGATGAAACTCATTTGAGTAATGAAGATAAAATTAATTATATAAAAGAGGCAGAAGATGAGGCTTTTTCAAATAATAAAATTGTAAATACCAATGGTTCAGGATTTGGAGAAAATAAATCAAATTTTTTATTAGCTAATTCAAATGGATTTGCTGATGGATATAAAACTTCTCAATTTACAGCTTATTGTGAAGTTGTTTCTAAAAGCAATGGAAGTATGGAAAGAGATTATGAATATACTAGTAAAAGATTTTATAATGACATTTTAAAACCAAAAGAGCTTGGATCTATTGCTGCGGATCATGCTGTAAAAAAATTAAATCCAAAAAAGATTAAAAGTGAAAAAATTAGCCTTATATTTGACAAAAGAATATCAAAAAACTTTCTTTCAATCTTTGCTAGCGCCATTTCATCAAGTGCCATTGCAAAAGGTACTACTTTTTTAAAGGACAAATTAAACCAAAAAGTATTCAACACTGAAATAAATATTAATGATCGTGGTGATATCAAAAAAGCTAATGGATCACGTTATTTTGACAGTGAAGGTATAGGTATAATTAATTTGGATTTAATTAAAAATGGAATACTTCAGGATTATTTGATTGACACTTACAATGGAAAAAAAATAAACAGAAAGTCTAATGGCAGAGCAAGTGGTACAACAAATCTGTATTTTGAAAACGGATCTAAAACTTTTAGTGAGTTGATTAAATCCGAAAAAAAACTTCTTTACATAAAAGAAACTATCGGACACGGCACAAATATTATTAATGGAGATTATTCCGTAGGTGCAAGTGGTATAATGATTGAAAATGGTGAATTTTCATATCCGGTAAGTGAAATAACAATCGCTGGAAATTTAAATAATATTTTTCAAAATATAACTCTAGCTGACGATCTAGAATTTAATTATTCTACCAATTCACCAACCATGCATGTTGAAGGTATGATTGTTGGGGGAAAATAAGAATTAATGAAAATTATTTTAAAAAGCTTAATAGTCTTAACTTTATTTTTTAATCCAGCCTTTTCAGCAGATAACAATCAATTAGATAAACTTTTTGAAAAACTTTTAGAAGATGGCGAAATCTCAGCAAGGGAAACTGAAATGAAAATTTGGGGTATTTGGACAACACATCCAAAAGATCAAAACTTAACCAGTTTATTATCTAGAGGAACATCATTTATGAATAGTCAAGAATACCAAAAAGCTGAAGATATATTTACAACTGTTATTGAACTGGATCCAAAATGGGCAGAAGGGTGGAATAAACGAGCTACAGTTCTTTATTTGATGGGTAAGTATCAAGCGTCACAAGACGATATTGATGAAGTTTTAAAATTAGAAAAAAGACATTTTGGAGCTTTATCAGGTCAAGGCTTAGTGCAAATGAAATTAAAAAACTATGAAAAAGCTTTAAGCAGCTACGAAAGAGTAAAAAAAATTTATCCATCAATGAGGTCTCCAAAAATAATGATACCTCAAATAAAGGAACTAATTAAAGATCAATCTGTTTAAGATGAAAAAATTAATTTTAATTTTTTCAGTTTTATTTTTTCAATTAAATTATTCATTTGCCAATGACAAAGTTATTGAATCTTTAAAAGAGGGAGACAAACTTATATTTATAAGACATGCACTTGCTCCAGGTAATGGTGATCCAGAAAATTTTGAATTGCAAAACTGTTCTACTCAAAGAAATTTAAATGAAATAGGAATTCAGCAATCAAAAAAAATTGGATTAATTTTTAAAAAAAATGAGATCAAAATTGATAATATTTATTCTAGTGAGTGGTGCAGATGTAAAGACACTGCAAAATATGCTTTTGATGACTTTGAGACATTTGACGCTCTAAATTCATTCTATGATATAAGATTTGCAGCTAATGAGGATAAACAGATAAAAGATTTTTTTAAATTTATAGAAAGCATAGATAGTAAAAGTAATATTGTATTTGTTACGCACTACGTAGTTATTGGGGCAATTTTAAATATTGGAACATCTTCTGGTGAAATAGTTGTGACAGATAAAAACTTGAATATTATTGGATCAATCGATACTTTATAATATATAGAATTTATGAAAACAATCTTTGTTATAGGCTCAAAAAAATATACACTTAAGTACACTAGAAAAATGTCTGAGGGAGAAGTAAAAAAAATGAAATCATTTGTGACAAACAAAGGTCAAAAATTAGAGAAAACATCTAAATTCAAAATTCTTAAAGTTTCCGAAGAAAAATCAGTAAGAACTTTTAAAATTAATTTATAAATTTTTTTAAAATCAAATAGAAAATGAAAAATTCAAAAAGAAGCAATGTTGATCCGTTTATTGTAATGGATGTAATGGAGTCCGCTAGAATAGCTGAAAAAAATGGTAAACATATTATACATATGGAAGTAGGGCAGCCAGGAACCCCAGCTCCAAAATTAGCAAAAAAATTTATTACTAAAGAAATATCTAATAATAACTTAGGCTATACGGTTACTCTTGGACTTCCATCTTTGAGAGAACGTATTTCTAAGTTATACGGAGATTGGTACAACATTGATTTAAATCCAAATAGAGTTGTAATAACTGTAGGTTCATCTGGAGCTTTTATTTTATCTTTTACATCTTTGTTTAATATTGGTGATAGAGTGGGTATAGCAGCACCTGGCTATCCTAGTTACCGACAAATTTTAAAAGCTCAAGATTTAATTCCAGTAGATATTCAAACTGAAATACAAAATAAATTTCAGCCAATACCAGAAGATATTAAAAAAAATAATTTAAACGGCATTCTAGTTGCATCCCCTGCAAATCCAACTGGATCGATGGTTGATAAGGAAACTCTAAAAAATTTAATAAACGTTGCACATGAGAATAATGTAAGCTTTATAAGTGATGAAATATACCACGGTATTCAATATGAAAACAATCCCACAACAGCGTTAGAAATAACAGACAAATGTTATGTTATAAATTCTTTTTCTAAATATTTTTCAATGACAGGTTGGCGAATAGGCTGGATGATTGTTCCAGAAGATCATGTACGACAAGTAGAAAGATTATCACAAAATTTATTTATATGTCCACCACATGTAAGCCAATTAACAGCGTTATCGGCAATGGACGCTGATATTGAATTAAATGAAAATGTAAATGTTTATAAAAAAAATCGAGAAATACTTTTAGAAGAATTACCTAAAGCTGGATTAGGAAAATTTTCTCCTCCTGATGGTGCATTTTATATTTATGTTGATATTTCTAAATACACCAATGATAGCCTCAAATTCTGCAAGGAAGTGTTAGATGAAGCTGGAGTTGCCATAACTCCTGGATTAGATTTTGATCAAAAAAGAGGTAATTCTACAATAAGATTTTCTTACGCAAGAAGTACAAATGATATCATTGAGGGAATGAAAAGAATTAAATTGTTTATGAGTGAAAATTATTTAGCAAAATAATGAAAACAGCTTTGATATTTGGGTCTTCAGGTTTAATTGGTTCAAATATTTTAAATATTCTTATAAATGACACTCGTTACGATAAAATTTTATTATTTGTAAGAACTAAACCAAATATAAATAATTCAAAAATAGAAATTATTGATACAGATTTTTCAAATTTAGATTTGATAAAGGAAAAAATCAAAGGGGATGACTGTTTTTTTTGCATAGGTACCACGCATAAAGATACACCTGATAAAATAGAATACAGAAGAATTGAATATGAGCTTCCTGTAAATTTAGCTAAAATTGCTAAATTTAATTCAGTAAAGAATTTTATTTATGTCTCCTCTATAGGAGCAAACGCAAATTCATCGAGTACATATTTAAAAAATAAAGGACAAGCAGAAGAAGAATTGAAACAAATTGGATTTTCTAAATTAAGTATTGTGAGGCCCTCATTTTTAATTGGTAACAGAGAAACTTTTAGAATTGGGGAGTTTCTAGGTATACCCATTATGAAATTTTTATCTTTATTTTTTTTTGGGAGTTTACAAAAATATAGTCCAATTAGAGTTGAAAAAGTAGCAAGAGCTATGATTAAAATTGCTTCAGAAAAATATAGTCAAATAACTTTTTTATCTGATAAACTAGAAGAACTTGGTAAAAAATTATGAGAAAATTAACTTTATTATTTTTAATTTGTTTATCTTATTTTTTTCAATATTCTTCATCTATGGCATATGAAGAAGCCCCATACAATGTAGTTCAATCAACTGAAGGCTATGAGATTAGACATTATAAAGAACGGTTAGTTGTAGAGGTAATTAATAAAGATAATGATAGCGGTTTTAGAAAACTCTTTAGATATATTTCTGGGCAAAATAATAAGGATGAGGAGATTAAAATGACAGTTCCAGTAACACAGGGTAAAACAGATGAAGGTTATTATATGCAATTTTATTTACCTTCTAAGTTTACAAAAGAAAACGCACCACTTCCTAATAACCCAGAAATAAAAATTTCAACAATTGAAGAGGGTTATTTTGCCGTAATTCAGTATTCTGGACGAGCATCTGATAATAATTTTTTTAAACATAGGGATATACTTAATCAGAGACTTCTTGAAGATAAAGTTGACATAAATGGAAAAGCTATAAGAGCTACATATAATGGTCCTTTCACATTACCTTTAATGAGAAGAAATGAAGTTATGTTTAGAGTATTTTGGAATAAATAATTATATTTGATAATTTAACTAATTATGAAACGTTATTTTAATACTATTATTTTTACTTTTTTAATATTTTTAATTGGTTGTGGAACTCAAGTTCCAACTAAAACTAAGGTTAAGACCAAAACAATAAAAGGCGAAACAAAAAAAGTTTATTTAGAGGAAAAATCTGAAAAAGATAGAGAAGAACTAATTTTCAAAAAATCTCAAATAGGAGAGTATTTCTCTTATGAATTTAAATTAAGAGAAGTTTTTCTCATTCCAGAAGTATTAATGAGAGAAGATATAGCTAAAACATATATAACCAAAAAAAAATCTGCGACCATGATGCATAATCCGCTAGGTGAAATTACAGGATCAATATTTGCATTGGGAATGATTGAAGCTTGGTGTTTAACTGAATTAGCAGCACAAGCATTGCCAGGCAAGCAAAAGAATATTTATTTAGACAAATGTAAAGATAGATACATAGGCTCAAAAACTAAAACGACTGAAGAAAAAGTTATAAAAGAAATATTAGAATTTACAGGATATTATAAAGAGGGTTACCAAGACTCTAAAAATCAGATATTCTATGAATTTCCTCGTTTTCCAGATCAAAGATTTAAAATGAATTTCAAAGAAAAAACAAAATGTAAGAATAATAAAATTAAAGAATTTAATTGTGGTAAAATTTTTTATCTAAATTCAAAAAATTTTATAAGTAATTATTTAAAACTAAATAGTAAAGTTTCATATCCACTTATTGTTAACGTTATTTCAAATAATAATAATCAGATCCTGTCTTTTTCAGAGAAGCAAGTTAAATATATAGTTGCAGAGACTCTCTTAGAATTTAAATAAAGGAATTATGAAATAGAAAATAATAATGAATTTATTAATATGGGGCATCTAGATTATTCTGCCCCATATCTCATTTTTTTTAGCTAAAACTTTTTAGCCTCTTTCTTTAAGTGACCTAATGTTTCTCCTGAATTTTTTCCAGATTTGATAACGTATCCACTTGTGCCATTTGCATTAGTTTCTACAGTTTTCAAGTTTCGAAACATAAGTTGATTTAGCCTAGCGTTCTTTGAGCCTCGGCTAAACGAACTTAATACTCTGTGCATTCTTTTCATACACTCTCCTTGTTTGTTTTTCCAAAACTCGCTTTTAACCGATGCGATATCGGTCTCTTTTTTACCATGAGATATGGTAAATATAATTTATCATTCTAGAAAATTGATTTCAAATTATTAAAAAAAACAATAGATCAAAATGGGTTTTATTAATTATAATTATCAACAAAATTTAATTAGAATTAAATTGGATCCATTTACTATTGTTCTTACTTGACTTAATAACGTTTTCTATAAACTTCATCCCATCAATTCCATCATCAATTGTAGGATAACAATTATTTGACTTATCATATTCTTGTCTATCAATATTAGCTGATAGCTCTTTGTAAACATCATTATAAATATTAGCAAAACCTTCTAAATAACCT
Organism: uncultured Pelagibacteraceae bacterium; assembly: GCA_902580945.1. Classification (GTDB taxonomy): domain Bacteria; phylum Pseudomonadota; class Alphaproteobacteria; order Pelagibacterales; family Pelagibacteraceae; genus Pelagibacter. The sequence goes on along the minus strand of CACHML010000001.1, from coordinate 10,390 downwards.
TCTGGATGACCTTGGGGAATTCTTGTTACATTTTTAGCTTCATCACTAGTAATATTGCTCCCTCTTGTAATGTTTTGAGCAGGGCTGCCAAATTTAGTATAACTCAAGTAATTTGGATCTTCTTGTCTCCACTCAATTCCAGCATTTTCTCCATATATTCTAATTTTAAGATTATTTTCATTTCCAACTGCTACTTGGCTTGACCATATTGATCCTTTTGCACCCCCTTTAAATCTTAGCATTATTTGGGCATTATCATCTACTTTTCTCCCTTCAACAAATGTATGAATATCAGCTGAAATTTCATCTACCTCCAATCCAGTTATAAACCTAATCAAATTATAAGCATGAGTTCCAATATCTCCTATACAACCACCAGCGCCAGATCTATTGGGATCAGTTCTCCATTCGGCTTGCTTTAATCCACTATCCTCTGCTTTTGTTGTTAACCAATCTTGTGGATATTCAGCTTGAATAACTCTTAAAGAACCCAAGTCCCCTTTTTGAACTAAAGATCTTGCATGTCGAACCATAGGATATCCAGTGTAATTATGTGTCAAAGCAAATATTAATTTTTTGCTTTCAATTACCTTTTTAAGATCTATTGCTTCCTTACTAGACATACCGATTGGCTTATCGCAAATAATATGTATTCCATTTTCTGCAAAAATTTTTGCAATAGGTACATGTAAATGATTTGGAGTTACTATTGAAACTACATCAATACCATCTGCTCTAGTTGACTCTTTTTCAGCCATCTCTTGATAGGTTTTATAGATCCGACTATTTTCTAGACCAAGATTTTTTCCAGTTTCTTTTGAATTTTCAAAGTCAGATGAAAATGATCCAGCAACTAATTCATAATACCCATCAAGTCTTAAAGCTATTCTGTGGACACTTCCAATAAAAGCATCTTTACCACCACCAACCATGCCGATGCGTATTTTTCTATTCATTAATTAATGCCAAGCATTTTTTTATTTGCTTCATGGTCAGCTCCGCTACCTGCAAAATCATCAAAAGCTTTTTCTGTTGTATTAATTATATGATTTTGAATAAATTCTGCTCCCTCTCTTGCTCCATCTTCTGGATGTTTAAGACAGCATTCCCATTCAAGAACTGCCCAACCATCATAATCATATGAAGTTAGTTTTGAAAATATAGATTTAAAATCAACTTGTCCATCACCAAGCGATCTAAATCTACCAGCTCTATTTACCCATGATTGAAATCCACCGTACACTCCTTGTTTTCCAGATGGATTTAATTCAGCATCTTTAACGTGAAACATTTTTATCTTCTCATGATAAATATCAATATGAGCTAAATAATCCAGATGCTGTAGAACATAATGACTTGGATCAAAAAGCATATTACATCTTTTGTGATTACCAACTCTTTCTAAGAACATTTCAAAAGTTACACCATCGTGAAGATCTTCACCTGGATGTATTTCATAACATAAATCAACCCCATTATTATCAAAGTGATCAAGAATTGGCTTCCATCTTTTTGATAATTCATCAAATGCATTTTCAATTAACCCTTCAGGTCTTTGTGGCCAAGGGTAAACATAAGGCCAAGCAAGTGCTCCTGAGAAGGTTACATGTTTATCTATTCCTAGACTGTTAGATGCCTTTCCAGCCATCATTAATTGATTTACAGCCCATTCTTGTCTTGCTTTAGGATTTCCTCTTACTTCAGGTGCAGCAAAACCATCAAAAGCAGTGTCATAAGCAGGATGCACTGCAACAAGTTGACCTTGCAAGTGAGTTGATAATTCCGTAATTTCTAAATTGTGTGATTTAGCAATTCCTTTAATCTCATCACAATAATCTTTACTTTCAGATGCTTTTTTTAAATCAATTAATCTACCGTCCCAACTTGGAATTTGTATACCTTTGTAACCAAGGGATGATGCCCATCTACAAATATTATCTAAAGAATTAAACGGTGCATCTTCGCCTACAAATTGTGCTAGGAAAATTGCAGGACCTTTTATTTTGTTCATAATTCCCCTTTCTCTTTAATTTTTTACACCAACTATTTTTACAAAAAAAAATACTAGCAGGCACAAGTCTTCTTGGATAGACTATTATTAAGAATAATTAAATTAATAGGAGATAAAATGAAAAAAATAATGATTTTATTGTTTGTTTCTCTATTTACTTTTTCTGCAAATTCAAATGCTAAGTCAATAACATTAGGATGGGCCGCATGGGACCCTGCTAACGCATTACAAGAACTTACTAAAGAGTTTACAGCAGAGACAGGAATAGATGTTAATTTCGAATTCGTACCTTGGCCTAATTTTGCTGATCGTATGTTGAACGAACTTAACAACAAAGGTAAAACTTTTGACTTGTTAATTGGTGACTCACAATGGATAGGTGCTGGTGCAGTGTATGGACACTACGTAAAATTGAATGACTTTTTTGATAAAGAGGGAATTTCGATGAACGATTTCTCACCTGCAACAGTTTATGCGTATTCAACATGGCCAAAAGGAAGTGAAAATTATTATGCATTACCAGCTATGGGAGATGCATTAGCATGGGCTTATAGAAAAGACTGGTTTGATAGACCAGAGCTTAAATCTGAATTCAAAAAGAAACATGGTTATGATTTAGGTGTACCTGCTAGTTGGGATCAGCTTTATGATATGTGTACTTTTTTCCAAGGAAGAGAAATTGATGGTCAAAAAAGATACGGTGCTGCTATAAATACAGAGCGTGGATCTGAAGGTATTACAATGGGAGTAACAGCTGCTATGTACGCATGGGGTATGGAGTATGAAAATCCAAACAAACCATATGATATGGAAGGTTATTTCAATTCTCCGCAAGCAGTAGAAGCTGTAGAGTTCTACAGAAAATTATATGAGGACTGTGCTCCTCCGGGACATTCTGATGCTTATATGGTAGCAAACTTAGATGCATATAAATCAGGACAAGTAGCATTCCAAATGAACTGGTATGCTTTTTGGCCAGGTGTTTCTAAAGAAGATAGCGACGGCAGAGTTAGTGGCTTCTTTGCAAATCCAAAACAAAACGTAGCTGCTGCAACATTAGGCGGACAAGGTATATCTGTAGTTAAATATTCAGATAAACAAGATCTTGCATTAGAATATATTAAATGGTTTGCAAGACCAGATGTACAACAAAAATGGTGGGATTTAGGTGGATATTCATGTCATAATGATGTTTTAAATTCACCATCGTTCCCTACATCTACAGTTTATGCACAAGGTTTCCTAGACTCAATGGGAATTGTCAAAGATTTTTGGCAAGAACCAACATTTGTTGAGTTAATGTTACCTATGCAGGAAGCTATTCATGATTATGTTGTTAATGGAAAAGGAACTGCTAAAGGCGCTCTAGATAAAATTATCGAAGAGTGGGTTGAAGTATTTGAAGCAGACGGAAAACTTTAACATTAATATTTAAAAATATAAAAAAAAAGGGGGGGTAATATCTCCCCTTTTTTTTAAAAAATCATATGAGCGTTAAAAAAAAATTTAAAGGACTTTCTGATAAGGCTGTAGCATGGCTTTTCATTGGACCTTCTGTTTTTCTTTTATTGGCGATAAATATTTATCCATTGATTTATGCCATCAGAATGTCTTTCACAAATTTTTACGCAAATAAAATTGGAAGAGAACCGCAGTTTGTCGGTTTAAAAAATTATATAAAAGTTCTCAACAAAGAAGCTATTTGGGAAAAAATGCAAGTTACAGCAAACTTTATGTTTTGGACTTTGTTACTTCAGGCAGTAATAGGATTAGGTTTAGCTTTATTATTAAACAGGAAATTTAAAGGTAATGAATTATTAACCACACTAATAGTATTACCAATGATGTTATCGCCTGCTGTTGTGGGCGTTTTTTGGACTTATCTTTATAATCCTCAAGTAGGTTTATTTAATTATGTAGTAAACTTTTTTTACGATTTTGGAAGTTTTGATATGATTGGTTCAAGTGAACTCGCACCATGGTCGATAGTTATAGTTGATACTTGGATGTGGACACCTTTTACAATGTTGATTTGTTTAGCTGGTCTAAGATCAGTTCCAAATTATTTATATGAGGCTGCTGAAGTTGACAGAGCTAGTAAATGGCAACAATTTATCTACATTACACTACCATCTGTGTTACCATTTTTATTATTGGCTTTGTTATTTAGAGGGATCGAGAATTTCAAAATGTTCGACATGGTTGTTGAACTTACATCTGGCGGTCCTGGTTCAGCTACAGAGCTCGCCTCGATCAATTTAAAAAGAGAAGCATTTGAAAAATGGAAAACTGGTTATAGTTCAGCTTTTGCTGTCATTTTATTTGTAACTATTTTTGGTTTTGGAAATGTTTATGTAAAAGTAATGAACAAAATAAAGGAACGCTGATGGACACATCTAGATCATATTTAGAACCTTCGTCGTTTTCAAAGAAACTTGCTGCAACAATTATTATTGTTTACACAGTAATAACATTGATACCTATTTCTTGGATGGTAATGACAAGTTTTAAGAATGTTAATAGTGCAATTTCTTACCCACCTGAAGTACTATTTGAGCCATCATTAGAGGGATATGTTAATTTATTCACTAATAGATCAAGACAATCTCAGGAATATCTTGATTCTTTACCCGCACCAGAAACCTGGTATGAAGAATTAGTTAGAAGTAGAGAAATGGTCATAACAGGGCCATCAAAATTTTTAGGCAGATACTCAAATTCAATGATAATTGGTTTTGGCTCAACCTTTGCATCAGTATTTTTGGGTGCATTAGCGGCGTATGCTTTCTCTAGATTTAGAGTTCCATTAAAAGACGATTTATTATTTTTTATTCTTTCTACCAGGATGTTTCCACCAATAGCGGTAGCTGTTCCTATATTCATTATGTATAGAAAATTAGGGTTAGGAGACACTCACCTTGGAATGATCATATTATATACAGTAGTAAATTTAAGTTTAGCAGTATGGCTATTAAAAGGATTTATGGATGAAATTCCAAAAGAATATGAAGAAGCTGCTATGATTGATGGATATTCTAGACTTCAAGCCTTCTTTAAAGTTGTTCTCCCACAAGCGATGACTGGTATTGCAGCAACAGCAATATTTTGTATGATTTTTTCGTGGAACGAATATGCATTTGCTGTTCTACTAACTCAATTTAATGCACAAACTGCTCCACCATTTATCCCAACAATTATAGGAGAAGGAGGTTTGGATTGGCCAGCTATTGGGGCTGGTACAACTTTATTTTTATTACCAGTAATGATTTTTACAATTATTTTAAGAAAACACCTTTTAAGAGGTATTACTTTTGGAGCAGTTAGAAAATAATGCAAGAAGAAAAATCATTAATGAGAAAAATATTTAGAAGAGTTTACTGGGAAAATTTATCTACAGTATTAATTTTACTAGGAGTTTTCATGTTGTTGCAACCATTTGCAATGTGGATGTATACTTACTCATTTATTGTAATTTTAGTTGGAACTATAGGTTTCGTAATTACAAGTCACTTTCCGGATTAATATGTCTAAAATTAAAATAGTAAATTTACAAAAATCATTTGGCGATTTCACAGCAGTTAAAAATTCTAATTTAACAATTAATGATAAAGAGTTTTTTGTTTTGCTTGGACCATCTGGATGTGGAAAAACAACAACTCTTAGAATGATTGCTGGATTAGAATTACCAACATCAGGAGAAATTTACTTAGGAGAAGAAGAAGTTGGAATGTTAAGAGCATCTGAGAGAGATATTGCCTTCGTTTTTCAATTGTTTGCCCTCTATCCACATATGAATGTAAAAAATAACCTATCTTTTCCTCTTAAAATGCAAGGTTATAGTAGAAGTGAAATTAAAACTAGAGTTGAGGAGGCAGCAAAACTTTTAAGAATTGATCATATTTTAAACTCCAATATTTCTTCTTTATCGGGTGGAGATAGACAACGTGTAGCCCTCGGTAGAGCTTTAGTAAGAAGACCAAAAGCATTTTTAATGGATGAGCCTTTAGGTACTTTAGATGCAGAATTTAGAGAATTAATGTGTTTAGAACTTAAGAAATTACATATCGATATTGGAGCTACCACTGTTTATGTAACACACGATCAATTAGAGGCAATGTCGTTAGCTGATCGTATTGCTGTAATGGATGGTGGTGAAATTTTACAAGCCGATGAACCTTCAGTAATCTACAATAAACCTGCAACTAAATTTGTAGCGTCATTTATTGGCTCCCCTGGAATGAATTTTATAAATATTGATCAAGGTATTTCTAATGAACAGTCGACTTTAAATATAGAAGGAACAGATTTTAGTATACCTAAACAGTATGAGATATCAAAAGGCAAAAAAAACTCATTTGGTATTCGTCCTGAAAATTTATCTCTTACTAATGAGGGTGGTCTTAAAGGTTCGGTATTTGGAGTTGAATATTTAGGTTCAAGAAAAATTATAACCGTTAAAACTAATTTTGGAGAAATCAAAGTAAAAACTGATATTTCAACAAGTGTAAAAATTAATGAAAACGTTCAAGTAAAACCTTCAAATGATAACATAATTATTTTTGATGGCGAGACTGACAAATCTCTTAAAAGTGAGTTTATGAATTAATGGCAAAAATAGAATTAAAAAATTTATCTAAAACCTATAATAAAAAAATTGAGGCCTTACATGATATAAATTTTACGATTGAGGATGGTCAGTTTTTTGTTTTATTAGGTCCATCTGGTGCTGGAAAAACTACTACATTAAGATGTATTGCTGGATTAGAGAAAATAGATAATGGAAGTATTCTATTTAACAATGAGTCCGTAACCGAAGATCAACCAGCATCAAGAGATGTTTGTTTTGTCTTTCAACAATACTCTTTATATCCTCACTATAGTGTTTATGAAAATTTAGCATTCCCTTTAAGATCTCCGATGAGAAAATTACCTGAGGAAGAAATTAAAACTAAGGTTGAGAATATTGCAAGCATGTTAAAGATTTCAAATAAGCTAAATAATAAAGCTACACAATTATCTGGTGGTGAGATGCAAAGAGTTGCAATTGGACGTGCACTAGTTCGTGAGCCAAATTTATACTTGATGGATGAACCGTTATCCTCTCTTGATGCTAAATTAAGAGAGAGTTTAAGGGTTGAATTAAAAAACATTCAAACCAATCTAAATGCAACAATACTTTATGTTACACATGATCAAGCAGAAGCAACTACTTTAGCAGATAAAATTGGAGTTTTAAAAGAAGGCCATTTAGTGCAAATTGGCACTCCTGAAGAGATATATGAAAATCCAAATTCTATATATGTCTCGCAAAGATTGGGTTCGCCAAAAATCAATATTCTCCCTGGAACCTTACTTGAAATGGATGATGTACCTACTTTTGGTATAAGACCTGAGAATATCACAATAGGCAATGGTAACCACTCAGCCAAAATTATCTCAATTGAAAATCTAGGCTCTGAAACAGTAGTTGCTTTAAATTTTAAAGACCAAGAAATACTTGTATCAATTCAAGGTAATTATCAATCATCAATAAATGAGACAATTAATTTTGACATCAACAATGAAAAAGTTTTAAAATTTGACCAAGAAGGAAACAGAATTTATGAGCGTTAGTTTTTTAATTTCTCAAGCAAAGGGTGTCCAAAAAGTTATAGATGAAAATTCTGCTGAAATAGAAGTTCTTGATCAAAAAATTGGAGACGGTGACCATATTTTTAACATTCAAAGAGGTTTAAAGTTAGTTGTTGAACTTGAAGATTCAATTAAAGATTTACCATTAGCTAAAGCTTTAAATATGATAGCAATGAAAGTTCTGTCAGGTATCGGTGGATCATCAGGCGCATTATTTGGAACTTTTTTTATGACCATGGCTAAATCTCCTGATTTAGATAAAGATGTTGATTTTAATAAAGCATGTGAAATGATTATTAGTGGAATTAAAGCCATGAAAGAAAGAGGAAAAGCTAATGTTGGAGAAAAAACTATGATGGATGTTTTAATACCAGTTTCTGAAAAACTTAACGAATTAAAAAATGAAAGAGAATTTAAATCAGGTTTAAATGAAGTAATAAAAATTGCTGAAGAAAGAATGTTATCCACAAAAGATATGTTAGCCACAAAAGGTAGAGCTTCTTTTTTAGGTGAACGTGCAAAAGGACATATAGATCCTGGAGCGCGATCTTCACAGCTTATAATCGATACAATTTGTAAATCAGTAATTAATAATTAGGAGGTAAAATGAAAAAATTTATTAACAATAACGATGATTTTTTAAAAGAGAGCCTTACAGGTTTTGGAAAGGCACATAGCGACATTATAAACGTCAATCTAGACCCAAGTTTTGTTTCAAGAAAAAATAAAACCAAAGATGGAAAAGTCTCCCTAATTTCAGGTGGTGGAAGTGGTCATGAACCAATGCATGGAGGATTTGTTGGTCATGGAATGTTAGATGCTGCATGCCCAGGTTTTGTATTTTCAGCACCAACACCTGATCAAATGCAAGCAGCAGCAGAACATGTTGATAGTGGTGCAGGAGTTTTATTTATTGTTAAAAATTATTCTGGAGACATAATGAACTTTCAAATGGGAGCTGAAATGTACTCTGGCAAAAATGATAGTATTGTCACTAACGATGATGTTGCTGTTGAAGACTCTACATTTACAACTGGAAGAAGAGGTGTTGCAGCAACAGTATTAGTAGAAAAAATAGTTGGATCTTTAGCTGAACATGGCGGATCACTCGAAGAATGTAAAAAACTTGGTGAAAAAGTAAATAAAAACGCTGGTACAATGGGAGTTGCATTTACAAGTTGCACTGTTCCTGCTGCAGGAAAACCGACTTTCGATATAGGCGATGATGAAATGGAGTTTGGTGTAGGGATCCACGGTGAGCCAGGGAGAAAAAGAGAAAAAATTCAACCCTCAAAAACAATTGCAGGAAATATACTTGAAGCTATTTTAGATAATTTAAAACCAGAAAAAAATGAAAAGAATTTACTTTTCGTAAATGGAATGGGAGGCACTCCTTTAACAGAATTATATTTAGTTTATGAGGATGCATGTCAAATTTTACAATCAAAGGGTGTTCAGGTAACAAAAAGTTTAGTTGGAAATTATTGTACATCACTTGAAATGCAAGGTGCTTCAATTACTCTTCTCAAATGTGATGATGAAATCTTAAAGCATTGGGACTCTCCAGTTCATACAGCGGCAATGAGATGGGGAATGTAAAACTTTTTTTGATCAAATAACGACTAAATCAAGTTTTTGATTGCCAAGTCTTTCGTTTCCATTTTCTGTAACTAGGTAAGTTTCACCTAAGTTCATTGCTAAATTATTTTCAGAATCCATTAATATCATATGCATAAAAAATACATTTCCTGGTTTAATTACATATGGATTTCTAGTGTACAACATTGGCCAATCCATCCAATTAGGTGAAAAGGTTGCCCCCAAAGAATAACCACAAGCATTCATTCTAGAATTTTTATAACCTAAATCATCAAAAGTTTTTGCATGAATATCATATACTTCACCAACTTTGTTCCCTGGTTTCAATTTATTCTCACAATTATTTAAAGCCTCAATACAAGCTTCGTGCATTTTATAATGATTTGGATCAGCTTTTCCGATTGGAATAGTCCGAAACATTGCTGAGTGATAATGTCTGTATGTTCCAGCCCATTCTATAGTCAGTTGATCTTGGGAATTTAATATTTGTTTTTCAGCCTGGTATCGACAAAGAAGTGCATTTTTGCCAGATCCAATTATAAATTCATTCGCAGGATAATCACCACCCCCCTCAAATATAACTTTATTCATTTCAGCTAAAATTTTAGACTCACTTACACCTGCTTTTGCATGCTTCCAAACCTCACTTAAAGCTTTGTCAGCTAAATTTGCCGCCTTTTTTACATAATTAATTTCTTCATCAGATTTTATAACTCTTAATTTAGTAACTAATTCAGAAGTATCTACTATTGAGCAGTAATTTTCTAGAGATTTATTCAACCTTAAAGCATTTCGACCAGTTAATCCGTATGCTTCATATTCAATTCCGATTTTTTTTCCTTTTAAATTTAATTCATCTAAAATAACTTTAAGATCTTCAGTTGGGTTTGATTCATTTTTATCAACCCATATTCTGATATCATTAATATTTGATGTATTTTGTGCTTGTCTTAAATCTGGAGCTCTTGTTAATAAAATAATATTACCTTTTTGATCCAAAACTAATGTTTGAAAAAAAACATACCCGAATGTGTCATATCCAGTGAGCCAATACATCGATTCCTGCCTAAACATAAGGAGAGCATCTAATTTTTCCTCTTTTAAAAGTTTAATTATCTTTTCTTTTCTACTTTTGAATTCTCCTGCAGA